>NZ_QOSC01000009.1:0-626769 GCF_008368845.1 Bacillus sp. BB51/4
CGTTTCTTTTTCATGGTGTTGGATGATTATTATAAAATAGCCTCTTCTAATGATTGAGTGCTAAATCCAAGAATTGATTTTTGAGTGTTATTTTCATGATCTTTTACAATGATATATGGAACGCCCTGTACCTTAAAGGATTCAAACTCTTCTTTTCCTTCTGGGGTATTAGGGGTACCGCCCCATCGCTATCAAGCTAAGATAAATTTGTATCCATATAATCAAAAAAACGCTATTCTTTTTGTAGAAATATACAGAAAGGATGGCGTTTTTGATGAATCCTATCATTTCCAATGAACTGAATCTTTTCGCACAAGAGCTACAATACTTTTTATCTCCAATAGTCCTACAAGATATCGCCAAACAAGTTGGTTTTGTACAGCGATCTAGTAAGTATCAAGCAAACGAACTCATTGCCCTTTGCGTATGGCTCAGTCAAGAAATCGCTAGCACATCGCTTACACAATTGTGCAGTCAGTTAGAAGCCTCAACTGGGGTACTGATGAGCTCAGAAGGATTGAATCAACGCTTTAATCCAGCAGCTGTCGCATTTCTTCGAGAAGTCTTTACTTCTCTTCTCACACAAAAACTCTGTTCAAATCACTCGCTTTCTGCACACATGATCTCTACTTTCAATCGTATCCGTATTTTAGATGCGACAGTGTTTCAACTGCCTGATCATTTCGCCACTAACTATCAAGGTTCAGGCGGGAGTAGTAATACGGCAGGCGTGAAAATCCAATTGGAATATGATTTACTTAGTGGTCAATTTCTTAACGTGCAGCTTGGACCAGGAAAGAATAATGATAAAACATACGGTACCATCTGCCTTGAAACCGTAGAGGCGGGTGATTTGTGTTTACGTGATCTTGGTTACTTCGATTTAGGAGACTTACAAACTATTCATGATAAAGAGGCTTACTATATCTCGCGGTTGAAGCTGAATACACGCATTTATATCAAGAACCCTGAGCCAGAATACTTCAACAACGGCACGTTAAAAAAGCAAACAGAATACATCCAGCTTGATATGGCACAAATGATGTCGGGTCTAATCCCAGGTGAAACGATAGAAATCCCCGAGGCATACATTGGCCAAAATCAGAAGCTTCCAGCACGTGTCATTTTCCATCGTTTAACCGATGATCAAACGCAAACACGCCTGAAAAACCAAGCGATACGTGAAAAGAAAAAAGGCATCGTCATGAAGGAGAAAAGTAAACGTTTAATGGGTATGAATGTATATATCACGAACACGTCTCTAGAAGGAGTACCAACGAACTACGTGCACTCATTGTATTCACTTCGTTGGCAGATTGAAATTTTGTTTAAAACGTGGAAGTCATTTTTTGAAATTGATGAATGTAAAAATATTAAAAGAGAACGCCTAGAGTGCCATTTATATGGACAACTCATCGGCATTCTCCTCTGTTCTTCTACGATGTTTCAAATGCGACAGTTTCTGCTTGAAAAGACAAAGCAGGAGCTGAGTGAATACAAAGCGATTTATATGATTAAAGATTACTTTCCGTTACTGTTTCAAGCGATAGCCGTTGGCACAGAAGAAATTTTAAAAATTCTGTATCGTCTTTATCTGCTGCTCAAAAAGAACGGTCGTAAATGTCATCGGTATAAGAAGATGACCGTCTTTGATATTCTAGGGATTGTGTATAAAACGACGGTGAAGCATAGACAATCTGCCTAGCGAAAAAATCACGTTTTAATAGGCTTCTTTAGCATGCCTACTTTTCTATCAATTGCTAGTTTTGAAACAAGGATCGTTTCTTATCTAGTAATTTACTTGGTTAGCTTGATGGGCATGTGATGCTACCCCAAATATAAGTATTGAGTCAATGTATTCATCTCAAAGCGTAAAAAAAGACACAATGGAAAGTGTCTTTTTTACGTTGACATGCTATGAAAGAAAATGTAGTGATTAATCATAGTTTGTTGGATTCTTCTTGGTTGATAGTAGTATAACATTATCATTAGTGCTTTTAAATGAGATTATACGTATATACAACTTTTGTTATATTTAGTTTGTAGCTATGTTTTTTCTTCTTATATATGGTGCACACCTTGAAATTGTATAATGTCCTTCCATAAATCCTCCCTCATTGAAGTAGAGCGAACATCTATACTAGGAAAGAAAAAAGGAACATTTTAATAATAGAACTAAATTTTATAGTAAAATAGATACCATCGTATGAATGTACATTTTAGATATAAGCCCAATGAACCATGTGCTTATAGAATTGAGAAAGACCTTAAAATAAATAAGTTGTTTATTTTAATACTGTAATGCTTCAAGCAGTATAGTTGGGAACGTCAGGAACTTAAATGATTCAATAAGATTCAAACTATATAAAAGTTAAAGTATACGACTCAGGAAAAGAAGGTTTTGTAGTGTGCTGCACATTCAAGAATTAATTCTTACGTAGGGAGTGCTTATATGAAAAGATTGAAACATGTAATATTGCTAGTATTTTGTTTCTTATGTCTAAGTAGTTGTAATCAAGCAAATGGAGCTGAGGTACAAGAATATATAAAAAAAAAACACGGTATTGATGTTGTTGTAACAGATTGGAGCCCGATAAATGAAAATAATGGTGGTAATACCTACCATACTGTGCAAGAAAAAAATAACAAATATCTAAAATTCCGAGTAAAGGTACAAGGTCTCCTCTATTCATATCCAGTAGGTGATGAATACCAATATGGAAAAAAAACATATGAGGAATATAAGAAATTCAAACCAACACTAGAAGAAATGAAAAAATTAGGCTACGTGGAATCTGAAACGGAAAATGCTCTTCAATATATTTTAGATAGTAAAGATCCAGATGAAGGAAAACCAACTAATGAATTATTATTAACTTTGCAAATGAGTAACGAGATTGACTTTAGCCAATTGGATTCAGTAGAATTAGATCGTTTATATGCTCTATTTCAACTCATTCAGAAGAATAATAAAAAGATAACAGAACTAGAGATTAAGGATCAAAATGGTGAATCTTTAGGCGGACCTTTTAAAAATGTACAAAAAATAATAACAAAAGAAGAACTGTTACAAACAATGAAATCTACGATGTCAGATGCCATAAACAAATATTAAGGATAGTTTATAGAATAAAAATTATTGTATCTACTCTATTGATATTTTCATATTTGGAGAGTAGATAGTAAATGGTTGAATGTAAAAGGGAGATTTCAAATTGAATTCTCCCTTTACAATTTACTTGAAAAATAATGTCCCCTTATAAGTTTCGATATAGATGCGTCCTTCTTTTTCTTCTTTTATTTCGCTATCAAAATATTTTATCCAATCAACAATCCCTCGATCACTTTCTGTGACATTTTCTCTTACATATAGATATGAATGAATTGATTTATAAAAAGTATAGTTAGTTAAAAGTCTTTGACCAAGAGAAATAGGAGTATCTGAATTTGGAGTCTCCTGAATTATATATGGAGATGGGAGAATGTTATTACTGTTAACATGTACATAATATTTGGATTGATTAATGGCCCATTTCATCCATATTATTTGAACTATTATTATAACTATGGTTACCGTTTTTTGTGTTTTTTTTAAATTTTGTCCTGTAAAAGAGTAGTAGGTAAAAATCGGAATAGTAAATAAACCAACCAAAGCTACCCATTTGTCTATTGGTGCACCATTTATCCAAAAGATAAATCCTAAAGCTTTTGTAAATAAAAATAAACAAACAAGACTTGTGAAAATTATTGATAAATAGTATGTTTTATTTTTCATGATTTTCTCCCAAAATATATGTTCATAAACAAATATAAAAGTATTTTAAAAAGTGTATATCATATAGATGTAAAGTGCAAAATAGTAACCTAAATTAAATATTGCAAGCATAACACGTTGGTAAGTTTTACTGGCTCCAGCTGAAAATAAAACGCCTATAAGTGGTGCAATTAAACCAACTTTCCAAAAGATATTCGCTGATCCACCTATTTGTAATGTATGCTCATTTATTATAGTTAAAAGAGCGTAAGGTACACATATTAAAGATAATATAGCCCATTTGTTCAAAGTCCCACCTCTTTTCGATGTTTTAATATAAATAAAATGTTAATTCTACTCATAGATTATTATATTAATTAAAGATTTGTATAGGAAATTTTGCTTTGGAATGCTAAAATAGTTTCTATTTTATATTTATTAAAAATAGAAAGTCAGAAAAAATAAATCCAAGCTATAAATATACTTCTGGTACAAGGATACTATTCTTTACAATTCAATATCTTAAAGTTTCTCTACGACTAGCTTTTTCACTTTTAATCTATACGTATTTTTATATAAATACACGGATGCTAATAATCTTGATAAACGAGTAAAAATTAAAAACGTGTTTTGAAAAAAGATTGAACAAATCAACCTAAGATTCTATTCTATATTTTTTTAGCTGCGTAATCACCATAAAAGTAAGTGACCCTTAACTCATCGTATTTAGGAGTAGCAATTATAGTGTATTTGCCATTTTCATCGACTTCAAACAAAGCTATGTTACTATATTCCGAACCCACAATATGATTTAGATTTGAATCATCTACTAACCTCTCAATCCGTTGAGGAGCATAATTTATTTTGGGAATGGGACAATAACAGCACTGGTAAGGCATACAAATTAGCGACACCGGAACAAGAAGAAGCATACATTCTAGAACAAGCGAAGTCTGAAAAACAATAAAGGGGTATTGTCACATCGGTATCAAACTAATAAAAAGAGATGCCCCTAAAATAAAAAAACACGCTACTCTTTCTGTAGATTGATAGGAAAGGATACCGATGAGATATTCCCTCTATTTGTCCCGTATCGATACGCGAGAAACAACATTATTTATTATACGCCAAAGCAATAACAAAAACGGACCTGTTATCAGGTCTCTTCTCGCATTTTACTGTTATATTCCTAAAAAAAATAACTTAAGTCATACAACCTTCTTTACTCCTAGTTACTAAATATTAATTATGTTCATAATTTTTTAACATGTATAGACGGGTATATATGTTATAATCAACTTAGCAAATTACAAATAAATTTGCATTTCCTGTGCCCCTTACCTCCCAGTAAGGGGCGTACCCTTTTATAAATAATTATTTCAATAAAACTTTTTTCACAGTACTTTCACGTCAATTTCCCAAATATAAGAACTCTCATATGTTAGACTTAGTACAACCTTTTCTAAGGAACTATATGCCGATACACGAATCCTTATTTATATAGGGATTTTTTGCATAAAACATAATAAGACATAAAAGAAGAATTCAAAAAAAGAAGGAGATTATCCCCTTCTTTTTTTGAATTATGTGTCCCTCATTATTTACTATAACCACGATTCAGTTTAGTTAACTTTTCATTAATGTTAAAAATTCTTACTCTAATATCTTTAACACCAGCTGCTTGAAGTCTGCCCTTGTGCATTTCCACATATTTTTCAGCATCTTGTTTTTCTTCAAATACATAAATGCCTCCAGCTTCTTTCGTTTCTTCATTCTCTGTCCATATTTTCCACTGGAACCCTTCTTCTTCGTTAATACTTTTTGCTAAATCCCGAAATGCTTTTTCCATCTCTTCACCAAAAGGACCTTCAAACGGAAAATCTACTTGTAGTAAATATGCCATTTTCACTCACTCCTATTTTCAATATTTTTCAATTCGAATGCAGGTAATATCTTAAATGAGTGCTGCTGTTATTCCTGCACTCATTTGAAATTTTATCTACATTTTCACAACCCCTATCTATAAAATAATTACAAAATAATATCAACTTGAACGCATAAAGTTTAACAGTTTTCGGTTATGTTTAAAAAATATGATACAAACTGATCCCTAAACTAAGGACAAACAAAACAAGCGCAGGTATTGCTTTCTTAAAGGGATCTCTCACTAGTACAATAAGAGTTAATGCAGCTGCAAGCATCGTACCACCTAACAACAATCCTGCTAATAAAGCTGCCATTGGAACCCAAATTCCTATCAACATTCCAATCGCTCCTACAATCTCAAAAGCTCCGGTTAAGAAATTAAAAAACGAAGGTAAACCAAATCGCTTGAACTCCTCTGCCATTTTCCCAGATATAATTTTCGTACCTGTCATTAAAAAGAAAACAAACAATACAACTTTTACTACATTGATTAATATTAAAATTGCAATCACATCTTTCTTATTTATTTGATAAAATTCACATGCTATAGCATATATAATATGAAAATTTGACTGGTACTAGGAAAAAAGGTGATTCTGAATCAATTATCATACAAAATAAAGCTATCTCTCCATTCCTTCAAATAAAAATATATGCTATAGCATATATTTTACCTAAAATACAATTTGTTCCTTATAAATAGCATAGCATCAATAAGGAACAAGTATTAATAGCGTGTATCATACAATTTGTTTAATAATGATTGTAATACTTTAATCTCTTCCTCGCTCAGATTACTCGTAACGAAATGGTGAGCATCTTTTACTACAGGCAGGATTTCTTTTTTTAACTCGTCACCTTTTTCAGTTAAAAATAGGTTGTGTGAACGCCTATCTTGGTCATTCAAAGCCTTCTTTACAATCCCTTTTCTCTCCATTGACTGTATCATTCTTACGACAGTAGTTTGATCTTTATCAATAGCTTCTGCTAACTCCTTTTGAGTAGTGCCCCTTTGGCTACAAAGAACACTAATAATCCCCCACTGCTCTGGCGTAACTCCATAAGGCTTTAATTTCTTCGTAAAATAATTAGTCATTTTCACATCAGTACGATGAACAAGATAGCCTATTAAATCATGTAAATTCATATATCACCTCTATAAATTAAGATATAAAAGGATATAGCATACCAGTCAATTATTCACAATGAATTTGTTTGTTTCACTATTTATATGCTATGACATATATATTAAATTAGGTCATTTTAATTGTCAAATGAATTAACTATTATTTTTCTACAGTATCAGTTCAGCTTATTTAAAAATAAGAAAATCCCGTATTCAATAATAATACGGGATTTTTATACATAAGTTTATTTTTTAAATTAACACTTATTCGAAAGAAGTTCATTTGTTACATATTACTTATCTAATTAAGAAACATTCAGATACCAGCCCAAACATCTTTTCCATATCGCCCTTCATCTTGCACACGATCTAACCAATTCCTTGCTTCTTGTTCACTGACTTCATGAATTTCTTGATATGCTTGACACAGCGTATCTTCTACGTCAGGAGCCATTTTACTTCCATCACCACATATATAAAGGTGAGCTCCATTATCTAATAGTGAAATTAAATTGATTCTATCTTGTTTTATTAAATGCTGTACATATGTTTTTGGATATCCTTCTAGGCGAGAAAAAGCTGTGTGTAAAGAGATTAATCCATCTCTTTCATCATTTTCTAGTTCTGTACGATAGAGATAATCCTTTTCAGGATGACGACAACCAAAATATAGATGTGCTTGTCCTAAGTTCATACCTTTTTGTTTTTGAACACGACGCGCTTGCAAGAATCCACGGAATGGTGCAATTCCAGTACCTGGTCCAACCATGATAATTGGTGTTTCTGGATTTTCAGGTAATTGAAAGTTCGATTGTGGCGTTCGAATGAAACAGATAATCTCATCTTTATTATGACGCTGAGCTAAATAATTAGAAGCGACTCCTTCATATGTCCCTTCCCCACTCCATGCAGGTGCATGAACAACACCAACCGTAATGCTCAAACGATCCTGTGCAACGAGTGGAGAGCTTGAAATAGAATAGTAACGCGGTTTGAGCGCAGGAAGAAGTTCTAAAAAGCGTTCAAATCGGAGTTCACAAGCCTCATACTTTTCAAGAAGATCCAACATTGACATACGTTTCTTTAATATTTGTTCATGATAAACTCCCTCTTCCAATAATGATTCCAATTCCTTTTTATGAGGAGGGCATGCTGTGAATGTCACCATTTCTCGTATTTGTGCTCGAGTGGCTGCTTCTTGAACTTCTACACTATAACTAAGAAGGTCAAATAAACTAACAGGACTGTCTAAAGGTATGTGATTTACACTCCGTCCACTTGCACTCAGTATGACTTGATCCTTCCCATTTAATCCAAAGCGTTTTAAAATTCGGTTGACATTTTTCTCACTATTAATTGGCAGCACCCCAAGGTGGTCACCTTCTTGATACGTAGCGCCTTCTGGCAAGGATATCTCAATATGTCGCGTGCTTCTTTCACTGCTAGATGATTGAAGTTCACGATTTTCTAGTATAGATGCATAAACTGCTTCATATGTTCGCGCAAGAGGCGATCCTCCAAGACGACTAACAAATTGTAAACTTAATGTACTGCGTTCTTTCTCAATATTTTTGTTAAGTTCCAATCCAAATGCCTTCATCGCATCAGACCACATACTTTGTTTCCATTGCTCGAGCTGTTCCTCGAAATCACCACTTGCATCCGCTTCTCCACGTGTAGAAAATCTTGTTGCTCCTTTTTGAGCCATTTGCTCATCAATGTATCTTGGAATTCGCTGATAAGTACTAGCCCAATTATGATCTCCACAACCAAAAACTGCGTATTGAACACCTTTTAGCTCATCCGGTTTTAATTCCTCCAACCATTGCACAAACTGCCCTGCATTACTTGGTGGTTTTCCATTATAAGAAGAAGTTACAATAAGAACCGCCCCTTCTTTTGGCAGACTTCCAATTCGATCGTTAAGAGCTACCACTTCCGTTTGAACACCTTCTAAACTAGCTGTATCTGCTAGTTCTCTTGCAATACCTTCTGCTACCCCTGTATCCGATCCATATAGAACAAGAAGTGAAAGATTATCGGCTCCAATAATAGAAGGAGTCTTCAGAACTTGCTGTTCAATTTCATCGTTTTTCAGTTTCTCCTCTATAGGCGCAAGAACAGTAGTATGGCTAATAGTTTGATTTCGGGGTAGAATCCTAATTTTAAAATCACCAGGCTTTAGCGTTAATGTTTGTTTTACGTCCAGCTGATAGTCTTGATAATCGATGAATTCAAAATGTTGAAGAAGCATTCCCATTACGAGTGTGGCTTCATGAAGTGCAAACTGCATACCAATACATGCTCGTTGACCATTTCCAAATGGCTTATAAGCATGATGAGGAACCTTATCCAGCTCTTCAAATCGTTCAGGTTGGAATTCTTCCACATTGTCTCCCCACGCGTCTTTATCCCTATGTAGCTGTGGAATAAGAACAGAAATACGATCTTCTCCTTTCTTAATTGGATATTTCCCACCAATCACTGTATCCTCTTTTGCATAGAGACTGAATGCTGGAGCAGTAGGCCATAGACGTAGCGATTCATTTAAAATCATCCGGATATACTTTAATTTCATAACTTGTTGGTATGTTGGAGTGGGATCTGTTAAAACCCGATCTACTTCTTCATAGGCTTTTTTCAATTTATCTGGATTCTTTAATAAAAAATAGATTGCAAAAGATAATAATCCACTTGTTGTTTCATGCCCTGCTATTAAAAAAGTGATAATTTGGAAACGAATATTTTCATCATCTAATTTTTCACCAGTTTCCGGATCCTGCACATTTAACATACGAGAAAGTAAATCATTTTCTTCCTGATTTCCACTACTTTTACGTTCAGCAATAATATTATCTACTAAAGAAAACATAGATTGAATATCATGCTGAAATTGACGTTTCGTTCTCCACATGAGTTTATCTTCTATATCCAGCCGCTGTAATTGGTGCATCGCCTCATCTAGAGCACGGCTCATGCTAGTAATAAAAGGATGAGGGGTCTCACGATAATAGCTATTAAATCGATAATTAAAACCACATAGACCAATTGTATCCAATGTAAGGCGAGTCATATCCTCCGGAACATCTACGTTTTCATTCGGATTAAGCCGTGCCCATTTTTGAACGAGTTGTACAGCAATATCGACCATCATAGCATGATAATCTTTCATTGCTCGTTGGCTGAATGTAGGCATCAAAATATTATGAGCTTTTTTCCAGTTAGGCTCGTGAGTCTCGCTTGTAAATAATCCGTCTCCAGCAAAGGCGCGAACTTTCGCTAAAGCACCCTCTATACTTTTATCAAATCTTGTTTCGTCACAGACTTCTGCTACCAGTTCATGTCCAGAAACGACAATGATGGTATCACTTAAAGTTTGAATTCGAAAAATGGGACCATACTCTTCCGCCAGCTTGATAAACGATAAGGTCGGTTTATCTTTATCGATTAATGGGAGATTCCCCAGCAATCCATATGTTTTAGGTTGAGGAATGGCAGATACTTTTTTATCCATTAAAAACACCCTTTCAAAAAAGCATGAAATAAAATATCCCATTCAATAAAAAGAAGATAGCAATGAATCGCCTGGGATAAAGATATGTAATTGATTACCTTATTTTATCTTTTCCCTAACTATTCACGATTATGATATTGCTTATCAGGTTGTTAATCTAAGTTGTTTGTTGATATTAGATTTATAACTTGCAGAGAAAATACTAAATTAAAATGAAGCGTATTATTATAATGTTTATCAGAAATTGAGAGCTAAAGATTGTAGTATTGGGAAAACCAGTAGTTCCTAATGTCAATTCAAACAAATACGATAAGCAAGTATACTGTGTTACTAATGAAATAGGATCTGATATGAATATCAGATCCTTTTTACTATATTTCACTGGTTCTTTTCCAAATTTAAATACCAGCGCCTTAGCAGCAGAAATTTGCATTTCTTCATAGTCTAACTAAACAGTAAAAACTTATAGGAATCATGATCTAAAGTTTTATTTTACTCTACCGATTTAACCTCTCGACAGCTTCCGCGCTTGTATCTACACGTTTAACGAAAAAAACTAATAGTAGTGCAACAATATTCATGCCAAGCGCTACATAAAATGAATATTGAATTCCAGATAATAAAGCCTTCTGAGTTAACATTGCCTTCGTAGCTTCTGTGAAGGTTGTTGGATCTACATCAGCCATTAGACTTTCAGCTTTTGTTTTTGTTACCGAATTCATAATCGTAACAAGGATAGCAGTACCAATTGAACCGGATACTTGTTGAGCTGTATTATTAACAGCTGTACCGTGCGGATTTAAGCGCGTTGGCAATTGATTAAGACCATTTGTCATAAGTGGCATCATCACCATCGCCATCCCAAACATCCGCAGTGTGTAAATAAGAATAATATGCGTGTGACTAGAGTCGAGTTGCAGATTTGCTAGCATATAAGTTGAAACGGCTGTAATGAAAAGTCCTACTATACCAAGAATGCGAGGGCCATATTTATCAAATAGTTTACCTGTAATTGGTGACATAATCCCCATTATTACCGCACCTGGAAGCATCATCAGCCCAGAGCTCAGCGGTGAAATACCGCGGACGTTTTGTACATAAGCTGGGGTTAAAATCATACCCGAGAACATGGCCACTGCGTTAACAATCGCAATTACAGACGCAAGTGCAAACATTGGGTACTTATAAACACGTAAATCCAATAACGGTTCATTCATTTTTAATTGACGTATAATGAAAGCAATTAGGGCAATAGCGCCTATGATTAAGGCTGTTAAGACCACTTTATTCGTCCAACCGTCGGTGCTTGCAGAACTGAATCCATATAACAAACCGCCAAAACCGACAGAAGATAATAGTAATGAGAGATAATCAAGTTTTGCATTTTTGTTTTGTTTCATGACATTCTCCGACTTCCAAATCCCTAACAGTAAGCTAATGATTGCTAACGGTAAAATCATTTCAAAAAGCAAACGCCAGTCATAATACTCTACAATATAACCTGATAGTGTCGGTCCAATTGCTGGAGCTGTAATCATAACTAACCCAAAAATCCCCATCGCTGTTCCCCTTTTTTCTCTTGGAAAGCTTACTAGCATAATATTCATTAACAAAGGCCCCATGACTGAAGAACCTGCTGCTTGAACCATCCGACCAGTAAGTAATAAACTAAAGTTCGGTGCTAAAGCCGCTAAGACCGTACCAAGAATAAAAATCAACATAGATGTAATAAATAAGCTCCTATTGGAGAAGCGGGTTATTAAAAATGCTGAGGCTGGAATTAATATACCACTTACAAGCATATACCCTGTAGAAAGCCACTGAATCGTTGAATAATCTTTTATGTCTAAATCCTTCATTATTGATGGCAAGGCTACATTTAAAAGCGAGTTATTTAGAAACGAAACAAATGCTCCAATAAAAAGGATTACAAGCATTAAATATGGTGGCTTTCTTTTATGTAATGTTTCACTCATATATTCATTTACCCCTTCATTATAAATTCCATTAATTCGTTTAAGTCGTTTGTATATCTGCACAAGAATACATTATCCTTGCAGTATTTTGCCAAACTCTTCGAATGGATATTCTCTTTTTAGTAATTCTATTTGCTCAACATAACATTTTAAAATCTTTTTTATTGATTAAACCTTTATAAACGCGTTTGTTAACCGAAATTAAATTAGGCTGAATTTTGAGGTGGAGTTGTCTTATTGCCCGCAAATAGTAGGATAAATCAACAAGACCATACACCTATTCCTCTAAATACAGGCTTGTAAATCTAGTTATGTAACCATCCATAAAAAGGAATATTACATAGGCTAAGTCTAACATTACATTTTTAAAGTGAGGGGAATAAGCTTATGCACCAATATTGGTATTTGAATTCAAAGGGCGACGAGGAACACTATAATAACCAAATTGCAATGTCATCATTATATTCACAGCCCCTAATAACTAAAGCCGAGGGAATGAATGGTCTGAGGATCTCTGAGAATTGTAGTCCTCGAGTCTATCCATTTGGTTGGGATTCACCAGCCAATTATACGGGTTTCAATCCTCAAACTCCTCCCTTCTCTTTAGGTCAGCCAATCCATTATGCAGGGATGATGCCCCAAGGACATCCTGCTAATTGGACTCCATTACCAGGCCATGCAGGTAATTTCCAAAAACCTCCCTTACCCTGGGCTCAACCATTCAATCATACAGGGATGTTCGCACAAGGTCATCTCGCCGCTTTACTATCGCCACCAGCTAAAGCTTTTAATTTTAATACCAATAATAACTGGGGTATTTTTGGAAACCCTCCAGGATGGGGAGGACAGGTAAGTCCTATGGGATGGGGGAATAACGGTCAGCCAGGAATGCTTGGAAACTTACTGACAGTAGGAAAAGGCACCATGAATGGAATCGGAATGCTTAGTAGTCTACTCGGTATGGGAAAGCTCTTCTTTTAGTTAATTAGAACGGGCGGATAAACATGTCCCCTCAATGTATTTATTGTATGGTTCCAGTACTCCCTCCAAGCTCGTTTCCTCTCCTTTCAAATTATAAAAACATCTATTACCTTGTATGTGGTAACTTGATAGAGATTTCGTACGCTAAGCAAAACGCTACAAAAAACCGGTTCCTTTACGAAAGAACCGGTTTTTTGTAGCGTTTATTTATTTGAAAAGTAGTCAAATCTTTTTTCACTAATTAACACTTTGAACACGGCCAATTTGTCCATCTTGTAATCGAACTTTAATGCCGTATGTATGTGTTTCACTATGTGTTAAAATGTCTTTCACAACACCACTTACAGTTTTACTATAGTCATTATCTAATTGAATAACTACATGTGAACCAACTGAAATTTGTGATCTTGTTGGTTTCCCACCTGTTGCTTGTGTGGTTTTTTCTTGTTTTTGTGTTCTCTCTTGTTGTATAGACTGTTGTTGCTGAGTCTTCTGCTCTTGTTGTTTACGCTTTTCTTCTACTCTTTGTTGCTCTTCTTGCTTACGTTTTTCTTCTTCTACTCTTTGCTGCTCTTCTTGTTTACGCTTCTCTTCTTCTACTCTTTGCTGCTCTTCTTGTTTACGCTTCTCTTCTACTCTTCGTCTTGTTTACGCTTCTCTTCTACTCTTTGCTGCTCTTCTTGTTTACGCTTCTCTTCTACTCTTTGCTGCTCTTCTTGTTTACGCTTCTCTTCTTCTGCTCTTTGTTGCTCTTCTTGTTTACGTTTTTCTTCCTCTGCTCTTTGTTGCTCTTCTTGTTTACGTTTTTCTTCCTCCGCTACTTTTTTATCTTCATCTATTTTTTGCTCATCTGATGCTACTTTTAACTTTTCTTCATCACCTTTACAAGCACTTAAAGACATTACACACAAACTCAAAAGTACAAAAAATAACAATTTCTTTAACATTAAAAAATCCTCCTATATATACATTACAAATCAATAACTTTCATAGCATAACAAAAATATATGTATTTCTTTGTCAAAATTTTTCGTAAATATTTAATTGCTACTAAAAGACTGACACTACAATAAAAGCAGAAATTATTATATCGATTCGTGCACAGGAATTACGTTCGTTTGCTAATCAAGTGAACTTAATTAATAAAATACAAGGAAAAACCTTCATCTTATGTATGAAAGGATCTTTCAATTAAAGATCCTTTCATATTGCTCATTTAACTAAATAAAGTGAAACTTTAATCAGTGGGGGTTTTCTTCATCCCCCACTGATTATTAGTTGAACCAATCGGACTTTTATGGGCAGTTGATCCCCCACCTAACTTCTTTGCTTTCGCTGAATTTTGAGGTGGGGGTCTTACTGCTCATTAAAGTGGGATAAATTGGTTAATTACATAACGCTTTTCTAACTTTCCTTGCGAAGCTTAGCGGATCATCAACGTCTTCGATATTAACGTAAATTAAATTCGGCTCATCACATAACCACTCATTGTGTATAGACGAAACGATTATTCCTTGTTTAATAATTGTAGCAACAAACCCATTGACTTCTCTTTGCAATAGCGCTACCCGGCCTAAACATAATGCTCGTCCAGTTTTATTATCTCGTGATTCGAATGAGAAGGAAGTTGTTACTCTAAAACGTTTTCCTAAGATAGTTGCTTGTATTTCATCCCGATTTATTGTTGCCACGCATTTTCCACCGGCGAATCCTTCTTGGCCACCGATAATTCTTGCAAACTGTTGACAAATTAATTCATCATTACACGCCATACCTTGAATCATCCCCCTTTTACTGTTAGGTTATGAATGAATACGTCGGTCTGAAACGGTAATGAATCTATTCTATTACAAAAAAGATTATCGGAATCTCACGAAATCTATTATATGGTAAAACATTTTTAGAGAGCATAAAAAAAACACCCTAAGGTGCCATCCTCCGACTTGAGAATCATATCTATGTATGGAGAAATTTTGAAAAGAGAAGTTTCTAACTATAATTTATAGAGCTCTTATACCATGAATTACTTACGTACATATTCCCTTATTTACCCGAAGAAGAATCCCGTTATATTACTTTCTGACCAGTCTCGTTAAAGCCATCCCAATAAATCCAGCACCCATCCCTATTAGCCATCCAGCATGCGTATCGCCTAATATAGATCCCACTCCTCCGCCAAGAAACATGCAGCCAACGAATACTAATCCTCCAATTCCCCAATTCGGTCGTTCCATAATGTAATCACATCCCTTCAATAAAACATATGCGATTAACTAGCCTAACTTTCTTGCATAGGATAGTTAATTATTTTGCTTATGCTTAGCACTTCAGGGAATTCAAAAAAAGCGGAGATTGAGCCATTTGAATGGATTGCAGAAGGAGAGTTTCATTTTTTCATATTAAATAACTTAAGAATGTGTTCCACAATTTATGACTCACCCCACCGCTATCCAGCTCAGAAAAGAAAGCAAAAACGAAAATTATATGCATCATTGACTACTGTTAATGAGACGTTATGTTAACCTCACATGAAGACCCTATTCATCCAAATTTACACAAAGTTGTCCTTGCTGATGGTACAATTAAAATCATGGAGGGATATCATGGGAATTTATTTTGTAATAACACTACTTCTTATAAACGGCACTGCAATATTCTTATTTTTCTTGTCTGTTTCACCAAAAATTAAGGCTAAAAACCTATCTTCAATAATGATCTGTTTAGGGATAAATCTAATCATAAGTCCAGCGGCTTTTCTTATAGGTGGGATAGCTGATTATGCAGGTGTAGCGGCTAATTATGGGGCTTATTTTGCGGGTGAGTCGGCAACAGCCCCTCCTCTAGTTAGTCGTGCACTTTATTTTTTCGGAGGATTTCTCTTTATTCAGGGAATTCCACTGCTCATACTACTTGCAGCTTTTTGGAAGTTTGCAAGGGCAAAGAAAATAAAACAAGTATAGAAGGATGAGTGGATGCCTTTTTAGAGTAGGGATCCGCTTTTTTCTTACTACTAATAATAGGATTTCATGTCATACGATAGAGTTAATACTAGAAAACTGTGAGGATGATTACGTTGATAAAATTTGCAATTAGTTATGCTGCAAGTCTGTTTGCTTTTATTTTTGGATGGTTCTTGATTTCATATATTTCTCATCCTAGCTTTATTCACCCGAACGTTGTATTAGGATTCATTAAAACGATCGTCACTTATGGTAGTATACCGGCTCTTGTAGCTTGTCTAATTGGGGAAGTGTTATACAGGAAAATCAAACGATGTAGAGAATTTCAATTTGGAATTCCTGTATTTATAGGACAAGCAGTTATCTATACACTTATACCATTTCTTTTACTTTTTCCTTTTAAATTTTCCCATTTCTTTGATTTCGTTGCACCTGTTATTATGGGGGCCTTATCTTTTTATTTAGTACGTAGAAAAATATAATTAACTTCAAGAGTGTGACAGGAAGAAGCCGGAGTGAATAAAACCATACTGTGCTCAAAAAACGCATCAATTCCTTGCAAAATCAACAATAAAAAGTATTTGTGGACCCTAGGATTAAACGGAACGAGAACAGTCAAAATGCCGGCATTGCTTTACTTAAAAGAAGAATTGAAAAGTTAGAGAAAAAGAATAAAGGGTTTGAGGAAGAAAATAAGTAATTGCGTGAAAAAGGAAATGTAAAGTTTACTGATTACTTCATGAAATTATAAAATTAGGACCGTACATATTAGACATATCTAAAATGTACGGTCCTTTTGTTTACTAGTGGTTCACTTATCTAACTTAAAGATAAGTATGTGGTCTTTTTACAATTTGAATTTCTTTTTAAGCTTCTTATATTTTCTATACGAACGTCTAACAATGTTTAACATAAAATACGGTATTTTAACAGGGAAAGGAAATTTATAAATGAAAGGCAAATAAAATGTAAAATATGCCTTTTCTAGGTCTCTCCACTTACTATCTTCTTTTGTTTTTAAGAAATCAGATACATCGACTACATATCCCCTTCCCTTTTCCATCATCACATTTTTTCCGTGAACATCACAAGGAGTTAATCCTTGTTCCCTTGCATACTCTAAAGCTGCATTGATATCAAGGATCACCTGCTTAGGAATTTTAATCCCTTTATGAACAGCATCGTATAAGGTAATTTCTTTTAAACGTTTCAATACTATGAAATTTTCTCCTTTATATATAAGCTTCGAATAAGAAGGATGATTTCCGATTCTTCGGTATACTTCTGACTCTTTTTCAATTCCTTCTCCTTCTCGTGCGTAAACTTTCACTACCCAATCTTTATATTCTTTGTGCATAAATACTGCGGCATAATTACCCATCCCTAAACACTTCCAAAGTCTAGGAATATCTTTAACTACTACAGGCTCGAATTCATCCTCACTTCTTATACTTACCTCTTTTAATAATTCGTCCTTTATCAATCCCACAAAACTGTTTATACTCATCATTTCCACTCCGGTTTTGCTAAAAGGGGGCCCACCCACATTTTAACGAAAATATACACTAAGTGAATTTTAGCATAAAACGAGTCATCTTTTTTCTTAAAATAAAAAGATGACTCGTTTTATTTGAACTGTTGAATACTTAATATTTATTCCACTATTCATAGCCAAAAACCGTACAACATAAAAATATCCCCAACTATTTTTACATATTTTCATTTTTTCAGAGGCAACCGTATAAGAGCTTTTATTAGTGCAAGTTCTCTTCGTTCATTGGCCATGCCAAATCCATGTTTGTTCATCGCATAAATATAACTTAACTTTTCATCTGGATCGGCAAGACAGAATGATCCTCCTGCGCCTGGGTAACCAAAAGAGGGATATCTGCTTTCAAATCGGATGCTTAGTACTCTATTTTATAATCTATAAACCTAACAGAAAAAGTTTCCTCAAAACGATAAAAATGAACCTCGGTGCTGTACAAAACACAAAATTATCGTTCTGGGGGTGGTGTGAGCTTTTAACTTGATGGGTATGGGGTACCGCCACATCGCTATCAAGCTAAGCTGCAGTAAGGACTAACTCAAATAGATCTTTTCTGTTTTCTAAAGAATTATTATGACCGATTTAAAAATCTGCATATCAAATAAACCCTAACGGGTTTCACTTTTTTGAATTAAGCGGCTTGATTATCAGACATGGTACAATTGTAAACGACACCTAATATATCAAAGACCGTTTTTTTCTCATACCAATGAGATTTTCTCCCGTTTTGCTGTAGGAGATTGAACAGGCGAAGTAACACCTTGGATAGCTCTTGGGTGTTTTTTTGTATAGTTTGGAATAGAAGAAGAAAATAGCCTTTAATCATATATATGGCTTTATACTCACTAAGCACTCGTTTTTTCTTCATGAGGAGCAATTGGCGCATTTGAAACATGATAGAAGAACAGAGTAGAATGGCAATCAGTTGCCCATACAAATGGCATTCCAATCGTTCTCGTTTTATCTTTTTACAATGATGAATGTGAAAGAATGATTTCCAAGTTTTAAATAAAATTTCAATTTGCCAACGTAAAGAATACCAATCATGCACTTGTCCCATCGGGACAATATCTGTAGGGGTGTTTGTCATATATACATTGATACCACTGAGTCGTTTACTACGAGGGGAATACTTCATTCCTTTCTTTTTTTCTCTTACTGCTTGATCTTGTAATCGTTTTTGTTGCTGTTGTTTTGTTAATCGATGAACAATTACACGAGCTGGCACTTTATCAATCATTCCTACATAAGCATCAGCTATTTCACATGTTTGTCCTGGTTGAAGGGAGTTCATTAACGTCTCCATATCTATCTGTATATACTCTGTACCTTTCTTAATTCTTCCATCTTGAAAATAATCAGGGTTAGGATTTTTTTGATATATACGTGTATTCGACTTGATACGAGAGATATAATAGGCCTCTTTATCTTGTATATATTGAAGGTCTTTTAAATGAAAATAACCTAAATCTCGGATACATAAATCATTCGCTATCACAGTTGGTGCACACAGAGAGCCGTAAGTGCGATCATGTTGTTTACCTGGACCTGTATGAATATGTAGAAACTGTCCACTTAACAAATCATACTCAAGTTGAATTTTTATCCCAGCTGTATGGCTGCATCCTCCTGCACCTGGATAAACCGATGAAAATACATCAGGGAGTTGAAATGCAGTTGAATCTAAAATACGAATACGCTTGAAAACAGAAGTGTATGGATAAGAAATCGGCATAGATGTGGCCAATTTTTTGGTTAGTAGTTCGGCCAGTAGGTGTTGTAAAAGTTGGACGGCCGCCTTATTAAATCGTTGATTCAGTCCCTCAGGACTGATAAGTACTGCTGTTGATGCTTCTAAACAGCTAGATAACTGAGCTAAAGAAGTCATAGCTATATTTTGGCTCACCCATACACATAAAGCTACTAAATCTTTTGCTTGATACTTACTGCTTCGTTGTACAAAACCAACATCTCTAGCAAGATCCCGCAAGGTATTTGGAGATAACAAACTTTGAATCTCTTGAGCAAATGGTTGTAATTCGTCAGACACAGAAACAGACATAAAAAACGCCATCCTTTCCTATGATTCTACAGAAAGAATAGCGCATTTTTTCATTTTAGGGTGGCATTTCTTTTTATTAGTTTGATAGCGAGGTGACGATACCCCTTTATTATTTTTCAGACTTCGCTTGTTCTAAAATGTATGCTTCTTCTTGTTCCGGTGTCGCTAATTCGTATGCTTTACCAGTGCTGTTATTGTCCCATTCCCATAATAAATTATGCTCCTCAACCGATTGAGAGAAATCGCCTTCATACCAACGAACCAACATCTTAAGGTACTGTTCTTTATATTGTAAGGTTCCACTATTACTTTCATCAATCGCTCGACGTACTTTTCCGATATTTTCTGGAGTCATTTTGATAAATCCTTGCTTTTCGTGAGATAATACTTTTTGATGAGTCATTTTGTGCATTGCATTGATTATATGACGATCAGAGTTGAGGTCAAGTATTACCTCTTCCCCTTTAATTCTCTCAGTCTGCTTTTCCTTAACGTCTGAACCTGCATACGTACCGACTTTGTAACCAGTAAAAATACCAACTGCTATAGCAATAACTAAGGTTGATGTGATTTTAATCCACTTTTTCAAACCTCTTACCCCCCTTTTATTGAAGTGTACCATAAAAGAAGAACTGTATACCCATATCTATCTGTGAGGTCTACATAACGCATCATTATCAGTAGTCAATGATGCATGAAATTGTCGTTCTGGGGGTAATTAAAAATCTTAGCTTGATAGCGATGTGACTCTACCCCTATATGGTCTTTTGTGAGAGTGATGGCAATCTTACATGTCAGCACGAGCGTCACCTTTGGTAGCAAGAAGTCCACTGGCGTTAGCCGGCTTGCCCCTTTAGAGGTGGGAGTGTCAATTCTTCTGTATATATTTGAAAAGATTGGCCTTTTTTTGCTGTTTACCTAACTGGGATACTATCAGGTCCCTCTAAGGGCCATTTCTCTTTCTATACTGTCTTTCTCAATGATTTTACATAACGTACTGTAATTAAAATCATACCAATGGTAAATGCAACTATTGATACCAATAATATAGCAATAGATAATATAACTTGATCAACTAATTCTATAGACTTGAATGGTAAAGACCATAAATATCCAAATCCCCACTTTGCTTCTGAAAAAAGAAATAAACCGATTAAAGATAGGATTATATTAACAAATGTAAAAGTGATAGATGTTTTTATAAATAAGAATAATAGGAGTTGCACTATTATAAGAGGAAATGTCGCAACAACAGAAATTAAAAATACTTTAATCATAAATTCTAAAGGAAATGGATCTGTAAAATCAAAATACATTCCTGATACATACAAGCTCATTAAAACTATTAAGTGTATTGCAGAAAATAATAACACACTAGATACAAATTTAGATAAAACAATTTTAAAATTAGTATTTGGAGATAGATGCATTATTTTCCAATTGGTTTTGTTTTCAAACTGACACAAGAAGGCTGTTACCATCCCTGAAATGACAGGGAGAAAAAAACCAACATAGAAAAAAGATATAAACATCCATACGCCCATCCATGAATTATCCAAACCGTGATTATACTCTCCTACCACGAATTTAGTATACATAATCATTGAATATATAATCGGACAAAGTGCTAAGATGAAAAATGTAATTTGTTGTGGGTGTTTTCTTATTTTTATCCAATCGGAATAAATTAAATTTATCATTTGAGATCTCCTTTGTTAGTTTTTATTATCCATTTTAATAAATAAGATGTATCCAATTCCTAAAATAAGAATAGTAATAGGAATTCCTGCTAGCATGTACCATTTATCGTATGACCATAACGTATTAAAAACATCTAGATTATTCACATAATTGATTGGAAAATATAAGATTTGATATGAAATAGGAAACCACCAAAGCTTAGTTGAGCTTAATATATCGCCGAAAAGATACGAAGCTAGAGCTAGTGCAACGATCACTGATTGATTCGATACATTAATGGATATAATGAACGCCAAAGCGCAAAATGGGATGCTAATAAGAAATGGATATAACGTAAAAACAAACACATGCTGCATGGAAACCGCATCTAAAGAAACACCTAAACCTGGAAGTAATAACACTGTACAAATCATATGTATTACGGTTGTAATAATAAGAGCAACCATAACAACAAGGAACTTATTTATATACACACTAAATTTCTGTACTGGATACGTAAATGTTCTTTTCCACGTAGAATTTTTATATTCAACATTGTTTACACTAGCTATAATAAACACCATAAAAAAGTTTAATATGTATTTTAAAATTTGCAAGTTTATACCGAATATAGTTTCTAATTTAATAGTATGAGAATTACTATAGTAATTTAGTCCAGCAAATTCACCTAATGCAAGTATAATAGGTCCTAAGATAACCAAAAACCAAAAATGACTTTTTCTATATTTTATATACTCAGTGGCTAATACATTTCTCATACACTTACAGCACCTTGTTCAACAATATCTAAATATGCTTCCTCTAAATTTTGCTTTTTGGTTTGGAAAGATTGAATAAAAATCTGATTCGTTACTAATAGTTGTTGAATATCATTCAGTGATTTTTCATCGTTATATTCAATACTAAAGATGTTATTATTTACATTGAATGTATAATTGGATTGTTCAAGTAATTTATCAGTAAGAGTCATATTATTAACACTAATTTCAACAATATTTAATGATTGTTTATTTTGTAAAGAAGATAATAAACCTTGGTACTTTATTTCTCCATGATGAATAATCCCGATATGATCAGCCATTTGTTCCACTTCACTTAAAATATGACTTGAAAGGATTATGGTAGAATTAAACATTTTTGGAGCTTTTTTTATTAATTCTTTCACTTCATAAACTCCCTGTGGATCTAAGCCATTAGTAGGTTCATCTAATATTAATAATTCAGGGTTATTTATGAAAGCAGCAGCTAATCCTAAACGTTGTTTCATACCAAGAGAATATTTTTTAAAAGCACGATTTCGATCCTCATATAGTT
Organism: Bacillus sp. BB51/4; assembly: GCF_008368845.1. Lineage (NCBI taxonomy): Bacteria > Bacillati > Bacillota > Bacilli > Caryophanales > Bacillaceae > Bacillus > Bacillus sp. BB51/4. The sequence continues at coordinate 22,864 of NZ_QOSC01000009.1, forward strand.
TAAATAAATTCAAAAGTTCTTTTATATGTTCTTTATCATGAACATTTTTCATTTTAGAAGCAATTAACAAGTTTTCGTATCCGGATAAATGCTCGTAAAAGGTTGGAGCTTCAATTAATGAACCTGTTTTAGATAAGATTTCTATTCTATTCTTTTGTATATCCATTCCCAATACTTCTACAGTTCCCTCATCAGCCTCTATCAATCCTAAAATGATTTTAAAAAATGTAGATTTACCAGCGCCATTCGGGCCTAATAATCCAAATATTTCACCCTTTTTTATAGTTAAATCAATCCCTTTTAAAACATGTTTGTCTTTATATTTTTTATGCAAACCTTTAATGTTTAAAACTTGATTATTCATCATATCAACCACCTGACGTTAGAATTTTAAATCAATTACACGACTCTGGAGGCCCATCTCCGGCACCCGCTATTTTTTTCAATTCATCTTCATCGATTGCACCAATTAATTTTTTTGTATCAAATTCTTGATTACGTAATTTAGCTAATTTTTCATTTTTAGACATAGTAACCATCTTTTTAGAATGTTCAGAAAACAAATATTAGAGTACTTCAAATTTCATTAACAAAGATTGGTGACAGGTTTAGATGTTATAGAAGGTAATTTATGTTGCCTTCTATCTCCAACATCACCAACCTTTTTTATTCCTTTAATATAAAGCTGTCTGTTTAATCCATTGTAAGACGATTAAAGGCATCATTATTTTCTTGAAATCAAATGATAGCTGAATTTGCTCTTCTAACTCTCCATGTATCTGCAATTGCTTTTGTAAGGCTAACATACACTCTGTAGTTTGGTCCTGTAACTTTGGATACATAAATTCTTTTGAATGCTGAATGCTTTCGCTTTGGTTTATCATATATCCAATAGCTATAGGTCCTTTTTCTTCACCTATTCCAGCCTTAAATTCTTGAACATTGATGTCTTTTAAATGAATAAAATAATCATTATAAAAATCTATTGCATAAGCACCTGGGGTAGATATACCAGTTACAATATTCGGTTGAAAAACAAATAGAATAGGTGCCAAAGCTGTAAATATTTGATTGTGAAATGCTTCATATAGAATTTGTGCTAAGGTATTAATATGAATAAATGGTTGAGCTAGACTAATCGATTCTTTTTGGGATGCTTGTTTATTCAATTGCTGTTTGTAAACATGATATGGCAATACGTCTTGTTCATTTGAAAAGTTTTTTAAACGTTGATTATTTTTCCCACCAAGATCCAAATGATAATTTATATTGTTTATCATATCTATAGAACTTTTTGTCTCTAGCATCAGATTAACCACCTCCTTGCTGTCTAACTTTCTGTACCTAAAATATACGTGATAATTTATGTTAATAACAATTAGTAAAATTCAGTTAAAAATATTTAAAATTATTGTTGTTTTTTTCTATATTATTTTACATGTTTTGTAATTCAGGAAAGTTTCTATAGGATTTAACCTTGTACAAATAAAAATATTGCTATCGTTGAAAATAAAATTAACTACTTAGTTTCGTTTAAAGCAAAGTTAATATAATAAAAAAAACAGGTGGAACTTACTTTCCGCCTGTTTTTTATCTATGGATTATTTAATAAGGGTATGTATTTGAAGGAAATCTTGAATATGGGGGATTAATTAATCAGCACCTGGTTGAATATCAGCGTAGAAAGTTGAGATGTCTTCTATACTAGTTTCTGCAGCTACATTTTGTGTAGTATCTGTACTAGTTATATTTTCAAATAAAGAAATACCGGATAACATAATAGCTGTAGTAAGAATGACATAAATTTTTTTGATTTTCATAATTCCAACCTCCAGTAGTAGTTGCTTTGTTAATTTAAATACTAATGGATGTCCTTTGTTACACGGAATTAGTAAAAAATTTTGATTTATAATTCCTTTTTTTTATAAAAACAAGTTACCTATTTAACCAATTTTATTTGTGATTTATCTTATGTTAAATTATATTAATCCAATACCTACTATTACTGCAGAATCACATAGAGGGGATATTGCGGATATCATTACCAAGATCCTTGATTAATCTCCCTCTATCTATGTATTTTTAGTTTGTTTTAATTCGTCGAATTTTCAATTGATATTTTTAGATATTTTGCTGACATTTTATAAGCGCGATTATCAAAAAAATAGTCTCCTAGTTCATGAGCCAGTTCACTTACTAAAGGATATTGTTTCTTTTCTAAACCAATTTCAATTGCTTTTTGCATCTGTTTTTCATATCCATAATCATCTCCTCTTAATTTAGATATCTGCCCCTTCAATCCATATAGTTGAACATTAGCGTAAGGTACATCAAAAATTGATAATAAATCAAACGCTTCATCCATAAATTTATTAACAGTTTTCCAATCTTTAAATTCTATATGAATCTCTATTAAGCTTCGTAATGCGTATACCTTTTGATGTTTTTGTTCGAGAAACTCACTTAATTGCAAACATTCTTCATAGTACTTAATAGCATTAGTATAGTCTTTTAAACCTTGATAAATTTTCCCATAATTATACGAGATTATAGGTGAATACATAGAATCTCCTTTATCTTCCAACCTACTTTCTGCCTGCTGTAAGCATTCAAGAGCCCTGTCATATAATCCATCTAAATCATACAGTATTGCGAGCATTAACAAAGTATCTATTACTTTATTCTTTATATTAAATCTCAAAAATATTTTGTAAGCTTTCTGCGCATACAAACGACTAATGCTTTTATCTTTATACAGCGCTTTATTTACAAGACACAGATTATAATATACACTGGCGTGTTGAGTAGTTTCTTCTAGATCAAGTAAACTCTCTATCTTCACGTAGATTTCATGTGCAGCCATATAATCTTGTTTATTATAAAAATAATAACCTCGAGCCATTAAATAATATATATAATCTTCAGTATACTGGAGGTCTATTTGATTTGGAATAACTTGCACAGCCTGATTTACAATTGCTTCTACATATACTAAGTTATTATTTCGGGAATGATAGTATATTAAAACACCATAAGCCTTTAATAATAAAAGAATAGAGTCTATATCACGAACATACAGTTCTAAAGAAGATAAATCTTTTTCACTTATAATTTTATCATTTTTATACTTATTACATATTCCAAGGAGCATAGGTTCTATATCCCCATAATCTGCATCTACAAGAAAATTGTAATCAACTTCCATCTTTTTAGCGACCTTTTCTAAAAAAGAAACAGAAGGTTTAATTTGTCCATTTTCAATTCTGCTTAAATACGTTATAGAGCATATTTCTGATACTAATTCCCCTTGCGTAAATTCTTTATGTATACGGATTTGTCGAATACGTTCACCAATATTCATATTTCCACTCCTTTCTTCGAATAACCTGGTTTGATTATTTTAGGGCAATATAATAAGAATAACGCCTATATTATCTATCATAGTATGTGTATAGTTTTATGTTCAGAGAGGGAAATGTTATTAATACTTATTTGGATGCATATGAAATTTGTATGCCCGATTTACTAATATCAGATTTTCCACCTTCCACTTACATTACTATATTATACCAATTTACTCATACTTACGCCTAACAAAATTTATCTTTTATACCTTCAGATCTTTAAAATAAAAGTCTTCTGTCTAAAAACGATAAAATAATTAAAGAACCTTATATGTTGCAGAAACTATCTCAAATCACGAAACATGTAAAACAATACAGAAAAAACTATAAAAAATTCACAATTTTTTAATTAAATTTTACTAATTGTTATTAACGGGGTACAGTCCCATCGCTATCAACCTAATAAAACAAAATACCCTCTAAAATTAAAAAATGAGCTGACTTCTCAAAATAAATAACTATAGAGAAAGAAAATTTTCATTTAGGGGGTACTTCAAAACCTTAGCTTGATGGGCATGGGGTACCGCCACATGCCCATCAACTTAAGAAAAGTAAATACCCCCAAAAAGAAAAAATGAGTTGAATTCTCAAAATAACTAATTGTAGAGAAAGAGAATTTTCATTTAGTGTGTACTTCAAAATAATACCATTTAAAATACCGGTTCTTATTAGAACCGGTATTTTTATTATGTATTAAGCTTTAGGATCCATTAATTATAGGATAGCCTATAGATTTAACACATTCCCCTATAGTTAGGTTACTTAGATTTTTTCAATTCTTTGTTTGCTTTATCTATTAACTTAGAAGCAGTCTCTAATCTTTCAAGCCCACCATCAACTTCATATTCTTTACCCTTATCTAAACCTTCTTGTATGATTTCCACCCCATCTTTTACATGAATCATCGCTACACCTACATTATGTTGTACTGGGTGATCTTTTACTTCATACTCTAACTTACTTATTTTGTCCACTAACTGTAAATAAGGTTTAGATACTTCTTTTAACTCTTCTGACTTTTTCTTCATTGACTTGCTACTTTTTACAATACCGTCTATTTCTTTAGATTGTTCGGAGAAATCTTTCATTAAATATGCTAGGTTCTTACTGAAGTCTTCTTTTTTATTCTGTTTAACAGAAGCTTCCATTGCTTCATCTTTCTTAACCTTAGTCTCACATCCAACCCCAGTTAACATTAACATTGGAACTACTAAAAAAGATAAAATCTTACGTTTCATTGACATATACCCCTTTGTTTTAGAATGCTTTTTCTATCCATTCCACTTTTCCTCAGCTATAGCTAGATCTTCAATAATAGTGTTAAACTCTTTATTTAATTGGAGTAGGTTACCTGCATAAATGTCTTCCTTTTTTGCATCATCTTTCGAAACAATAGCGTGCTCTTCATCTATTGCATTACTTCCACAACCAACTCCTCCTACTAATAGCATGAAGGATAACGCAAGTTTTAGTGCCTTTCGTTTCACATCTCTCCCTGCTTTCTTCAAACTCATTTTCTAGTAGTTCAGAAGATAACAAAATTACCACTGTATTAATTTATCTTTCTATTTGATGTCTTTCATCATCTCGTTTGCTTCGTCTATCTTCTTAGAAGCCTTAACTACTGCATCATTACCTATTGCTATTAATTTTCTATCTTTTAATTCTAGACCGTCTCCAATTGATTTAAGTGACATATCTAGTAAACCCATAGCAGTATCCATTGTAAATTGCACATCTTTATACTTTTCGTCATGCTTTAATTTTTTAACCTTTTCAGATGTTTCAAGTAAGTCTTTAGAAGCTAAATCAAATTCTTTCTTCTTCTCTTCTACTGACTTTTGGCCTGTTAATATGTCACTTACGACCTTGGACTGTTCAGAAACATCTTTCATTAGATAGGCTAAGTTTTCTTCATAGTCTTCTTTCTTATTTTGCTCAATAGAAATTTTACTGTCTACTTGTTTTTCTTTTGTAGTACACCCTGCTGCTCCCCCTGCTACAAACATAAGTGAAAATGCTAATAATATTAGATTCTTTACCTTCAAACCCCTACACCCCCAAAAAAATTGTAAGTAATTAACATATGAAACCATAACATAAATTACGTAAATAGACTATAAAAAAATAGCGATTCTTACGATAAATTTTGAGTATTCTAACAACCTTAAAATATGTATCACAATTATAAAGTATCTGGCTCCATATACTTTTTTAATAATCCTATATTCAACTTCTAAAGTTTAGTATTTTGTTGCTTTTTATGCTCCCTAGGATACCGTCAGCATTTTTCAAAATAATCTATGCTATGCCGAAAAATAAAATCAGCTGTCTATGTGGACAGCTGATTTACATAATTATCGATATCGGAAGTTGATTAATATTAGCTTATTTGTCTTATAAGTTAAATCGAGAACAATTAGATTCCAAAATATTTCAGTTCTTTTTGTATGTTATTTAAGGCAAACCTCTTTCGTTTTTTAAAGAAGTTCTTTGGTTCGTTTGAAGATAATCTCCAAAGAAGTCGTATATCCTGCGAGTGTTAGCGTAAGGACTTGAACAAATTCCCAACCATCCTCAGCATGTTCTATAATAATACGCTTATAATCTTCTTTGGGTTGCCCTTTCCATCCATCAATTTCGACTTTCACAAATTTGTAATCATACATATCCTTCCACCTCTTTTTCCCTAATTGTACCATTTAGAAGAAGCGATGTGTTGTACTTTTTTGACTGTATACTCTATACATATGGAGTTAACATAACGCATCATTATCAGTAGCAAGGACAAGGAGGAATCTTCCCCTTACAAGGGAACCTCCTTTCTTTGTTCTATCGACCTATGCATTTTTTATACATTCCTATCCTGGCACGGTTTTAGGGTTCTTTTTTGTTGTTGGATCAACAACAAAAATTGTATTAAATTTTGCATACTCCTAGGGGTCACTATATATGAACGCTACGTATTTGACTTTCTCAATGACCAACATTACTTAACGTGGTAAAATATTATTCGGATGGGAATCCAATGTTATTAAAATTAAAGTGGTTATCAAGTCGGAGGAAGATACCTTAGTGTGTCTTTTCTTTTTAAAATATATAAGCGCACCATCCCTTTCCTAATAGGGGCCTCCCCTCCAGCCTCCTTACAGGGAGAATGATAAGGCTTTTTTTATTTACCCAATTACCGAGCTCTCAAATATTTTAAATAGTTACAATACATGTATTGCTTCAATAACTTATGATTATTCTTAAGAATGTCATTGAAATGTACCAATAGATGTTAGTGCAGCAAAATAAATTGTGTTATGATGTGAGCAAATATAAAGCTATCTAACGGAGGGATTCACATGCCGCATGTTGTGTTTCGTGGAATTACTACTGAACAATTAAAACGCATAAGCAAGCCATTAGTAGAAGAGCTCGCAGAGATTTGTGAGTGTGGTACGGATAATTTTACGTTGGAACTACCAAGTTCTACGTTTGTATTCAATGGAGAAGAAATAGAAGCGTTTCCTCTTATTGAAGTGAAATGGTTCGAGCGTGGACAGGAAATTCGTGATCGATTTGCCAAGGCCATTACTACATATGTAATGGATTTTGGACTTCCAGAAGTAGAGGTTGTATTTACGGTTTTCACAGAATCAGCGTATTATATTAATGGGAAGCATTGTGCAAGTTAGAGCTATTTGAAAGATTTTTGTAACATTTATAAGGGGTAGAACCACATTGCCATCATGCTAAGAAAAGCGAATATCCAAACACAAAAAAATGAACTCAATTCTCATAGACAACTAACTGTGAAGAGATAAAATTTTTGTTTTTGGGGACATCAAAATATTAGCTTGATGGTGTTGTAGCGATCCCCCTTTTAAAATAGTAGAGTATAAACATGAAAAAACTCCTAACAAATTTTGTTAGGAGTTTTTTCAAATACGCGATATTTTTTTAATCTTCACTATTGATTTCTATTGTACCTGTTCTAGCACTAACCTTTAAACTATTTAACAGATTATCAGGTGTCTTGATTTCCACTTCATATTCAAATGTAGATTGTGCTAAGTTGTCATCTTCTAATTCGAATTCCTTTTTCACATTCATAATTTCTCCATTTGTATGCGCTAAAGAAATTTCACGAACTTGTTTCTCTGTGTAGTTTTCATTCTTTTTTGCATAATTGTAACCCATACCATAATATCCCCCAACAATAGCAATACCACTTACTAAAATAGCAATTACACTTATCATTATTTTCTTTTTATGTTTTAACATGTTCATCCACTCCTTAATAATTAATCATCTATTCCAAATCTTGCTTCAAGCGCATTTTCTGCTTGCTCTAATTGATCTTCCAGTATATCGCGTTCTCTTTCTTGCGCTTTATATTGTTCAATAGTTATCGTTCCGGCGTGATAATCTGCTTCTAGCTGATTATCAGATAGATCTATTTTGTCATCTAATTGATCAATTTCTTTTTTTGCTGCTAAGTACGTATTTAAGTTTTCTTCTTTAGCTCCAACTGGTTTCGTGTTATTTGCCTTTTCAACGATAGATGTGATTTCGTTTTTAAAATCTTGTATTTGCTTCGTATCATTCGTAGCAGGCCCTGTTTTGTGTGGTTCTTGTTGTAGTTGAGCACTTTCTTTTTGCAATGTATCATTTTCCACTTTCAGTTGTTGTACTTCTGTATTGTTATCAGCTTGAGTAGAACAAGCTGTTAAAATTAAACAAGACATTGCTCCAATCAACATCCACTTTCTCATTCTGTTTTCCTCCCTTTACATGTGCACCTTATCCTTGCCTTTATGTTACTGAACAAACATTAAAGGAAGATTAATGTACAAAAAAATAAAATGATATAATTAAATAGTTTCTAATCTTTCTTTAATGTTTTGGAATTATAGTGATACATATTAATAAGAAGAAAAGGAGAATGGTAATGCGAGTTCTTATTGTCGAAGATGAACAAGACTTACAAAATATATTGGTAAAACGATTAAATACTGAACATTATAGTGTCGATGCATGTGGGAATGGAGAAGATGCCTTAGATTATATAAACATGGCTACCTACGATTTGATTGTACTTGACATTATGATTCCCGGAATAGATGGCTTACAAGTATTACAAAGATTACGCGCGGACAATCATACAACTCCTGTCTTGCTTCTTACAGCTAAAGATACAATTGATGATCGCGTAACAGGACTCGACTTAGGTGCGGACGATTATTTAGTAAAGCCGTTTGCTTTTGACGAACTGCTAGCAAGAATTCGCGTGTTAATGCGAAGAAATACAGGAAATACATCTAATGTGTTTGAAATCGCTGACCTAGTGGTAGATTGCAATATGCATAAAGTAACAAGAGGAGGCCAGGTTATCACTCTTTCCAGTAAAGAATTTGCTATTTTAGAATATATGATTCGTAATAAAGACGTTGTGCTGACACGAGATAAAATTGAGCAACATGTGTGGAATTACGACTATGAAGGTGGCTCGAATATTATTGATGTTTACGTCCGCTATCTTCGTAAAAAAATTGATAGCCAGTTTGAAACGAAGTTAATTCATACAGTACGAGGAACTGGTTACGTATTGCGAGTAGAATCATGAAAAGACTATCAATCAAAATGAGAGTGACCCTGTGGTATACGGGGCTAATTGTAATTATTATGGCACTCGTGTTAGCTTTTATTTTAACTTCTTCAGATAAAGTTTTGCTTTTTAATATGAAAGATCAATTGAAGAGCACAGTAAAAGAAAGTATTGAAGATATCGAGTATAAGCATGGTCAATTAAAGATGGACGATGATTTTGAAACCTTTGAAGATGGAGTAAATATCATCATTTATAGTAAACAAGGTGAGCCGCTGGCAGGAAATAGTCCAACAAGCTTTAATAAAAAGATATCGCTTAAATCCGATGAAATACAAACTATTAAAGACGGTAATAAAGAATGGATTGTATATGATTTTCTCCATAATGCAGGCGGCGATGAGCAAGTCTGGATTCGTGGAATAATGACTATGAGCCAATTATCATCAACGATGAATACGCTTATCGTGATAACACTCATCTCATTCCCATTACTTATTCTCATTGCCGCAGTGGGAGGATATTTTATTACACAAAGAGCGTTTCGACCTGTGCAACAAATGAGTGATTCAGCTAGTAAAATTGGTGATGGTAAAGACCTTTCGAAGAGAATTCATTTACAAGGTTCACCGAAAGACGAAATGTATCATTTAGCACAAACCTTTGACAAAATGTTTGAGCGATTGGAAACATCGTTCGAAAGTGAAAAACAATTTACATCTGACGCATCTCATGAATTAAGAACACCAACATCTGTTATTATTTCACAATGCGAATACGCTTTATCACTGAGGAATAATCCGAAAGAAATGGAAGAATCGTTAGAAGTAATTTTAAAGCAATCACGTAAAATGTCCGCGCTAATCTCACAACTCTTATTATTAGCAAGAGCTGACCAAGGAAAGCATAATAATTTCCAATTTGAATGTATCAATATGAGTGAATTAACGGAAATCGTTGTAGAAGAGCTTTCATTAATGGTTCAAGAAGCTTCGATTGATATAACAACTCATATAGAGGAAGACCTGTTTATGAAAGCAGATCAAACATTGATGATGCGTTTATTAATGAATTTACTAACGAATGCGATTGCTTATAGCAAAGCGAACGGCACTGTGCATATGCAACTGTTCCGTGATGAAACCAACATAATAGGTAAAGTCTCCGATAATGGCATAGGCATCAGCGAGCAACATATTACGAAAATATGGGACCGCTTCTATCGAGTTGACGCAGCACGAACATCTTCAAGCACCGGAAACACAGGTTTAGGATTGTCGATGGTAAAATGGATTGTCGAACTACACGGAGGAGAAATTACAGTTGAAAGTAAATTAGGAGAAGGCAGTACTTTTACATTTAAACTACCAATTGAAAAACAAGCATAATTTATGAATGTGTGTAGCTCCAGAATAAAGATTCTTCAATCCTTATATAAAAGTAACCGACGCATTTTAATCAGCATCGACTTTATCATTTTGGACAACCTTTTCTGTTAAGTTGATATACATGTAGAAAAAACTATCGAAATAAAACCCCAGAAATCCAAAGGTCTCTGGGGCTTCATTATATATTTAGCTCTTTTTGCTTTTTGTTTTGTTTATGTTTATACAGCAATTTTCGGCTTATGAGAGAAATCAGTAATAAGACCAGTATTAGTACGAAAAGTTGCATAAATGATAAATCAAAATATTTAGCACCTGTAACGATTAACAGTGTAGAAATCGTACCTTTTACAATGAAAAAAATAATAATCCATAATCCGCCTTTTTTCCAGTTCATTTTTATATTACCCTTTCCTACGTTTAAATTCTTTAATGGGACACCTTATTAAAAATCTATTATATTAATAAAAAAGTCATGTCTAATTAAATGCGACGATTCCATAATAAATGAAAATGATATTCAATGTCAATTTTATTGACTATTTAAATACCTGTTTCTTCATCTCAATCTATTTCTACTTTATTTCTTACAGGTAATGAACTCTTGTTTTCAAACAAAAACACCTCCATTGAATTTACATACTTCGTATGTGAATTCAAGAGGTGTTTTTTCATATACCATCAGGTAAGATTTCCTGCTTTATTTATTTCTTGATACGTACCTATTTTCTAGTACACAATAACTGGATCATTCGTGTTCAAACTATCATATACAGTTTTTGCAACATTAGGTAGAAGGTTCACACACCCGCCTGATCCTCCTGTTAAATAAGCATTATTTGCCCAATCTTTTCGCCAGCCTGCATCATGGAATCCTTGACCGCTATTTGTGAATGGAACCCAGTAATCTACTTTAACTGCATAATCAGCTTTACCTACTGCGCTTCCTTTCAGCGTGTATGGTGTTCGTTTATATAGAACGTACCACACACCTGGTGATGTATCTTCACTCGTGCTATGTTTACCCGTTACTACATTTGTTGTGACGACTAATTTCCCATCTTTATAAATCCAAATTTGTTGATCTGCAATTGAAACTTCTGCATATGTGTCTCCGATGCCATTGTTTGCTGTTGTTTCATAACCGATCCCTTCCTTCTTCCAACCATTCCCGTGAATATTAGAAGCAGAAAGCGATTTTTCGCCTTTCTCAAAGGCTTCTTGAACTTGTTTTGTTTCTTTTTCCACATCTAGTGCCCAGCCGTATCCTTGCCCTTTTACTGATATGACTGAACCAGAATGTGTTTTAAAAGCGAAGTCTTTATGTAATGTAGATTTTGCCTTATTAATTTCAGCAACCTTATTCTTAATGTCGCTCGCATCGATTGTTACTTTCATATCCTTTGACATAGTAGCATTTTGAATTAAATCTTTCGCTTTTAATGAATACACTTCATCCTGCACTTTATAATCAACAGACTGCGTAAGAAGATTCTGTAATGCTTTCTCTTCTTTTTTGATGATTGGATCGTCTTCTTTAATAGGCTGTATGTATGCAGACTTTAGATGAATTTCGCTTTTATGCTTCTGCTTGTCGTAATCTTTTAGTAGATTCGTAACGTCATACTGTTTTCCATCAACGCTCTTCGCAATAACAACTTTTCCTTGTTCGAGCTTAGCCATAGCATCTTGAGGCGCTTTTAATTTTTCATTCATAGAAACAAGCTTTTCTTCTACAAGTTTTTTCATCGTTTCACTACGATACTGATCCGCTTCTTTCGGTAGCAATGAATAATCTTTTTCCTTTGTGGAAGGGAAAAATGTCCACTGACTTTTTAATAGTTTCTTAACTTGTGGCAAGTCTTTTTCCGTCAGTTCCGTTTTTGTATCTTGTTCATCTAAAATTTGTTGTTGATCAATATAGACTTTGTTTGCTAGTCCAGATGTTTTTAATTTCTGTATTGCCTGATCAGCGCTCAAACCACCGACTTTTGTATCGTTAATCGTAACATTCGAATTGAAGTGAGTTGCTTGATAATAGCTCATTCCTCCAATAAGAAGTGCAATTACACCGCCACCCGCTGCGATTAGCTTCCAATTTGTAAAACGTTTTTTTGATCTTACCCGTTTTTTCTCAACTTCTTCAACAGATTCATTTACTATATTGTTGTTCATCAATCTTTCCCCCGTATACATAAACGTCAATTGATTTAAACCAAAACCATTGATTAGTGTACCTTATTTTTCCTGAAATTTCATTATTTTTAACCAAGTTTTATTCCATTTAATCGATTAAAGTTAGATTTTTTAATAGAAAGATATATAAAGATGGTAGATAAAGTGAAAAAGGACCACACCAATCGAGTTATTATGAGCCCCTCACATTCACTGAATTTTGAAGGGCGATACTCTCTATAAACATTTTAACCTAGTAAAATAATTTTTAGAAGGTTAAAGTTAGAGGCTGGCACCATAGAATGTATATTATTTATGAAAAATATCCACAAAAAAAGGACTACATGTAGACTCTTTTTTGTGAATATTTTAATGTCGCATTTTTTATAAATTCAAATGCAAACTATTCTTCCCGCTTTTCACCAGGTTTCACAACCTCTACTATCAGCCTAACGAATTTCACCTTATGACCTTTATCATCAACAATTTCAAGTTTCTTAAAACTATTAAATATGTTTGTACCACGCTTTGTTGATACGTTTAATCTTTACAGATGTTGAAGTTTTAGACTCATTCTTTGGTGTAATCCTATTATTAGAACATCCTGCAATGGTGAGACAGCATGTAGCCAATAAAACTAATAATATTAACTTCTTCAAATAGCCACTCCTATATAAGGAAAATATTATATTGAGAAAATTAAACATAACATCGAATCTTTGTAAAAACAATATATTTCCTAGTATTATTATTCAATGGCGAATTAATGGAAACCTTAAGGTTCATTAATCTGCTTATAAGCGGAGAACCTCATGCTCATCAAGTCAATGTCCAATTTCCATTTTATCCGATTCTCAATATTTATTCCAATATAAAAAGATAGCTATTTTTGCTGAATACTAATTATCTCCAAAATGAAAAATACGAGCTGAGTTCCTATAACCCTATATACTTTTATTCAACTAGGTTCTCCCCTGTAACAATCTGAAACAAAGTGGCTGCATGTTTCCCTTCTAATTGAACGTACCGACTATCCCCCGCTATGATCTCTATTTTATCCTTATTAGGACTTACCCAAATTTGATACAACACAGCCTTCGCCTCTATTTTCGGATTTTTAAATTGAAAAATAAAGTGATAATCAGCTGGACGAGACATTTCCACTTTTTTATTTTCAAAATTAGCATCATTTAATATTTTCTTTACTTGCAACACTTCGTTATTATCTGCCACTGCCTTAAAATCTTCATATTCATTATCACCAATATGTTTTTGAACTTGAATTCTTTGATCTTCATTTTCTGATATATTTGAGCAGCCGGTTATTATGAGTATACAGATCGCAATAAAGACTTGAGACCAATTTCTAATTTTCATATTAATACCCTCTTTTCAATACAAAATATTTCGATTTGTAAAATAAAGGTAATTAATTTAAACTTAAAAATATAAATAATAAAGAGAAAGGAGTGTCGTTCTATGCAGTTAAAAACATACACTTGGAAAAGTTATATGTTTCTCATTGTAAGTATATTCGTTACTATTAATCTCTTTCTCTTCGCACCTATTTTAGACAGAGTTGGAGTAGAATATGTCGTGCCTTTCGCCTACTTCATATTAGCTTCCACTGTTATAGCGATCCTATTAGCGGTCATCTCTTTTTGTAGCCAATCTGAGAAAAAAATTTTAGCCATTATCGGTTTATGTTTTACTCTATTTAACACAGCAATTATTTTATTTTTCCTTTGGTTTGGTTACCATTTCACTTAATTGAAATATAAATAAACTCCATAAGCCACAAATAAAATTAGTAACATAGAAATGCTAAGTACCGTATATATGGTCCATTTTACATTTGAACTCATATACTCCCTCCTCTCACCTCCTAATAATTCCAGTATATAACAAAAAAGCATTGGATACCCAATGCTTTTTTACACTTACGCAAATAAAGATGTATTCGCGTATAACGCTGGTGAACCACCTGAATGTACGAATAAAATGTTGTCTTCTTTATTAAATGTACCTTTTTTAATTAAGTCGATTAATCCCGCTACCGCTTTACCTGTATACACTGGATCCAGTAAAATACCTTCTGTTTTCGCAAGTAATTGAACTGCTTCCACCATTTCTGGCGTTGGTAACGCGTAACCTGGTCCTACATATTCATCAAAGCATGTAACAGCTTCGCGCGGGATAAAGTTCGGAATACCAACGTGAGCTGCCGTTTCCTCTACAAGTTTTGCTACTTTCTCTTCTTGTTCTGCTTTTCCTCTACTTACGTTGATTCCGATTACAGGAATGTGACTTTGTGTTCCAGCAAAACCAGTAATTAAACCAGCGTGCATACCAGCACTACCACTTACACAAACAACTGTACTGAAATCAATTCCTTGGTCAAATGATTGTGCCATAATTTCTTGCGCACAAGCAACGTATCCCATTGCACCAGTAGGATTTGATCCACCAACTGGTATTACATATGGTGTATTACCTTTTTCACTTACTTCTTTCGCTACTTTATGCATCTCTTCCATAAGATCTGCTCCGTTTGGTACAACAATTACATTTTCAGCACCTAGTAAATGATATAAGAAATAGTTTCCGTTAAAGTCTGGCTTCTCTTCTGGCTCAAGCCCTTCTTCTAATACAAGAATACATTTCATTTTTTCTTTTACCGCAGCTGCAAGTGTTAGACGGCAATGATTTGACTGAATACCACCAGCTGTAATTAACGTATCTGCACCTTTTGCCTGTGCATCCGCAACTAGAAACTCTAACTTTCTCGTCTTATTACCACCAGCTGTTAAACCAAGTAAATCATCTCGTTTAAAATAAATAGTCGGCCCACCAAGTGCTTCAGAAAAATTGTTTAATTTTTCAATTGGTGTATATGACTCTGTATATTTTTTTCTCGGGAATTTAGCTAAATTCATTAATAACGCTCCTTTTGTACTTCTTTCACAATGTATGTAACGATACTATTATTACATGTAAAAATGATGAAGTCATCTTTCTGGTGGAAAAATGTATTGGAATTCGGTTTTTGTGAATGGAATTGTATTAATAATTTTAACTTTAATACGATACATGAAATTACATTAATGATTTTAACCTAATTACGGTACATGAAATTTATATCGACGATTTTTCAAATATATCGTTCATAACTTGAAATATATCAACGATTTTTTCAATATATCGACGATTCGACATGAGATATCGACTTGCCGACAAAAAGTGACAAAACAAAAAGAGCCCACTCATTCAAAAGTAGGCCCTTACTAATCACTTATTTGCCGAAAATCGAAGAAGCTGCGTTAATCCTGGTTCTAAGTTCATTTCGCCTTTATGACGTACGTATACAGTCTTGGTCCCATCAAATTTTTGAGGGTTCGCTGGATTATACGTCAACCACTCGTTCGTTCCTTCTACAGAGTACTCCATATATTCCGTTGCACCGACAATTACATTTTTACTATCATCAGCTGTTACATTTGGTGCCATTTGTGCGACTTTCGCATCACTAATTAATAGCTTCTTTATATCCTTATCACGTTTATAATCGTAAGCTGTTACCATTACATCGTTACCATATGCTTTCACTTGTAATCCTTGTTTAAATGAATATCCATCTGGAGCAGTCTTCTCTCCGCCATTTGGTCCAGCCGACATCCAGCCTGTTTCAATCCCACCCGTATTTACAACTGTAAATCCTTTTTCATCTCCGCCTGCAATTTTCTTTTTACCAGCCCAGTCTGGTAAGTTTAAATCCCAATGCGTATGACTCGTGAAGAAAACAACTTGCGGATAGTCTTTTAATATATCGTACAACTTATCGACGTTTAAATAATCTTGTAAGTACGGTGATTGTCTTGATCCAGATACTGTATCAGGTAAAACGTGATGAGAGAAAATGAAGATTGGCTTATTTTTATCTTTTTGACTGTACTCTTCTAAATTTTGTTTTAACCATCCTAATTGCTCATCACTCATAAATACTTCATCCCACATTTTTGAATCGTGGTATTTCATATATTTTTCAGTTCCTAAAAATAAAAGCGGATAACCGCCTAATTCTTTTTTATGATATACCTTTTCTTGCCCGCTAAATTGTAAGTAGCGGTTGAATAGCGTTTCTTCCGTTACACCATTTGGCCATGTACTTTGAGAGAGTTTCCCATCAGCTGTCCATTTACCAGCATAAAACTCATGATTCCCAACAGTTGACCATACATTCTCTGGATGCTTATTTTTGTTTAACACACGCTTCACATCATCATATTGCGACTGCTGTCCAGTTGGCGTTATATCTCCATTCATAATAAGCGCTCTAGAAAGTGGCGTCACTTTGTTCATATCTTTTAATACGTGATCAAAATCCCCTAAGTCCCCTTGAATATCACTAATAACGTTAAAAGTTGTAGCTGATTTTCGGATTTGCTCTTTCCCTTCCGCATGTGCTGAAAATGTCGGTAATAACGCCGCCATAACAGCTAATGAAGCAACTGCCTTTTTCATACAAATTCTCCCCCTAATAATAAAATGTACAAACTGACATGTTCTGCTTTCTCTTAGGTGCTTGTCCAATTCACATTATAGGGAGAGATTGTAAAGATAGATGACGTTAAAAGTTAAGTGTTTTTTAAGAGATTTTGTCGTTTTTTGCAAACCACAATTAGCGATTTACACCAATCTAGCTTTCTAGCTTTTAACATTACATACATGTAAATTTTGATGTTAAATCTTTTCGTTTCATACGTTGTTTTTTATTACTTCTAATTTTCGGGAAAAATCCACTAATTAATAATGTTATAATCCATACCATTATTAGAATAAAATTTATTGTATTACCGGAATTCAAGCTGAAAACTCTCCACAAATAGGCAGCACAAAAAACGAGGATAGCAGTAATAATAAGTAAAAATGTCCTAACTACTAATCCGATGTAGGATCTCTTCTCTTGCTTAAAAATGAAAGTTCTTCTACCTTTGTACAATCTAATTACAAATAGCAGCAAATATAAACCAAGTGTGGCTCCAATAACAATTGATGTAATAGAGTTGTTTTTTCTCTGCTCAGCTAGAGAGAAGTAACTTTCAGGTGATTTTCCAGTTTCATATTGAATCCATGCGTGGTAAATATCCTGTCGTAAGTCTATACCACCTTCACTATTCGTGAGGATTACCAATCCATCCTTTGTATTAGGAATGAAACCATAAAAAGAATGCCACCCTCGATTGTCACCAGAATGATAAATTAATTTCCATTGATTAGATAGTTTTTTTTCAAATATACCTAAACCATTCTCCCCTAATACTGGCTTTTGCATTTCCGTAACACGTTCACTTTTGATGACACCATTCCCTTTATTATGTGCATCCATGCTTGCAAGTATCAGTGTCATCATATCGGTAACATTTGTCTTAAGACCTGCAGCAGCCTGTTCAGTAAATTGGTAACTAGGGAGCTCCTCTCCAAAATATCCATAAGCTTTCGAAAGGTTATGGTTTTCAGGACCTTGTAAGAATGAACTAAATTTCATTCCTAAAGGTTTCATAATTTGTTCTTCCATATAACGATCAAACGGTATTTCGGTAACCTCTTCAATTACAAGTTGTAAAATTGTATATCCGCCACCAGAGTAAATTGTTTCTGAACCTGGTTTATTGGTAACCTCCACTGGTTCATTAAGCCATCCTTTTCCAGACAGAGACTCCTCAATAGAGTCAAGATGTTTCCCTGGTGTAACCCCGAGGTATCCTTTATGTGCAGACAGCCCTGCTGTATGGCTTAACAATCTTCTTATTGTGACTTCATTATTATTAAACTCTGCATTGGGTAATTTCCATTTGGTCAGATATTTTCCAACGGGATCATCTAGTGATAAATGCCCTTCATCTACAAGATGTAGGATTCCCCACGCTGTAAGGCTTTTAGATATGGAACCAGCTTGAAATAATGTATCATCATTCACCGCTTTTTTTGTCTTTTTATCTACATAACCGTAGTTTAGTGTATAAGCAATGCGCCCCTCATGTACAATCCCTATTGCAACCCCTGGTACCTCATAATTCCCCTGCCATTTTGGTACCTGTTCATCCAGCTTTTTTTTGAAATCCTCTATACTCCTATCAGTCAACGTGCCCGATTCTGCCCTCACCACATTTGTAAACCATGCTTCATTCGTAATAAATATACAAATGATGAAACATAAAATACTTTTGCATATTATCGATGCTTTTTGTCTATTCTTCATTTGCTCTACCCCTTTTTCAGAATATTCTTTCCATCAATTAGAGTACTCCATTCTAATATCCCATTCTATCGATTTTTATTACTTAACCTTACAAAATTGTAATAAAAATCAAATACCTACTATTGTCCTTTATGCGAGGGAAATGAAATTCATTAAAAAGATAGACATGCAGTTATATTTATGGTTTCAGTTAATGCTCCTAAAATACTAGTTCGGTTAATCAAATAGATATATTCCAAACTACAAAAATTTATAATAGAAAAGGTGGATTTTAGTTTTAATTAGAATTTGACCAAAGTATTGCTGCAAATATTTATTCTATAAAAAGAAGAACCCCACACATTTTGATTAAAATGTGTGGGGTTCTTTTGGCTTCCTTAAATTTTCATGAAAAAGATTGATTATTTTATGTAGCTTACTAAAAAAAACATTTTGTTCAATCAACTAACAGAACAAGATTAAACACTTAACTCGTATTAGTAATTTTTACTGTTTCTGTTGATAAATATAAAAATACTGCCTAACACACTTAATGAAAGTGCAAAATATAATAACAAATCAGGTAGAAATTTCAAAGGAATAATATCAATTAATTGTAAAACAATAATGGCAAGGATACCTAAATATAGAATATTGTACAAAACATTATTTGTTTTATATAGAATTTCTCTTCCTCTTTCGTCATTTGCTTCATCACTTGATTGAAATTTTATTACATACATCTTACTTATCACTATTAAACCAAATAATAAAATTTTTAACAACAACATATGTATCACTCCTCTAGATAATCAAATACGTCGGTTAACGGCTTTTCAAATACATTTGCGATTTTAAAGGCAAGAATTAGAGAAGGATTATATTTATTCTTTTCAAGAGTAGCGATAGTTTGACGACTAACTCCCACTCTTGTTGCCAGTTCTTCTTGGGTCCAACCTTTTTCTGCTCGACAAACTACAATTTTATTATGCAACAATAGTAACACCTCTTGAGATAATTGTAATTTATTTTTTACAAATTGTAAATTATTTTTTACAATATATTTTTAAAATTAAAAATCCTCATAAAAAAGGACATAAAGATTTCTCCCCATGCCTACTAATCTTCTACTTCTTTACTGTATGTATACATAATGCGCTGTTTCAAAAACTTAATAAAAAAGAGAACTACTCTTCAAGCACTTCTCTCTTTCATCCAAACGATAAATATAAAATAAATCATTAAAAATATACTATATAAATTCCATAACGTGGGTATTGCAGCTACACTTAAATAAAGAGTTCCTAGTAACAAGCAATCATAAAAGTTTTTTGTTTAAAAGCGATGTTTTTTTGCCATCGGTTCTATATATGTATTTAATATCCACATTAATACTTTCCATACCTTTTGTTGGCTAGGTGGTAGATGATCGTTATATACATAACTGTATTCGATCTGCTGTGTTGCACCACGATTTCGTTTGAACTCTCCAGCCCCAGCACTACAATGGCAAATTAAATTCTTTTCGATAGAATCCATTGTAATAAGGAGGGAAAGTATACGGTATAAACCTTGTTGCTGGTCAGAGTTTGTATTATAGCCAAGGATCGGCGTTGTCATAACTCCATCCCGAATAAAATAAGCAATGACACCATCAATTGTATCCCCTTTTTTTATGGCCTTTATCTCAAATAAACGATGCTGAAGAGCATTCCATAAATAAGCGGGTGTAAACATTGGGTTATGGGCGGAATATTTTTCGATATATAGTTGGTTGTATAAATGGGAAATTTGTAAAATATCCTCCTTTGTTAATTCTTCATTCGTAATGATTTCATAATTGCTTTTCTCTAATAAGCTTTTATCGTTTAATAAATCTTTTCGTTTTTTTCGATTCATTTTTTTATAGTGTTTCGGATCAAATAAGTATATAGAACGAGACATAATTTTCTTGTAACCTACTGTAGATAGTGCTTCTGTCGTTACAGGATATAATGCGTTATTTAAAGAGCGAAATAAAATTGTATGCTCCGGAAATTTCTCAACAAATAGATTCGTAATTTGTTCGATTTGTTGTTCGTTGATAGAGTGATAAAGGTTTGTTGAAAGCATCCAATTATTTACGACAATTACTTTATTAATATTCGTTCGTCGTAGCCAACTTCCCATAAGATGAATCGGATAGGTTAATAGCTTCTCTAGCCATGGTTTTTTCAACTCCCATAGCTCTTCTAACGCATAAGATACGTAATGTGTATAAGGAGAACATACATATGAATTTTCGAACTCTGCGTTATTAAGAGTAACTGGCAAGATGAGATCATCGATTTCTAATAGAAAGAGCTCCGTGTTAACATTTTCAATACATGCTGTAACGCCCTTTTGAAAAAGAGGCAGGAAACTATCTCGCACATATGCCCCATCTTTTTTGGATTCCCAATCAATACTATGCAAAGAATGAACATCATGTAACTGAATCATTTATGTTCACCAAGCCTTACAAGACTCTCTATTCTTTTTAATTTTTTATCATATACTTGAATATCGTAATGCGAAAAGAAGAACTGTGGTATCGCACACTTTTTAGTAGACCATAGTGTCTGTAATTCTTGCATTACCTTTGATTGACATAATTCCAGATTTTCAGGTAGTGCTTTAAGTTTAATTTCAATTTTGTCTACGCTATGCTGTATTACTTTAAATTCTTGAATGTCACTAGATGCAAACAAAATTGCTCTTCTAATGAAATCTGGAAAAATAGATATTTCTTTATTATCCAATTCACTTATTCCAATAAATATATCGTCACATCGACCATCAATTCGTTCTAACGCTAAGAATGGTGAGCCACAGCTGCACGGCGTTTTTTTCTCAATTAATATGTCATTGAGACGATAGCGTATAATCGGCTGTGTTTTCCTCATGAAATCAGTAATAATGGGAACGAATATCCCTTTCTCTTGATCTAAGTATTCTTTTTCAATATGAACGAGATCTTCATTAATGTGTAACGTCCCCTGCTTGCAGGTGGTAGCAAGAAAACCTTCTGTACATTGGTAAACTTGGTGTACTGTCTGCTTGAAAGTTGCACAAATAAAGTCTCTATCAATATCTTCAAGCACTTCTGCTACAGAGATAATTTTCTTAGGACAAATCGTAATCAGTCCTTCTTGCTGCCAGTCAGCAATGTTCCGTAACATAGACGGGGGTGCAATTAAAATAGAGGGCTGTATTTCATTTAATCGCGTGATATGCTGCTGAAACGAATCTAGTAAATCAAAAAAATGAAATGAGATTCGCTTATTTTTTGTCGCTTCGTATAAATTGCTATTTGCACGTAGGAAAAAAGCAATCGTGTGTTTATGTAGAATGCTAGAAGGAAGCACCTTTCCAATAATCGATCCAGCCCACAACGTTTGTTCTTCCTCAGAAACGAGAAAAACCCCACGATTCCCACTAGTTCCTGATGATAAACCGACAGTTATATTACGAATGGTTGGTGAGAAATTCCGGGTCTTTTCTGCTTCAAATGCTACATGAAACGCTTCTTCCTTTGAAATATGGGCTGTATTTAATGTATCAAAATGTTCCATCATTACTTCTTTATCAATAATAGGGAGCGCAGCCAAATTCCCCTTTTGAATTTCATTTAAAAAAGGCGTATATAACTGGCGATAAAAAGGAGACGCCTCTATCGTGAACAAAAGATGTTTTTCTATTTGTTGTTTATGAAACTGTTCCAACTGTTTACGATTTGAAAATCTCGAGCCATATTTTGTTTTCAAGTATTGCTTGAGAATTCGTAGTTTATTCATAGTACACCCCTGCTTTAATTTTATCCCATGTATGTTCACAATGAGTTGGTACAATTTCAATCTCAGGTGATGTTTGTGATAAATGGTGTAACTTCTCAATATTCTTTCGGTAAGATTTTGGATCGCTCGTTAAAAGGTTGGCAATCTTACTAGGAAATACAAGGTTTTGATACGTTTTACTTAGCCACACTGCGTCTGCACAAAGAAAGACAATTTTTTCACTCTGTAAATGGACGAATATACCGAATTGTCCTGTTGCATGTCCTGTTAAGTCAACAGCAAATAATGAGCCATCATCAAATACATCATACCCCTCTTCAAACTTTCCATATGTAGAAGGTAAGTTAAAGGATGGCTTTTGATCAATGAATGACATCCTTTTCTCTAAATCTATCGGCAGTGTATCTTTTAGACACCCTTTTAATAGAGCACCAAATTTACTTCTCTTTTTAATATCCTCATAAGCTTTTGCGAAGGTTACTATTTTCGCTTTTGGAAAGTCAGGTAAACCAGCTGTATGATCGCCATGAAAATGAGAAAGAATAATATATTTAATTTCTTCTGGCTGAATACCATCAAGAAGAAGTTGCTGTTTAATAGATTGCTCTTCCGTAAAATGAACAGGCGTAAGTTTTGCATATACAGAGTAAGGAAATTTTTTTGTCGCCTCTTTAAAATGCCCCGCGTATCCAGTATCAAATAAAATATAACCTAATACTGGATGTTGGAGTAATCCTACTGTAGCTGGAAAACGGATTTGTTTCCAACTGCCCTTGGAATATGCAATTTTTTCTGGATGTGTGCAATATCCTGTATCATATAGCTTTAAAGATTTGATTTTCATTGTATTTTCCACCAGTCTACAAATTTTGTAATTCCTTCTTCTATACTGATCTTTGGAGTATATCCTAGTTCTTCTTTAGCTTTATCAATATTTAATGTCTGGCTTTTTGACAGGACACTAACAGTATATTTTGTGAGAATAGGTTCTTTTCCAAATAAAATAGTTTTTGAGATTCCTTCTAGTATAGCCGCTAGTGAAAAAGCAGTTTTGTAGGAAATTTTTTTATATCTTACTTCCTTATCCAGACGCTTCATTACATTTTCTATGACCTCATATAAATTTACACGTTCGTCATTTGTTATATTGTACTTTTGTCCTAATGTATGTTTTGGGGAATGCATACAAAGAAGTAAAGCATCTACAACATTCTCAACATACGTAATATCAACAAGAACATTTTCTGTACCAATTCTCGGTAAGGCACCCTTTTCACATACTTTAATAAGACGCGGAAGAATAGCGTTATCTCCTGGTCCGAATAAAGCGCGCGGGCGTATTGTAATAACTGGTAAACCATGCGTGAAAGCTTGATCAATAGCTTGTTCAGCCATGTGCTTCGTTGTTGCATAATGATTTACAAATGTATCAGGAAGTTTCGCGTTTTCTACTACATTTTGTCGCTCATCATAATAGAAATAAATACTTGGTGTTGATACGTGGATAAGGCGTTTTACACCGTACTTTTGACTTCCCTCGATAATATGTTTCGTTCCTAACACATTCGCATTATAAAAATCTTCATATTTGCCCCAAGGAGAAGAAAGTGCGCCGCTATGAAAGATATAATCTTTATCTTTACAAACTTGTAGCACACGATCCCTGTCTTCAAGAGGACAATGAACAAACTCGATTCCATTTTGTTCTAATACCTTACCGATTGTTTTATTTCTCCCCGTTGCCGTTACTTCATAGCCCATATTCTTCAGTCGAAAGGCGAGTTTTTGTCCTAGAAAGCCCGTTCCACCAGTTACTAGCATTTTCATACATCTTCACCATCCCACGATATGTCATATGTTGTTTGCTCTAAAATAGTCCGTTCCTGTTTATAACTTTCACGCCACAATTTATACATGCTAAAAAACTGATAAAAAAATGGTTTCCAATCATTGTGACGATAAACGATATCTGGATAAGAGCATAGAACTTTTAACCATCGCTTACGTTTTTGTTTACTTTTTAAATAAGGAAATCCATATAGAAGCATCGCTAACCGAATTGCACACTCAGAGTTTGGTCTTGGAATGAGTGTATTGTTTACCTTTTCATGAAAGAAGGCCGGCAATATTTCCTCATCGAATAAATGTAATCCACTTGTAGTACGTGGATTACATTCAATCGGAATCGCATCTCCATCCTCTGTAACGATAAAATCAAAAGCAATTTGTCCTGAGAAATTTAGCTCTTTTACAATATGTCTAACAAACTGGTCAATTTTAGGATGATTCATATGCTGAAACGCAATGGTAGCACCTAAGCCTGCCGTGAATTCCGTTTTATACGTAGAGTGAGCTAACACTTCCCCAGATTGTGCAATACTATAGGAACAATGCTGCGTCCCTCGTATAAACTCTTGCATAATATAATTCGACTTATCTATCATGCTTTCTTTTAGAGCATCCTCTTTTGTAATAAATTCCACTTTATCAGAAAATCGGGAAAAAATCGGTTTTCGTACAAAAGGAGTATGAGCTGGTGTTTTATGCATCATTGAGCTTATCGCTTCTTCATCATCTATTCTATATGTTGCAGGTACTTGCCACCCTAAATTCGCTACGAACTGAATAAATTCCCACTTATTATGCAGTAATGAAAGTTTTTGAAAATCATCTACTAATACATGGCAAAATGCGCTTAATTCTTCTCTATATTTAGATATATAAAACACTTCTTCACAAGTAGGAATAAGTAAATCCACATTGTGTCGTTGAATAATGGATAGTAGCGCACGGATACTTTCATTTGTTTTCCATTTTGGAGAAGGAATTTCATAAAAGTAATCCGTACTCTTTGAAACTTTACTTAATGGATAAGGAATACTATCTGCAATAATAACGGTATGTCCAGCGTTATGAAACAGTCTGCATACATGCAGAGTTGCTGGTGCACGTGCCCCTGTAATTAATACTGTTTTCTTAGTATTCAAGAAGGATGCCCCCGATTGAAAGTCCTGCAGAAGTACCTAATAATAGTATTTTATTTCCACGTTGCACTTTCTTTTGCTTAATCGCCTCGAAAAGAGCGACTGGAATAGATGCGGAAATCATATTACCGTAGTCTTCAAAAATGGTCATAAAGCGCTCTTCATCAACCCCTAATTTTTTACGAATGAGTCTCATAGCTGGTCCACTTGCTTGGTGAGGAACAATTAAATCAATATCAGCCAGGGAATAACCAGTATCCATAAGTAGCTTGTCGATAAACTTCAACAAATACTTAGAAGATAGTTTAAAAATAGCTCTTCCATTCATATCGAACAAGAAGTCTTCTTTTCGTTCCTCACTATACTCCCGAGGATGAATCATCGTTCCACCGCCACGAATTTCTGATAAATGCGCACCAGAGCTATATGTTTCCATATGAGAAGCAATAATAGAAGATGTATGATCGCTTTTTGTTATGACTACAGCTGCCGCACCGTCACCGAATAAAATGCTGCTTTCATTTTGTCCCCAATTTAATCCAACGGAAGAAATTTCAGAAGAAATGATAACAACATTTTTATATCTTCCGCATTCCATTGCGTAAGAAATCGTATCAAGTGCTGTTATGAAACTTAGACATGTTGAATTGATATCAAAACATGGAATACCAGAATGCTGTAGCCCGAGCTGTTCTTGAATAAGTGATGCTGTAGAAGGAATTGCCTGTTGAATCGTTCCGCTTCCGCAAATAATACAATCAATATCATCCCAAGTTAACTTAGCATCTTCTACAGCTTTTTTTGCAGCTTCAGCCCCCATATAAGAAGACGTTTCCCCATCAACAAAATATCTTGTTTTTACCCCAGCTTTTTTTAATGTCCAGCCTTCTGGCACATGTAGCATACGATCTATTTCAAAAGAATCTACCTTTCGTTTTGGAAGATATGTACCGATTCCTTTTATACTAATATATCTTTTCATTTTCTATCGCCTCTTAATCTTTTTATAAATTTAAAAACCCTTTACATCTAAACATCGTTGAGGATACATGCAGAAAGTCCTTTTATAAAATTCTGCTATCCCCTTATGTACTTCTAATCCTATTTCTCTTCAAAAAAGAGCAAATTCTCTACTTGAGAACTTGCTCTTTTTGCATGAGAATTCTTCAAATACATACTCTAGAAAAAACTTTTATAGCAATTTAATTATATTATAACAATTATCCGAAAATATTTAATAGTATTTTTTGTAAATAAAAGTGAAAATGTGGTATGAATTTACGTGAGATGGTAGTTTATTGAGCAGCAAATATACACATATGGAGTGTACATACATGTAATTTCAACATCTTCTATTTTCTCTTTTGTTTCCAAAAAAGACACAGAGATTTCTCCCCATGCCTACTAATTCCTACTTCTTCACCGCATGCACATAATGCACCGTCTCAAAAGCTTTTAAATAATCGTTTCGTCCTTCAAAATATAATGTATGAATATCCTTTGGTGCTAAGTGCTCATAAATGAGTAAGCCCGCCTTATCTAATAGTGCTTCCATTTCGGTATAAGAAAAACATGATTTCATCGGTTCTCCGCCTACTGCAGCCATTTTTACCATATTTTCAACTCGATTGGACAATCCTTTTTCTGTAAATAAGTTTTCATCCGGATAATCGAATACGATAGAGCTCCCCTCTGGAATCATCTCGAATAAGTATTCTATTAAACTAGAAAGCTCTTCTTTCGTTAAATAGTACGTAACACCTAATAGGCTAAAGAAAGTCTTTTTATTTTCAAATCCTTCATTTACTAATGTTTGCTTCGAGAAATCTTTAGTAAAATCCATCGAAACAAAATGAAGATTGCTTGGCATTTCATACTCTGCTTCTTTCACTCTTTGTATTTTAAACGCTTGCGTAGAAGGATGATCCACTTCAAATATTTCTATTTTATTTTCTAATTCTCGGTGTCTAAAACTAAATGTGTCTAGGCCTGCACCGAGTATGACGTATTGTTTTGCACCTAATGCAATTTCATGTAGTAATACTCTTTCACAATATGCCGCGCGTGCCAAAGGTGTTGGTGATAATTGAACTTGTGTAATCCATTTTAATATTTCTTGTGGATTGTCTTGAAACTTCTGTGCAATGTCTGTATTGAAAAACTGTATTCCTTGAACCATATTCGTTTCAATATCGTTACGTTCTTTTTGTGGAATGAAATCTTTAGCTACATAATCATCAAAGATTTTAGGACGATCAAATTCACTATGATACGCCCTTCCGAAAGCTGATACTAGCGACGTTACACTCGCTTCACCTTTTTTCACACACATACACTCCTTCATTTTCACAACAAAAATAGGGTTCCCCTTGCCAGGAGAACCCTATTATACACTTTATTTTTATATTGGTAAATTATAGCATAAATAAGTTTTTTTGTCAAGTTTTCAGCCTGCTAGCACGCCAACAATTTGAATATTCTCTAACAGGAAAATTGTCGATTCACACCGAATACCCAAATTATAACAATACATATGGAGGCCAATATGAAAAGATTAGTGATCATTACCGTAGGAAAAACACACAGCGGAAAAACTACATTTGCTAAAGAACTAGAAAAAAAGTTACCCCACTCTTTCGTTATGGATCAAGATAACCAAGCTGAATTCATTAACACGCATTATGAAAAATTACAGCCGGACGAAGGCCCAAATACATTTAAGCACGGTCTTTCGAAATTCATTGTTGATTATGCAAAAGAATATACAAATCTACACCTTATTATTTGCAACTCCAATCGCAGTAAAAACGGAAGATTATATTTACTAAACGAATTATTTCCACAAAATAAATATGTACGCATACTCGTTCATTTTGACATTCCTGATGAAGTACTTTACGAAAGAATAGCTCGAAGCACGCGAAGTACCAATATTTTTAGAGGTGGTTATTCTAGTTTTAAAGAAGTACTCGATCGACAACAGGCTGAATCGCAACATGAAGATGTGGTGGATCCGATAGAAAACGAGGCTAATTATTTGTTTGTCATTCGTAATAGTAAGGATGTAAACTCTACTATAGAAGAAATTATTCATCTAGCTAAAGATTTGCCCCCTACTCCAAAATAAAAGAATTTAAAAATTACATAATCATAGATTATTATGCAAATCCTTCCTCTAACCACTTAACATGGTATATAATGATAAGATAATCTACTTCTATATGCTCAATTTTACACAAAACAGCTCATGCATATGAAAGAAAAGAGGTATAAAAATATGAAAACAAAACAAACAATCGCTGCGTCTACACTAGCTTTAGCAATGATTGCTGGCGCAAACTCTGCTCATGCGGAAGTAACTGATGCTACTCCTCAGCAAAGTACGGGAGATCGATTAGCTGAAATTAAGCAACATAGACAAGAGTTAGATGCGAAATTGCAGCAACACAAAGAAAACGTGGATCAAACATTGAATGAACTTAACAAGGTTAAGGAAAATGTTGATACGAAGGTTAATGAACTACATGAGCGTAAACAAGTTGCTGATGAAAAAATTAACGAAATGAAACAACGTAAACAAGAGTTAGATGCAAAACTTCAGCAAGACAAGCAAATCGCCGAAGATAAAATCGCTGAAATTAAAGAGCATAAAAAACAAGTAGAAGATAAAGTTGCTGAAGTGAAAGAACATAAGCAAAATATCGATAATACGGTTAATGAGATTAAAGAACATAAACAAACTGTCGATGAAAAAGTGAATGAAATTAAACAACATAAAGAAAATATCGATCAAAAGGTTAATGAACTTAAGGAAGTTAAAAAACAGGTAGATGAAAAATTAGCTGAGTTAAAGAAAGCAAAACAAACTGCTGAGGACAAACTTGCTGAGCTAAAAGAAAACAAGCCGAATACTGGAAACACGTTAGAGGAACTTAAAAAAATTAAAGGCAATTTAGATAGTCTTTCCGCTAACTTAGAACTAGCTAAACAAGATGTAAAAAACAAACTAGCTGAATTACAAAAAGCTAGAGAAGATTTACTAAATAAAATTAACGAAATGAAACAAGCGAAACAAACTGTTTCAGACGATTTAACAAAGAAAAAACAAGACTTAGATATTAAAATCAACGACTTTAAACATACTGAGAAAAAAATTGATGACAAATTAGCTGAGGTACATACTACGAAGCAAAATGTAGATAACAAAATTAATGAAGTATCTCAAGCGAAACAAACTGAAACAAAGACTGGTACTACAAACACAAACAATAATGCTAGAGAACTCCCTAACGCTGGTAGTGAGCAATCAAACAATATGGCTTTAGGTATGTTATCTGTCTTAGGCGGCGTTTTATTAGTAACACGAAATAAAATTAAAGCGTTATTCTCAAAATAAGGCCCTTATAACTATATTTTATAAAAAGGACAACCGCACATTTATGTGCGATTGTCCTTTTTCTTTATATTAACTTCCCATCTCTAAGCGTCAATATACGATCACATACATCAAGCATTCTTTCATCATGCGTAATCATAATGGCTGCTTTTTGACTTTCTTTCACTTCACGTTTCATCATTTCTACAACTTCACGTGCGCGTTTTGAGTCTAAGCTTGCCGTTGGTTCATCCGCTAATATTAAATCTGGGTTGTTCATGAACGCGCGAGCGATTGCTACCCTTTGTTTTTCTCCACCAGATAGTTGATTTGGATAATGATTTTTTCTTTCTCCTAATCCAAATGCTGCTAATAAGTGATCCGCGCGCTTTTCAGATTCTTGTTTGTTATCTTTTTTAAGCTTTGCAATGTAAAGCAATTGTTCTTTTACATTTAAGTATGGAACAAGATTTGCGAATTGGAAAATGAAACCGATTTTTTTCAAACGAATGTCTGTCATTTCCTTTTCTGATAACTTCGTAATATTTTGCTCACGAATGTAAATATCCCCTTTTGATGGTGATAATAAAGCACCCGCGATTGATAATAATGTACTTTTCCCTGATCCCGAAGGACCGACGATTCCGATAAACTCTCCAGCTTTCACATCAAGCGACATCGGATGAAGGGCTGTTACTTCCGTATTCCCTTCTCCGTACACTTTACTTACTTTGTCTAATTTTAATAATGAAGTCATTACATCCCGCCTCCAATTGCTTCTAATGCATCAACTTTTAATACTTGATATAACGAAATCAGTGTTCCTAAAATACTAATGACGATAAAGATTGCTGCATATTGTGCAATCATCGGTGTTGTTAATAAGAACGGCATACCTGCTGGTAAAATTTGTTCTAATCCTTGTACAAGAACAATGCTGATTACCATCGCCACAACTGATAAGAATAACGCCTGTACGAC
Organism: Bacillus sp. BB51/4; assembly: GCF_008368845.1. Lineage (NCBI taxonomy): Bacteria > Bacillati > Bacillota > Bacilli > Caryophanales > Bacillaceae > Bacillus > Bacillus sp. BB51/4. Next base: position 53,817 of record NZ_QOSC01000009.1, read on the forward strand.
TAAGCTATTTGCTAAATAAGAGTTCTTTGTACCGATTGCTTTTAATACACCTAATTGCTGTGTTTTTTGCAGTGTAATGACGTAGAAGAATACACCGATTAGTAACGCAGCGATAACAAGTAAGAACGCAATAATCATCGTTAATGTTCCTTGCTCTTCTTTAAATCCTGGAATACTTTGTAATACTTCTTTTTTGTCGATAACATGTGCATTTTTAATATCTTTATCTGTATTCAGCGCAATTGCACTATAATCTTTTTGGTTTGGTTGTGAAATAGCACCCCATACGTCTTCATTTACATAAACGACTGGTGTATGGCTAAACATTTGATCTTTCGTAAATCCAACGATTTTAAATTCTTTCTTTGAAACAGGATCGATAATTGTATCTCCAATATCGATTCCTTTTTCTTTAATTGATTCATCAGCAACCATTTCGTTGTTTGCTGTACCTAATTTCTCACCTTTTACAATTTTCGGTTCTAAAAATGAATCGCGTTCACTTGAGAAAATAGCAACATCCACTTTTTTCGAACTGTCTTTCTTTTCATACGTTGAAACTTTCACACGAAACGGAACGGCCTCTTTCTCGCCTACTTGATTTACTACGTTATTTACATCGTCTTTCTTAATTTGTGAACGAAGTAATTTATTTTCCGCATCATCTGCTAAGACGAACTTATTTGCCTCCATATTTTGAATCGATGAAGCATTATCATATGATAATCCATTTGCTAATCCTGAAATAACAAGAACTAAAAATGATAATAACACCATAATCAGTCCGATTAATCCGTATCTTAATTTTGATTGTTTTAATTCACGCAGAGCTAAAAACATTTCGCTCGCTCCTTCCTCTTTCTTTCTATGCACTCATCATAAAAAAGAAATATGAACGGAATATGAACAGAAGATTACAGAGGATAAGATTAAATTTTCAGAAAGTATTGAAAATAATTTGAATCCTTGATACAATTCAGTAATAATATTGACCGAGTAATTTTATTTGAGGAGTTGATCATTTTGAAGCCCATGTTAACACTAACTACTTATAGCCAACTAAAAGCAATAAGCGATCCACTACGTGTCGAAATGATGATGCGTCTATGCGAACGACCTTATACAGGACAACTACTATCTGAAAAATTCGGCATTTCAAGGGCTAAAATTCATTATCATTTAAAAGAATTAGAGAAGAATGGTTTTATAGAAATTGTTTATACAGAAGAAAAGAATGGCATCGTTCAAAAGTTTTATCAATCTGTCGCTAGAGGTTTTACCCCTGCTGCTGAACTATTACCTCATTTAGAAATATTAAGTGAATCAGGTCACCAAATCTTTTTACAAATGACAGAAAGAACGAAAAGCCATATTCTCGCTGCACCAGAAGAAGCTTTTACATTACGAAAAGTAAGCGAAGATCCCGCTGAGTGGAATTACGTTTCGTCTTGCTGGGAGTTTGATGCAACGCCAGAACAATTTCAAGTATGGGTGAAAAAGTTTCATGAATTAATGGCTGAATTAAATGAGATTGCAAAAGACGCAGATAAAGATCCAAATAGTAAATCTTATTACATTTCTACTACTGCACTACAAATCGATGAACGAGCGATGCAGCGCTTTGTGAAAAAAGAAGAAAAATCGTAATACGATTTTTTTTACACTAACGGTCAAATTTATTTTACCGAATAATTTTTTTATAAAGGAGTAGATTAAATGGACATATTAAAAAACCGGAATTTCCTCTTATTATTTTTAGGGAGAATTTTTACAAACATAGGAGATAGCTTGTATTATGTAGCCGCGATGTGGCTCGTATACAAGCTGAGTGGTAATCCTTTTTATTCTGGATTAGCTGGTTTTCTTACGTTATTACCTTCTACACTTCAATTTCTTACCGGTCCATTCGTTGATAGATGGTCAATCAAAAACACCCTCGTCATCACACAAGTTTTGCAATGCATTCTTATTTTAATCATTCCTATTACACACTACTTCGATCTATTAACAGTTCAACTACTACTGATTATTATGCCCATCGTAGCCTTTATCGAACAATTCGCCTATCCCGCACAATCAAAAGCTTTACCACTTCTACTGCATAAAACACAATTATTAAAAGGAAATTCACTCTTTTCATTTGCGTATCAAGGCATTGATTTAATTTGCACGACGCTTTCTGGCATATTAGTAGCACTACTTGGCGCTATCACTTTATACGTAATCGACTCTTTTACATTCGCAATTACTGCCCTTTTGTTCTTTTCATTGAAAATGCCAAAGCAAGTAGAAACCAATACATCACTTTCAACTAAACAATATTTCTCTGATTTAAAAGAAGGTTTTTCGATCGTCTTCCGTTCATTAATAGGCGTATTCTTAATCGGTTCAGTAGTCGCTAATTTTTCAATTGGTATGACGATGGCGATACTCCCTTCTTTCGCTGATTCTTTAGGAGGCGTGAAATCATATGGCTTCTTCTTAGCCGCTATATCAGCCGGCAGTTTAATTGGAGCATTATTCAGTTCATGGGTTGGTAAACGCAATGTTGGCCACGTCTCTATTATTGGCTTTGCGACTGGCGCTATCTTTTGGTTTCTCTCTACCATTGTACCGTTTCAATGGCTATCTATTTTCTTATTCGGCCTAGCTTGGATTCCAATTGGTGCGACCAACATATTATTCGCGACAATTAGTCAAATTGTAATCCCAAATCAATATATCGGACGCATCAATACAGTCATAGGAAGTATGGGCAAAATTGCTATGCCGTTCGGTTCCTTAATTGGCGGATACACCGCAAATGTATTTAGTAGCCAACTCATTTTCGCACTCGCTAGCATCGGTATTTTCTTTATTTCTCTCGTATGGCTGCTTCATCCAAAATTACGAGCATTGCCGAAAGCTGATGAAATTACAGCGGATACTTTTGGGGTTCGGTTTAAAGTAGAGCGCGGGAAAGGTACGGCTTTATAGCAGGAACAAATTTAACCCCGTTCTAAATTGGGGACGGGGTTATAATTATTTAATTTTGAATGAAAAATCCTTCACTAAAAATATAACAATAGCACCCACTAAAACGTTCAATTATCGATTTGATGGCCAAGACCCCTGCATTTTCCTTAATTGAATAATTTGGCCTGTATGATAAGCATCATGAAGCATGATGTCTAGTAATTTCCCCTCTAATGAATTTTGTTCCAGCTCTTTTTCGGAAATTGCACTTAATACCTGCCTTAAATTACGCTGAGCATTTTCAGAACGTTCAACGACTTCCTTCCATTCTGTGTCATCATTAGATTGCTTAGTAAGATAAAAAGTGTCATTACCGTCAAGATTATGTGTCCATTCATGGCCTTCCAATTTTGCAGCAAGCCTCTCTTTGTAATAAATGAGATGATTAACGTTCTCCCAAATGGTATTCGTTGCCTCACCAGATGGTTTCCACATAGCCTGTTCGGCTGTAAGTCCTTCTATAGCATGTTTAAACGGTGCATACCAACTCTCTTTATCGAATGTTGAATCTAGTACGTTTAATAACAAGTCAATTCGTTTCAAAGTAATTTCCTCCCTAAATAGTTAAAGTCTCAATGAAATCCTTATAACTCTGTAGAGATTCTACATGTTTAAATAAACTTCCTCCTGAGCTCACTCCACAAACTCGTCCGATTATGTAATGAAAATGACTCACATCTTTTCACTTTACACGTATACTAGAAACCAAAAAAGAAGAGGCCCTTCCGAAGCAGCCTCTTCCATCTATTTCGGAAGCTCAACCTGAACGGTCGTCCCTTCCCCTTTCGTACTATACACTGAAACATTTCCATTATGCAGTTCCACAATCTTCTGCACAATCGATAATCCTAAACCACTACCTTCTACGTTTCTTGCTCTTGCTGTATCTACTTTGTAAAAACGTTCAAAAATACGATCCATTTCTTCTTGCTCCATACCGATTCCGTTATCTGATATAGAGATCATCACACTTGATTCTAATTCTTCTACAACAAATTCAATCGTTCCAGCATCATTTGAAAACTTAATGCTATTCGTAAAAATATTGCTCCATACTTGATGAAGTAAGTTTTCATCACCTTGTATTGTAATGTCCGGCACATCAAATTCCACAGCGATATCTTTTTCCCGCCATTTCCATTCGAGCATAAAAATGACGTCTTTAATTTGCTTCTGCAAATTGAATTCTTTTATTTGTAATACTTTCTCTTCTTTATCTAAAGAAGCGAGCGTAAGTAACTGTTTACATAAACTAGACATTCGCTTACTTTCACCCTCAATAATTCGTAAGTAATGATTTCTTTCTTCTTCACTCATCTTTTCTGATTGCAATGTTTTCGAAAAACCTTGTATAGAAGAAAGTGGCGATTGAAATTCATGCGAGACGTTCGAAACAAATTCTTGTCTCATTTCATCTAATTCTTTTATACTCTTCGTCATCTTCTGGAAGCTTGTAGATAACGTACCAATTTCATCTTTTCGTTTTACATCTAATTCAATTTCATATTTACCACTCGCAATTTTTTGCGTAGCCTTCGTAAATTTACGAATGGGACGAACGATGTAACCTGCTGCAATCGCAATAAAGATAATACTTAATAGTACGATAAATCCAAGTAATACCGCTAAGAAAATTCGCATCTCGCCAAATTGGTTCTGAATGTCGGGACGAATAAATAAAGCGTACTGTTTATCACCGTGTTGCACTGGTACACCGACACTATTTATTAATTCATTATCGAAAAATCCTGTAATAAATAAGCGCGTTGGATATGTGGAAACACCATTAAACGTTTCCCCTTGTAATACTTTATGAACTGTATCGTCGCTAATAGACGTCTTACGAAACGCATTTCCGATACGCTTTCCATTCTTTTGATCATCGACAATATAAATTTCATATCCTAATTTCGCAATAGAATATAAATACGTCTCTTTATTTTCTTCACTTTGCTTTTCATATAACGATTTAACTTCCTCAGCGTACTTTAAAATCTTTTCACTGTTATACGGTTTTAACTTCACTTGATAGTACACATTTGTTAATAAAAAACCGATAATACTACTAAGAAGCATAATCCCAACCGTCATAAATACAAATCTAGAGTATAGTGATTTCATTTTATTTCAACTCCAACTTATAACCGAGTCCGCGCACCGTTGTAATGTGAAAATCGTCTGTTCGTTTTGAGAAACGATCTCGTAGTCTCTTCACATGAACATCAACTGTTCGTTCATCTCCTTCAAAATCCATTCCCCATACTAATTCAATTAATTCTTCTCTTGAAAATGTTCTTCCAGGATAACTAGCAAGTTGTGATAATAACTCAAATTCCTTTAACGGAAGTAAAATCGTTTGACCGTTACACTTCACTTCAACACCTTTACGATCAATTGTCGTTCCGTGAAGTGTAATAATGTCAGCACTCAGCATTTGATAACGACGCAATAATGCTTTCATACGGAAAATGACTTCAGCTGGTTCAAATGGCTTTACAATATAATCGTCCGTACCAGAAATGAATCCTTTTTCTTTATCGACTAACTGATCCTTTGCTGTTAATAAAATAACAGGGATATCATGATACTTACGAATTTCTTCACATAACGTATAGCCATCAACGAACGGCATCATAATGTCTACTATCGCAAGATGAATGTTTTCCTTCTCTAATACTTCTTGCGCTACCTTCCCATCTTCCGCTTCAAAAACTTTAAACCCCTCTTTTTGTAAATGGTAATGTAGTAACTCTCTAATATGCTTATCATCATCAGCTAATAAAATATGTATCATCTTCATTAAACCCTCTCTCGTTCATCCTTCTACATCCTTACCTTAAGAAACAATTGGATTTTTTGCAAGAAAAAGAAAAACAAACCAACATTTTAAGATAAATAAAAAGAATCTATTTTGAAAAAAGATTATTCAAAATAGATTCTTACGTTTTAGTATTAAGATTATTTTAATGAAAAGTAATTTCTATGCTTTAGAAATATCAACGAATCCTTCTCCAAATACGTCACGAACATCGTGTATAGCGATGAACGCAGCCGGATCTGTAGTTTGAACAATCCGTTTTAGCTTCACTACTTCTTGCTTATTAATAACAACATAAAGAATTTCCTTCGGAGTTTTCGTGTAATAGCCATGACCTGAGTACACAGTAACCCCTCTGCCCATTAAGGTAGTTACCTTCCCGGCAATTTCATTCGGGTTATCAGAAATAATCGTAATGGCTTTCTTCGGATTTAAACCTTCAATTACAAACTCCATCACTTTCGTTGCTACATATAGCATAATAATTGTTATCATCAGTTTTTCTGCACCAATGATGAAATAAGATGAAAACGCAACAATTAAATCGAAGAACAGTAAACCATAGCTAATGCTCCATCCTAAATATTTATGCGTCATCCTTGCTAAGATAGTAGTACCTGCTGTTGTTCCGCCAACGCGAATAATAAGACCAATCCCGCATCCGATAAATATTCCACCGAAAATGGCATTTACGAGCATTTCATCAGAAGCAATCGTCCATCCTTCTGTTAAATGAAGAAATAGCGAGTTCGTAACTACAGCGATGATCGTATAAATTGTTGTGATCTTATTCAAAAATTTATAACCAGCTATTAACAATATCGCATTTAAAATTAAGTTAACTAAGCCTGGTGACCACTCAAATAAATAGTACGTAATAATCGTGATACCTGTTACCCCGCCCTCACCAAACTCGTTCGGAATAACAAACAAATTGACACCTAACGCAAAAAGAAATGCACCGATAATAATAAAAATAATGTCTGTCGTTCTTTTTTTCATACAGTACCTCACTTCTTATGTAAATATTTATTCTGTCATAAACTCTCACTATTATATCGTGGAATATTCAAATCGAACAGTGGTTTATTTTTATTTTAATATAGGATGATAAAACAACTTTATCCTATATCCACATGTAATTTAAAAAGTAAAACAACTGTATTTATTATGTACCACAAGTAAAGTTTTGATTTCACATGCAGTTGATGCTAAAAAAATGAATATGAACACTCACTCGCACAAACTTCGAATACAAAGCAAATAGGCGAAGCTATAGAATAGACTTCGCATCAAACATTTGATCCCAGAGATTTATATTCATACATTCCAGAAATAAATTTACTTATCTTTCTCCATATATTCTTTAATCTTTCGTTCTTCCCACTCTTTTCCGAATATCCCAACTGGAAAAGTTGTCAAACCATGTATAACGATACCGATCCCCCAACCTCCAAGTGGATATAAAAACCATAATTTACTTGAATCAGAGCTTATATTTATGAAAAAAAGCATTAAGTTAACTAGTATATACACCGTTAAATGAATATAAAACGCTTTTAAATTCTCCACCCTTTTTTTAGCTCGTAAATAATTCTCATCTCGCTCCATATATAAACACCTCTTTCATTATTGTATTTTTTAAATTCGCTCCGATTTAAACATCATATTCAAATCGGAAATCCCTTATTCTCAATAAAATACAAAACAAAAAAGTACCCATCAAATAATCATACACATGATCATTTGATGGATACTGCATGATACATTTGTTATTTACAGAAGTCTAATTAAGACCAAATCCAAACATCATCATTATTTTCAGCGTTGCTCTTTACCTCATGAACCTTTTCAATGTTGTCCGTTGTGTTCCAGTTAATAGAACTTCCGCCCCATCCTACATACTTCATATCAACTTTCACTTTCTCACCCGTTTTAAACACTTGCCCCTTTGTTAAGAAAACATCAATAATAACTTTCTTCCCGTTTAGCGATGGATATTCAACTACGACATATGTAGTAGCACCGTCTCCCTCATCTTCCATCGTTCCTATTTTTGATACTTCACCAATTACATAATCAGGAGAACCGTCTTCTTTCATATGCATGCCCAACTTGTTTGTTGTATTTTCAACTGCAGTTGCAACCATATATTCTGTAAAATTACGCATCATAGATCCAGTAGCTTTAACCTCATCCCCTACTTTCACATTTGAAAGGGTATCTATATACACACTTACAGGCTCCTCATATTGCTTAGATTTTACAACAATTACACCGTTATCTACTTCTACCACTCGTCCTTCTAATGTTGAGAAATTCGATTCAATAGAAGCAGCACTCGCTTTTGTTAGTTCTAACCCTGGTAAATTCGTTCCTGATAATGCTGCGATCCCTAAAGCACCTGCTAAAATTATTTTTTTCATACCCATATGTAACCTCTCCATTCATGATGATTTTATTTTTTGATTGGATACGACCAACCTGTAACTATTATAGTTACAGGTTGTAGAAAATAGCAACCATCTTTCTTATGCAATGTTGCATACTGTAACTTTTAAATATGCAGCAAGAGGACTAAATTCTCGAATTATAATAGTTAATTTAATTCAAAGCTAAAATAACCTTATGGGCACGGTATAAAGAAATTAAGAGCCGCTTTCGGTCCTAAAGTTAGCGAATAGCTTTATAAAAACTCAATCAAAATCTATTCAACGAATTGAAAAATGAACCATGTCGAATTTTATTTTCATAAAATTCAAATTTCAAGGAGGTTTTACAAAATATTACACAGAATTATTCGTATATCGTAATATAATTGGTAATTTTTTACGATTTATTTCATTTTATCTACCACGTTTAGACAAAATGGAAAACCATAGCAAAAGGAGAGATATAGATTGAAAAGAAAAATTAGTACAGCTGTTGTAGGTTTATCGGTATTCAGCTTTGGTCTTTTTGGTGTAAATATTGGGGATGGCGGCGTTGTAAAAGCGGAGCATGGCGATGTTCCTGCTCCTAAACTAGAGAGCCATGCTGATTTCCCTGCCCCAAAATTAGAGGGACATGGGGATTTCCCTGCTCCTAAACTAGAGAGCCATGCTGATCTTCCTGCCCCGAAATTAGAGGGACATGGGGATCTTCCTACTCCTAAATTAGATTCACATGGAGATTCATGGGCTCCTGCTTATGATCATGGAAGACCTCCTATTTCATCATATAATAAAGGGGATACTTGGGCTCCTGCTTTCAATATTGGCGATACTCCTGTTCCAAAACTTGAGGGGCACGAACATTTCCCTGCTCCAAAACTAGAAGCTCACGGTGAAACTATTTAACACCCCCCCCTAGCTATATAACTAGGGGGGTTATCTTTTCATCCTATTCAGACCTCATGCATACTTTCTCAACTTTTATTTTAGTACTGTGCATGTGACATCATTTTATTAAGATTCTATAGTTAATTATGATCCCTTTCCCCCAAAAAACATGGAAAACACTATAAAAACACAAGGATTGACAGGTTTTACAAGCTTTGAAAATTCAGAATATTGTTTATCAAGAAAAAATTCCATATAATTACTTTTTAATATGTTACCATTATAGTTACAATTATATAGAAAAATATACAAGGGGGCTAATATGAACATTTCATTAACGGGACATACGTATACAACAAAGCATTTAGAAGCTTGGTACCATGCAATCTTAACGCAAAACGTTAAGGAAGCACAAATTCAGTTTCAAGAAGCTAAAAAAGAACATGAAGAAATGCTTTTGAAAGAAACAGAAACATTTCCACTTTATCACTTATATTACGCATTACTCCAGTTCCGACATACAGCTCTGACAGATGGACTATCAATCACGAAAGATAGTTTTCAATTCATAGAAGACCAAGAAAAACCAGAAGATAAACATTTATCTTATCTATATCATTATTATAAAGCGATTCATTTTGCAGCAATTAATCATTATCAAGAAGCAGAAGAATATTTCTTAAAAGCACAAGCACTTTTATCCGGACACAGTCAAATTGAACAAGCTGATTTCTATTACCGATACGCTGCTTATCATTGTCACCAACAACAACCAAGTTTTGCGATTGTAAATGCTTCTAAAGCATTAGAATTTTTTGAAACGCAACACGGATGTGAAAGAAATATTTCATCCTGTTTAAGTGTACTTGGTGCTTCTTATGTAGACGTAGGACATTTTGAACAAGCTGAGGAAAGCTATAACAAAGCGTTAGATATTCTCCAAAAATTAAATGAAGAATCATTACAACTGTATGTGCGCGGTAATCTAGGTCATCTATATGCTAGCCAGAATCTTTCTGAAGAAGCGATTCGTCACTTGACACAAGTTGTTGAAAAAATCCCATCTCACTACAAAGCTATATTCTTACTTGCACAAGAACATGAAAAATTAGGACTTATCGACAAAGCAAACCACTACATTAAAATAGGGAAACAACTTATTTCTGAACTTGGTAATGAAGAGCACAAACATCACTTTGCTATATTAGAAGCTTTCACGAATCAAACTGAATTAGACAAAATTGAACCGATTGTTTTAGAAGGAATTGAATACTTCAATAAAGAATCTTTATATATCTATGTTTCTGAGTATCTTGAAAAACTAGCTCTTGCGTTTTATAACAAACAACAACATGAAAAAGCAAGTTTATACTTCTTTAATAGTACAATAGCAAAAAAATCAAATGAAAGAGGGTTAAAGAAATGAAAAAAACAATTGGTAAAATCGCTTTAGGTATTGCATTTACGGGTATTGCTGCATTTGGCTTAAACGCAGGTTTCACAAATCAAGCTGGACATACTCACTTCCCGTCTCCACCAGCTCCTTCTTTTTCTGAGGGCCATACTGGCGGCGCTCCTGCATTAAACATCGGTGACACTGGTGGGGCTCCTAAACAAGAAGGGCATGAACATTTCCCTGCTCCAAAAGTTGAATCTCATGGCAATACTAGCGGCGCTCCTGCTAATTCTGAGCATGGTACAGGTTGGTAAGTTAACAAAATTAAAAATAATTTAGATTACGTTCCTATATGTTTACAAGAAAACTATTCGATGTTATGTGGTTTTCAAGTCTAAAAAATACACCTAGTAATTAGGTGTATTTTTATTTTACCTCTCTATCTAATAATTAAAGAATACTCCCCTAAAAATCCCAACAAAAAAACCGAAGAAACTACCTATACCTCAGACACTTAAAGTACTACGAACGTTGCGATTTTTAGTGACACTCCGTATCCAATCTCACTTTCATCCCAAGTGTGCCTAAAGGCGATAGCTTTCTTATTCAGGAAAAGCTGTAACCTCTCCATTCATGATGATTATATTTTTTGATTGGTTACGACCAACCTGCAACCAATATAGTTACAATTAGTGAAAAATAGCAACCATCTTTCTTATGCAATGTTGCATACTGTACTTTTTAATATAAATCGATTATTCCTATATTCAACACTACTGCTAAATTCTTGCATATCAGCAGGTAAACGGATTGATGATGAAGAAACTAATGTCATGCATCATGTTTTTTCAATGATACAGTTTGTATAATCGTAGTCCATTACATTATGTAGGAGCGGAGTTAACATGTTAATAAAACCAAAGAGGTTACAAGCAGGAGATATCGTGGCGACAGTAAGCCCTTCATGGGGCGGTGCAGGTGATTCTGAAATAAGATGGCGATATGAGCAAGGAGTAAAAAGATTAGAAGAAGTTTTTGGTCTTACGGTTATTCCCATGCCAAATAGCTTAAAAGGTAGCGAATACCTTTATAACAACCCAGAGGCTCGTGCGGAAGATTTAATGACAGCATTTAAAGATACGCGCGTGAAAGCAATTATTGCGAATATTGGCGGTGAAGATAGCATTCGCTTACTTCCCTATATAGATTTTAATGTGATACGTGAAAACCCGAAAATTTTTATGGGATACTCTGACGTTACTATTTCACATTTATTTTGCCATAAAGCAGGGCTTTCCTCTTTATACGGTCCAGCAATTTTGACCGACTTTGCCGAAAATGTAGAGATGGATCGATATACAGTTGAAATGGTAAATCGAACTCTCTTTTCCAATGAAACGATTGGCGAGATTCAACCAGCTCATGAATGGACGAGTGAGCGTTTAGAATGGATAGAGGTAAATAAAGATAAAAGGCGTACGATGCAACAAAACAATGGATATGAACTACTTCAGGGCTCTACCACTGTACAAGGGCGTTTAATTGGTGGATGTATAGAAGTATTGGAATTTGCAAAAGGAACGGAGATTTGGCCTGAGAAAAAACATTGGGAGGATAGCATTCTCTTCTTTGAAACTTCTGAAGATCATCCAGAACCAAGTTATATAAAGTATTGGTTACGAAATTATGCAGCGCAAGGCATTCTGCAAAAAGCAAAAGGGATCATCTTCGGTAAACCGAAAGACGAAACATATTATGAAGAATATAAACATGAAATACTTACAGTTATGAAGGAACACCATTTAGAAGATTTGCCGATTCTTTATAATTTAAATTTTGGCCATACTGAACCGAAGTTTATTTTACCTTACGGTGCAATGGCAGAAATTGATTGTGAAAATGGGTCTTTCTCTATTTTAGAGAGTGGCGTGGAATAAAGGGGAACTTTAAATAAGTATCTAATTGGAGGGAGATTACGTTTATGGAAGTAACATTTACAGTAAGTAAATGGGATGAAAAACTAATCGATGATACTAGAAAAGATTTCCCTATCAATATTGCCCATGTTGAATATGATATTGATGGTGAATTAAAAGGAAAAGCTTTTGTTGAATACTTGTTATATTATTTAGACTCAAATATAAATGATGGTCACTTGGCTACTGCTAAAATTTCTGGATTTTTACACTTTGAAGGAATTTATAAGGGGCAACAAGGGACATTTACAGCTATAGAGCAAGGAATATTTGATAAAGGAAATCTAGATTCCCCAGGAACAATTATTAAAGCTACTGGTAACTTAGAAAATCTGAGAGGATCCTATCATTATCAGTTTACAGGTCAAACTAGTAAACTAATTTTAGAGTTTGAATTTTAACAAAATACCTTACATTTTAGCGGAAAGGACATTTCTTGTAATACTAGGAATGTCCTTTTTGTTGACGAGCTTATTCAACTATTTCCTAATAGTTAAGAAAAGAACAGAGTATATTACATAAAATTTTCGTTCTGAGAGGAATTAAAACTCTAAGTCTGAGAGGCATGAAGCCCCCACCTATTCATTACTTTTCCTACTAACTAAAGAATAATCCCAGAAAAACTCCCCTTCATTACTTCTTTTTCAATTTGATTTATACAAGTAAACATCGCAATAATTTTTGTTCGATTTTTTTCATCGGGCTCAAATTGTTCAATGGTTACGTCACAACGAATTGTATCACCGCTAAAAACAGGACGTAAAAATTCAAAATCCATCTTGCGAGCTAGTACGTTATAATCACCGCCAATTTTTGTAGGCAGCGTTGATGTTAACAGCCCTTGTACAACAAATCTCCCCTGCTCATCTGGAGTAACATGATGAACACCTTCATCTTTCGATACTTCCGTAAATAAAACAACATCCTCTTTCGTAAAAGTTCGCTCAAAGGTGATTTTTTCGCCTACTTGCAATTTCATCTATACCCCTCCTCAAAAACACTTTTAACATAAGAAAAACCGAAACTATAATCATTTCGGTTTTTCAATCTAAAGAAGTCTATATTTACTTTAAAGAATGTACAAACAACCCACTACGCAGTTTCGGTTCAAACCACGTTGATTTTGGTGGCATAACTTCTCCGGCGTCTGCGATTGCTAATAAAGCTTCCATTGATGTCGGATATAATGAAAACGCTGCTTTATATTCACCGCTATTTACAAGGTGTTCTAGTTCTTCTAATCCGCGGATTCCTCCGACAAAATCGATGCGTGAATCAGATCGCGGATCGTGTATTTCAAGTACTTGGCTTAATAAATGATCTTGCAGGATAGATACATCTAATCCTTTCACAAGATCGTTCGCATCAAACGTTTCCTCTTTCACTGTAAGCTTATACCACTTCTCATTTACATACATTCCAAAAGTTTTTGGCTCATTTGGTTTATACGGAGAAACAGCTGCTTCTTCTACATAAAAGTATTGCGTGATTTGCTTTAAAAACTGATCTTCTGATAAGCCGTTTAAGTCTTTTACAATTCGGTTATAGTCCCAAATGGATAATTCATCGTGAGGGAATAAAACCGATAAGAAGAAATTAAACTCCTCTTCTCCTGTGTAATTTGGATATTGTTCTCTTCGCATTAGCCCTACTTTTGCCGCTGATGCTGAGCGGTGATGTCCATCTGCAATGTAAAGACTAGGAATATCTTCAAATGCGTTTACTAAAGTAGCAATTACATCCTCATCAACTATTTTCCAAGCAACATGCTCCACGCCGTCTTCTGCTGTAAATGTATAGATTGGCGCATGCTCTTCTTTCCAGCTGGCGATGAAACGTTTCACTTCTTCTTTTGCATGATACGTTAAAAAGATAGGACCTGTATTTGCGTCACACACATCTACGTGACGAATGCGATCTAGTTCTTTTTCATGACGCGTTCTTTCATGTTTTTTAATTGTATCATCTTCATACTCATCGATAGATGTACAAACGACAAGACCTGACTGCGTTCTTCCTTGCATCGTCAATTCATAAATGTATAGCGCTGGCTCTTCATCTTGTATGAATACTTCTTCTCGTATAAATCGATTTAAATTTTCACCCGCTTTTTCATATACACGATCATCGTACGGTGAAAGTGCTGGGTCTAAATCAATTTCTGCTTTATCAACGTGTAAGAAAGAATACGGATTTCCTTTTACAACTTCTCTTGCCTCTTCACTATTTAATACGTCATACGGTAAAGCTGCAACTTCCGCTGCTTTTTCTTCTACTGGACGAATGGCCCGAAACGGTCGGATTTTTGCCAAGTTTTCCTCTCTCCTTTACACAATCATTCGAACGGCTACAACACCTGTAATTTTGCTTATATTTTCCACAATGTTCTCTTTTATTATATCATCAATTCCGTTATCAATATCAATCATTGTATACGCCCAAGAATGTTTACTACGATTAATCATATCCGCAATATTAATATGATGTTCTGCTAAACATCCTGTAATTTGTCCTACCATGTTCGGAACGTTTTGATGCATGATTGTAATACGTTTCTTTCCGATATAAGGGAGTTCAACGTTTGGATAGTTTACTGAATTACGAATATTTCCTGTCTCTAAATATTCACGTAATTGGCGCGCTGCCATGATTGCACAATTTTCTTCTGATTCAGATGTAGATGCACCAAGGTGAGGCGTCGCTGTTACATTTTTCATCTTTATCACATTTTCATTCGGGAAGTCTGTTACGTAATGCGTAATAACATCTTCTTCTAACGCTTTTTGAAGAACATTTTCATCTACAAGTTCTCCTCTAGAGAAATTGAATAAACGCATACCTTTTTTCATCTTCTCTACAGCGTGTTCACCAATAATTCCCTTCGTTTGATTCGTAAGAGGAATATGAAGTGTAATATAATCACATGTTGCGAAAATTTCATCTAAACTAAATGCTCTTTGCACATGTGTAGAAAGACGCCATGCAGTTTCAACTGAAATGTAAGGATCGTATCCGACAACGTCCATCCCTAAAGCTAACGCATCGTTCGCAACTAAAGCACCGATTGCGCCAAGGCCAATTACACCTAGACGTTTCCCTGCAATTTCTGATCCAACGAATTGTTTTTTTCCTGACTCAACAAGCTGCGGTACTTCTTCACCCTCTAAATTTTTCGTCCAGCTTACTCCATTAATAATGTTACGTGAAGACATAATAAGGCTGGCGATAATGAGTTCCTTTACTGCATTGGCATTAGCTCCTGGCGTATTAAATACGACAATCCCTTTTTCTGTACATCGCTCGACAGGAATATTATTTACACCAGCACCAGCTCTTGCAATCGCCTTTAAGTCTTTTGAAAATTCTTCTTGATGTAAAGAATAGCTGCGAAGTAAAATACCGTCTGGGTGATCCATTCTATCCCCTACTTCATAACGCTCTCCATCAAGGACTTGCAAACCCTTTTCCGCAATTTGATTTAACGTTTGAACACGAAACATAACCCCATCTCCCTATCTATTCTCAAGTTCAAATTCCTTCATATAATTTACTAATTGCTGTACACCGTGTACTGGCATCGCATTGTAAATACTTGCACGCATACCACCGACTGAGCGATGTCCTTTTAGCGTAACAAGGCCGCATTCTTTCGCCTTTTGTAAAAACTCATTGTTCAGCTCTTCTGACGGTGTTGTAAACGGAATATTCATAAGTGATCGATACGTAGGATCAACTGGTGAAGTAAACAATTTTGATTCATCTAAGAAATTGTAAAGAAGTGAAGATTTCATTCTATTCTGTTCTTCAATCGCAGATACCCCGCCTTGCTCTTTCAACCACTCTAGTACAAGTTTCGTTACGTAAATACTAAAGGATGGCGGTGTATTATATAAGGAGTTATTTTTGCTGTAAGTTTCATAGTTTAACATCGTAGGACAAGAGCGATCTGCTCCCCCAATTAAATCTCTTTTTATAATAGCAATCGTTAAGCCCGCTGGCCCTAAATTCTTTTGCGCTCCCGCATATATAAGACCAAACTTCGTAACATCATATTGTTCTGATAAAATATTTGAGGACATATCCGCAACGAGCGGTACTCTATCTAAACGCGGAATGTCCACATATTTCGTACCCTCAATTGTATTGTTCGTTGTAATATGTACATAATCTAGTTTTTCATCGCTTCGTAAACCATTCAGTTTAGGAATTGTCGTAAACTTCTCATTTTCAGAAGAAGCAAGCACTTGTACTTCCCCTATTTTTTCAGCTTCTTGCATCGCCTTTTTAGACCATGAGCCAGTTAATACGTACCCTGCTTTTTTGTACGTATTCATTACATTTAACGGTATCATAGAGAATTGTAATGACGCACCACCTTGTAAAAACAGTACTTCATACTCATCAGGAATGTTCATTAATTCACGAATTAGGCTACTCGCTTCATCTATAATACTTTGAAAATAAGAAGATCGATGACTCATTTCCATAATAGACATGCCTGTCCCGTTATAATTTACAAGCTCCTTTTGCACTTTCTCTAAAACTGGCAAAGGGAGTATTGATGGTCCAGCTGAAAAATTATATACTCTCTCCATCACCCTAATAACCTCCCTCTTTCTCATTCTTATTATTTTTTAAACTTTCTGAATTATAACCCGAAATATAATATACGGTCAATTTGTTTTCTATTATTACGGCGCAAGAAGCAATGGAATCGCTTGCATGTGCAAATACTTTTTTCATAAACATACAAAAAAGTGTTAAGTACATAATCGTACTTAACACTCTAGTAATAAAAGAATAATAGCTAATTGTTCGTAAAGAACCGATCAAAAATTTGATAAATAGCAGAAAGACCAAAGAGCCAATAAATAGTGTCCACAAGCGCCGGCATAGAACCAAACCATTTCTCAACTACATTGTAATCTAACGCCACAAATAACCAATTCAAACCGCCAAGAATCACCAAAATTACTGTAAGGTAAGACAAAAATTTCATTATGATTGCCCCCTAGGTGATAAGATGGTGAAAGGCCTTTCACTAGAAATATATGTGGTGAAATTCAAAACTTACCTATTTAATAAAAATTATTTTTGGTACCAGCCATTAATAACCGTTTCGGCTTCTTTACTATGTATTTGATACGCATGTGTACTATCATTAGAGCCAATAAACCAAATTGAAAAACCTTTAAAATACGGTTTCGGTTCTAATACATCACGGTAAGCGCGCCATCCGTTTAATTGTACGTCTTTTGAAAACACATTTGAAACATCTGGATTCCACGGATTTTGTAGTCCAAGTTCACGCGCTGGAACGTTAAACCCACCAAAATAAACTGGCTTTCCTGTTGCTTTATGTAATTGTTCCAATTGCTGAACAACGTTTTGCCCACGATTATATACTGTCGTCGCATATAAACTTTTCTTCACTTCTTCGTATGTTGGATTTCTATTTCCTGAAACTTCAAACCAACTATCGATACTAACAATGTCTACCTTCTTTAAATACGGACGGTTTATTTTCTCTACAAACTTCGCTTCATGAGATGGATCCCAATTTGCTGTTAACCACCAATTCATTTGATACAAAATATTTCCTTTATACTGCTGACGAACGAAATCAATCGTATCGCTCCAATATCCTTCTGCATATTCCATATTCACGAAATTAGAAGCAATCTTGAGCCCGTACACATTGTATTTACTTGTAATGGAATGAAAGATGTCTTGTAGAATTACCGTTTTCCAATTCCAGAAGAAATCATTAATATTACTTGGATTCCATTCCGTTTCCCCAACATTTCCTTGCTGAATATATGGGAACGGTTCCACAATAACTTGAATATTACGCTTTAATAATTCTTGAATTAAAATAATCGCCTGTTGCTTTTGCTCTTGATTAATTACCATGTTCGTAGAAGTCACGTTCGGAATATCTACCTGAATCGGTACATTTACTGTATTTAAATTTAAGCGCTCTACATCAGCTAACACTTTCGCCACATTTCCAACTTCCCATACCGTTACGTTTCCTGATTTTATTTTTCCAGATTGAACAGTATTTACATCTGCCTGTACATTTACTTGAAAACAAAAAGAAAGCAACATAATAAACACTCCTAAAAAACTTATTAAACTCTTATTTTTCTTCACAACTTTCCCCCTATAATTTTTGGCATTCTTGCTTATTCTATACAATGTTTCACATATATTCCATAAAAAAAAGGGGGGGATTTTCATCCATAAAAATGCTATTCATCCTTTATTCAACCCTTATTCATACTAACCTCCTAAAAATAGTAAGGTAAATAAAAAAGGAGCGTATTTCCGCTCCTTTTTTTCCCTTATATGATTGAATTTATTGACTTCCTTCAGGTAACTTAATTGGATCAAATTTATCATATGAATCAATTTTTATGCTCACAACTGTATCCAATTTTTCTTTATCCTCACTAGATTTCTTATCTGTATTACGTTCACTCAGTTTTATAGCTGTGCGCATCTCTTCAAATTTATAATCTTTTGTTATGATATATTCAACAGTTAACGCATCCATATTAAATCCTTCCGTTAATTTTTTCATATCTCCATTAATTTTCTGTAATGTATCTACTGCTTCTTTCCCCTTTAAGTCAAGTGTAAGTTTATATGTATCTCCATCCTTCTTTGCTTTCATTTTTTTAGCTAAAGCTTCCGGTAAATCTAACTCATTAAGTAAATTTTTACTTACCATTACGTCATCAACATTAAATTGATCATTTGGTATCGTAACTAACTCTCCTGTATTAGGATCTTTCACTTGAACAGCGACCTTTCCATCTACTTCGTACGTTATAATATCTGTTCCACTTATTTTCATTTCTGCTCTAGAATTCTTTCGTTTCGGCTCCATTTGAATGTTCATTTTAATCTCTTCTGATTGGCTGTTCCCCTTCATTGACATAAGAGACGTTAATGTGAGAAATTCCTCTTGTTTTAATTTATCACCTGCTTTTTTAAAAATATCTTTCGCTACTAATTCTTTTTCTTTTTGTACAGATACTGGTTTTGTAACATTCGTTTTCTCACTACTACAACCACTTGTCAAACCTACTATTAACGCCAAACTAGATGCTATAATCATTTTCTTCATAATGATCCTCCCCATTCCCTCTTAAAAATAATTACACTTCGTATATAGTAAATGAAATGAATTAATACAAAAACAGATACCATACTTATTTAACTTCTAAACTAAACCAGTTATTCAATCCATATATTAACGTAACTAATGCTCCTATAACACCAAAAACAACAATATTTATACCAATTGACGAACCAAATAAAACAGCCATCATTGACACCACCAGTAATAGCATGGCAATACTATTTATCTTAATTTCTACTACATCGCCATCCTTTACTTTCTTTTCTTTACTTCCAAAAAAGAATTGTTTCACTTTTATATTTGCTTCATCTAACTCGCAAGGAAGCGTATATTCTTCGTTATTTTCAAGTTTCATTACTACTTCATTATCTACCTTTACAGCGACTCTTGCTGCTCCTCCCATCATTCCTGTTGTCCTTACAACTTTAATACTCATGCTAAATCCCCCCTGCTTCAACACCTTGTGACTCTATTTTTCCAAGTAACTCTTCATATTTTTGCATCTCTTCTTGCGCATTATTCCAGCTCTCACCATAAATATGAGTTAACTTTCTTGACGTTATTTCAATAATAAAAGAGCTATCTCCATTTTGAAGTAATACATACGTTCTTGTATCTTCTTTATATATTTTCATAGGAGTTGCTTTTTTTAACTTCTCCCCGGCTGGCTGTCCTACTTTTTCTAACATAACCGGTACATAACTTTTCTCTATAGCTCCCTCGATTGTACTTCCATTCCAATCACCTTTTCTTAATACGTATAATACAGTTACTACTTCTAACTTATCGAATGATTCTTTTGTATCTTTGAGAGCTTTATCTTGTTGCTCCACAATAATATCCTTCGTTTCTTGGCTAATTTTCGGTGTCGTATGCGTCGCATTTGTATTATTTAAGTTATACAATTTCCCAATTTTAAATATAAAGGAGATCGATAAAACAATAATTAAACAAATATACCATTTATTATATTTAGGTGATTCAATATCTGAATATGATTGAATCTTTTTATGTTCAACTGATGATAAAGCAGGCTCTTTCACTGCCGCAGCAACCTCTTGCTGCCCCTCATACACAGTTCCTTTACTCCAAAACCCTTCTAATTGTGCTTCTAGTTCCTCTTTTGATAGTTTCGCAGTCGGAATAGTAGTAGCCTCTTCTTTTTTAACTGTACTCTCCATATTGGAAATTTCACGATTTCGAATGATTTTATTTCTTTTCACATTGTATTCAGCATCAAAGGGGGTTCCTAATCCTACTTCTTTATGAATCCGTCCTTTTATAATAGATGAAATGCTATACATCATAAAAATAACTATATACACGGAACCGGCATACCAACCTGTTAAATATACAGGGAGGATTATCCAACCTAAAAGGCTTAAAATAACTAAAATATAATGCAATTTAAGATTCCTCTTACTTGCAAACGAAAATATTTTACAAAACTTAGAAAAAGCATTCCAAAATGTATACGTAAAACTTGCCATAAAAGCACAATACTTGTTTTTCGTTCCGATTGTATCTCTATAAATTTTGTAGGCACCTTCATGATTCGGCTCTAATCGTATTGCAGTTTCAGCTAGCATTCTTGCTTTTTTAAAATTCCCTTTTTCTCTTGCTACATTTGCAAAAGAGACTAGATTTGTTACATTTTCCGGATTCAGCTCTAAAGCACGTTTTTCCGCCTTTATACCCTCTTCTATTCGTTTCGGATAATAACTCAAAAGAATAAAAGCATATCTTCCTACATACATATCATTTTCAGGTTCTAATTCTATCGCTTTGTTATAGTAAGTAATACCTTTATTTAGCGATTCGGTATGTATTTTTGCCTCGCCCACATAAAAGTAATATACGCCTTCTTCCGGATAATTTTTTATCCCTATTTCTGCTATCTCTTTTAATCTCTCAAAATTTTCTTGCGCATAAAAAATATCTAACGCTGTTAACAAAACATTTTCATCTAAGTGATCTATTTTTAGTGCTTCTTCTAAATATTTACTCGCTTCATCAATTTGACGAAAACCAAAGTAGTACACATGACTTAAACAAATATAACCAGTAGCATCTTCTGGATTTTCTTTAATCATCCATTCCGCTTCTTCTTTTGCGAGCTCAATATCACCAAGCTTCAATAAGTGCGAAATTCTCCTAAGTTGCTCTTCCATCTATTCCTTTCCCCCAATCTAATATCATTTACTTCAATTGGTGTTCTTCCATATACTCTAATACTTTGTCAAAATCTTTATTTACATCACTAAACGTTGCATAATTTTTTGCGGTTGAGAACCAGTCTAAAGTTGTCGGTTGCCGTTTTTTCATTGCTGTTAATAAATCTTCATTAGATAAGGGTTGTAACTGTCCTGTTTCAAATGAACGCTGAATAGCTTCATTAATAGCATCTTCCACTAAATACGTTAAATCGGCCCCTGAAAAATGCTCTGCATACTTCGAAACAAAATCTAACTGCAATTCCATTCTCGGTTTATCCTTTGTTTTCAGCTCTAGTATTGTCAGTCTTTCCTCGTTATTTGGTGGTGCCACAAAAACAAGTGAATTAAAACGGCCTGGTCGTCGTAACGCTGGATCAATATACCATGGTGTATTTGTTGCCCCAATTATATAAACACCTTCATTAAAAGAATTGCTTCCGTCCATCTCCACTAGCAATTGATTAACTAGCGTTCTTTGATGATGAGCCCCCATCTTCTGTCTATTCCCGCCATATGCGTCTAATTCATCTATAAATAAAATACAAGGCTTTGTTTTTCTTGCCTCTTCGAACACTTCATGTAAATTTTTCTCTGCTTCTCCTGACCACATCGAGAGTATTGCTTGCAGCTCTAAATGAATAAAATTAGCATTTATCTCGCCTGCAACTGCTCGCGCTAAAAATGTCTTACCACATCCAGGTGGCCCATAAAATAATAAACTGCCTCCTACTTTCTTACCAAAAGCCTGAAAATACTCCGGATTCTTAATCGGCATAATAAAGTCCATATTGATTTTCTTTTTAATATCTTCCATTCCGCCAACATCATCAAAAGTTATTTTACTCTCTTCCACTTCAACCATTTGATTTTTTTCTCTATCAAAAGAAATCACTTTAATTTTCTCTCGATATTTCTCCATGTCGTTCATTCTTGTATTTATCCCCCTATAAAACCCTTTAATTTAGAATACATGTATCCCTATTGCTGTAAAACCTTAAACAAAATATTCCAAAAAAAATTATAACAAAGTTCTACAGAATATTTTGTCAAATTTTGTCACATAACGAAAAAGAGACCCTTACCTATAGTAAGAGCCTCTTCTAACATTATTTCGGCTGTAAAGTTAACACCTTCCCCTCTATCCCCTCCGTATTCAGTGTAGTCGTATGATACGTTCCATTTACCCAATCATCTATTTGATCATGGTACCAATCGCTTCTAAAATGTCCCGATTGTCCTGGCCCTACAATATGATAACCGTTTGACATATCTTTCGTATCAATAACGAATCGCCAAGAAGCTCCGTGATTTACAATACCATTTTCTCCGTAACTCGCTGCTTGAACGGTAACTTGGCTTCCGCCGATTGGAATTGGTTTTTCACGATTAAATGCAAGTAGTGCTAGCATACTAGATGATTTTGAAATTGGATGTGTGAACGCCAGTTGATGGTAATCGCCCCACTTCCACTCCGCAACATTCAGTCCATATTCCTTCTGTAGTTTCTTCATTACATTCTCGTACGAAGTATGCACAACTTTCGTGAAGCCTCCGTACTTCATAAACCAAGCGCCGTTTTCTCCCGCTACTTCTTTTCGAATCAATTCATCAACAACTTGTGACTTCCCTTCAAATAACTCCATCACATCTTTCGGTATTTCTTTTGAAAATAACGTATTCGAAATCTCTTTCATTAATAAATGGAATAGTAATGGTGCCGCTTCATCTTTACTATCGTAAAAATTCCACTTTGTTAATTGTTTTACGCCTTCTTTCTCTACTTCATTTAAAGATGCTTTATTTAACTCTTTTAAAAATATAGGAGCAAACTCTTTCCCATATAAATTTTTTTGATCCATCTGTAAATCTTCTAAATCTTTCACCGTATACTTTTCTTTCTCTTGTAAAAACTCTTGAATACGCATTTGCCTATATGGCTGCGCCCACGTATTACTAATATGGTACGGATAATTATCATCAACAATTTTATTATTCGCAGTTGAAATAAACCCTTGTTTTGGATTTATTACTTTTGGAAGCTGATCAAACGGGATATACCCTTCCCATTCATATTCATCTGTCCATCCCGGCACTGGTAAACTACCATCTCCTTTTTTACGCACTGGTATATTTCCATTCGCTTTATACGCAATTGTGCCGTCGTTTGATGCAAACACAAAGTTTTGAGTTGGTGTATGAAAATCTTGAAGTGCAGTTTCAAACTCATTCCAATCTTTCGCCTTATTCATATTTAATACAGCCTTTAATTCAGCGGACGGTTCCAAAGCAGTCCATTTCAAAGCGAATACTGTTTTCGTTTTCTCTTTCCCTTTATCCGCAAACTCTGAAATAACTGGCCCATGCCTCGTAACCGTAACGTTATACGGAATTGTTTTCCCGCCTTTTACTTTAATAGATTCATCAACAACGGTAGCTTTTTCCCACTTATCGTTATACAGAAATTCATTTTCATTATTAGGATTTCGCTTCTCAATATATAAATCTTGCACATCAGGACCTGTATTCGTAACGCCCCATGCTATTTTGTCATTGTGTCCTAATATAACGCCTGGTACTCCAGCGAAAATAACGCCACTCACATGTAAATCTTTCATTTCAAGTTTTGATTGATACCAAATAGAAGGTGTCGCAAGAGATAAATGAGGATCGTCTGCTAAAATCGGCTTACCAGATGCACTCTTCTCACCACTTATGACCCAATTATTGCTACCGTTAAACTCTGGCGGAATGATCGTTTTTGCAAAACTTTGCGCTACGTCCACATTTGTATTTTTCAGTTCAGCTAACAATCTAGGCGCATCTTTCGGATATGTAGGAAATAGCTCATTTGCTTGCTCTTTCGGTAGATTTTTCAGCGCCCAATATCGAAACGCCTGTCCGTGCCAATGTCCTCCTAAATCAAACGCCATATACTTTCCAATCGTCAAAGAATCCACGATTGACCATTCAGCAGGCTCATAACCTAATACAGTAAACTCAACTGGCAATTTCTTTTCCTCTTTTGCCTCGCGTATAAAAGCGTTCACCCCATCAGCAAATGACTGCAGGGCATACTTCGCTTCTCCATCATATTGACTAACAGATGCTTCGGCTGCTCGCCGTAAACCGAGCGTTCGAAACAACTTATCTCGATCAACAGCTGCTTCCCCTACAACTTCACTCAACATCCCAGAAGCTTGCCTTCTACTTAAATCCATTTGAAACAAACGATCTTGCGCTTGTACATACCCTTGCGAAAAATATAAATCATGTGCATTTTCCGCTTTAATATGCGGTACCCCTTTACTATCCCGCTTTACCTGAACAGCATGTTGTAAATCCTCTATCTTTATCGTTCCATCTATCTTTGGCACAGAACTAAGCGTATATATGTTCAAAAAAATCACTGTACAAATAACTAACAAAAGAACGACACTACTAGACCAAATAAAAATTCTCTTACCCCTAGTTCGTTTCTTCTTTATAACGACTTCCACATATAACCCCTCCTTCCTGAAACTATTCGCTTCTATTTAAGGAAGCACCTTTTAGAAAAGTTGAAAAACCCATACTTTCTCATACTATGGATCATACAAACTACATACCGCTCTCTTATGTACGCCTTCCTTTCTTTCAATGAAATCTACTCGCCCTTTCTTACACCAATTCCTCAAAATTCCCTTCACATAAGCGAGCGTTCGCTTATTATGTTCAAATGCAATTTTAAGCGCCTCTATTACTGTCTTTCCTGAAACTTTTTGTATCCACTCTTTTAATTCCTTCACGATATATGGAGATAGACTACTTATATTTTGTTTGTAAAACTTATAAACTTCACTATGCGACGTACCCTCTTCTGTCTCTTCTATCTCTTCTTCCTTCTCCTCAACAACTTCTTGTAAACTACTATTATCCTCTTCTGCCGGCATACCAAAATGCTGCAATAATAATGGAATCTTCCATTCTTCTTCAAGACATGTACGTAAAAACGTATGTATGAACTCTTTATTTTTCACAGTCTTTAATTCCCTTAACACACACTTTTCTACATTCGCATTTAAAATAGGGTTGTAGTGTAGCCATTTTAGTATGTATAACTCTTTCGTTTCCGCATCGTATAAAATCTTTCCATATGCAACAAATCTATTTAACAGCTTCTCAACAGTTTCCATACTGTAGCCTGTTTCCAGTTCTGCCACACGCTTCGGTAATACGTAAATTCCACATTGCTTCGTTTTCGTACCAGTTAACAAATATATGTAAAAATAACGCTCCTCTGGCGTTAAATCTAATATGAATTCATCTTGCCAAAAGTTCACCTGCACATTACGGTACACCGCCATATGTTTCCCTCCTCCTTTTATTCATAAAAAGACAGAATTCAACCCTTCAATATACATATAGGAATGAGCGCTTTGTTTTTGCATTTGAATTCCAAATTTTTTTAACTACTACAACGCCGGTTTTATTTTTCCGCGCTTTTTTGTTCTTGTAGTTGTTTTTGTTTTTGTTTTGTTTTTTCTTAGTGATTTATTACTTGGTAGATGCTTATAAGGGGCTTGGGAGGGGCTTCATAGGGGCTAAAATAAAAAGGAGTTGTTCCAAATTTTCATTTTGGATAGCTCCTTTAACATCCTTATTACTTTTTCTTGCATCAGTACAAACTTTTACATACCATTCATTTATTTCTGCATAGAGTCTAACATCTTCACTAAAAAGGCAGCTGCCTCACCACGAGTTGTTGTACCTTTAGGATTAAACTTGTTATCTCCAACACCAGTAACTACCTGTAAGCTGTATAATCGCTGAACAGGCTGTTTGTATTCGATCAAATGTTGATCTGTAAATGGTAATGTGACTAAATTACCTGTAACACCTTTATACTGTAATGCCTTGTCAATCATAACCGATGCTTCTTCACAAGTGATTGGTGCATTCGGGTCAAAAATACCTCCACCACGACCGCTAATAATTCCTGCACTTGCACTTCGTTTCATACCGTTATGAAGTGACGGATGCGCTTTGTTAATGTCTACAAATGACTTATTTCCTTCTGGTAATTGAAGAGCATTTGAAATTAATGCAGCAAACTCAGCTCTCGTTACATTACGATAAGGCGCAAATACACCATTTCCTTCTCCGTGCATAATACCTAGACTGTGTAGTTTACGAATATGTCCCTCAAACCATCCACCTGTAATATCATCTTTTGGCTTTTGTACTTCTTCTTTTGGTACATTGTAGTTAATCTTAATCCAACTTGGATTATAGAAAATCCACTCTCCATTTCCTACTTTGTACCAACCGTTTTTAACTGCTAACACTTTGTAACGGTCACCTTTTGAAGCTTTACGAACAATATGATGCTCAAGGTCCGCACCACTACGTACGTTTATACCGTCACCATTCACTACAAGCTCCATGCTAGGTTCAGCTGGATTAAATTCATTTGAATCAAATAGCTCGTTTCTTTCTTGTAAAGGCGCGTCAATTTGCGCATTAACATTTGCATACCATTGAATATCTTGTACGAAGCCATTCCAATTTCCACGAGAAATTAAAATATCAGGACAGTTTTTTCCGCTCCATTGTTGATGCCTATAAATGTGATCCGTGCTAATTCCTTCTTTATTCATTAAGTATCTTGCAAGTCGCTTCGCATTCTCTAACGCTTTATTATAATCTCCATCTTGGTTAACTAAAATTTCAATACCGATAGACTCTCTGTTTCCTGAACCATCCCCATCTCCTGCATGCCAACCATTTTCATTTGTTGGTAAGTGCTGATAGATTTGTTTATCGTCCACAGTAAAATGCCACGAAGCTATTCGGAACGTACCTTCCGTTGCTTGTTTATACAAATATTTCGCATGATTTTCAGCATTCGCACCGCGGGCTGTGTTTTCAGTCTCATGAATTGTAATATAACGTGCTTTCATCGGATTAGCCGGGCGAATATCAGGATTTCCTGCTGGAACAATCCACTCTACAAACGGGACACCTGCAAGTGTTCCATATTTCTTTGTAGTCATCGATGCACTATATTGGATGGCTCTTGGCTTTTTAACCGGCTTCATTTCGCGAGTAGAACTATCATTTCGACCGTCTACATGTTCAAAAGCCCTTTCAATGTTTGAAATAGCTTCATCTTCCGCTACTTGACCTGTTTTAGCTTCTTTCATTTTATTTAGTTCTTCTGTTTCAGAATGTTTATGCTTATATTCTTCTAGAAGTATTTTCTCGTTTTCTGATACTTCCACTTCATTAATTTGCATGTGATCTGGAGTTTCTAGATTGAAATTAGAATAACTTAATCCGCTCGTTCCACGTTCCCCTTGTGCGATACGAAGCTAATCCGTTTGAAGGTTTTTACTCCCTTCTGCTGATATTGCTAAAGGTGCACTCCCTAACATTACTAAACTTGTTGATAGTGCCATTACTCTTTTTTTTATGATTGTATTCATTGCTGTAATCGATATCTACACTGTTCGTGCAGTATCTCAACCTCCCTTTATATTCTCATTAGTGAAAAACTATGAATCTACTATGTACTTTTAACAAAACTTTCATCACCTATGTATATTCACCCTTTTATACATACTTTCATTTTATCCCCAGCAGGTGAATGATAGTTTCCATAAAATTCCTTAACAGACATTATTTTATAACCAATTGCAATTGTCGTCAAAAGCACTTATCCCCCTTACACGCCACTGCTTCTCAAAAAATAGATTAGGATACCTTTTACTCATTTTCTTCAACTAGAAGGACCTTTACGTTTTTTCATAACTACTATGTATCTATTAATTAGATCCTGATTTAATGTAATTTCTCTATTTGAAAATACTTATATTTTTCAATTTTCCACTATAATATAGTTATCATCTTTTTACATTGAAAGGAGTTTTTATATGGAAGAAATTGCTCATATTTTACTCACTAATATTGATACATGAAATGAAGAAGACCAAAAAATTGTAAAGAAACTAGCTAGTAAGTTAAAATCTTTTGCTCATGCACCACTACATAAAAATCACTGCTGTTGAAATATTAAAATAAACAGTACGAGTTTATGAGATAATACGTTAAAGGGGATGAACGAATTGTTAGATACGATTGTTTATGATAAAGCGAAGTACCATTATGAAGGGGATTTTCCTGAGGACTTACCAATCGATCAAGCTTTTGTACATACTGGCATGTTTTTAGGATGGATAATTGAACGTAATTTATGTAGTCAAGAATTTGAAGAAGAGTCTCAAGACGAAATTAATCAGTTTAAACTTAGACAAATGACTAGCACAGAAATTTATATGAACTGGGATGGCGTTTTAGCAGACGACATGTTAAATAATGAGGGCAATCAATTCACAATGTACTACTTTAACCATGACGAGGACTGGAAATATATAAATGATTACAGTAATGTTTTTATAGATGAAGGCGAAACCCTCTACCATGTGCAAGATACTTGGGAAAACTATTTTAAATTAAAAGAAGTTATTGATAATAGCTATAATTTTTGGAAAGACAACTTACAAAATAAATAAGTATAAAAAGTCGATTTCTTATGTTAATAAGGAATCGACTTTCTTAATAGTAAACTTAAATATTTTTTCATTCTAGCCTCTATTACAAATTCCCTTTAACGTTTTCGACAATCTCATTTATCGTATTTCGATCAAACTTATCACTAATTTCGTATGACTCACGATCTCCTACTAATTGTACGCCTACAATATCATTGCGGTCCTTACCATATTGTACTTCAATAATGGATCCACGCTCTATTTGTTTCCAAACGAGACTTGCTTCATCTTTATTATCTAAAATAATACAGTCCTCAATATTTTCATCAACCCCAATTAACTTGTTGTCATCTATAAACCCAACCTCGTATTGTTGACGCTCTTTCGCTTTGCTGCTTACTAATATACCTTTGCTACCATATGAATAATCCATATAGTCCTTCTTCTCAGATTGTACCGCTTTCGTCTCTTGTGCTTTAGTTTTTTCAGCGTTCCCACAACCCATGATAAGACTAATTGGCATCACCGTAGTTAGTACTACTCTAGTAAATTTCTTTATCATTTATAAGCAACTCCCCATACTTACATTTAAATTCCGTTTATCAATTTATTAAAAAATAACATGATATAAAATAGGCAAAGCCAACGATAAAATATTCGTTGCATTCCCACAATTTAATTAAGGACCAGGCCATTTAAACCTAGTCCTACATAACTTTACCTTTGCTTCACATACTTAATTGTATTGAATGAAGTCTCATTAAATAATCGTAAGTTTTCCCCATCATAATCTTGAACTTTATATGCTATTTTCTTTTTTTGAATTGTATCTTCTACACCGTCTACTAAACGTTTATTGAGATGTAAATAGACTGTAAAAGCTTCCTTATCATATTCCCAAGTTCCTTCAATATAATTCTTTTTATTTGGATACTCACCTTTACCATACGTTTCAAATGTCTTATCACCTTTTAGAATGAGTGACATAATGAAACCGTCTGTTCCTTTGAATCCCCAATTACCGATTAATTCCGTACCATCTTTCACATTCTTCATAACATTATCCGTATTAATTCCAGCTTTCTTATCTAACTCTTTCAAATCTTTCACAGATACTGTACCGTCACCGATTTTAATATCCCCTTCAAGATCTTTGAATGCCTTAAGCCAGTAAATATCTCCTTCTTTCACTAACTTTTCGGATTTCTCGATTAACTCTTTATCAGTTTTATCGCCTTTTTCTCTTTTTTCTTTTCGGGTGAATACTTCATTTATTAAAGAAAAAGACTCTCTAAAATAACCAATTGCTTTTTCAAAATCCTTTTGTTGATTTACATACTCTGCAGGGGGATCTATCGACTCGAATTTATCTAACATTTTATTTAATTCTTTCACACTATCTACTACATCTGATTTCTTTTTCTTACCGTCAAAAACCTCTCTTGTAATATTGTTATGCTCCGCAAACAACTTATCAAACTCTACCCCTAATTTATACACTTTATTAGGATAGTCTTCCTTTGAAACTTTTTCTTTCTTACTATTAGACTTCGATTCTTTTACTTTAGACTCTTCCGTTTTCTCCTGTTTAGAAGTGTTCGTTTTCTCAGACACTCCACAACCAAATAACAACATGACCGGAACTGCTACCCCTAGTAGTTTCTTTGCATTCATGACTGATTTCTCCTTTTACTTGAATAAATTACTCTTACTATAGCCATCCTCTTTTTTATCTTGTAATTAAAGTTACAATCGCAATAACTCCTAGAATCGGTCCCCAATATTCCATTTTTATAAAAAATAGTGAGTGTTTTTTGTTAAACATAACTTTTTCACCAGTTTCGGCATCTATATAAACTTTCCCATTTGGCTTATTAATATATCTTCCTAAATACCAAGACATAACCCCTGATATAATTAACATTACCGCCATTGGCCAACTATGGTCTTGAAAATATGTAGCGTCCCCCGTTATAGATCCAAAGATAACCTTACCTAAAAGAGTATTAATAATTACAATAATTGCGACTAAAAAACCCCAACCAGACCAAATAATCATCTATTTCTCCTCCTAAAGCGCACAACTTTGTACCTTATGTTAATTTGAACTGCAAACGAAAACATTAAAAAAACCGAATATTCAGACGTAAACAATTATATTTATCCTACATTCGATTCTAACTTTAGTGTTCTAAATGCAAATGAACCAGACATAATTTGTAATATTGTTGGAATAAGTAAAAAGAATAATGACATAAATAACGTAACTATAGGAATCACAATCATACAAACTCCATAAACTTTATTATTAACCTTGTTTACTAAACATGATAAAATAAGCAACCCTATTTGAACCGTTAAAATAATAGAGTAATAAGCTAAAAGTTCATAATCAAAACCTTCCATAATATTAAACGCTACAACTATTAATAGTATGGAAATAATAATTCCTATAATGCCACCAATTAAACCTAGTACGAATTCAAGCGTTCTTTTCAATTCAATCCCCCTTTTATGAGCCACTAACAACTTGTATATTTTTCCCATTCACCATCATACCAAATATTCATTGGAAAAACTATACATACTTTCATTCTTCCTTACCTTACAGCGACCTTCTTACCATTATAGATAGCTTGTTGCGGTTACAAAATTAAAACCTTCACAATTACTAACTGGTTTCGATACCTTTAGAAAGTGGACATACCTCTTGAATACAATTAATATTAACATGAGAAGTATGAAAGACTTAAAAAGGCTTTTATATGAAGGAAGGAAGTGCACAACTATGGATTTTAAAACAGTTATGCAAGAACTTGAGGCTCTAGGTAAGGAACGAACGAAAAAAATATACATATCTAACGGTGCGCACGATCCAGTTTTTGGCGTAGCTACAGGTGCTATGAAACCAATCGCTAAAAAAATAAAATTAAATCAAGAGCTAGCTGAAGAGCTTTATGCCACAGGCAACTACGATGCTATGTACTTTGCAGGCATTATTGCCGACCCAAAAGCTATGAGTGAATCGGATTTTAATCGTTGGATAGATGGAGCTTATTTTTATATGCTATCTGATTATGTAGTAGCAGTAACTTTATCGGAGTCAAATATTGCACAAGATGTTGCTGATCAATGGATTGCAAGTGGGGACGAGCTTAAAATGTCTGCGGGCTGGAGTTGCTACTGCTGGCTTTTAGGAAATCGTAAAGACAATGAATTTTCCGAAAGTAAAATTTCCGATATGCTTGAAATGGTGAAAGATACAATTCATCATTCTCCAGAACGAACAAAATCTGCTATGAATAATTTCCTAAACACAGTGGCAATTTCATATGTACCACTACATGAAAAAGCAGTCCAAACTGCAAAAGAAGTTGGTATAGTTGAAGTCAAACGTGATAATAAAAAAAGCAGTTTGCTACATGCTACAGAGAGTATTCAGAAAGAACTTGATAGAGGCAGACTTGGTTTCAAACGTAAGTATGTAAGATGTTAAACAAATTCATATCTGGGTGTCAATTCGAGAAAGATTGACACCTTTTTCATTTAGGTTATATAATCCCCGCATTTACTTTTAACTTATATTAAAAAATAATATCCTGATAACCTACTTCCATTATCTTTTCATTTAATAAACGAACTCCTACACCATTTTCTATATCCCACATACAATTAAATGTAATTCCAACCTCTCGTCCTTCCGTAATATCTGCATACGGAACAACAATACCATCTAAACTGATCATCTCTAGTATTTGATCAGTTGTTTCAACTAATGGATAATTTTCTCGCACTCCAATACCATATCCTAATTCACATCGCCTTTGTTTGTAATAGTCTAATATAGACTGTAATAAACTTATTTGTACCTCTTCCCAATTTTTTATTAATGATTGATACGCTACATACTGCCCTTCATCAAACATCCCATCTTCTTCACCATCTATCATCAAATCAATCTCAGTTACATTACCTATAAAAGTTATAGGCATACACTTAGCCCAAGCATAAGTATATTCAATCTCTCCAAAAACTGAATCGTTCACTCTCATTTATCCGTCATTCCTCTCGCACTTATTACTAAGGTGTCCCTGCTTATTGTTAACTCCCATCAACACTTAACATTTGAAATATTCTTTCAAAAACATATAAAACGTTGGCCAACTCTCCTTTAATTCTCCATTTAAAAGTAATTCATCTCCACCTTCAAAATTTACTGAGTAAACTTTATCAGTTACACTATCAAGGACCAATGCAGCATTTGCTGTCATTTCCGTTAATACTAAATACTTATTAGGAAATCCATGTTCCTTTCGAGCAATAATTGTGTAGTATTCAATATTATTCTCTTCATCTATAATATCAAGTAGTTCATAAGGAACGTGCTCTTCCCAAAATGGTCCTGCAAATCGATAATAAAACTCTCTAAATGTATTAGACACTTTTACACCTAATCTATTCATTACTTCATTCACCTGATCTTTATCTTCCCGTTTATATATATCTTCTTCCAAAACTTCTTCTAAACGATTTGGCAAAGCATGCATTTGTATCCCTCCTTTACAAGGTTTATCTATGTGTTTATGAAATAAATTTGCAACTCCCTGCAAACTACCTGTACGGCATAGAACCAATAAATGTAACCTCTAAACCATCAAACATATCTTCTCTTTTCGCTTCATTATATTTAAAATCATAAAGAACAATAACAAAGTTAATATCGTTCGCTAAACTATCTCCATTTACTAGCTTTTTTATTTTAGGAATAATTCGTTCACTATAAGAAAAATCACTTAAAATATGTTCAACTTCCCTTTTATTATTCTCATAAAAACAAATTTCAATATTATCTTCATCATAATAACCGAATTCAAAGCTCGTCCCAAACTTTGAATGAACTGAATCACCATCTATCGTGTAATCTATATCGACATAATCCTCAAGATTTTGGAGTGATTTAGAAATTCCAAACCAAACTGAAACCATTCCACTATATTCCACTTTCCCACCCCATCTAGCCGGTCTATAATTCATATAAACATTCTTCACTTTACTATTTTTGTAACCTCAAACTAGAAATTAACTCATTTAAACTATTCGAAACCTCTGTAAACGACCCGCGTTCAAATTCCTCCAATTGAGTCTTTCCACTTACATTATTTAAAACAACTAGTGAACCATTTCCTTCTACCCTTATCTAGTCCCTTAATAACTCGTGATTAAGTCTTCGCCTTCATATCTAGGATCTTTCTCCACTTTACCATCTTTTGTTTTGATGACTTTTAGTCTACCTAACCACTCTGCTCCGTTATATGTCTCTTCACTTACCCATACATTATGCTTTTTACCGTCTACCTCAACTACTAATGTTGGGTGTGTAAATATGAATTCCTCCTCTACATGCCTACCTACTATTTCTGCATGTAATGATGTACCTTCTTCAACTAGTTTACTATTCTGATACCCTTCGATAATAGGTAATCCAATAAATACAAAGAATATCAGCCCAAATACAGTCACTTTCTTCTTTGTACTCCATTTATTCTTTTCTTTCAATTCCTTCTGTCTCGCTTCTCTTTCTTCGCGTTCATCCAAACTCTCATTTAAAGCGTCTTCCCACGCCTTAATTTCCGCTTCGATTTCTGCTTCAGCTCTTGCTAATTTTTCTAGTTGTTCATCGGTTGCTACCATCTCATATGAGTTATCTCCAACCACACGAATTTCAGCACCATTTTCTTTTACTTTCCGCAAGTCTTTTTCTGTACAATCAAACTCTCGAATGATTTCCCCTTGTGTGTTTACAAGTCTAACGTAAATGTTTTTTTCTCCTTCTTCTTAAACATCTGAACTCCCCCTTATTTGTTTCCTATCATAGATAACCCTACTGCAATTAAGAGAAAGAAAACGATAATAAGGAAAGTCTTCCCTTTGCTTAATTGTGTTGTACAACCTTCCAAGACAGCCCATATAAGAATTGGAAAAAGAAGAATACCTAGGAGAATATCGACCAACTTGTTGCTACTCTTCTTTAGTGGTTTTTCTTCTTCTACTATCGGTTTTATCCGAACAGCTTCTTTTCTTATTTGTTTCGGCTTCTTTTTCTTGCGTCTATGATTCACCCAACATACCCCTTTTAGAATAACTTTTTACAACTATAAAAATACCATCTATTATTATCTACACTTATTCACTAAAACTCCCTATTTCTTCTGTCCAAAAACATCCTTCCGTTAAAGCAACTGCATCAATTTTTCGAAGTGCATTAGAAATCCACTCCACCAAACCTTTAGGTATATTTTTTTCAATATAAGCCTTTCTTCCATTGGCAGCCTTTACTTCTTTTATAAATTCCACATAGACAAGTAAAGATTCTGCAAACTTCTCTATCGTACTATTTATAAGAACGACTTTATTTTCATTGTCATAATCTATATATACGAGTTGTGATTTAGATTCATCAATACAGATTGGATTTCCACTACCAGTAAATCCAAAGTATATAAACTTATCATACATCGTACCTAATTCATTTTGTATCTCGCTCAACCTTATCCCGCCACCGTTATCCGCAGATTCAAATGTAAGAAATGGAGGAGCAGACTCGGGAAAACCTGCTTTAATTAAGAAGTCTTTCGTTTCTTTCGAGAATGAAAACGAGTGAATGATTTTTTCATTATAATGAATTAAACCGTATATTTCTTCATTCCAATTCACTAAAAAATCTTGTGGTGAGATCATTTTATCCTCCTGTATATCATATTATTATCTCTGCTCCATTTTTAAATTACTTATCAACTCAACTAGGGAATTAGAAAGAAACTCCTTTTCTTCTGTTTCAAAGTTTTCTATTAATACTTCTCCTGTTTCATTGTCAAAAATAATAGCCTTATCTTCCGGAGAGATAAATCCTATCTGTATATACCTAAATTCTCCCCCTTCACTCTCCTCATACCGTTTCATTATTTGAATAAATTCTACTATAAATTAATAGGATTTCATTTCCTACTGAATTATTAATAATTGAAAAATAATTGGATTTCATACCCCACCTTCATACTAATAGTAAAGTTATATAGCGATTCTTATTACTTTTTCACTACAAATCTCTTCAATTGATCCTGCCTTATTTACACGTATTCTCTCGATTAAAGTCAAACGCTGCTTCAACACCATTTTTTAGTAATTTTTGTAATAACGTATCTAATCCTGCTTCGAAATAACATTGAATTTCTTCTTTATATAACGGTAATAGGGTATGAAAATAAACCGGCCAGTCACCCTCTATTCTTTTACCATCTTCACGAAATTCCATTTTGAATGCCCCTGAACACTGTGGAATTGGTGGCACAATCATAACACCAGAAAATTCCGTCTCTTTACTATATGGATGAATTGACGCATTGCAATCTTCCTTACCTTCATCTAATTGATTCGGAAATATAAGCCATTGCCCTAATCCATATTCCCTTGTCGTTTCTCCAAATCCTTGTAAAAGACGCAAAGGCCAACTGTATTTCGAACTCGCCAAAGCGGTTACTGAAACATCCCAATCCTTCGGTAGATGCATGACAAGTTCTGAATAACCACTATCTACACTTGATGGAGCTGGCATACGGAAATAGCTATTCCGATATGTTACTACTGTATGGTAATCAACTATTTTATTTGGTCCAACATCATATAATTCTACATCGGTAATCCTTTTTGTATTTGCTTCTATATGATTCGTAATCAGTCCATAATGCTGCTGAATATGTGATTTAAAATCTTCTATTGAGGTTGGACGTATCACTGGGTTATTTTCTATTTTTTGTTCATGATTTTTCTCATCGGATTCCCATACTAATTGAAAATTAAACCCCTTTAGTTCACTTTCCACAACACAATCTTTAAATTCATCTGATACAAATGTTTGTACAGATACAATTGGAAAATCTCCGTATTTATGCTTTGTGTTCATTGTACAAAAAATATGTTCTCCTTTAATTTCATCTGCAATAAAAGCAAATTTATCGAATCCACCAAAATCATCAGGTTTTGCATTTTTATAATCAATACATGCCAATACGTTTAATACATGTATTGCATAGCATTCGTATACTTCATGAACAAGCGGAAGAACTTCAACTTTCCCTTTTATTAAATCAAATACTACTTCTATCGCTGCTTTTGTAAAAACAAGTGGTATTTCACTTAATAAATCAGATACTTCTCCTTTATTTGATAATTTCATTTGCAATGGATTCCACGTATTAATTACTGATTGACCTTGAAAATAGTTATTAAAAATTTCTTGTCCTTCTTCATTCTCACACTCTAATTGATCAAACTGCGAATCTCCAATAATTTTCCATATTTTCATTATACTCCGCCTTTTACTCTATATAAAATACACATTTTCCCTGTCAACAACCATTTCTCATCTATTTTATCCTTTAATGCTTTTTATCGCCCACTGCTTATATGTATTTTTTATCTCACTATCTTCTTTACTATTTCTTTTTTACGATTTAACTTCTTCTAATCATGTAACTTATTTAAAAACTCCGTAAAATTATTAGCAATATAGAATACATTTTCTCTCGCTACTTCCTCTGCCTCCTCAGCCGTAATCCCTTCACTCTCCATCAATGTTTCCTTTTCCCATGCCCCCTCATGTTCCCAAAAGACGACAATTGGATCTTCTTCATGATTTTTATAATCAAAGCAGATTAAATTTCCTGCTGGATCAAACGCGAAAGGAAATAATTCTTTAGGTAATGTATTAATAAAATCACTATATACATCAACTATATATTCATCACTATTTTCATTAAAAGATAATAAAGTACCAAAAATTCTTTCGTGATTATTCACATTAAATAATTCTGGCTCTACATTGGCACCATTATTTACAGCTACACATTTTATATAATCAATTGGCAATTTAAAACCTATTTTATTACTAATCTCTCTCACAAAATCTTCATTTACAGCTTCATCAGCAAATTGCCATTCTACTTTTCTCACCAAGTTCCATCACCCCATTGTTATTTACTCTTAAATAATTTTACAAACTGCCCTATATGTTATCAAATAACATATTGTAATTTTTTATATTAATGGATTATCTTCTCGTTTAGAGCATCGGTTGATGAATGCTAATTCCTCTTTTGTCGGTGCAACTTTTTTGCTAATTACATCCCCATGTTTATCCCATTCTGTATAATGTAAGCAAATACCAAACTTAAATTCCCCTTCATATTTAAGTACTTCGCATTCATACCATTTTTTCCGTATCCCTCTTGTCTGTCCTTTTATCATGTAATCCGTAGTTTTCACTTTTCCGCTCTGATAAAACTTAACATAATTCCCTTCTTTAAAACCATCCCTATAGTAACAATAATACGCTAGGGTGCC
Source organism: Bacillus sp. BB51/4 (assembly GCF_008368845.1). NCBI lineage: Bacteria > Bacillati > Bacillota > Bacilli > Caryophanales > Bacillaceae > Bacillus > Bacillus sp. BB51/4. The sequence goes on from NZ_QOSC01000009.1 coordinate 92,636, forward strand.
ATTGTCATATAACTCATATGCTAAACCAGTAAAAGGTTTCCCATTCTTTTCTTCTGGCTTATCTAGCACTTCATCACTGGATGAGGTAAACCATAGTTCCTCATCAAAATTTATTCCATGCTCTAATACGTATTTTTTACTTAGTACATCCATCTTATTCTCCAATTTTATTCACCTCTAAACAACAATCAAAGCTTTCCGTTATAGTAAAAATCACTCCTTAACAGAGTGCCATAGAATGGTTTTATTTTCATCACATATATCGTTTTCTTATACGACTACATGTCCATAAAAATACTTTTTACCAATCTTCCATTCTTTCTTTGTTAGAACATCGATATATGACATCAACTCTCTATTTTTTTCATTTGTTATTATCGTATCGTATTGAATTGGACATTTGATTCCACTCCAAATTGATAAAACGGAAGGTATAGTAACAACATTATAAGTAGTTCTATCTCTTAAAGAACTCATAACTTCCGAAACTAACTCCTTTGCCAAATCTCCAGGAAAAGATAGTCTATTACGATAATAGTATTCTTGCGTATCGTTATTTTCGATAAAACTAGAATAAGCTTCATTAAATTCTTCTAACGATACTTCATAATACTCGTCCTCAATTCCAAGCATCCATGAAAGTTCATTTCTTATAGCTTTTTCAACAAAGGTATCTTCCCACTCTTCTAGTAACGCTAAAAGATATGGTACTACATGATATGAAAGAGTTTCACCAGCACTTACTACAAAATTATGAACTCCATCCTCTGAAGCACTTGAAAGGAATTTCAAATTATTCGTTTCTAATAAATCATCGTGAGTAGCTACTGAACAAAATAGTCTAGTGCATAAATGTAAAACAAGCCCATTTCGAGTACTATTCATAAGTTCAATTAGTAATCCCTTAACGGAGAAATCACCTAACTTTAACAATTCGTTAATTAAAATAAAGGATTCTGTCTCTGCTACACTATCCCTTAAGTTAGACTTAAGAGTTTCAATTGTATGATTAGAAACTTCTCCATACCAAATATCTTTTTTTAAATGCTCTAAATCCATCATTCTCCCGCCTTTTATTGCTGCTTACATTTATACGAACCATTTTATATGGATAGTATTATTAATCATGTAACTTATTTAAAAACTCCGTAAATTTATTAGCTACAAAAAATACATTTTCTCTCGCTACTTCCTCTACTTCTTCAGCCGTAATCCCTTCACTTTCCATCAATGTTCCCTTTTCCCATGCCCCTTCATGTTCCCAAAAGACGACAATTGGATCTTCTTCATGATTTTTATAATCAAAGCAAATTAAATTTCCTGCTGGATCAAATGCGAATGGCACCAATTCATTTGGCAGAGTAGAAATATACTGGTTATATACTTTAACGATATATTCACTACTATCTACATCATAGGTAAGTAAAGTTCCAAATACTTTTGTTATCGTGCCTATTTCAAATTTATAAGGTAACACAGCCGAACCATTATTATTTATAGCACATTCTACATAGTCACATGGAAATATATAGCCTATCTCTTTTCCCACATTGTTTATATATTCTGCTGAAACTGGCTCATCCGGTACTGGCCATGTTAAGTCTTTTCTCATTTAACTTCACCTCCTAACAAATCACATCACGTTTATCCGAAATAACTAATTGCATCATCAACCAACCATGCGAGTCGTATGTCTTCTTTTGTAATCGTTTCATTGTTATGGAAGTCTTTCCACGCAATCAAATCAATTGACGCAGTCCACAAAATGTTGTCACCGCCTTTTGATGCACCGATTCCTAATGCCCCTGTGACAGCTGCTATTTCAATCACATTTTCTGAGAATCTATTTTCAAATCTACTTATTTCACTTGATTTACTCAATTTCGAATACATTCCTTTCATAGCCCACAGGCATAAGTACTTTGTGAGTTTTCCTGTTTTATTATAATTGGTCATGGTAACGCCTATATAGAATTATAGCTATAATTCTATATAGGCTTTTTTTTCACCTGGAATTTTAAATTTATTTACATCATATTCTTTAATTATATATACTTTTATAGCTTCAAAATCTTTACCAAAAGCAAGAAATGGATTTTTTAAGAAATATATTATTTCTTCGTCGTCATAAATTCGGGCTTTAATTATTTCTTTGTCCGAGTGAAACGATAAATTGACTCCTTTGTAAAAATATTCGTAGTATCCTTCTTCATCCTGCTCACTCTTATCTTCAAAAGGAACAGATTCAATATGATATATATTCCCATTTACATTTATTGATTTCATACAGCATCACTCCCTTTTCAAGAATATTCATAAGAAATTAAATAGTCTCTGTCAATCATACCAAAAATAAGGGATTTACTTTTAGAATTTATAAAAAATATATAGGATTAAATTAAAATCTTTATATTATTTTTCATATTACTTCATTATCTCTGTACAATTGTGTAATGTGTCACAGAAGTAGACATATTGCAATGAGTTGCAGTAAAGGGGAATATCCTTTGAGAATATAAAATAAGAAGATCAATCTAGAAAGACTATCTAGTTCGATCTTCTTTTATTGAATTTATAATTAATGCATTTTTACCCTTAAAATAATATAATCAACGGGTGGATTATTATTTACATCCTCAAAACTGGGTCTAATTTTAAAGTCAAATTCATTTGTTATATTTTTCAATGAATAAAGGTTTGTTCCATCTACACTTGTACGGGGGAGCAATGTATCCGAAAACGTAAAACGCATGAAGAATATGTTGCGGAACTATTAGAAAAATGCGGGTACGATATGCCGCAGAGGTTTTAGAAGTTCATGGCGATAATATCGAAGTTATAGGAACATACAAAGGCGCTAGAAATACCACAGAACACAAATGTAACTCATGTAAAAATATATGGGAGGCAGCACCAACAAATATTTTAAAAGGAAAGGGAGAGAAACATTATGTCAAAGTTATTACGTGAATTATCTAAACCGGATAGTGAGGCCCTGCGTTCCGAAGCACTAGAACAGTTGAAAGTTACTTCAGGTAAAATTGTTGCTTGTGATCCTCTTATTTTTAATGAAAATCACTTCGAACAAACAATTCAGCCAGGTACATATCCAATTGTTGCTTGGTGGCATAAGGAAGATGGAGTCATTGCTGGTGCTGAATTGAAATTGTCGGAGTCAAAAGCGGTAGGATGGAAGATGGCAACAAAACCAGGACAAAATGTAAGTGAACTGGAAGACGGATATATTTTTGGTTACCCAGTTGATACAGGCTTAGGGTGCTTTGCAGATGTTGAAGCAATTGGTAAATTAGAAGAAATAGAAGACAGGTTACAACAAGAACTAGGAGAAGAATTTACTAGTTTGTATGATGATCTTATAGATGACATACTAACAGAACATGATGAAGATTGGGGAAATTGCGTGGTGTGTGAGGAAACAGGAAGTAATATCATTATATTCCGTTCAGGTTATGGAGATGGATTTTATCCTTCCTATTGGGGAATCGATGAAGCAGGAAAAATCGTTTCACTTGTTACTGATTTCCAAGTGCTACATGAGGAAAATTGAGGACAACATCAATAATGATATAAGAGTCAATATTTTTTCTTTTACAGCGTCAAATATTCCTCGTCTAATATTTGTAAATAACCCGTGGGATAATCTCCTTATGTACTACTGGTTCTGATAAATAGGGTTATATTCTTAAGTGAATATAACCCTTCATTAATTCTAGTTGTTTATTAACAGTTTTTTATTTAAATAATTTATTAACTCTATACATAATGGTTGATTTTAGGGTTACTAGTGCACTGTTTTATCGCGATACAAATGAACTTCAGATATCCTTTGCTCCAAAATTACTTTTTCTATAATTTCCTGGCGATTATATTCTACCTGCACCGTTTCACAGTTCCCCCAATGAGTAGGAGCAATTTTTTCATTTGACTCAAATACCTCTAAAAGACGATTTAATATCTCTTCTTCTTTAAATGCTACTGTAGGATACATTGCGATTGTAAAATTATTCGGTTTCATTTTAATCCCCACTTTATTAGGAACGAGGTTATGTAACTATTTTCATTTATCACTGCCAGATAAGTTTGAATCCTTTCCCACTATTAATCACGTAACTTATTTAAAAACTCCGTAAAATGATTAGCTACAAAAAATACATTTTCTCTCCCTACTTCCTCTACTTCTTCAGCCGTAATCCCTTCACTTTCCATCAATGTTTCCTTTTCCCATGCCCCCTCATGTTCCCAAAAGACGACAATTGGATCTTCTTCATGATTTTTATAATCAAAGCAGATTAAATTTCCTGCTGGATCAAATGCGAATGGCACCAATTCACTTGGTAATGTGTCATTGTAGTCATTGAATACCTCAATAATATTTTCATCATCATCCATATCATAAGTTAGTAATGTACCAAAAACTTTTCTCTTCCCCTCAACTTCAAATACTTCTGGGCTAACATGTGCTCCGTTATTCTTCATTACACATTCTATATAATCTAAAGGAAAATGAATGCCCAACTCCTTTTCCACACTCTTTACATTTTCTCGCAATAAAGGCTTATCTGGTGATCTCCATTCTACTTTACTCATCTCTTGCCCCCCCACTGAATGTCCTCAAGTCTTTTTTCTCATTTATAATTGTTTGTTCACGCCATAAACATACTTCTATATTTCGATACCTCTTCACATTTCCTATATATCTTTCTACGACTATCTCTCAATCGAATTATAATTCGTTATTTTATTAATCTTCAATATTTTTAATATAGTGCTTCTTACTTGTTTAAACCGCTACTGAATTTTTTCGCATATAATATATCAAATTCAGTTGGTTCTATTTTTTGTTCTACAATATTCCCTTGTTCATCATACTTTTTAAAAGTCATTTCACGTCCCGCCATACATTCAGACTCATGCTTCTTCATTCCGTTTTGAAAAAATTCAACATGGTAGCCTTCAACCGTGCTTCTATTCATATTGCTGATTCTTTTTATATTTCCATCCATATATAACTCCACATACTCTCCTTGTTTAACACCATTTTCTACATAGAAATAACATTCTATATTTCCATTCTCATAAACATCATAAGCTAAGCCAGTAAACAATTTTTCTTTACCATCATCCGCACACTCTACTATTCCTAACCCATAAGGTCCCCCATATTCTAAACACTCTTCAAACTCAAGACCATTCTGTATTATGTACTCCTTCGTTAACACATCAATTAACATTTTCAATCCTCCTTTACAATATTAGCTAATGGATAAGCTGTTATGTAAAAGTAAGTTCTTATCGTAATATACTTCTATTTTTATTATGTAATTTCTATATACAATGAGAGATATTTTCTAATATTCGTTTATAACGTATGCTATCCATTATAGGCCTTTAAGTGTTCAAAATTCATTTACTTCTCACCATGTTTCATATTTGCTTTTTCATACTTCCTTCAAACTTGGCTCCTTCTATCTTTGCTCCCTTCCAAACTGTACCGTCAAGTTTAGCACCAGTGAAATTCGCATCCGTAAAATCCCCATTTAAAAGGATCGCTCCTGTTAAATTTACATTTCCCAAATATGCTTTTTCAAAATTTCCTACTCTAGCCTTTCCCCTTAATTCACTCTCACCTTCAACGAACTCATATATTTCTATACAATTTGTATTATTTATCCATTCATATAACTTATCACCAGACACACTTTTCTGTTCAATCCAAACCTCGCATTTACACAGTGCATCTCTTTCAGTAAATTAAAGCAATAGAAACTATCTTTAGTTTTTCTTCTTCTCTTATTTTTTCCCACAACTGTTTGCTAAGTGAACATGTTCATTAAAAATGTTGTTGTTAATTTGTTTTTCATATTTCTTTAATTCTTCATTGATTTTACTGCCAGTTTTACTTTCAAAACTTTTCTCTAATTCTGCTGCTATATCTCTTAGACTTGTTTGTAATTCATGAAATGCCCCTATGTTTTTTTGAAGAGCATATGTATCTTCTTTTATAATGTCTATTGATTTAAACCCTACTTCTGTTTTTAACATCATACGCTGCATTTCTCTTTCAATCTGTTTTTTAGCAGCTTGTAACTCCTCAACAACCTGATCCGCTAAATCTCCTGTAACACTTTCGATTTGCTTTTCTATCTTTTTAATTTCCTCCATAAAATCCATCATATAATTCTCTCCTTATCTAAACTGAAAATTCCCCGCTAATTGATTATCTTTATCCCTAAGTGAATTTGCTGCATCACTAATTTCGTCCCCAAATCTACTTAAACTTTTTTGTTCTTTTCTTAAAAGATGAATTAATTCTTCTGCCATGTATACATCGTGAAAATAGTCATTTCCACCTTCTTTCGTTTTGGCAATTCGTGAGATGGCTTCATCTATTTCATAGGCTTCTAATAGATGATATTTCCCACCTGGCCCTGTTTCATATTTTAATTGACTTTTCAACTTTTGAACCGCTTCAGCTTCTCTTCTTTGAAACTCTTCTATATTTTTTGCTATATCTGATAATCGATTACTGAGCATTTGAATTTTTTGTGCTTGTCTTATAATATCTTCAGGTTCTAATTTTAATAGGGGACTTCCATTTGAATGAAAGGATCCCATAAATGTATCTCTGCCGTGTCCGTCCATAGTTAAACGTGTAAAAAGTCCTTGTTTTGTATCGTTCTGTCTCACTGTGTATTGCTTACCAATTAGAGGTGCACCGAATTGAGTGTGGTTACCAATCGGGTCATTTTCATGTGTATAATCAGTTGCTTTATTTTCCATTTCCCCTTCATTTACTCGTTTTTTTGCTTCAGGACTTAGTACACCATAGGGATTCGGTGCAGCCCATGTAGTTGCATAACAATCTAATTCTGCAGCGATAAGGTCCGCTTCTGCACCACCTTTACTATGTCCAGTAGTATGAAGAGAAGAAGGGTTATATTTTGCTACGATGTCATTTTTTGCCCATTTTAATCCAGTATCAAATGATGTTTCAGAATCAGGTTTTATAGTTTGACTGTTACTTGGAGTAATTACTTTAGAATGTGTTTTAATTCCAAACGTAATCTGATCGATATCTGTTTCGAAATCTGCTAATTGCGTAGGCTCTGTTCCACGAAATGCTAGGATTATATCATCATAATGTGTTGCATTTTCATCATATTTGTCTGCTGGTACTACTGCGATAGCTTCTAATCCATTTTTTACTTTTTGACAATCTGCATCAATTGATTCTATAACTACCCACTTTTTACCATCTGCCATTTTTATTTCTTTACCTTTTTCTAAAACTTGGTCATCATAAACTTGATCTGCTAGTTCGAAATAATTTTCATCTGTCGCAATTGGATTCTTTTTAAATTCACCCATATGTTTCAACTCGTTTCATGGTATATTTTAACTATATTTAAATACAAGGGGATTTTCTATGAAGAAAAAAACGGTAATTATTTTATCCATTATTTGTATTATAGCAGGAGGGTATTTTACAATGGAATACTTAAAACAAAAAGAAGAAGAGGCAAAGTTTTGGAAAGTACAAGAAGCAAGGGTAGAAAAGTATATTCGTTATAATATTCAGGATGTAAAATCGATTACGTTTACAGAAAAGAGTGTAAGTCCTATGGGAGTCCCTAGATTAAAAGGCTATATAAATAATAATAAAGAATTAGATTTCATAGCTCGTATAAGTACAACTGAAAACTTTGAAGGCCAATTTACGCGTTCTGGGAAATTAGGAAAACTGATAAAAGACCCTGAAAAATCGGTATCCGAAATTGAAAAGGAGGAGAAAGAAAAACATCAAGAGTAGTCTTTGCACTACTCTTATTTTCTGTATCCTATTTTAAGAAGAGTGCAATGGTAAGTTTTTTATAAGGGGATTTTTTATGAAGAAAGTAATGATTTTATCCATTATTTGTATTATAGCAGGAGTTTTTTTTACAATGGAATACTTAAAACATAAAGAAAAAGAAGAAAAGTTTTGGAAAACACAAGAAACAAGGGTAGAAAAATATATTCATTATAATATTAAAGATGTGAAATCTACTACGTTTACAAAACATGAGGTGAACCCGATGGGAATCCCTACTATAAAAGGATATATAAATGGTGATCAAGAATTATGGTTTGTAGCAAGTATTAGTACCACAGAGAATTTTGAAGATCATTTTGGATGTTCTGGAGAACTATACGATAACTATGTTAAAAAACCGAAAAAATCAGTATCCGAAATTGAAAAGGAAGAGAAAGAAAAGAAATAAGAATAGTCTCTGCACTACTCTTGTCTTCCCTACCCCATTTTAAGAAGAATACAGTCGTACATTTTTCATAAGGAGATTTCCAATGAAGAAAGTAGTTATTTTGGGCGTATCTGCTTTGTTACTCATGGCAGGAGGATTTTTTACTTTGGAATACTTAAAACATAAAGAAGAAGAGGAAAAGTTTTGGAAAGTACAAGAAACAAGAGTAGCAAAATATATTCATTATAATGTTAAAGATGTAAAATCGATTACATTTACAGAACACGAAACTAGTCCTATGGGCGTTCCTCATATAAAAGGATATATAAATGATAATCAAGAATTATGGTTTGATGCTGGTCTTAATAGTAATAATAATTTCGAAAGGAAATTGGGGCGTTCTGGAAAACTTGGACAGCTTATAAAACAACCGGAAAAATCCGTATCCGAAATTGAAAAGGAAGAGAAGGAAAAGAAAAAAGAATAGTCTCTGCACTCCTCTTATCTTGCCTATCCCATTTTAAGAAGAATGCAATCGTAAATTTTTCATAAGGAGATTTCCAATGAAGAAAGTAATTATTTTGGTCGTATCTGTTGTGGCGCTCATAGCAGGAGGATTTTTTACTTTGGAATACTTAAAACATAAAGAACAAGAAGAAAAGTTTTGGAAAATACAAGAAGCAAGAGTAACGAAGTATATTCATTATAATATTAAAGATGTAAAATCGATTACATTTACAAAACAGGATGTAAGTCCAATGGGTGTTCCTAAATTGAAAGGGTATATAAATAAAGATGAAAATTTATGGTTTATAGCTCATATTAGTACTACAGAGAATTTTGAAGATGATTTTGGATGTTCTGGAGAACTATACGATAACTATGTTAAAAAACCGAAAAAATCAGTATCCGAAATTGAAAAGGAAGAAAAGAAAAAAATCAAAGAGTAGTCTTTAAGATTACTCTTTTGTTTTCCTATAAAAAATAAACCAAAAGTTGGTTATTTTTTATATAGTAATAATCATTTTACTATCTATAAGATAAATTTTTTTATATTTGATACCCATATGCCTATTAATCTCTTTATTTTAGTCTTATTCCTTTTCCAATCTTTATTATCTCTCATCTATCTTACGTTTTATGTATGCAGCGATTTCTATTCTCTTGTTTAGCTATGTCTCTTACATTTGTAGAAACATGAATTATTCAACCGAAGATTTATAATCACTCTTTACATTTTTTAATCCTTCTATTACATTATTTATTCTTATTGATAAATCTTTTATTTCCTCTACTGTCAATTCACCTTCTGCCTCTTGAAGGTTAAACATACTTAGCCTCTTTGTTATACCTTTGATACGCCCAACAAAGACCATATGATGATCGACTGCTATTTCTCCTATGGCAGTATCAACGATAACATCTTCAATCTTTCCTACATTATCAAATTCATCCGCTAGTTTTGCTATAGCATATCGATACCCTCTCTCTTCATCTAATAACTCTTCATACGCCTCCCGAATTGCATGAAATAATTCATTATACTCCCAATCTTTCATACATCCTCCCTCCAAAAAATCCCCACGCTTATGTGAAAATAATCTTTCAACACAAATATGAGGATTTCCTTATTTCATTACTATACTTTATACATTTTATTCGTTAGAATCTTCGTCTTTCAATTTATATACTCTATCTCTTTTCTCATCACTTTTGACAAAAATAAGCTTTTCTTCTTTAACAAAACCTTCTAATAGTAAGCATACTTGCCCATATGCTTTAGGCTTATTCGTTGTGAATCTTTCATCTGATATTTTACCAGCTCGTATTAATTGTTCGCATAACTCAAGTGCACTTATTTCTTCAGAATTAATTAACTCTAAAATATCCTTTTGTAAGGGCGATAAAGGTACGGGAATCTCAGCTACCTCCACCTTTTCTGGTTTGTTTTCTTCTTCAAATAAATCTTCGAATGAAATTTGATTCATACTTCTTTTCCTTTCTAACGATTGATTTGTATAACATGAACTGAATCCTATAGCGTATGTATTATTATGTATTACTTACCTTTTTTCATAAATCTCAAACTCATGTACATCGTTTCATATAGTATATTTCGATTATACCAAATATACGTTCTGTTTTCTATTGTAGAATTCATTATAATAGGAATGAAAGTAATTATGAACATTTTTCTCGTTGTTAGTCGTATAACCCCTGTAAAAAAATAGAAATACAATCTATAAATTTGTATAATAAAATAGCACGAGTGAAATTTTATTATAGAAAGGTTCTGGTAATATGTTAGGTATTCATGTTGAAAAAACAAAAGATGAACTAATTATTTCATGGCAATTCTCTAAAATTCATATTCCATTATGTGAAATCACTGAGGTAACGGAAGATAATACATATGCTGGTGTTGAAGAAAAAAGCGTAATCCGAATTGGAACAGCATATGGTACAACTGATCGTATTTTAATTAAGACAGTAAAGCAAAATTATTTACTATTCACTACTAATAGAGTATCCATTTTAAATAAAATAAAAGCTTAATTGTTTTTCTTCCTATATTTAAATGTTAAACGCCTACATTCTATTATAGGAAACGCTACAAAAGATTCGTTGATTACTCCTGCTCCTAATTCGGAAGCATATGGTGAAACTATATAACACAAACACCCTAGCTCTTCGCTAGGGTGTTCTTACTTTCAACCATAATACAACCCTTCTTAACCTTTATTAATACGATGTACTTATAACATCATATTAATAGTTTTATAACGGATTGATGTCTTCATTTTTCTACTTAAATCGCGACATCCTAATAACCTATTCTTGTTATTTCTTCATTTGTTAAACAAATATCTAACCCAAGAAAAGGAACAAACCCGAAACATTCATTCTATGTAAGTGTTCCATACTTTTCTATTACATCAATATGTGGCTTCCATCTCAAGTGTACATTTTTAAATATTCAGCGATTTCCACTTTTCCTCTTTCAATAGCAAATTCATAAGCTCCCATATCTTTCATAGTATCCCCTGTATACTTTACAGTAATATCAATACCGCTCTGAACAAGATACTTTACAATATTAAAATGTCCACCATAAATCGCTGAAAATAGAGGATTTCTATTTGGATCACTAACATCTAATATTGCACCATTATCAAATAAGTACTCGACAATACCCATTTCACCTTCACTAGCTGCATGTGCAATAGGTGCTGACTTTGGTACACCTTCATTACGGTTAATATCCATACCAGACTCAACAAGAAATTTGATCATATCCAATTCACCAGCTCTAGCCGAAACATGTAGCCAAGTTCCAAACGGTGTTACAAAATCAAGTAAACTTTTATCAGTGATAATTATCTCTTTCGCTTGTTCTATATCACCATCGCCAATTAAATCATAGATTTTTATCGCTTTTTCCCTACTTTTCATAGAATCCCCCTGCATTATTTTCATCTAGCTTAAGTAGTTAAACATTGACTACGATACATTTAGCTTATTGCTGCTGAGAGAGCAGATTTAAGCATAGTATCAAAATCGCAAAAAGTTTCCATATGCTCGCCTGAAGGCTTGTCTAGTTCAACAAATTTCTTTTTGGAAACATTATAACAATACCAAGCTATATCTGAATCTCCGAAAAAAATCAGCTCCTCTTCGTCTTTAATTGATTCCCATATTTCATTAGCATCAAAAAAACTATCTACCTGATTTATTGGCTTAAAGTCTAAAAAACTTTGGTCAATCCCATATATTATTAATCCATTAAATTCAATTCCATTAACTGTTTGTAAAAATTCATAGTACTGCTGTGGCAATACATCTTCACCAAATTTTTCTACTACAGATTTACGAAATCTTGATAACTCCTTTTCATTAGTAGGTAAATTCAATTTTCGATTTTGGTTTTCTCTTATTTTTGATATATGACTAATCTTCTCTCTCCACATAACTTCACCTTCTAATAAATATTCAATCCTTTTTTGGGCTAGAATTACACAAAGTAATCCTCAATAGTACGCCCCATTACAAGGATTGGTTTCAAATTGCCCATTGCTTTTGGCGTGCTATTCAAATATTTTTCGAAGCCACTCTAGCTAGTATTAACCATATGATTTATCTAGATTGATATTTTAATGAAACATATTAAAGCTATTTTCATGATCCTACACGCAAACTTTAGAGTTATTTTATAATTAAAGTATTAAATAACCTCTTTACAAATCAAATCAACTTTTTCAAAATATTGTTGTGGTTGTTTCTCACTTATTTCTTTCAAAATTTTAATAACGCCTTCTTTATTTGTAGTTTTAGCCTTCTTCAATACATTAATAAATGGAATAATAAAATCATCTGAAGCTAGAAGACTTCTATAGAACCTTTTAGCACAATATTTAGCTTGTGGCAAAACAATACTTATCCCTTCAATAACTTTACTTAAACCATCTTCAACTCCATTTTTTTCGATTATATAAAAAATCGATTCAATTAAATCACCAACAATCGAAGGTTCATCTATTTCATCATGAAATACACTGCATAGATCAATAATTACTTTATTATCTGCCTTTTGCAATATTTCATTTAAGATTTCTTCAAATAGCTCAATGCTATCATCTTCATGCTCCAGAAAACGTATTCTTTTTAAAATAGATATCTTTTTTTCTAATGACATTTATTCCCCTCCATACTTTGAGTATAGTTTATTAAAGCGTTTCAAAAAATTCATAGTTTAATAAAAGAATTAACTTTTAGAATACGAGTCTATCTTTTGCTATTAATTCAAATAGATTGGTAATTGATTTAACCATTCTTCAAAATTATCGGCTTCCTTAGTTACACCATGTTCTTCATGAAAATAAAAGTAAACTCCCGTTTGCTGACCCTCTTTTGAATGAAGACAAAAGTAATCTCCATTACCTATACTATAAAAAGGGATTAGTTCGTTTTTCCAAAAACCTTCTTTCATTTCATAATCATAAATAAATTCAATAGTATCATTTCCGTTCGTCTTACCACTAGAAACATTTAAAATATCCCCTGGAAATACATATTCAGACATTAGTTCAATAAAGCATTTAAATTCTTTAGGAAATTGACATCCAAATTTTTTCTCCAGTTCCCTCCAATCATTATCTGAAGGGGAATCTAAATCCTCTAATTCTTTATCTAACATACTGTCTAATAAGTTTGCAATTTCATCTTTTCCCACAAACTATCCCCCCTTATACTAGAAAAAAGGCTGAATTCTATTTTATTTACAAGTATTCTCTCGATTAAAGTCAAATGCTGCTTCAACGCCATTTTTCATTAATTTTTGTAATCATAGATCAAGCCCATTAGTAAAATAACAATATTTTTTTCTCAACTATTACTTGTATCTAGTTCTATACATATATTCCTTAGTAACATTTCGTTTACCAACCAGTATGTTACTAGGAAAAGACCCTCTTTTGAAAAAACGAATCAAAAGAGAGCCTTTCTTTATAACTATATTTCCTATCCATACCTTCTGTCTAAAAGACTAATTAATTATTATGCATTTCTACGTTTCATAAATAATATTGCTCCAAGAGTTAATAACAAAAGACCGGCTCCGACTGAGAACCACGTAAAGTACATATTTCCACCTGTAGCTGGTAATGTTCCAGCTTTTGATGTTTTTCCTGTTTTAGGTTGCTCTAATTGCGGCTTTTCCCGCTGTGTTTTTCCTAATTTTTCCATTTTGAACTTCACTGTATGGTCCGCATCTTCAATGTCAACGTTGATTGCTACTAAGATATCATCTTGATATAGTTTTTCAAATACTACTACTTCTTTACCTTGTAGTTTAGAAGCATTAAATGTGAAATCAAGTGTGATAGAACCATTCTTCTCTTTTGCAGTAAATTTAGATTCTACTGCTACTTCTTTACCGTCAACTAGTAAAGGTTTCTTTGTTGCTTTATCCATTAGTTTACCTTTTGCTACATATTCTTTTCCTACGATTAAGTCTTTGTATTCCACTTTATCTTGGATCGTGACAGATTCGTTTGCATGTATCTCTTTTCCACCATCTGCTTTGTTTGTTGCTGTTGTTTTGATTGTTGGTTCTACGAATCGAACTGTTTGCCCTACATCGTTAATGTCAGATTGAACTGCCACTAAAACACCGTCTTGATATACCTCTTCAAACACTACTACTTCTCTTCCTTGCTGCTCTGCACCAACGAAAGGAAAGTCTAGTGTTACAAAACCATTCTTTTCTTTTGCTGTAAACTTAGTCTCAGCTGTTACTTCCTTTCCATCTATTAATAATGGTTTGTTCATAACCTTGTTCATTAATTTACCTTTTACAACATATTCTTTTCCTACGATCAAGTCCTTATATTCCACTTTATTTTGGATCGTGATGGAATCTTTTGCATGCATCTCTTTTCCACCGTCTGCTTTGTTTGTTGCTGTTGTTTTAATTGTTGGTTCTACAAATCGAACCGTTTGCCCCACATCGTTAATGTCAGATTGAATTGCCACTAAAACACCGTCTTCATATACCTCTTCAAATACTACCACTTCTCTTCCTTGCTGCTCTGCATCAACGAAAGGAAAGTCTAATGTTACAAAACCGTTCTTTTCTTTTGCTGTAAACTTAGTCTCAGCTGTTACTTCCTTTCCATCAATTAATAATGGTTTGTTCGTAACTTTGTTCATTAGTTTACCTTTTACAACATATTCTTTCCCTACGATCAAATCTTTGTATTCTACTTTATCTTGAATCGTGATGGAATCTTTTGCATGCATCTCTTTTCCACCATCCGCTTTATTTGTAGCTGTTATTTTGAGTGTTGGTTCTACAAATCGAACCGTTTGCCCTACATCATTAATGTCAGCATGAGTTGCCACTAAAACACCATCTTCATATAGTTCTTCAAACACTACCACTTCTCTTCCTTGTTGTTCTGCACCAACGAAAGGAAAGTCTAATGTTACAAAACCATTCGTTTCTTTTGCTGTAAACTTAGTCTCAGCTGTTACTTCTTTTCCTTCAATTAATAATGGCTTATTTATAACTTTATTCATTAGTTTACCTTTTACAGTGTACTCTTTACCAACAACTAAGTTAGTGTACTCTACTTTGTCTTGGATCGTGATAGACTCCTTTGCATGCATCTCTTTTCCGCCATCAGCTTTGTTTGTAGCTGTTGTTTTCAATGATGGAATCTTTTCAATTTCCGCGCTAGCCTTTGGTAACATTAAATTAAAGAAAAGAGATATGACAGAGAGTAAAGCTAGAATCCTAATTACATATTTCCTCCCCATATTTACAACCTCCTGTTTGATTTAGATTACAAACATTTAAAATATTCTTACCAAAACACAATTCCATTATAAAACAAATAATTACATACTTTAACGTTTTATTTTAATTATAGGAATTTGCCAATGACTTGTTATGAAATGAAGCGTATTTCCTGAAACAAACTAGGAATTACGTGCTCGATTTAATTTATACATGAAAGATAATTCGGTGAGAATCATTGAGGAAAATAGGTTGTTGGCAAGAGTAAACGATGAGTTGTGTGTAACCATAGATAATAAGTATAAAAACGTATGAGATGAGATATTCGATACAGTAAAAAATGAGACACCTACCCTATGATAGGACAGCTATCATAGGATATCTATTTTCAAACACCTTATATCTATAACCCTAGTAAAGATCATTTTTGTGTATGAATATATTCTCTAATTAGTTTCACATCACTTTCTCTCTTTTCATCAGGAGAAACTCCTAACTTTTTATACTTCCATATAAGTAATCTCTCATAATGATTATAATTATTTTCTTCCTCTAATAAAGTATAATCAAATTCAACATCAAACTTACCAGTAGAGTATAACTCAAATGTTACATTAGTCCATGGTTCCTGCTTATTTCTTTTAAATTCTTCCCATAACTCTCTAAAGATACTGTCAAGAAGATTTAATTGGTGATCAGTCTCATCTTCATCAATCCCTTCCATATCTTCAATATCTAAACTGTATATCGGTTCCTGCTTATTTTTTGGATAGTAGAAAAATACCGTCGAATCACTATATTCATCAACTTCTGAATATACCATTACTTTTTCCCACGGTTCTGGAATAATACTGTTTAACTGCATAACTACTTTTTGATAAATACTTTCCACGTTCTCTACATTCATTTACTTTACTCCCTTACAGTAATATCCTTTTGTCAAAATAATAAATCTGAAAGCCTCTTTATCTTGCCTCCAGTTTCTTCGTTCATTATTCTATTGGACCTATAAATTGAGTAATGAAATAAACATGCTCGATAAGTTTAACCTTTTGTAAGTTTTCTACTTTTTCTGATCCACCTAATGGAAGTAACGGTGTGTACCCAAAACATTCATCAATTTCAAGGCTTCCGTACCTGTGTATTGCCTGTTTGTAAGGCATCCAATCCAATACTTTCTCTAAAAAATAGTCATCTTTCGTATTTTTAAAGAAAAACTTAAATTTTCCACCTGCTACATCTACCGTACCTTTTCGATACTTAAGTAATAATAAATAGTTATTTTCCCACACAAGAATATCTCCCATACCTGTTGTAAAAACCGGAATAGCCTCTTCATAACGGATATAACTTTCCTTTAATATATCTAAGTATTCTTCTGGATTTATCAACCTTAAATATCCGTTTAACATACTTCCAAATCCATATTGTTTCCATAAAGCTATTATTTGTTCAGGAACTTTACCTGTATACTTTTCAACAATCTCTTGTGACGACTTTTCGAAACATATAAAATCACTTATCTTTTCCATAGTATCTCCTTATCACAATTTCCCTAAGATTGAATTTACTTGTTCTAAATATAAATCTGGGTCGTCCTCTCTTATCTCAAGAAGAATTCCTTTAATTATTTGCTTTGTTGAACTATTTATATTTTCTAAAACATTCATATACGATACGACTAAACCTTTTGAATGTAAAAGTGTCCGATGAATTCTTTCCGCCCAGAATTCTGCATGAGGTAACATTTTAGGAATACTAATAGCTAATTTGTATAGCCCTTCCTCTACCCCGGAATGTTCAGCAATATAAAAAATCGTTTCAATAAGGTAGTCACCCGCTGATGGCTCAGCAATATCATCCTCAAAAATTATACAAAGATCAGAAATTATATCATTTGTCCCTTCATTCGCTAATTCATTGAGAATACTCTCAAAAACTTCAATATCATCCCCTTCATTCTCTAGAAAACGCATTTTATATAAAGTTGATATTCGCTCATTAAAATCCATTGACTTCTCCACCTTTTTATAACATCATTATTATAATTTTCCACATATTTCCACATCATTATGTTCATAATACGTTCAATTAATCTATTATAATAAATTATTACTTTCTAATAACTGATACCAATCATCCTCTTTACTACCAACAGTTTCGCTAATCCCTCTAAATTGAACAAACTTATTACCTAATTCACAATATTTTTTTCCTACATAAAAATGTTGTAAGAAATTATTAAAATCACCATATGATTCAATAATAAAATTTTGATTACTTAAATCTCCATACAAACAAGAAACTTCTCCATTCATCTTATTAATAAACAATGGATACCTTTCAATTTTCCCTATACAAATCCACTTATCAGCACCACCTGGCATGTCCTCCGTATAAAATTGAATACTTTCGCGTTTTAGATGACCATATATAGTAATTACTCCACCGTTCAACCTTTCATATTTTTTTATAATAAAATTATAATCTTTCAATGGGCCTTCTTCTAATTTTTCATCAAAATTTTTTTCTACCTCTATAATTTCACCAATAAGCAAACAAAATGGATTATTACCTAAAATATCCTTAATTAATTCTATTTTTTCTAATACTGATTTCTCCATTTTCTCCTCCCACTCATTATCTATTTAACTAAAATATAACTATTACTGTACCCCTTTTAAAGGTTATTATTTTTCACTTCATCAAACCACTCATCAGCAATATGGCTAGCTGTTTTAACTTCATCATTCGTATATACTAAATCATACTTATATTGAGCTTTAAACTTGCCACTTTGAACATCATATATCAATTTCATCTCAGTTGGCATGTCACGCTCATACCCTCTGCATAATTCTTCAATTTTCTCAATATCTTCACATATAATGCGCAATGCCATAGACTGTCTTTTGATAGACACATCATATCTGCCGCCTTCATCTTCCAATGCATCATTTACTTTATGACGTTCTACATACTTATTGTTAATGCAATAAAAGAAACTTCCCGAAATAATTCCTTCCTCACGCGAAGCATAAACGTACACTTTATCCGCTCTATCTTCAACATATTCCATGCATATAGATATCATATCAGCTTGCAATTCACTAAACTTTTCCTCAAATTCTTTCATACTACTTTTTCACTCCTTAGATTAAAATTCAAATGGCAACGTCTTGATACCCCACTTCAGCTACTTTTTCATTTAGTAGACGTATTCCTAGTCCATTCTCTGTATCCCACGTACAATCGAAAGTTATCCCAATATCTCGCTCTTCATGAATATCTCCATATGGGACTACAATTCCAACTAAAGTGATTCTCCTAAGTAATTGGTCAATAGTTTCGATATACGGATAATTTTCATTAAATCCAATATCATACCCTAATTGTTGACGCTCTTGCTTGTAATAGTCTAAAATTGCTTGTAAAAAAACTTGCTGCAATTGTTCCCAATTTTGCAATAATGAATTATAAGCAGTATATTGTCCTTCATCAAACTTACCGTCTTCTTCACCTTTTACTATCAATGCTATTTCAACTTCTTTTCCACAAAATTCAACGTTAATGTCCTTAACCCATCCATATGTATACTCAATCTCACCAAAAACTGCATCATTTATAATCATTTTTAACTCTCCCTATTTACTCCCTTGGATCCATATCGATTTCTCTATTCGTATGAAAGTTACCCTCTGATATTAACTGTTTTTTCCAGTAGTTTCTATACTCAGTATAGTACTATCAATTGCTAATTTTTCAATGAGTTTTTTCGCCTTCCCGTATGGAAATCTCTCTACTAATATATAAGGCAGATTTTTTGAACCCTTTAGCAAATCAATTGCGGAAATCTCAAGCCCTAATACGTTCTTTATTCTTATTACATCTTTCAAACCTTCACTAGGAGTTTTCACTAACACTATATTACAAATATCAGACGACTTATGTATCGTTTTCTGTTCTATTTCACTTACACAACCACTATTTACCCATTTTTTAAAATCAGTGGTAATTACAGTAGCATGGCTTGGATTCATGTCCCCAGAATCAATTACTACCACCTCTTTTTCCTCTGCATGTTGAGCCATTAAAAATACATTACCCCCACCGTCATCACCAATTGAGACATACCCCCTCGCATACTCATCTACTTCCCAAACCTCGTTCCTTTCTGCAATATGCTCCGTACCATAAATAAGTAACCCACTACCTATTGAAAAGCCATTTGTACATCTCAATAATTCCTTATATACATTAGGTAATGTAACATTCATGCGATTTTCTACTGCTTGAATTTCAATATCACTCGCTGCTGACTTTTCTATCAAATCTGGAATATTAAATAAATTAATCATTTAATAATCCCTCCTAAACTATCAAGATATTTAAACGTATCGCCTGTCCTCTCTCTATAATCGTTTCGCAATAGAGTTCATGAAATTTATAAAGTATGTCGGTATGTAAGCCTTCATTTTTAATTTGGTAAGTAGACAATCATTTTCCCTTTCATGTACTCACCTTTCCATCCACAAGGCCATCCTCCCATTTTATACACCTTAAATACCTTTTCATAAAAATTATCCACTTTTCCATTTACTAAACGATTTAGTGCACACATCTCAAGATCTCTTTCTACTTCTTCAAGAATATTTATATGATCAATAGAAATAAACGCCTGATAATAATTATAGTTATCAGAAAAAACTTCATATAACATCTCTTTTTTTGATTCCATATTAGGGTTATAAGTTCCTTCTAATAATTTTGCACTTTCATCCGATTTCATATCATCCCAAACGATTTGGGTAACATCCAAATCTTGAGACCAAGCCAATTCCTGTGCTTTATCAAAATCATGAATCATTTCAATGTCATGTAATAATTCATGTAACTTTATATCATTCCTATCAAATAAGCTTCTTTTTTGTATATACTCGATAACTTCCTCAACTAACTTAGTATTTTCACCATACTTCATCCCTGTATCCACCTTCCGCGTCCTTCGTCCTTCAGTCCCATTCTCCATACTGTATTCACTTATGGATATTCATTTGAATTTCATTGATTTTTTGTAAGTATCTTTGCTCATGCAGAGCTGCCTCGAAACCCAATGCCCTAAAGTCTAATCAAAAACAACTCTTAATCCTAGGTTTTACAATAAATAAAAAGAATCCATTTTGAAAAAAAGATTGATCAAAATGGATTCTTCTTCAGCAGATTTTTTGTTTCGGCTTTATAAAAATTCGAGCATTTTCTGCCTGTATTGCTCCATTCATCGTGCTTGATTATTCTCTTAAAAGTGAAGAGTTTCTATTAAACTTTTTTAATATACTCATACACTTCTTTAGGTTTTATATTAAGCATGTGAGCAATCTCCGTTATTTTCTTTCCTTCTTCCTTCATCTTTTTTACTTTTATCTCCATTGTTTGCTCATATTCTTCTGCAATATCAAATAATGGACTTAATAAAGAGTGCCATATTTCAAAATCAGTAAATTTATTTCTTTCCAAAAACTCATTTAGCAATATTTCCAATTCTTTAGTTTGTATCATTCTTTTACCTTCTAACACTTGTTTCTCAGTAAGAAAATCACCTATATCTTTCATAAAATTAATAAATGAGTCCATCGAATCTGCAAGAAAATCGCCACCACTCCAACTGTCCATTCCGTGCATGAGGGAAGATATAGGGTATCCTTCTTCACTTAAGTCAATAATAATTGGATCTCCACACATAGTTTCATATGCAATAACAATCCAATTTGCATCCCAAGTATCTTCCTCATCGGTTACAAAGGAGTTTCCATCGGTGTCAATGCTGTATCCTACTTGAAATTCATCTAATTGCTCAAAAGAACATACATCAAAATTTACATACTCTCTAATTTTTTTATGTTCTAAGTTCATAAGTTCTAAATTTCTCTTTATCTCTACTTTTTGATGATAAGAATTAAATTGTATCATTGTCATTTTTACTCCATCCCTATTATTACATTAAACTTCTAATCTTCATAAATTACCGATCCTATATACTTCAGATTTCTACCATTCATTTCCAAAGTATATAATATCCATCTTAACTGTTACTTCTTTTGGTGGTTTTTCTTTTAAAGCTGCAGCTCGTTTATTACGAATGAATAATAAAACAATATTATTGTCTCTATAAAAATAGGCTTCAAAATTTAAAGTACAACATCCTGATAACCTACCTCTGTTACTTCACCTTTCATAAGACAAAGGCCTAATCCATTTTCCATATCCCATGTACAGTCAAATATAAGTCCAATATCAAGAAAATCGATAAGATCATTATCTGGAACAAAAATTCCAACTAAAGTTATTTTTTCAAGAATTTGAGTAGCTGTTTCTATTAAAGGATAACTTTCGTTAGGCTCAACATCGTAACCAAGTTCATATCTTTTTTGTTTATAATAATCTAATATAGACTCTAAAATACTTTGTTGTAATTGTAGCCATCTTTCTATTAAAAAGTTATGTGCCGTATATTGTTCTTTCTCAAAATGACCATCATCTTCTCCCCTGACTATTAATGCCACCTTAACTTCGTTCCCAAAAAACTCAATGTTTTTATATCCAATCCAATCATAATTATTAAACTCAAGTTCGCCAAAAACTGTATCATTTATTTTCATTACATATCTCCTTTATTGTTTACTCTTTCTACCGAAGTTCGTTCCACCCTATTTACGTGTACTTCCATTAAGTTATGTTTCTTGATTTTTTATGAAGAATGGGGTATTGTCCATGTCTTTTGCTAATATATTTTTAATTATATAATATTAGCAAATTTTGTTAACTTGAATTCATATAAAATAAGTTTATAGTATTGCATGCACGAATAAAAAAGCACTTGCTTGCCTCAAGTAGACAATCAAGTGCATTAATTTCATATGTTTTTTAAATAGCATAAATTTTGTAGGTCTTAGCTTGATCTTAATCATATCTTTCTATAAAATACTGCAGTCCAATTGTATCTAACACTCGGTCTACACTTCATATCAGACATTTTTTCATATAAATGTTCTTAGTATATTATTTTTGTAACTTTAAATTAGAAATTAACTCATCTAGACTATCCGAAATCGCTTTAAACGAACCTCGTTCAAAATTCTCCAATTCAACCTTACCACTTACATTATGTAACACAACTATCAAACCGTTCCCCTCTACACCTATCGGAGTCTTATCAACCTTATTATGATTGTTTTTATACCCTTCTAAATTACTTTCGAAGGAATCCAATTCAATATTTGGTAATACAGGTTCTAGCCTAATATAATGATTACCAATAAATCCATCTAAATCAGCAAACCAATAAGAATTAAAATAATCATCAATTGAAGTGTGCAGTTTAATTTCAAACCTTTCCTCAATCATCGTTAAATCATTCTTATTATTTTTTTCAAT
Source organism: Bacillus sp. BB51/4 (assembly GCF_008368845.1). Lineage (NCBI taxonomy): Bacteria > Bacillati > Bacillota > Bacilli > Caryophanales > Bacillaceae > Bacillus > Bacillus sp. BB51/4. Next base: position 115,625 of record NZ_QOSC01000009.1, read on the forward strand.
AGGTTTCCATGAAATTTCTTTTTCATCATCCATTTCACCCTTATATATAAATGAAGCCACTTCTTCGCTGTATGGCGTTTTAAATAAAAAATCTAACCCTTTATCAAAATATTCTTTTCTTAAATTAAAATATTTGCTCATAGCATCCTTCATTACCAAAATAATCACCCTTACTTTTCTAATCGTTCAGCATATTTTTGGTTATTTCCCCAAACTCCTGCGATTTTCTCAGGATGATGAATCCACCCTAACCCTGGGTATGGCTTTGAGGGTACAGGCATAACCTGACCTCCACCAGGTAGAATCGGATTATAGTTCCATATGTGAGTCACTTTACCACTACTTGGATCAGTATAATAAATTTCACTATTCTTCCCCAAAGTCTTGGTTGAGGAGGAATCCCATTTAAATCGGGTTTATCACTTGATATTATCACAACAGGACTACCGTTTTTCGAAAGGATAGTGCAAGTGGGGAAACGATTGTTCGTTTCTAGTACCAACCAAAAACATACTTGGGGCATTACCATAAGGTGGCATGAATGCTAGAGCGTCAAACTTCCTAGCGATAGACGAAAAGACCTATCGTTCTAACTCAAGCCCCCACTGAAATGTTTCATCTCAGTGGGGGCTTGAGTTGATAATCTACAGCTACTTGCAAACTATCAGTCTTCTTTTCTTCTGCAACGTCTTTGCTAGAACAAGCTATTCCTGACAATGACATGATTGGAACAACTAAAGATAACAATTTACGTTTCATTTACATATTCCCTTTATTATTTTGATTTATCTGCAATACCCTTTGTTGCTTCATCAAATATCTTTGCACCTATACGTGTCTTACCCATTGACTCATGAAGTTTAGCTTGGTCTTCTTGCTCTATTGCATCAAATAGAAGTTGGAAAGCATCTTCATAATATTGCATGGATTGTTTTATCTCGTTTTGTTCTCCCTCAAATCCTGAAGGTGCTTTTAATTCCTTTAGTTTCTTAGCATTTGCTTTTGCTCCACCTACACTTAGTTGGATTTCACTTTTCTTCTGTACATAAGCCTTGATGTCTGAACCTGCTATTCCTTCAATTAAGTGCATTGTATCTGCAATTGCATTCGAACTGTCTATAATGTCTTGCTTATACTTCGTAACTTCTTCTAAATTAGATACATCGTTTGACTTAGGGGCATCATCTGTTCTTTTTATCGTGTCAGAGTCTGTATCCCCCAATGCACTCTGCTTATCCTTTACAGCTTTATTTGCATTCACAGCGCCTACTCTAGATGTTTCGTCTTGGACAGGTTGGAATCCTGATATCCAATACTTATTACCTCGTTCGATTAACTCTGTGATTTCCTGTTTCTTATCAGGGTCTATATCCTTCTCATTTGCTTTAAAATACTTAGCTTGTTTTGAGTAAGCTTTACTATAACAATCAACTGCTTTTAGTAAATCTTTATGTGATTTTGCATACTCTTTTGGTGGTTCAATCTTATCAAACTTAGCAATGATTGTTTGTAACTCAGATTCTTGTTTTAGGACTTCTTTCTTTAAAGTTTTCTCATCCTTTTCTTTATTCATTGCTACTTCTACTATATTCGTGATTTTTCCCATTAACTCAGATGATAAGCTAGTCATACGTACTGGATAAATGTCTTTCGATAACTTCTCTTTTGTTTCTGCTTTAGACTCTACTTTATCCTTCGCTTTTGAGTCTACTTTATCTGTCCCACAACCTACTAATAACATAACTGGAATTGCTAACATTACGAGTTTCTTTGCTTTCATTATGTATACTCCTATTTAAAAGTTTTTTAATTGACTACCATATGGAACTGTAACATAAAATAAATAAACAAATATAAGCTCATTTTTGCTCTTAAAGGAAATTTTAGGGATTTTAATAATATGATAACATGTATTACGGTTGTAGAGAATCCCCCTTTGTATACCTTTATTCCAAATTTATCCTTATTCATCCCGAAACAAAAATACATGTGATTTTTAGAATGGGTTGTTATAAAAACCTTAAGTTGATGGCTTTGGACTGAGACGTTCAAATATTGTGCGTTCTCATCAAATACCAAACATAAAAAGGATTTTACATTTAATTCACAGGAAATCTCTCTTTTACAAGATCTTCGATATTATTTGCTTCTTTAATTTCTTTTGATGATAACCAAGTTGTGTATAATGTTCCAGTCTTATTGGTTAAATCTATGACAAAATTTTTATTATCTAGTTCTTCTTTAAGCATGATGGTTACTTTGAGCAAATCCTCAATGAAAGGGGGATTATTTTCAAATATACCGTCGCTATTAAGTGCTAAAATTACTATATATTTTCGAAGTCCCTCATGATCCGAATTTATATAAGTAATATCTTTAATTGCAAATCGATCGTTTTGCATTTCATGTAATCTTTCTTCTACTTTGGTATGCGTTCTAATCCAATTTCCCCAATATTTATGGTATCTGACATCGTAGATTTCATTGTTTGTTTCCTTCATTTCTTCTACTATTTTTCCTTTTTCATCATATTTTTTAAAACTCACTAATCTCCCTAAAGCTCTATGTTCCATTAATCTTATAACACCATTTTCATAAAATTCTTTTGTATACCTTCTAAAGTATTATTCTCTATATGTTTAATTTCTTTAATTTGTCCATTTGGATAAAAATTAACCATTTCTCCATTTTTAATTCCATCCTTAACCATATAGTAATTTGCTAAATTACCATTCTCATAACAGTCATAAATGATTCCAGTAAAAATATGCTCATTATTGTCTTGATCATATTCTACTATAAAAGAATCGTATTCATCTCCTCCATATCCAAAATCCTCTCCAAACTTTTTGCCATTATTCATAACGTATTCTCCATTTAATATTTTATCTTCCAAATTTAGAAACCTCCGATATCATTTCAAATCCCTTCAATAAATATGAACAATGTGGACAACACTTGAACGTAATTTCACCAGGCTTATTCTTATTAATTCCTGTTCTTATAACATTTACAGTTAAATCTTTTACTCGAACATTAGGATTCCTCTTTAGTGCTTCTTTTACGCTTTCACTGAAGTTCGTTCACCGTATCTACGTACACTTCCATTAAGTAATCTCTTGGTCTACAATCATTTATTCAATCGGCCCCATAAACTGCGTAATTAAATAAATATGTTCAATCAATTTAACTTTTTGCAGATTCTCTACTTTTTCTGTCCCTCCTAATCCAAGAAGAGGAATATAACCAAAACACTCATTATAAGCTGGTATTCCGTAATTTTGGATGGCTACTAAATAAGGATTCCATTCCATGTCTTCTTCTAAATATTCTTCTTCCTCAAGAAACCTTAAAAATAGCTCAAAGTGAGCTTTCGATTTTCACCATATTAATATCCTCCCCTTAATTTATTTTCCATTAACAGTTGATACTCCGCCAGCATGAGTAAATTCCCTATGAATATCTTTATCCACAAGAATCATTGTTTTTCCATCTTGATGGTGATGCCATATATATCCCACAGGTGGCTTATCTAGTGCTGGTACCGGCGGATCAGAATTTTTATTCAAACCCGCCTCTATATTAGCATTTTTATAATCAGATGGACCATTCGTTAGGCTTGCAATTTCAATTTCTACCGGCTTAACAGTTGGATGCGCATATTCAGTGAAATCCGGATAACCATCAGGATACCTTACAGTCTGTCCTTTTTTATTTGTATATACCCAATTTCCATCCTCATCTATTTTTACAGTCCCACCTTTTTTCATCCACTTCTCTGGAACAGGTGAATATGATGGTTTAGTAGCAAGCTGTTCCTTTGTGAATTTTACTTCTAGGGTATCCTTACCCGTACCCTTATCAGATGGATTTACAAATTCAATATCTTTAGGAAAAGACCTCAATGGTATGTACGATAGGAATAACCTTCAAGATTAATTTTTCCATTTGCATAAAAAAACAGCAGAGATTTCTAGTACCTATCTCTACTGTTTTTTCATTAACTTCCAAAACGAACTAATTTTTCATACTCTGTTATGTGTATTTATAACAAATAGTAATGCTTAAATTGCAACATCTTGGTATCCTACCCTAGCTACTTCTTCATTTATTAGACGAATACCTACCCCATTTTCCATGTCCCATGTACAGTCAAATGTTAGTCCAATATATCTGCCTTCAAAGCGTCTAGCAGATGGGACATAAATCCCCACTAGCCTGATCCTTTCAAGAAGCTGATCAATCGTTTCAATTAAAGGATAATTTTCATTATATGAAACATCATACCCAAGCTCATGTCGTTTTTGCTTGTAATAATCTAAAATTGGTTGCAAAATACTTTGTTGAAGATGCCCCCAATTTTGTATTAAAGAATTATACGAAGCATACTGTTTTTCACTAAATTCACCATCTTCTTCACCATCTATCATCAAAGCAATATCGGCTTCTTTGCCGCAAAACTCAATGGTAGTATCTCTACTCCAGACATAATCATATTCAAGCTCACCAAAAACTTCATCATTTATTTTCATTTTAAATTTCCCCCTTTCTATTTATTGGCAAATTCCCCTGGCTTAAACGCTCCTGCATTTATCTCTCCTACGCCGCCAAGATGCCCAAATTTACCATTTATTTCTGATGGTACAAGTTGGATAGTCTTCACATCATTTAATTCGTGCCACGTTAACTTGTATTCTTCTCGATAATCTGCAATGTCTCCCGCTTTAATTTCCCCAGGAGTCATTCCAAATTTGCTTGCCAACTCTGGTGAATTGTTAAGCTGTTCAGCCAACTTTTGATCTGCTTGTTTAAAATTAATAGTTCTAGCTTTTGTTCCGTGCTTGCCGGTCCCGCCTAACATGTATTCAATTTCAAATTGCGCTTTTGCTACTGGTGAAAAATCAGGAACTCCATTTTTATACTCAATTCCATTAATACCAGCTTCATTTAAGATTTTCTGTAACGTAGGATCTGGTGGTGGTTTTAGGGTACATAAAGACTCACCTCTAACCCCTTCAAAAACGACATTTGAATTCGTTTCTGCGGGTGTTTGCTTGAATCTTGATTCATATGTACTGGCAAATTCCTCTTGCTTGAAGGCTGGTGGAATATCAGCATCTCTATTACCCGTATCCTTAACCCCACCACTCTCCAAATTCGAGATCCTACTCTGAATACTCGCCTTTGAGGCATCATGGGCTTCTTGGAATTTCCCGCTATAGTTCGTTCCAGTTCTAGCAACACTTCCATCTGGCAGTATTTCTACACCTTTAACAAATGGGGATACGGAGTCTACACCTTTTGCTAATGTATTTTCAATTATATAATACTAATAATTTCCGTTAGCTTTAATTCATAAAAATAATTTTTATAAATTTATAGTATACCTTTCAATTAAAAAAGCACTTGTTGCCTATCATAGACAATCAAGTGCTTTAAGTTCATACGTTTTTAAGTAGCATAAATTTGTAAGTTTTATAGTAACAGTATGACACCTTTTATATGTCATAACAACTACTACGTTAAAATTGACGAGTTTGTACGAGTTCATTAGTTTAATATACAATCCATGTGTTTATATTCGCCACCAAGTAAAATGTCATCCCACCTAAGCTCGTACTTCGTTTTCTATTCTATCATTGCACGTAATACTCTATGATGGTTGTACCATCATAGAGTATTATTTTCAAACTCCTCATTGTTTTCCTGTATCATTCAAAAATCTTTTTAGAGTTCCTTTATCTAGTTTTAATCATGTGATTTGTCTAGATAGATGTATTAGTGAAGCATACCCATAAATTCATCGAATGTATCTGCAACATGATGACTTACTGGTTCAAGTTCAGCAGAATTCTCATGATCCCACATACAAACTTTCGGGTTATTTCTTGATTCTCTAAAATCTAAACATAAAAAATCACCGGCAAATAATACAGCAATTGGTAATAAAGCTACTCCCAGTAAATCTCCATCATCTGTAAGTCTCTCATCTAGCTGGGTCCATGTTACATCAATATCAAACATACCTATTTCAATATTTTCTGGGGCTTCAAGAATACATAAAAACCTAATAACTGCATAGCTATGGTTATTACACACAAAAGATTTTTTTTCTGGGGAACCACCATTATTAACTTTTATGAAATTCTTATAATCTACCGGTAGTTGAACTCTCCAAAATTCTTCTTTCTTTAATATTAAACTATCAGACGGTAACGGATAAATTATAGATTCTTTTTTTATTTCCATTCAAAACACTCCTTTTTTTATTATCTTGGCGCATCTGACCACATTCCTTTAGTCCTTCCACCATTATGAACAGTACCATAAGGAACTAGTTGCATTTCCCCTGGTACTTCAGTATGATGCCACGTATAAGAACCATTTTCCACCATAGCCCTTATATCTTCTGGAAGCCTGTTGTTCAACCAGTCAAATTGCTCCACATCTCTTTTTAACCATAAATCTTTTGGAAGTTCATCTTTATGTACTACTAGACCAAGTCCTTCAAAATCAACAAATCCATAGCGCATACCTTCTACTTTTTTCACTTCAACTTTCGGGATAAGACCTAATTCTTCAGCTCGTTGTTTTATCATTTTCCTTTTATTACTTGTTAATTTGTTCCCACCTTTAATATTATTATTGGCCCAAGACCAGTTTTTAATATCTATTACCTCAATATAATGTCGAGCATAATCATCTAATACATCATCAAAATTCTTAGTTCCGTTAATAAAATCATCTATATTATTTAAATTAACTTCACTTGCTGTCTTACTTCTATTACCCGTACCCTTAACCCCACCACTCTCCAAATTCGAGATCCTACTCTGAATACTCGCCTTTGAGGCATCATGGGCTTCTTGGAATTTCCCGCTATAGTTCGTTCCAGATCTAACGACACTTCCATCTGGCAGTATTTCTACACCTTTAACGAATGGGGATACGTAGTCCACACCTTTTGCTAATTTTTCAATTATATAATACTAGTAATTTCTGTTAGCTTTAATTCATAAAAATAATTTCTTTAAATTTATAGTATACCCTTCAACTAAAAAAGCACTTGTAGCCTCAAGTAGATAATCAAGTGCTTTCAGTTCATCTGTTTTAAGTAACAGAATGACACCTTTTGTATGTCATGACAACTACTACATTAAAACTTACGAGCTTGTACGAGTTCGTTAGTTTATTGTCTTCCACATGTCATTATAGTTGTATCCTAATACGTATAGAATACACTATTTTATCCTTCCATTAACTTCTTCCTCATTTTATGTGTTTCTAAATCTGCTAATCTAACTGGAATAGGTAATCGACTTTCATTATTTATGCAGTTCATTACAACTTCAGTACTTGTATCTAAATCAATCCAGTTCCCACATGAAACAAAGATTGGCTTTACACAATACGAAGTCCTCAAAACTCTACCATATATATCACCATGAATTACAATGTCAGTGTAAGAACCTACTTCCTCTTTAGGCATCGTAGCGTCGACATTTTCTATTTTCAAATAGCTCTTTGCCACGCCAATTGTTGGTTTGTTTAAATACATTGCAGCATGGGTAGCAATTCCCATATGACGATAATGTAAATACCCATTTCCATCAAACATATATAAATCAGGTTCATTAGATAATTTCTTCGCGGCTTCAAGTATTAAAGGCAACTCACGAAAAGCAAGAAATCCTGATATATAAGGAATACTTATTTCTCCATAACTATATACCTTTTCAACAACTTCCTTTGTATAATAATCAATCATTACGATACAACATGTACCATACGTTTTATTATTTACATCCCAGTAAGCTAAATCTATCCCTGCAATGGTTTTGATTTCATTAACGTCAAATCTATTCTCAAGATTTACTTTGGATAACAATTCATTCTGAATGTCGGTAAATTCATTTATCAATTTCATATTATTTAAATCTAAATTCTTCATTAGGTATCACTTTTAGAAACAGATTCAATCAATTTTAAATCTGTTTCTGTAGGGAAAATTTTTTGTTTTATGATACGACCTTTTTCATCCCATTCTGTATAATGGAGAGCTATCCCAAATTTATATTCTCCTTCAAATTTTAATTCTCCACTTTCATACCAGATTCTTTCGGTACCATTACTTTGTCCATGAATCAAATTTTTCACTGATTTTAAATTTCCATTTTTATAAAATTCTATTAACTCACCCTCTATAAAACCTTTTACATAATTTGTATAATATATCAAATTACCATTATCATATAATTCGTAAGCTAAACCGGTAAAAGGTTTACCGTTCTCGTCTTCCGGATTATCTAAAACTTCATCACTATAAGATGTAAACCATAAATCTTCGTCAAAGTCAGTTCCATGTTCTATAACATATTCTTTACTTAATATATCAATTTGATTTTCCAATCTTTTTCACCTCTGAACTAAATTCAAATCCTTCAGTAATAAAATTACAATGTGGACAGGTTGGCATCATCATACCAGCCGGTTTTAATTTTTTACCAGAACGTACTACATGAGTGATAAAATTCGAAGCACTTGCTTGTGAATTTGCAAGTAACGCTTGATTTAATGAATAAACTTCTGCGTGAGATCCCTCCCCATACGTAAATGTATATCCCTCTTTAATATTTTTTGGCATATTGGTAATCCGTTGTTCTATTAATGGATGTAACTCTTCTGGAATCTTACCTAAAGTATTATTGATTCCAAAGTAATACTTACCTGTTGTTTTGTCAAAAGTTCCAGCAACCGCAGGCCCCATCTCCCTGTTAGAAAGGCCTAGATTATTTAATCTTTCAACTTCTTTCGCTACAGCATCACGCAAATTAATCCTATCGTTTAATTCTTGGTGAGTAAACCGACCATATTTATTACGCAAATATTCTATTCTACTTAAACTTTCACCACTATTAGAAACTTTACCCGTACCCTTAGTAACTTTTTTGAACGCCTCTTCAAATTCAACCCATCAAAAACTGTACCGTTTTCTTCTCAAGCCACTGGTTATTTTCTACAGGTACATCATAAGCCCCTGCTGGCCGCAGCCTTGAACCCAGATTTTCTCCAACTATTTTTACGTTTGTATATGTCGTATCTACTTTTCCCGCTATATTCAACGACAAGTTTTCAATTTTACTACCTACTAAATTAGTCGCATGTTGCGCTCGCTCTCTAAGAAAACTATCAACCTGCTTCAAACGAGATCCGCCTTCTTCCACCCCAACTTTGGAGGCACTTTTAATTGTAGTAGTACTATTACCTGATTTTAAACCTGTTGTGACATTTCCAAATGCATGCAATCCTTTAGCTACAGGTACTACATCGCGTAACCAACGTTCATTTGTGTCAAGTTCCCGTTGTATCAACAATCTTTTCCCATTACTGCACCGGAAACTTCCATTACACCAACACTCGCTGTAAAGGCAAATAATGCTGCACCAGCTAGTGGAAAGAACACTGTAGAACCAGCTAGCAATAGCGTCGTGCCCAGTATCCCCTCATCACACCAAACTTCCTTATGTTCATGTTGATCTTTGATTGAGTCATAGTTAAATGCACGGCTGTCTAATCTTCTCTTTTGATAGGTCTCATAGGACATGTTACTTTCCCGATTCTCTTTCTTATACGCCTCAAATTGAAATTATAATCTAATAACCTTTGGCTTGCACTCCTCAATAGCATAAATATAAAAAATGACTTTGGATTAATATCCCAAAGTCATTTTTAGTTCATATTCTCAAAATTTTTTTATTAAACTGGCCATTTTATAGAGTACAATTCATAATAAATTTAAGTATTTTTTTTAACTAATGCCCATATACCATATTTATTATAAAATACATGATCTTCTGAAAAATGCCTACACTCAGCATACCGTAAAATAAAACTCGGACTGTTCTCATCTATACTAAACGTAGAACCATTTTCTAATTTAGGCTGCTCAATGAGATTGTATAAGCAAAAAATCCGCATCAAATCTTGAGCATATTGTGTTGTTACTTGATTTTTAAAAGCAATAACATCTGGTAATCCAAAACAATGCATTCCACATGTGTAGTAAAAATCTTTTTCTTCTACTACTGTTACAAAAGCCTGAAATAAATCTACTGTATCATTTGTATTATATATATTAGCCCACTCTTCAATTGTATTTGCAGTACCTGATGATTCAACTTTAACCCCAAGTCCACCAGCCTTTAAAAGTACATTCGCAACTTCAAGTATCTTTACTACTTTATCAATAGATCCGCCTTCTCCAACTAAATATACAGTTAAGAAATGGTTTTTAATACAATCAAGTTGCTCTTCTGTAAATTTACCATTCCCTGCAATCTCGAAAGCTTCCGCCAAATGTTCATCATACCCATAAATCTCGGCTTCAAAAAATCCTATTGGTTCACCAAGCTTACCAATACTATTTCCTGCAAAAATATATCCTTCACTTTGTCTTGCCACTGATTCAACAATTTCACTTCTGTTTTTCCATAACCCTGGTATACATAAAATTATTTTTGAGCTTTCCATAGTAACCCTTCCTCACCATTAGTTATTTTCTATCAACTTCTTTTAGCTCGCTAAGAATTTCATTAGCAACGCCCTCGAATCTTTTAGGATCGTCAGAAATAATTTCATTAAGCAAATTGATTACTGTTAGTTTTATATCATGATTCATTCCTACAAGAATTTTAGCATACTCACTTCTATATAAATCATTATTTAAAATTCTTATGTTTAGTAGCATTGCCCACTCTTTTGCACTCTCAACCATTTTGGGTAAAGCTTTAGGCATCTCTGTTAGATATTTTTCCATTTCAAAATCTTCAATAAAATGAACTAGACCAAACATAACTTCTTCCTCTTGTGTTTCATCCTCAAATACTATACACAACTCTTTAATAAGCTTCTCATCATCACAATCTGCTAAGCTTTCTAATACACTGTCAAACTCTTCACATTCCGATTGATTTTTTAAAAATCTACAACTATATAATCTCTTGATCTCAGATTTGCTGTCCATATAAACTTCTCCTTTTAAAAGAATTAATAAAATTGTAACTGCTCAGCTATATATTTCATTTACAAGTTTGGTAAAAGGTACTCATTTTTCATCATATAGATTTCTGCCATGAAGATAAAAATGGACATACACTTCGCTGTCTTTCTATGTTTTAAAACTTTACGCGTGGCAGAAATAGGCCCTAACCGCTTCTATGTATGGCCAGTCCCTCTCGACCATTTAAAAAAATACTTTTCAATCGATTTTTTATAGAGTGGCTGAGTAGTTACATAAAATTAAATATTATTGAAATACATAAGACAAATAAAATTGAAAACTAAAATGTTCCTACTATTAGACTAGTAAAGTAAATCATCATTCTTTCTTTAATTCTTTTTTATAATAATCCTCTCTTGCTTGTCTAGCATACTCTCTCAAATTTGGGAGTATCTATTTATATACATTATCTTCCATGTATATTTTTCTCAAATTCAACAAATCAAAAGCAAGAGCATCACGCGGCTCTAAAGAATAATAGTATGCTTTCTCCTCATTAGTCATATTTCGACCGTATGTCTCAGTCCTTCTATGTCTTCCACCTGTTTTCGGTTGTTCTACATTCATTGCCATACCGTCATTTTTAGCTTTTTTAGAATCCCATTCCAGTTTTCTTACTAAGAATTCTGTTGAAGGCATGTGATGAGGTGTAATGTCATCACCAGGTGATCCTGCTTTAATTAGATCTTTATACGTTCCTATGTCCCCTTCATTTGGTAAAAGTTCTTTTGAATCTACATCTTTTACAGTATTACCTGTTCCCTTAGTTAAAACAAAAAGCGATAACTGGGTTACCAATTACCGCTTATTAAGTCACACCATTTGGTGCATTATAAAGTAACAATTATTTTATCATCTATGATAGTTTTCAAGTTGGTGTAATGTCTCATCATGTTATTACCATATGCACTAACAGCTTCATTACCATACACCCTACTTTCATAGTTATCTTTAAATTCTTTTTTATTGACTCTTCCAAACTATCGTAGCTGCTTAGTTTTTTTAATATTATCTACTTGAAATGGATAAGATTACTTTTTATGTTTTTAAATTAATGGCAAGCTATCCCTTTTTATATAATTACCGGTTTCGACACTACCGCTTAATGAGTAATTTTCTAATAGGTATTTTTTTATATTATTTAAACTTTCAACCTTAAAATAACCAGATTCTATCGCGTTTTCACTTAATATTCTTAATGTTTCATCATCAATTATTTCAACCACTTGAGGAACGAATTTTCTTTTTTCCTTTTTATACGCTTGATAAATTGTATAAGACACAGCATCTAATACTGAATACCATGCATACTGTTTTTGTGCATCTTTTTCTTCGTTCGCAAATTCAGCTACATCTATATAATCTTCGCTGTCTATATAGTTACACAAATCATCAGCATCAATTTTTTCACCTTCAAGCCACTTCCAGCAGGAATTTAGCGCTTCTCTACCAGTTTTATATCCATCTTCATCCATATTTATCATATTAAACATATTTTCTGCTATTATCAATCCTAATGCAACTTTGGCCTCTATATTGAGCTTATTAATAAAATCCATGACCATCATTCCCCACTTATTTTCTTATTTTAACCACACTTTCTATCAATCCATTTATTACCTCAAAAGATAATGTATCTCTTGGGTATTGTAAGCTTGGATCTATTTCAGTTGATACTTTAATTTTTAAATTTGGATACATTTCCGTCAATTTCTTAAATATTCCTCTTTTATCATCTGGAACAGAGTCAAACAAACCCTTTGTACATTTATTACAAATTCCATTTGGATTAGATTGATGCATGTATAGTGTCCCCTTCACACCTTCTGGTTTAAGACCTGCTTTTTTTACAGCATCTTCAAATTCAGCTATTACACCTTCTTCTGCATAATCCATGAACTGGGCATGACCTCTTCTTTCCCTACTATAAGGCGCTTTAATTTCACGATTTGGATACATTTCATCCAAACTTGGTAGGCCAGCTTCTTTTCTGACCTTTGGTGATCCACCTTCAAATCTAATACCTTCCATTCCTTTTACATCTGTTTCTCCTACTGCGATAGTATGTGTTCCTGGCACATTCCACTTCTTACGTAAGTTTTCTAAATCTTTATTTCCCAGCTCTATTTTATGTAAGCTTTCACCCGTATCCTTAACCCCACCACTCTCCAAATTCGAGATCCTACTCTGAATACTCGCCTTTGAGGCATCATGGGCTTCTTGGAATTTCCCGCTATAGTTCGTTCCAGATTTAGCAACACTTCCATCTGGCAGTATTTCTACACCTTTAACGAATGGGGATACGGAGTCTACACCTTTTGCTAATGTATTTTCAATTATATAATACTAGTAATTTCTGTTAGCTTTAATTCATAAAAATAATTTTTATAAATTTATAGTATACCTTTCAATTAAAAAAGCACTTGTTGCCTCAAATAGACAATCAAGTGCTTTAAGTTCAAGTGTTTTCTAAGTTTATAAGTCGTTAGTCACTTTAGGCTTATACGTACAATCATTTGATAATTACAGTATGGTACCCTGTATGTCTTGACAAATTTCATTAATCCAATTTAAACGCAACAATTTTTCCTTCTGGATAATCCCCATCCCAACCGCAAGGAAAAGCACCGAGTTGATATATCTCAAACAATTCTTCAACAAAGGAACTACTCTTTCCGTTTATCGCTCTATTGATGGCACAATTAGTAAGGTCAGCTACAACATCGTTATAAAATATACTATATTTAAATGAGCTTTTTCTCACATTATCATCAATAATTTCTAATAATTCTTCCAATCCTTTAGGCTTTTCATTTTCTGGCATTGCGTAATAAATACCCCAAACTTCACTCATTTCCAATTCTCTGATATCTTTCCAATTATACTCATCCTCGCCAAAAATCTCATCATAAGCTAAATGCTCTGCTTTTTTTATATCATTAATAATAACAATCTCATTGGAAATATTATTAGTAAGTTCGCTCTGGAATTTTTTCGAGAACTGAATTACCTCTTCAACTAAATTATTAAATTCACCATAGTTCATTACTTATTATACCACCTTTCCCAAAGGTCAACTGTTGCCCCTCCTCCTCTTTTCCATACAGGGGGCGCAACCTCTTTGTCCATTCTTTCTATTTTGTATTGTTCCAATCCAATTTCTTTAATCCTTTTAAGTTCTTTTTCAAGATAATTACCCTTCATGTATAGTGGTAATCCCTTTTCTTGAAGTAGTCTTAACTTTTGTTGCAATTCAAAAACTTGTTTTTCTATTATAGATATATCTTGCCTAATATCTATTTCATCCAATTTTCCCCTCACAAAATTACTATAAACTGCGTGATATCCTTTATGTCTAGAAGTTACACTAACATCAGCATCTGGAACTCGAAGAAAAAATCCATTTGAGGCATCGTCCATGTCCATGCCTATTTTTTGTAATACAGGATGACGTCTAAATTCCTTAGGAGTAATATGTTGCGCTTCATAAGGAGTTCGTTTTGTAGTTTTAGGCAAACCCATTTCTTCAAACATATTTTCCCCCAGTTTTGTAGAACTTCCTCCTGTCACCTTTCCGGGAGTACCGGGAATAAGCCTATTAACTTCACCCGTACCCTTAACCCCACCACTCTCCAAATTCGAGATCCTACTCTGAATACTCGCCTTTGAGGCATCATGGGCTTCTTGGAATTTCCCGCTATAGTTGTTCGTTCCAGTTCTAGCGACACTTCCATCTGGCATTATTTCTACACCTTTAAAGATTGGGGATACGGAGTCCGTACCTTTTGCTAATGTACTTTCAATTATATAATACTAGTAATTTCTGTTAGCTTTAATTCATAAAAATAATTTTTAAACATTTATAACATGCCTATCTAATAAAAAAGCGCTTGTTGTCTTTCGTAGACAATCAAGCGCTTTAAGTTCATCTGTTTTTAATTGGCATAAATTTGTAAGTTTTATAGTAACAGTATGACACCTTTTACATGCCATGACAAATACTACGTTAAAATCGACGAGTTTGTACGAGTTCTTAGTTTAATATACATTCCATGTGATTATATTCATCACCCAGTAAAATGCCGTATCGCCTAAGCTCGTACTTCATTTTCTATTCTATCATTGCACACAGTACTCCATGATGGTACAACCATCATGAGTCTTTACTTTTTTTACAGCCTGTTCTTTTGAGTTCACTTGTCTTATATGTGTTCATATTTTTAATTTTAGTACTACAAACTTTCTTCTCTTTTACATTGCTATAAATCTAGTATCATAGGTTGTAATGTTTATAAAAACATTATAACCAAACTAATTTATTTACTGTTATAAACTATAATTTAAACACGAGTATTACTTAGAGCAAAAAAGCTTTAAAGTTATTCATAAATATTAGTTATTTAAAATTCATGTTCAAAATCTATATCATATAAATCAATCCATCCTATAAATTTGGGTACTGATTTGGTTGTGATAAACTCTTTTATTATACGATACGCCATTTCACGATCCACATAACTACAATTAGGTATCATAATTATCAGCATTAGGATCAAAGTCCAGTATTACGCTATTAAGTTTATGATTGACATTATTTATTCTGGCCAAAAGATCCTCAACCTCTTCAGATAACAATTCCTTCTCTAATGCCTTCCTATCAATGCTTCCTAGATCTTTTTTTATAGTATCAACCACACCCACAAAAACTTTTGGATGTGTGACTACTATCTCTCCAATGGCTAAGTGAACTAATAAATTTTCTGTTTTACCCTCATTGCAGACGGTTTCGAATTCATAAAATGTTCTTGCAGTAGCATATTTATATCCTCTATCTTTATTTAACATATTCTCATACATTTCTTTAACAGCCTCAATTAATTCATTATACTCCCAATCTTCCATTTATATCCCTCCTATAGACTATGGTTTTAATCTGTTTCCGTTATTAGGGATAACCTCTAGTTCTATATTTTTATATTTTTGAGCAAATTCTGCTATTACCCTACTACAACTATAGCAAGTATCTAATTCTGTAAATAACTTTATTTTACCTTTTGCCTCAGTATTATTTCCAAGTCTGTTAGCTATATCATTTAGAATTTTATACTCAGTATCAGAATCTCTTGGGTACTCAATTCCATTCTTATCTGCTGCTTTTGAAGCTTTAAAAGTTGGATTATTAGGCTTTAATGAAATATCCGCTATCCTTTCCTCTAACACACCATTTAGTTCATTTATGCTACTTTGAGCAAAAAACTCTGATTTATCAATACCTTTAACATCTACTTCTGCCAAAGCAAAGTTCCCGGACTTTTTATATCCACTAGTTAATTTCCCTCTTAGCTCTTTCACTCTATCAATTATATGTGCTTCAGTTGCTGTATCAATTTCCCTTGTAGGATAGACTTTACCCGTACCCTTAGTACCACCACTTCCCCGTATCTCCGCAAGCGAAGCTCTAACACTATCAATCTCATCTTGTATCTTCTGATTACTATCAATGCAGTGCCCATGTACCCAGCCTTCTACGTTAGTTCCAACACGTTCGAGAGTTCCGTTATCATTTGTTCTGTAAACAGGAACCTTGACACTTGCTAAGACAAAATTAAAAGGAATGAATCCTACACAATACAAGATTCATTCCTCACTAGATGCTTATAATATTTGTCTAACTTTTTGGGTTCACTTCACAATCAAGTGTTTTTTTAAACTTTAAGTGCAGTTTAACAAAAAAATATTAAGAAACCTATATCAATTTATTACAAATAGCAATGCTCTATATGTCTAATATATGCAAACTAGCTTAATTATTCTTTATAAACAAACCAAGAGCTAAATATTATAAAAAATCCCCAAATTTATTACTTACTTAAAATATATTTATAAAATCTTCTCTTTTTGTTGGAATTTCAGTATTTGTACTCGAGTAATTATTAATAACTGTTTCCATTTCTTTGATTTCCTCTACAGTAATAAAGCTGGTTTCCACTGCACTATTTAAGAAAATTGTAATACTATCGGTAGTAATACTTTCTAATGACTGTGGTAAATATTTTACTTTTTCATTTTTATAGGCTTCCCAAGAAGTATAAGCGACAGCATCAACTAATAGTGACCAGATCCTAGCAATATTCAAATCTTCTTCTTCCTCTGCAAATTCTGAAATTCCTGTAAAGTCTGCGTTATCAATAAGCTCATATAATTCATCCCCAGTAACAGCATGAGATTCAATCCATAACCAACATTTGTCCAAGGCTTCCCTTCCATCCGGATATCTTTCATCATCCTTGCTGATTATAGAAAATACTCTTTCAGCAACTGCTAAAACAAAGCCTACTTTAACTTCTTTTTGTAAATTCTCGATTAATATATTACCCATGATTTCCTCCTTAAATTATTCAATGATCTTTCCATCTTTTAAAACAAAAGATAACAATCCATTAGTTTTAACACTGCCATCAATCTCCGATGTTACTTCTATTGTTAAGTTAGGATATTTTTTGCTAGCTTGATAAAATATACCACTCTTTTCAATAGGATGTGGTTTCAGTAATCCTTTGCTACACTTATTACATACACCTCTTGGGTTAGATTGATGAATTCTAAGTGTACCCGTTACTTCCGTTGGTTCGATTCCTGCTTTTTTTATAGCATAATCAAACTCATTTAAAACTCCTTCTTCAGCATGTCTTGTAAACTGTGCTAACTTAGGATTTTTTAAATGGTCATATGGAGCCCTAATCTCCCTATTTGGTAAGATTGTATCCAATGAAGGCAGTCCAGCTTCTTTTCTAACTTCTGGAGACCCTCCTTCAAAAGCCAAATCCCTAAGGCCTTTTACATCTGTTTTACCAACTGCTATTGTATTAGTCTCTGGAACATTCCACTTTTTCCGTAAAGCATCCAAATCTTCTTTACCTAATTGGATTTTACTATTACCCGTACCCTATGTTGTAATCTTAAACCCTCACAATAAAAAAACAAACCATATAAAACCTTATTAAACTACTTCTTTCTCTTGTACTATCGGCAATTCATATGCCGTTTTATATTTCAACATGCCATATACAATGTTTACAAGCCTTCTCATAATACATACCAATGCTTGTCCTTTTGTTTTTCCTTCTTTAAGCTTCTTTTGATAGTACGCATGAAACACTGGATTTCGTGGCATCTTACTGCCTTTTGCTACTTGCACTTGCTGTACTGCTAAATTATAAAATAAAGCGTGTAGCGCCCTGTTTCCTTGTTTGCTTTTGTATGTCTTACCTTTCCCACCAGAACCAAAGTAAACAGGCGCAATCCCCGCGAATCGTGCTAATTTGTTGGCATTTGGAAATCGCCTTACATCCCCAATTTCTGCAATTAATGCTGATGCCGTCACAAGTTCTATTCCCGGCATCGTCTCTAATTGATAATCTAGTAGATTTACTAGCTGTTTTAATTCTTTTTCGATGTATTTCATTTCTTTCTTTTTAAACTCAATCTCCCGTACAATACTTCTTACTAAAAAGTCTCGTGTGTCTTGATATTCCTTCATTGTATGTCCATCTTCTTTTACAAGTTTTAATATGTCGCTTGCTTTCTTTACTGAACATGTATTGTTGCTAACATCTAATAAAAAAGCTGTTAATTGCTTTATATTCGCCCCCTCTAAACAAGAGGGTGACGGATATTGCTGCCAAAACGCTAATGCTGTTTTCCCATCTAATTCTGAGAAAAACTTTTTATAACTTGGATAATGATGGTTTAATTGAATATGTAATTGGTTCTTTAATGCACTTTGTGCTTTTACTAATGCATTCCTTCTTGAAACCAGTTGTTGTATTGACCATAATAAATCGTTTGGCTTTGCATCTGGTAATTGATTAAATTTGTTTATCAATATGCGTGCCACACATTCCGCATCCCAACTATCATTTTTGTGTATCATCACTTGGCTTTTTCGTTCTAAAAATGATAAAGCTGGATTTACTTCTTTTACTACCTGTTCGTGATCTACTAAATATTTCGCTAATGCTCTTCCATAACCGCCAACATCTTCTAAACCAAATACAACTGATAAACCATCCCTCACATATGTCTCTACTTCTAATAAAAACTTCGAAAATGCAGATGGTTTATTATCAAATTGTATTTCTCCTAATTTTTCTTGCCAACAATTAATCATAACAGCCGTATGATGCTCCTTATGTAAATCTACTCCTACATACAAATAGTTCTGTCTATTATGCATAACTCATCCCTCTATTCAATGATTTAGTCATATATAAAAATGTCGGCAACCTTAGTTCGAGCGTTCATCTTCCGATGCGCATAGGTACGCAAGCCTATCCATTTTTCATCTCTTTAGTAGTATGTATAGTAAAATGAGCTAATTTTTTAAGTGAGTTTATAAAATAATTGCTGCATGTTGTCCTTTTGTTTGTATTTTCCCGTATTTATACATGCCACGATAAAAATTCTCTCTATCTAACATGCGTTTCACTTGTACTTTCGTAAATTGTTTACCCTTCGCTGTGCAGTAGCCTTCTACATTCAATTGTTCTGCCAATTGGGTAAATGACCAATTTTTAAAAATGTATCTTAACTCAAATAGTCTACGTACAACCACTGCTTTCCCAGCATCTACTTCTAACACCTTTTGTCCTTTTTTGGCCTTGTAACCAAACAGTACACCGCCACCTGCATACCCACCTCGTTCAGCCTTCTTTTTTCTACCTCTGCTTAACTTTAATGCAATTTCAAGTCTTTGATATTGGTCTAATAGTTCTAACATGCCATTCACCAAAAAGTCATTTGGATCATGTGTGTAAATACTATAGCTTGATTGTTCAATTGCCTTCACATCTACTTCATGTTTCTTTAGTTCTCGTTGTATCAATACTTTCGCCATATCGGACAATAGCTCTTGTAGTCCATCACGTTCAACTGTTAATCCCTCTTCATCAACAGTCGCTCCGCTTAATCCTCTATCTTCATACACACGAAGTAGTTCTAAATTATTTTCGTTACAGTAACGTTCAATCTCTTCTACTTGATACGCTAAACTATACCCATCACGTACTTGTCCTTCCGTTGAAACTCGTATGTAACCAACTACTTTCTTTCCCATCATAAATCCCCTCCCGTTACAGTAATTTTAGTCCCTGTAACGTTTACCCGTTTTTTGCAGATAACGTGTTCATAACGTCCATCCGTTAAAACGTACTTTACGATGACTTCAAAACATAATACAACCCTTTAGTTTTCCCTCTACTATCGTCATACACTGTACAAAGCCATTACAGTCTATTAAATTTAACACTTAATATATTTATAAAATCATACGTGTACCAACTTATTTCTACGCTAAAACACAAAAAAGCACTTGTTGCCTTTAATTGACAATCAAGTGCTTTAAGTTCATATGTTTTTAAGTAGCATAAATTTGTAAGTTTTGTAGTAACAGTATGACACCTTTTGTATATCATGACAACTACTACGTTAAAACTTACGAGTTTCTACGAGTTCGCTAGTTTTTTGTCCATTCCATGTGTTTATATTCATCACCCAGTAAAATGTCATCTCGCCTAAGCTCGTACTTCGTTTTCTATTCTATCATTGCACATAATACTCTATGATGGTACAACCATCATGGAGTATCTATTTTCAAACAACTTATTATTTTTTCTATCCACTTCACATAAACTTTATTTTTCATTCATCATTATATTTTTTAATCGTGTAATTCACTTAAAAAATCAGTAAATGTATCTGCAATGTAAAATACATTCTCTCTTGCACGTTCTTCCACTTGTTCTTCTGTTAATCCTTCTTCTCGCATCAACATTTCTTTTTCACCAGCATTTTCATGTTCCCAAAATACCACAACAGGGTTATCCAAAAAAGTTCATAAAATAATAGAGTAATAGTTAATTTTGTATTTGTAATTCCCTTAAAACTTCTGTCCGCAAATCACTCGCAATATTCCCATTCTTATAATCATCCAATAAAAAATTTATTCTCTGAATATAACTATCTGAATCCTCTATACATTTTGCGAAACAATCCATAAAATGGTCTACTAATGTATCATCAACTAAAGCAATTGGTTCTGGATAATATTTGACACCTTCTCTTTCAAATGCTTTTCTACTAGTATAAGCAACTGCATCAATGACACAGTTCCAAGCTATGACATCTGTTTCATTATCTGACATCTCTTGAATTATTGTTATACCATTTTCCTCATTATCTAATAATTGATAAAGAATATCCCCTATATTTTCTTTACCTTTTAGCCATCCCCAACATTTATATATAACTTCCTGGGCTAAAATTTGATCTTCCTTTTGAGAAAATACCGACAAAACTTTTTCTGAAAGTCCAAGAAAAAATATTACTTTACCATCTTCTGTTAAACTACTAAAGTTAGTATTAGCCATAATTAACCTCCAACTAATCAATATACTTTCCATTTTTAATCATTAGATTAAGCCTACCAGTTACTTTAATGCTTTCATCGATTTCCGATGTTACTTCGATTTTTAGATTAGGATATTTTAAACTTAATTGCTTTAACACACCAGGCGGAACTTTATCGTTCGCTAATCCTTGATAACACTTTCTACATACACCTGAAGGGTTCGATTGATGAAGTTTTAATGTTCCTGTTACATCTTCTGGTTTTATACCTGCTTTTATTACTGCTGAATCAAATTCATTCAGAACCCCTTCCTCTGCATGCCTAGTAAACAATGGGTTAGTCCCTGGGGCTTTAATATTCCTGTCAGGCATTACTTCATCTAAATCAGGTAATCCAGCTTCTTTTCGTACTTTCGGCGATCCTCCTTCAAAATTTAAATCTTCTAATCCTTTTACATCAGTTTTTCCAACTGCCACTGTTTCAGTTTCTGGAACATTCCATTTTTTCCTTAGTGCATCTATATCAGTTTTACCAATATCAATCTTACTAACTTGACCCGTACCCTTACTAGCAAGAGAAGCCTCTACACCCTTAATCTTATCATCTATAATCTTATTACTTTCTGTATGATGCTTATTCACCCAGCTTTGGAAATCTGTACCACCTTGTTTAGATATTAGTAAGCCATTTCCGTCAACTTCAAAACTTGCCGATTTGGCTGTCCTATCATCTATGCTTTTGGCTATTTTTTCGCCAAGTTGATACATCTTTTCATTTCCGGATTTCTCCATTTTAAGGCTCGTTAGTTTCAAACGGTCAAGCATAATAGCTTTATTATCACGCAATGATTGTACCACATTTCCACCCAAATTTGGATTAAAACCAGGCATTCCTTCTTTGAATTTTAATAATTTCGCTAAATCTGCTAATTCACTCGTGCCTTTGAATGCTTTTACTCCTTTTCCTAATAGCCCTACAACTGGGATTGCATCTAATCCGCCAAAAATGAAGTTTCCTGTCCGTTCTTCTTGGCTCAATTTCCTGTGTGTTCCCCAGTCTTCTCCGTCAATACCACTTTTTATTTGTACAGCGCCATATACAACTGCGGCAGCAGTCCCAAGTGGTGGGCAAAGGATTGTTGTGATGATGATTCCTACGCCTATTCCTATGTCTCGCACCATTTCTAGTTTTTTCTGTTCATCTTCTATCGATTTGTATTCGAATCCTCGTGTGGATGGGACTACTTTCTTGTATTCTTCATAATTTAGTTTTGCATCTGGATTTTGTTTTTTTAGTTCTTTGTATTCCTCTCTCAGTACGTTATCAAATGCGGGTGAATCTTTAAAAATATCTTCTACTGTTATTTTATCTTTCTTCTTCTGTATTGTTTGTGGTACACTTCCGTAGCCTGCATGCGCACCTGGTAATACTGTCGTTGTTGTAGAGCCAATTCTGTTATTTGTTTCAAAACTGAGAATAGATGTATCTCTCATTTTTTGAGCGAATTTATCCATTTCTACTAAAAAAGGTTTATCTATATGTTCAGAGACCAATCGCCCTGCTTCTCCGCAATATTTTTGTAATGTCGAATAGCTCTCGAGTAATTCCCCTATTTTTTGCGATTGATCTTTTGGGTTAAAATGTATACTACCATCCGTGTCTAAATCTCGTATTCTTCCATCAATTTTTTTCAATAATTCATTTGCGCGCTGTAATTTTATGAGTGCATCTTTTGTAATTCGATTCATACCATCCCCCATGTTTTGCCATGGTTCAGGTCTATATTTCACATCCATTTCGTTTTCATCCCCCAGCCGTATGGTGATTTCTACAACTTACTTAATATTTCACGTAATTGTTCGTCCTTTTCAAGCATTTCCACGCATACATTCCCTACAACTGTCGCCGACCTCGAATAGTGTTCAGCCAATTCAAGTGTTTTGTGTAATATATCAGGATATTTTTCAATTACTCTCATCGCTTCACCTTTTTGATAAAAATCACAGCTTAATAAACTCTCAATATTCGTTCCAATGACGTCTACATGGATTTTATATATATTTTCTAACTTCATTACTATATCAAGTAGTTCTTGAAAATTAACTAATACTTCTTCTCCACCACCAGAACCACTATCTCCCATTGATACTTGCATTATTCAATACCTCCTAACGAGAATTGTCTCGGGTCAATTAATTTTTTATACGGCATTTTTAACACGTCATACAATTTCTTATTTACCGCATAGAGACTCACCCAGTCATATCGATTACATTCTACATCTATTTGAACGAAATCTTCTCCTTCAGTGAAATATAAAAAACATTCCCATTTTCCTCCTCTATTACTCCGAGGCCTCGTATACGTTTCTATCGCTATAACATCTTTATTTGATAAATCTTTTTCCTCAAATGTTTGTTGTTCTTCTTCTGTCATTCTCTTTGAGAAAAATGTATCTTCTATGTCCCTCGGTTCTCTCAACAAGAAAGGGATGCGTGTTAATAAGGAAAAATATACGTCTGGCTTTGGTATGTAGTCGATCTCGTATTTTTTATTTGGTTCTATTTCTGTTAATACAGCCACTCGGTCTTTATCCTCTTTTAAAAAGCCAATTAATACATTATTCATTCTCGTGTATTCATGACAATTTTCATATTCCTTTAATAGCTCAATTATTTGAAAAGCTGCAGGGGTAATTCCATTTTCACTTGTAAGTAAGCCCTTTTCTTTTAAACTCGTAGTTGCTTTCGTGACACATTCTTCATCAAGTAAAATAATTGCGTCACGGTTTGGCAATCCAAATATATCGGTAACCCCAGCTGCACCTGCGAGAACATATAATTCAGCAGGTGCAAAGTTCATTTCTTTCCCCATTCTTTTATCCCTCATTTCTCCATCACAATTGTTTTATCGCCCTTACTTCCGATATATCGCCGTACGTTTGAATACTTTTCTCTAACTCTTTCAAAGCTTTCGTATGTCCTTCAAATGCCTCTACCATTTCTGAATTATATTGAATAATTAAATCTAGATAACTTAAAAAGGCATCTCTCGTTTTTCCATTCCAGTTCGCACATGTAACGTATGCTTTTAAGTTTTTCGCTTGATTTAAAGAATCCTTCATACCATTTTCAATATTTTGCGCGTAAGAAATGGCACTTGCTGTGTTACTTCCTATAATTTCAACCTCTTTGCCACTCATGTGGATTCCCTCCATTCTTTCTATACTTAATGGATAAGTTTTTCAATTTCCTTTTTCTTTTCTTCAAAAGCCTTGGTCGCTGCAGCGTATGCTGACGCTTTCTCCGCTTCTGCTTTTGCTTTATATTCCAAATACTTTGCATAAGCTGTACTTTTTGCAGATCCAACATCGCTTAATGCACTTGTAAAATAGGATACTAATGTATTTAATTCTTCATCCTTTTCATGACGTTTTTGTTCAAATTCAACTGCCGGAATTTTATTAGCTTCTAAGCCATTACTTTTACTCTCATAATCTCTCTTCGCTGATTCAGCCTCTTGAATAAATTGCTTCAACTCTCTTTCTTGATCTTTTAAATAATCATGTAAATCATCATATCGATCTCGTTTCCTCGCACTTTCTGTAAAACCAGACGCATTTAAAAAGGCATTGTACAATTCATCTAACATATTTCTCCCCCTTTAGCACAATAACTACGTAGTTAAATTCGTATATTTAAACATGAATATTCATTACATTGAGAATTTATAAATAATTATTTTTGCATATTGCTATTTTATCAAAGGGGTTTTAACATTTCCATATTTTATAAAAAGCTTTCGCATTTTTCTTCAATTAAATAGCAATGAATATTTATTATCTAAAAATTATAGTTTTATATAGATCGTTGGAATTTTATCCACATTAAGGAAATCAATGACAAATAATCATCATTTAAATGTTATAATTACGATGTATACATATAATAAAGTTAAATTAAACTGGGGAGGCTTTCTCAAATGGGAAAGCAAACAAGCAAAGCTAAAATTTTTTTCGGATTCGTAATCACCGCAGCTCTAGTAACTACAACGATAGTAGGCACAGCAAACGCACAAACAACTACGAATAACTATAAAGTAGCTGGCAATGCGAACACTGTATTTACAGATGTACCAAAGGACCACTGGTCAAAAGATGCTATTGATTACTTAGCGGCAGCAGGGATTTATAAGGGATATGGAAATGAGAAATTTGGTTTTGGAGACAACATTACTAGAGGACAGGTAGCTTCTTTAGTCAATCGACATTTAGGTTTAATAGCAGACGATAAACAAGGAAATATGTTTAGTGATATTACAAATCATATGTTTGAAAAAGATATTAAAGCCATTGCGAAAGCTGGAATTATGACAGGTGATGGAACAGGTACATTTCGTCCAGATGATGTATTAACTCGATATGAGATGGCAGTAATATTACAAAGAGCATTTCATTTAGAATTTAAAGGACAAGAGAAATTTAAAGCCGTACCAAAAGGTCAGTGGGCTTATGAAGCTGTAAATACACTGCGTAGTAACCGTATAGCACAAGGTGACGATGCGGGTAATTTTAATGGAAACATGATTGTGAAGCGTGAGCAGTATGCACAATTTTTCTATAATGCAATAGCAAAAAACAGAGATTATAATTTCAACATCAATTCAAAAGAAGAACTGAAACAAATGTTAACAACAGCTTTACAGAATGGGACGTTTGGTCCATTAAATTAGATGCACTAGGTAAAGATATATCTGAGGTGAAAAAAGAATATGGAGCGCCTGATGTTTGGAAGCAAGCACCATGTACAGAATGTGATGCACCTAATACAGCGGTATACGGCGATTATAATATTGACATGTACCCTTCGGACGCTAGATATATATAGGTAAAAATGGATATCACTATCAATGAATTAAATGGTGAACCAGATGGAATCGGAGCGGATATGACTAGTGAAGGCTTTATATATAATCGAGGAAGCTATTCTCTTTATTCCAGCTTCTCTGATGGTTATATTCAACGCGCTGAAATATCTAAAAATGAACATCATTAATACGTTACAGACAATATAAAATATATAAAGCATAAAAAATCCTTCAAGAACGTGCCTTTCCTTGAGGGGTTTTATTTTGTTCCTATCTATTATAATACAAAGCTGTAAAACTACTACTGATTAAAGTTTCACTTTATTTTTCTTAGTGCTCCGCATTCCATTCACTTAAATACGTTGCGTATTCTAGTTCATCTGGATCATCATCTAGCATAGAAATAAACTCTAATTTATTTCCATCACAATCTAGAAAATATACGCTTGCAGCTGGCATCCACCTTTGGACAATCGGCTCTTGGTTTCCTTTTCCCTGACTCCCTACTACCTCTATTCCACGTTTCTCTAACCATAATTTTGAAGCATTTAAAAACTCTAAATCTACACGAAAGGCGAAGTGTTTCGTCTCAAACTCTTCATTCATATGCATTTCCCATAACCCGAGCATTTGCTCTTTACTTTCTCCTACCCAAAAGAATGCAACTCGTCTTTTCGATAGTCTTTTTGCTAATGCTAAACCTAACTTATTTTGATAGAAATCTATCGCCTTTTCTAAATTTCTTACATGTAAATGAGTTTCATATATGCTTTGTATCATTATATATTTCTCCTTCCCCTACATTCTGATTTTTTAAAATATGTTTTGTTTTTATCATACAAATATTTATATTTTTAAGCATCCTACTTTTGTATCATTGTTCTTTCCTTCAAATGTATAGGTATCCAGCTTTAACGAATACCCCAACGCTGGAGTTCAATACAATGAAACTAGTGAGGTTTTATTCCCCCACACTAATCATGCTTTTATGGAAAATTGACTCTCACCTTCTTTCCTCCCATTAGAAGCTTTACTGCCCACAAATAGCAGGGTAAAAATTCTATTTACATTCATAAATTTTTATAATGTAATAAGATTAACATCTTACTAATAAGAGGAGGAACCATTCTGGATAAAACCAAAGTTATGGCTTATTTTAGTGCAACGGGTGATGTATTTCCTGTTGAAGCAATTACCAATGCCCTACGTATCGAGCCTACAAGAACTTATAAAAAAGATGATGTTGTTGCAAGACGTGATAATCCGAATCTTGTATCCACCAAAACCCTATATAGAAAAGAGACGGATTGGACTTTAAGCACTGGCTATCAAGAATCATACGATATAAATAATCAGTTACATGTTATTCTACAATCTCTTGAAGGAAAAACAGAGCAATTAAAACATCTCAAGAAGAAGTATGGTTTACAGTTTCTTTTTATGGTAGTAATTCAAGTGGAGAATAACGAATCACCTGCAATGTATTTACAAAAAGAGATTATTGATTTTGCTAGTTTCATTCAAGCAGAAATTCATTTTGATCTATATATTTCCTAAAAACAAAAACGCTATTGATATTGGCATCAACAGCGTTTTTTCATGTAACTATTTGTTTTATCTTATTTGTACCTGAAAGTAATTTTTTATATAACTTATTACTTCAATTTCCCCTCAAAGACAATCTTTCTACCGCACGGTTCAACTTCTGTTTTTCCGTTTTTCTTCACTTCATGAAAGATTGGTTCTTCCATACGACGAGACGGTGCGTAGCCTTCTTGTTCCATACGTGCTAAGCAGTCTGTAATTGTTTCGTTTTCGAGTACTTCAAATTTCTTTTTATTAGGTTGTTTTGTCATGCCCTAACCTACTTTCTATTTTTCTTGATGCGAATTGATTCTTCATGTAGACCATATATACCATTGCGAGAATTCCCATTATAATCATAACCGCAATAAAAAAGCTTGTATACTGTATTTTTTCTATAAATACGCCTCCTAATACAGGTCCCATAATACTTCCTAAACTAAAGGCGATTCCAGATAATATATTACCTGCTGGTAGTAAGTGCCTCGGTAATAAATCTGTCATAAATCCAAGACCTAATGAGAAGCACGATCCAATGACCATACCCGCTAACAGCATACAGGCAAAGACGATCCAGTAATATTGATCAAATACTGCTGCAAGTAGGAAAATACCTGTACTTACGCTGAACGTCCACGTTAAAATACGATCTCTTCCATATTTATCACTTAATATACCGAGTGGAATTTGTGTAATAATGCCCCCAACTGCAAACGCTGGTAATAAGAAGGATACATCTGAAACAGACCATCCTTTACGAAGCCCGTATACTGGCAAGTTACTATTTAACATTGCTTCCAGTACGCCATATGCAAGTGGTCCTAGTAATGCAACCCAACCTAATCCAACAACTTGTTTATAACGAGAAATTGATGATTCACTCTCCACTTCTCTTTCATCTTGCGCCGGGAATGCATTTTTCGTTGGAAGTAATAATAGCCAACCTATTAAGCAAAGTATAGTAGATATAATAAATGGTGTTGCAAGACCGTACTGCACAGTGCTTGCTAAATACGGGCCAACAGCAAAACCAATTCCGAAGAATACACCGTATATCGATACTTGTCTCCCTATTTTACTCGGGTCTGATGTTGTCGTAATCCATGTTTGTGTTCCGACATGAAGCATATGATCTCCGACTCCAACTAGAAATCTAAGAATAAACCATACCCAAAATGAAAAAGTTTGTGTAAAAAAGAATAATGAAATAATAACGAGAAACCCACCAATAACGATAATTGGCTTCATTCCAAACTTTTGCATCGGTTTTTCAAGAAACGGTGAAATAACTAATATCCCAATGTATAATGCCGTCGCATGAATACCGTTAATACTTGAACTAACCCCTTCTTGTTCAAAAATCATTGCAATGGCAGGTAAAAGCATCCCTTGTGATAAACCCGAGATTGCTACAATTCCAACCATAATCCAAAAAGTAAAACGCATCGACATCCTTTTCCCTCTCCTTCTCACGCTTTCCACTTTTCATTATAAACTGTTTCTCCAAATGCGTGTACGAATATTATGAATAAAAAAGAAGCTAAAAGAATGAACCTTTTAGCTTCTTATCCTTCCCATACTTGAGCTTTCACATTGTTATGGAATTGCTTGAAATACGGATGTTTATAAAAAGCAGTTTCATACACGTATTGCTGTGCATGAGCAATTGGTGGCTGCGGGTATTGCATTTGTAAAGGAACTACAGCTGGTGAAACTTGCATATACATCGGAGCTATCATTATTTTTGTATATAAGTGATGATTATATGGCGAATGCGCAATTAAGAACGGATGATGCATGGATAATCTCCCCTTTTACCTACAATGTTATAGTATATGCAATACCTCTCATTTCGGGGATTATTTCTATTCTAACCAGTCCTCTACATGTTTTATAAATACATCTAAGCAGTCTATAAACGGTGAGTGTCCGCAATCTTCTAATATCTTCAACTCTGCATTCAGTAAATGTTTTGCTAATTCCTCACCGACTACTTGCGGTACGACGTAATCTCTGTCACCTTGTATGACGAGTGTTGGAGCTTTAATATGATGAATTTGCTTATTTCCCTCTACAACCCCGTTATATTCATCCGAAATATTAAATGTAATGAGCGCATAATTTACATCCACGAAATTACGTTGCGTTAACATATCATCTAAATACTTTTCATAACGATCCGGTTCCGGTTGATTATGTGTATATATTAATAGATTCCATACTGTTCGGTAATATAATTTATTCATATTTTTTATCGCGTCTAGCACCGGTGCAATTTGTACGGGATCTTGCGCGATTTCTTCCTTCGTCTTTACTAAACTTGATACGATTGGCTGCCCGTTTATATCTTTTTTAAAAATTGGATATCCCTTCATGCCCACTGATTCTACTAAAATTAACTTTTCGACAAACGTTGGATGATTTGCTGTAAATTGCATCGCAACACCCCCGCCCATTGACCAGCCCATTAATGAAAATTTTTCTAGTTTTAATTGATCGATAAATAGTTTTACATCTATTGCAAAGTCTTGTAATGAATCTATCGATTGATTATATGTTGATTGGCCAAATCCTCTTAAATCAAGAGCGTAAATATGGTATCGGTCTTGCAGCTTTTCAATTACTAAATCCCAATGTTGTGACGACGTCATGTTCCCGTGAATGAGTACAAGAATTTCTGTATTTTGCCTTCCAACTTCCTGATACGCAATCGTTTCTCCGTTCGATAGTGAAACAAACTCCATTGTTGCAGGCTTAATCATCACAAGTTCCCCCATTCTTTTTAATAGAAAGAAAATTCTTTACTTACTTAAAGAATAGCATACAGAATATACGTTCGCAACATAAAACCTATACGAAATTTTTACATAAATCAACATGTCTATTACTAGACAATTATAATGAAAAAGTATATAGTTAGCTAGGTAACTAATTTGAAAGGATCAAAATACATGGACGAAAAACAACATTTTTTTCACATTGTCAGCCAGACTTCTCGCAAGTTTACGAAGAAATTTAATGAACGCGTATCTCCCACTGGGTTATTTAGTGCGCAATGGGCTGTTATTTTCCGCATCAATCAAACTGGTTCTTGTACACAAACAGAGTTATGCCAGTATTTAAATGTTGAATCACCAACGATGACTCGTACGTTAACACGTATGGAAACGATGGGATGGATTATTCGTACAGAAGGAAAAGATCGCCGTGAGAAGCTTATTTCTTTATCGGAAACAGCGATAAAAATGATTCCGGTATGGCAAGAAGAAGTTGATACTTTCGAAGAAAAAACACTAGAAAGTATTAACGAAGATGATTTACATCAAGCATTTGAAGTGTTACAAAAAATCATTAAAAATTTAGATTAAATTGGAGGGATGACGATGCAAAGTGAGAAACTTTGGACGAAGGATTTCCTCGGAACTTGTTTTAGTAGTCTATTTCTCTTCTTAACATTTTACATGCTTATGACTACTCTGCCTGTCTATGTAATAGACGGCCTAAAAGGAAAACCTGAGGAAATTGGTTTAGTTGCAACTGTTTTTCTTATTTCATCTGTTTTATGTAGACCATTTACAGGTAAATGGCTCGATGATTTAGGAAGAAAGAAAATATTATTTATTTCACTTTCATTATTTTTAGCTGCTACTGTTATGTATTTCGGTGCGCAAAGTTTATTTTTATTACTTGCCCTTCGCTTCTTACATGGTATTGGGTTCGGTATGGCAACGACAGCAACTGGTACGATTGTCACAGATGTTGCGCCTGCTCATAGACGAGGCGAAGCACTTGCCTATTTCGGCGTATTCATGAGTCTGCCGATGGTAATTGGTCCTTTTTTAGGTTTAACAATTATTTCTCATTTTTCATTTACTGTACTATTTATCGTTTGTTCCGTATTTTCATTGCTTGCATTTTTATTAGGACTACTTGTAAATATTCCGCATGAAGCACCAGTGAACAAACAAAAACGAGAAAAAATGAAATGGAAGGACTTAATTGAACCATCCTCTATTCCGATTGCTCTAACAGGATTTGTTTTAGCCTTTTCTTATAGTGGCATTTTATCCTTTATTCCTATTTATGCGAAAGAGATCGGTTTAGGAGAAGTTGCTAGTTACTTCTTTATTGTATACGCACTCGTTGTTGTAATTTCTCGTCCATTTACAGGAAAGATTTTTGATCGCTTCGGTGAAAATGTACTTGTTTACCCTGCTATCATTATTTTCACAATTGGGATGTTTATTTTAAGCCAAGCACAAACTTCATTTTGGTTCCTTGGCGCAGGTATGCTAATCGGTTTAGGCTACGGGACATTAATTCCTAGCTTCCAAACGATTGCAATTTCTGCCGCTCCAAACCACCGACGTGGTTCTGCGACAGCTACTTACTTCTCATTCTTTGATAGTGGTATTGGCTTTGGTTCTTTCATTTTAGGTATCGTCGCAGCGAAATCCAGTTACCATAATATGTATTTTATCGCAGCTATTATCGTTGCCTTCACTTTACTTCTATATTATGGATTACACGGACGAAAACAAAAATTCAAGAAACAGCATACAGATGAAAAAGTTTCCGCTTAACATGAATAAGGAAAGTAAACTTCCCCGTTTACTTTCCTTATTTTGTATTTCTTTTAATAGAAGCGTATACTTATAATAGAAATAAAAAAGGAGGGACCGATATGAAACTTAAAAAATCTCCCCTACTCTTACTCATAATCACATTCATATTTGTAATTACAGGGCTCGGTTTTACATACTTCAAACATAATAAAACAATCCCATCGAAAAATAACGTGACGAAGAAAAATTGGTTAGATGATCCTTACTTACGTTGGTCGTACACACATATGAAAGAATTCACTTTAATTAACGAGGTAAATAATAACCCGGATCACGTTTCCCACTTCTCTACCACATCGCAAAACTTAGACGATTTTGCTGTGGAGCGTAGATTTGGAAATACAACTCCTCTAAAAAAACTTTTAGACGATAACAAAACGGATGCTTTTGTCGTTGTACATAATGGACAACTTGTTTATGAACGATATTTCAATGGATATAACGAGAGTGAACCTCATGGCATGGCGTCATTAGCAAAGGTCTTTACCGGAGCAATTATACAATCTCTCGCTGAAGAAAACCGTATTGACTTAGAAAAAACAGCTGACGCATATATAAAAGAATTAAAAAATACACCGTTCGGTAATGCCACACTTCAGCAATTAATGGATATGCAAGTTTCTGTAGAATACCCTACTCATGGATATGAACATCCAGCGTTAGAAAATCAAGATGCACAACTATATTTAGCTAGCAATATTTTACCACGCGGTAAAAACTACGACGGTCCGATGAAAATTTATGATATGTTACGAGAAGCAGAAGAAACTGCACCGCCTGGTTCCGATTTTTCTTACGATAACGGATCAGCTGAAACGCTCGCTTGGGTGATTCGAAAGATCACAGGTAAATCATTAGCGGAAAATGTTAGTGAACGAATTTGGTCTCAAATTGGTATGGAAGAAAACGCGTATTACGTTACAGATGAAACGAAAGTAGAACAAGCAAGCGCTGGTTTAAATGCAACTGCTAGAGATATGGCTAGATTCGGGCAATTACTATTAAACAACGGGGAATATAATGGAAAACAAATTCTCCCTTCTTCTATTACTGAAGATATAAAAAATGTCCAAGAAGGTGAACTTGCAGTTGGCCCTGGAGCTTCCATTTCTTATCATAATCAATGGTGGATTCCGCACAATGAACAAGGTGCTTTCGAAGTGTTAGGCAGTTACGGACAAACACTTTACATCGATCCGAAAGCAAATATGGTCATTGTCCACTTCTCTTCTAACGCTACGCCAAGTAATGAAATACATTCAGTCTACTCAAATATGTATATTGATATTGCACATCATATAGAGAAGCTTCCACAGTAGTGGAAGCTTTTTCTTGTTGGGGTGTTTTATTTGAAGCCACTACCCTCATCAAAGTTATTCATCATTAAACTTTTTATTAGCAATCCAATAATACGTTACGAAGAGTGTCAATAAAATCCAAATAATCGTTAGTAGTACATTGATCATTGCGGTTGCATTCACTTCCCCTGTGACCAACGTTTCCATTGCATGTTTACTCATACTGGCTGGATTAACCTGATCTATTATTGGATTCAAACCGACGATTATTCTACAAGCTAAAAGAAAAGCAATTGAAATTAGCGCAATAATACCTTGACTGTGAAAAATAGCACTTATCATAGTTGTGAAAGATACGATAAAAAGAACCCAAATTAAATAAAATAGTAATCCAGTAATCATGTACGAAAACGGAACAACAGTAAAAAGATAGTTTGTATATAGATAAGAGGTAAAGTATCCAATCATTACACTAAGCGCTACTATTACATAATTTGATACTATTTTCCCCGCTATATATGAAGTAACCGTAACAGGTCTTGTTAAAATAAAAGCTAACATACCGTTAGCTTTATCTGTTTGAATGGCACCCATCATAGAGATTACTAGAATCATAAGTCCGAGCTGATCAAACTGAGACCCCAAAGTACCCGCTAGTACTTCGCCTCCTTTTTGTGATGTCATACTCGGATCGATGGTAATCCCCTGCCCTCCACCTAATGCTCCTAAAATGGATGGTAAGTAATGCGTTACTATTGGCTGTGTTGCCCCTAAAAATATAAAAACAATTGGTAGCCAAATGATCTTAAAATCACGTAACATTTGAACACATTCTTTTTTTATCAATATCATTGAGTTATTCATTTTTGCACCACCAATTTCAAGAAAATTTCTTCTAAAGTATCGTTGCTCATTTCAAATTTAACAATGTCCACTTTATGTTCGAGTGCATTTTGCAGTAACATAATTTTATTTATTTCGATACTCTCAACCTTCACTTTGACTTTAAGTCCTATCACTTCTACATCCTTCACATACGGTAAATTTTTTACAACGTCAATCCACTCTCGATCTTTAGCTGTAATTTCAATGATTAATTTATTTTCATTATTGCGGTGTAAAAGCTCAGTAATTGTTGTATCTTCTATCTTTGTTCCATCTTTAATCATGACAAATCGTTCACAAATTTCTTCTGCATCACTTAATATATGGGTTGATAATAAAATGGTCGTATCTTTTTTTATTTCTTCAATCAGATTTAATACTTCCCTTCTACCTATTGGATCTAATGCAGATACTGGTTCATCCATGACAATAAGCGAAGGCTTATGTAATAATGCTTGTGCAATACCAAGTCTTTGTTTCATTCCCCCAGAAAAGGTACTCACCTTTGAACCTTCTTCTCCACTTAATCCAACTTTCTCCAAAATTTTTGGTATCGACTTTGACAATGCTTCTTTTTTCATCCCTGAAAGTTGCCCCATAAACATAAGGGTTTCTCGCGCTGTCATCCAATGAAAAAAATTAGGGTATTGCGGTAAGTAGCCAATTTCCCTTTTCATTTTTGATATTTTTATCCCATTCAATAACACTTCACCAACATCTGGATTAATAATATCTGAAATCACTTTTATTAATGTAGATTTCCCTGCTCCATTTGGTCCGATTAACCCTACACATTCCCCCGATTGCAGTTCCATCGAGAAAGTATTGACAGCAATTTTTCCTTTAAATGATTTTGTTACATTTCTAATCTCTAATTTCATAATTTCTCACCGTCCTTTCTCCCTATAACAAAGTACAGAATAGGTCCCAATACGTTAACAAAGATAATAATTAGCGTCCATATAAGCACATTTTTTCTTGTATTTCTATGTCGGTATAAATCAATTAACGCAATGGAAACTAAAAGTGCTCCGACTGCAATAACTGGTAATATAATGGGTAGAAAAGCCATAATATCAATGTCTTTAAGATCATTCAATCCATAATGTATTTTCATTGTCATCACTCCTTTCAAATCTCATTATCATTATTGATAATGATAAAATAAAAACGGATGGATTGCAATCATTATTCTCATTATTTATAATGAGAATAAAAAAACAATACATAAGGTGATATAATGAGTAATAAAGTTGAAATTTTAATGCATCCTGTAAGAATGAAAATTTGCCAAGTGTTAATGAGAAATAAGGAAGATGGGCTAACACCATTAGAAATGGTAAAAATCATTAAAAATGTACCACAAGCAACACTATATAGACAGTTACAAACTATGGTTGATTCTGGTATCGTCCATGTAATTAAAGAAAAAAAGGTAAAATCTGTTTCTGAAAAATATTACGCAATCAATGAAGAAGATGCAAAAATTGAAGGAAGTGAATGGAAAGGCTTATCTGATGATCAAAAGTTAAACTACATTTCCTACTACCAGCTATCACTTATGACACAATATCAAAGTTACCTTAAGAAATTAGAGGAACAAAACAGTCAAGAAGATAAGGCTACTTTTTCTGTAGTAGAATTAAAGCTAGATGAAGAACACTTTGGAAAGTTTCAAAATGAACTTAACGAATTAATGATTAAATACTACAATAGCCAAAGTAAAAACGACGAAATTGAGGCTTCAATTCAGACCATCGCTATTACAATTATTCCAGAAACGTAAACTACATACCCCCATTTTGCCTGTCTAACTTAACTTAGTGCATTCTTCTAAATAAAAGTGAGCTATTTAACACTAACATGTTAAATAGCTCACTTTTTCAATCTAAATTAATACTTTTAATAAAATCAAAATGATTTTCATCAGCTAATTTATCGATATAACCCGTTATATACAAATTCGCTTTAGTCACTTCTGTATTCTTAAATTCAGAATAAAAATCAGGAGAAAATGATACTTCCAAAACAACACTATCCCCAGGTTTAACATTTAATTTATTACCTTTAGCTAACACTTTAAATGGATTAGTTGTTTGACCAGATTTTGTTGGGGATTTAGGAAATGAAAACATAACATTATTTTGCGCAATAACATAATCGGTATTATTCGTCATTTTTATTTTATAAGATATTTCAGTGTTCGTATTTGTATTTTTAGAAAGTAATTCATACACTATTCCCTTTTCAATATCTGCTTGTTTAAAAGTATTATTATTTTCACTAGAACAAGCACTCAAAATAAAAAACAAAACCAATATGATTATTCCACATTTTTTTTCATCGATTTATTACCACCTATTAGTAAACACTATATTCTCTTTGAATTGTCATACCATTTGAAACGTACGTAACACTAGTAGTACTAGTACTACTAACTGAAAATCCTGCAATCCCACCACTTACTCCACCTGAATTACTAACTGTTGTAAAAAATTTACCCGTTACTCCCAATGTCACACTAATCGTTGGATATGCCGTTGTCTTCCAAGAATTACTTTGTGCCCATGTAGCAGAATATTTACCCGCAGAAAGAGAAGAACCAACAGTAGCGCTATTAATTTGTCTAAAAGATCCAGAAGAATAAATTTCAATACTACCTTCTAAATCAGCTTTAAAAATAGAATTTCCAGAATAAGTTTGTGTCCAAGAAGCTTGTCTCCAAATAACATTACTACTAGCTGCTGCAGTAGGATTTATTTTACTTAAACTTTGAACAGTTCTAGCAGAAACAAGTTTATCAGCTTCTTTATATGAGATATTTTCATTCTTTGCTACGTTTTTAACATATTGTTCTCTAGTAATATCAATAATTTTAACTCCAGGAATTTCCTCGTTTGATAATAAATTAATTGGTTTTTGTTGTTGTGTAATATCATTTGTAACTAGGGAATCCGCGGAAGCTGGAAAAGCTGATGTGCTTAACATAGCAATCATTAAAGAAGATCCAATAAACAATTTCGTTTTGTTCATTACAACACCATTCTTTTTCCAAAATTAAGAATATTCACCGCTATTTTACAACCTATGTTATTTCAAATCAATAGTTATTTTGAATTCCCTTTGTATTTTTTGGTGTAAATGCTAGACATTTATATACTATATTAGAAATTCGCAATAATCTTGCTCTTATTTTTTCTACCTGTATAAATATCAGAATTTTCAGTATATTGAAGGTTATTCCCAAATCAACCTCGAATAATTGTAATAAACATACATAAGGAGGTTGATCTATTTTGTTTCGTTCTTTTACTAATGGTTGCGTCGCCTTAGTGCAACGTTTCTTGCCAGAACCGTTTATTTTATCATGTTTATTAACTGTTTTTGTTATCTTCTTCGGCATGTTTGCAACGCACCAAACACCTGTGGAAATGATTAATCACTGGGGTAATGGCATTTGGGGACTACTCGCCTTTTCTATGCAAATGGCACTTGTACTCGTAACAGGATCTGCTTTAGCAAATGCTCCTCTTATTAAAAAAGGATTAACGAAAGCTGCAAGACTACCGAAAACGAATGGACAAGGTATTATTGCCATTTCAATCGTAAGTTTACTAGGAGCATACATAAACTGGGGATTTGGTATTGTTGTATCTGTTTTATATGCAAAAGAAGTGGCCAGGCAGCTTGAAGGATTAGATTATAGACTAGCAATTGCTTCTTCTTACTCTGGATTTCTCATTTGGCATGCGGGGCTTTCTGCTTCTATTCCTCTTACGTTAGCAACTGGCGGCGAAACGTTAATTAAAACGACAGCGGGAAGTATAAAAGAAGCGATTCCAATAACAGAAACATTATTTTCACCATACGCACTCGTTCCAGTTATTATTTTTCTCGTTACGATGCCTCTCATTAATAAAGCGATGCATCCAGATGAAAAACATACGATAACAGTAGATCCTAGCGTATTTCATGAAGAAGCTGCCACTCAAGAAGTAGAGAACAATACGTTCGCTGAAAAAATGGAAAATAGCATCATTATTACACTTTGTGTTGGATTGTTAGGTCTCATTTATATTTTCAATTACTTTTATACGAAAGGCTTTAACCTTACTCTCGATATCGTGATTTTTATGTTATTAATTGCTGGACTTATTTTCCACCGTACTCCGATTCAATATATTCGCGCTTTTTCGGACTCTACGAAAAGTGCTTCTGGTATTTTACTTCAATTTCCGTTTTACGCAGGAATTATGGGAATGATGATTGGAGCAAATAGTGAAGGACTTTCACTTGGAGGAGCTATTTCGAATTTCTTTATTAGCATTTCAAACGAAACGACTTTCCCGCTCTTTACTTTTTTAAGTGCTGGCATCGTTAATATTTTCGTTCCGTCTGGCGGCGGTCAATGGGCTGTGCAAGCACCCATTATGATTCCAGCTGGTGCTGAACTTGGTGTCCCTGCTGCAAAAACAGCAATGGCAATTGCGTGGGGCGATGCTTGGACGAATTTAATTCAACCATTCTGGGCATTACCAGCATTAGCGATAGCTGGTTTAGGTGCCCGTGATATTATGGGATTTTGCGTTGTTAACTTACTATATGCAGGATTCATCATTAGTCTATGCTTCTTATTTATTTAAACGAAAAGCTAGTTTTATACTAGCTTTTTTACATAATAAATCACTTATTTCCCACGCAATTTATAACCCTTTCCCACTCTATCTCCGTAAGATATAACGCCTCAAATGCAAAAAAGTCTTCACATACTTTTTCAATTAGATGTGGATTTTTCTTAAGGAAATTCCACTGTAACGCTTTAGGAAGAAAATACGTTTCATACTCTTTACTTCCTCTTACTACCTCATCCACTTCTCTTTCACAGATTCCTCTTATTAAATAATCATTTCTTAATTGAATCTGTATTTGTTGAAACATTTCACTACATTTCTTCAATTGGATTAAACAATTAATATATGTACGAAAAAGTTCGTTATCATAATTGCAACACTTTATTATACGTTCCATTTCATTCATAATGTACGAGCCTTTTCTTCTATTTGTAATAACCACTTTTCCCGCTTCTCTCGTTTACTCGTTTTCACAGATTGAAAAACAGATCGTTTTATATCGCGAATGCCGCAAAAACGTAAAACCCCTCTTTTCATCATAATCCAATCTGCTGATCGATATAATAAGGCGACGTACCATAACGGTGAGTCTAACGTATTAATCACCCACGCCTTCTTCCCCTTCAATAATCCTTTCGGCAGGGCACCTTCATATTTATAAGCAAAGCCAGCAACGAAAATGCGATCAATAAACCCTTTTAAAATAGCAGGCATCCCCCACCACCATATCGGATATATAAAGAGAAGCGTATCTGCTTTTTCCACTAACGTTCTGTACCGGGCTGTTTCTTCTTCATTTACTAAATCACGTCTTTTCTTATCCTCATTAAATACAAGGACTGGATCAAATTGTTCTTTATATAAATCAAGTACCGTAACCGAATGATCTGTTTCTTGTAATCCTTTTTGCACATGCTTTAAAATCGCCGCATTAAAACTGGAAGGACTGGGATGAGCGTATACAATTAGTACATTCACTACAAAACAACTCCCTCTATAAGTTAAAGTTTCCCCTTCTTTAACATCTTCTCTACAATTTGCACGTTTTTTGAGCTTTGTAATAAACGGTTTAATACGGTAAGTAACTCTTCCTTGTCTAAATCTTTCAGTTTCTCTTTCACCGTACTTTCACCAGTGCCTTGAATATCATAAACAACTGCCGCCATATGTTTACAATAGTTTTCATAAGGACACTCGCAGCTACTTTCTGTAAAATCTTCAAGATCAATAATCACTTCATAGTTTCCTGCATTTCCAGTAACGAAAGCAAATATTTTCTTGTCTTGTATTTCAACATCTTCTACATGTCCCTCTTCATAATATTCATACCCTTTATCCATAATGTACTTAGGAATCCATTTCGTTATATCATGTAATAAGTAAGCGTACATAACAACACCTCTTCCTTTAATTCCCTTTTGACTTCCATAACCCCTGCATGTTATTCTAATAACTGTCAAATAGCAAGTCTATATGACAAAACGACTGACACCTATTCGGCGGAGGTGTCTCTTTTCATTTGCAGCCGATATGAAGTGCCTCTTTCAGGCACATTCAATCTTTGACACTACACACTCAACACCATTCCCTTGTATCAGGCTGCTCAAGCAGTCTTTTACTCTACATACTTCAAAAAAAAGAGAGCTTAGCTCCCTTTTCCCGCCTTATAAAATACCCCTTTTTCAGTATAGAGATATTCATCAGCTAATGTAATTTTCCCATCCAGTTTCAGTTCATCTAATAGTCTTGATAAATAAAATTGATGTAACATCTTTTTCGTGAATTTTCCTTCATGATGCGAAACGATATGTTCTTGAATATCTAACAATGATATTGGCTTACCTTGCTCTATCATATATTCATAAACTGTACTACGCAGTTTTACGTATTTTTCGAGTGTCACAGTACTTCGCAACCCCTTTCTTCTTAATATAAATTTTCGTAATCGGTTTTTTTGCAACAAAAAAACCTCTCCGATAAGAAGAAGTTACGTATATATCTTCGTCTTATCTCCCAGAACAAATATGTTCTGCTGGAATTAGCACCTGCATCGCGGTTGCTGGGTTTCATCGGGCCAGTCCCTCCACCTCTCTGGATAAGAAAATATTCACTTAATTCTTACTATACGTAATTTCATTTCAATTGTCAAACAAATACAACAAATTATATTTTCTTTCTTCCTGTTCATACTATACATATATGAATATGCAAGGAGGAGTATGAAATGCACGAAAATGCTCGCGGATATGTACAAGATTCTTTTCAATCATTACAAGAAGCAAAACATTGTTTAGAAGCAGCGCTACAGACTGTTGAAAAAGATTTTAATCGCGCTCGTATTGAACAATCACTTTATGCGATCGAACAAGCTATTCAACGCTGTGATTACACAGTTCATATTTTAGAACAAGATTGAAAAAACTTCCCATCATAAGGTGGGAAGTTTTTTCAAATGGCATACTTCATAATTATTACCGTTATGATTAAAAAATATACAGAATTAGCAATTTCTAAAATACCTACTTTTATAATAGAAATTTTTTTACCGTACAACATAATTGCTCGCATGACACTTGGTATAAAAATAAGAGAACACCACGGATTCATAGCAAATACAATGATTGTTAATACAATATGATAACCCCAAGATATAAAACGATACTTCGGGTTATTTTTCTCACGTATCATCGTTTTCACATAAAACGTACTTCCTAAAAAATATAAAAATGATATAAGTGCAATAAATAGTGCTGTTTTATCTATAAGTTTCATTGAAAAATAATAACTAACTAAACCGCCAATACAGAAAACAATAATCGCACTAATGTCATTTAGTAACGCTCTTTCATTCTTTTGACGAGCGTAATACATATTTACAATAAATAATGGAATCATTACTGCTACGAATAAAAGGATGCGCCATTCATATAATAGAGAAATCATTCCAAATACGAACGCGATGATAAAATATACAATTGCAGCATGTAACAACTCTTTTTTTCGTCTTTGCTTTATGTACATAAGAAATGGATACGTAGCTAAATAGATAAAGAACCAAGCTAAAAACAATGGAATATGATACATAGTAGGTTTCCCAAGAATAACACTTAATAGAAATGGTATAACGAGCATAGCCCATGCACCGTGTTGCTCCGGAATAACTAACTTCATTAACTATACACCTCCCTTTTGAAAATAACTCTCACCTACTATTATACAAATAATTTTATATAATAACGGATATATATTGAATCGATTTTTTGACAATAAAAAATGCTCCTTACAATATGTAAGAAGCATGAAAGAGGCAAACGAATATGTAAGTCGCGACCCTACCTTATATGAGTATGCTTTTCTATGCCATGTTATGCTTTTCTAATATGCCATATTTCTTTTTAAATCTTGTAAGAATCGTAATCCAAGACGTACTAAATAATAGTAAGAAAACAACATTCGAAATCGCATGGCTCAAATCGAAATAAAAACTTGCGATATAATACGAAATGACAGCTTCCCACGTTGCCTCACGTATGAAACCGAGAAGCCCCCAGAAGTTCATAATCCAGCCAAATAAAAATCCAACAAACAATCCGTATAGAAGTCTTCCCCATAGCTTTCGCATTAAAAATGTATTACGTAATAATCCAGCTATAAAACCAATCATACCCCACGAAAACATTTGCCACGGCGTCCACGGACCTTGTCCTAAAAAAATGTTAGATACGATAGCCGCTGTTGCACCAATCATAAAACCAGTTTCACTCCCAAACACAATTGCAGAAACGATAATGACAAATGAAGTCGGTTGTACACTTGGCAATATCGAAAATGGTACGCGGCTAACTGCTGCAATTGCCGCTAACACAGCAACGAGTACAATTTCACGTGAAACAAAAGCCTTTCTTTCAAAGCGGATATAAAACGGTAACATAATAACAACTAATAAAAACAAACTACTTAACATGTAATAACCGTCCATGATAAGTGTAGTAAAGAGTAATGTGCCTATTATTACTGCAAAAATACATATTATGAATGCAACATATCGTTTGGACACGCTTCGTACACATCCTCCCACGTTAATGCATATGGTAACTCTTTTCGAATAAATCGATTAATAGAGGTTGTATAAAAGAAGTTGCCACTAAAAAATTCTTTCGGTGTATCATTCATAATGACTGCTCCGTCAAATAACATCATACATTGATCAACGTATTTCGCTGCAAACTCAATATCATGCGTTGCCATTACAATTGTTGTACCTTCTTTTTGTAGCTTTCTAAATACCTCTCCTACTCTTTCTTTTTTCCACGGATCTAATCCCTTTGTCGGTTCATCAAGTAATAATAAAGTCGGCTTTGATAATAACGTTGTACATAACGCAAGTAGTTGTTGCTCTCCCCCGCTACAATCATGCGGATGGCGTTCTTTAAGCGAGCACAACCAAAACTTCTTCAACATATCTTCTGCTATTTCTTTTCCTTGTTCTCCGTATAACTCGCGTGCACGTTCATACACTTCTTCCCACACTGTATCAAATGTAAAATGATAATACGGATGCTGTGATACATACCCGATACTTTTAAATCGTTCTTTCGAATCAATTTTATGTATCACTTTCCCATTCCACTTTACTTTCCCTCTTCTCGCTTTTTGCAATCCCGCTAAAATCGTCAAAAGCGTGGACTTCCCGGTACCGTTTTTTCCAACGAGAGCTACCCATTTTCCTTTTTCAATCGATACGGTTAAGTCTCGTAAAATAAGTGGACTATTTTTTTCATATTGAAACGAAATATGCTCTGCATGTAAAATAACTTCGTGTTTTTCACTTTTTGCTACTGGCTCATTCACATATGATATCTCTGAAAAGTTATTCAGTTTCATTTGCGCTTCTCGCACTGTAAACGGAATATCTTCTACATTCCATTCTAAAAACAATCTTGGAATTTGCGGAATAAATGGACGGAACTTTTCAGCTTCCCACATGTTCGCTATAACCGTTTTAGGGCTGCCATCATACACGATTTGACCATTATTCATACAAATAACGCGTGTTGCAAGTGGTATCACTTCATCTAAACGATGTTCACTTAAAACAATCGTAATGCCAAGTTCTTCGTTAATACGTTTTAACAATCCTAAAAACTCTTTCGCTGCAATTGGATCTAACTGCGCCGTCGGTTCATCTAATAATAATAGTTTTGGCTGCATAACTAATACCGCAGCTA
This sequence comes from Bacillus sp. BB51/4, assembly GCF_008368845.1. Lineage (NCBI taxonomy): Bacteria > Bacillati > Bacillota > Bacilli > Caryophanales > Bacillaceae > Bacillus > Bacillus sp. BB51/4. Next base: position 160,209 of record NZ_QOSC01000009.1, read on the forward strand.
AATTGACGAGCTGCTTTTGCCCGCCAGATAACGTATGAACAGATTGGTGCAATAAATCTTGAAATCCTAAGAAGCTAATAAGCTCTGCTATTCGTTTTTGAATAATCTGTGATGGTAACCCGATATTTTCTAAAGAAAATGCTAATTCTTGAATGACCGTATCCATTACGAGCTGATTTTCTGGATTTTGAAATACCATACCAATTTCTTGTGCAGATAATAAATCAGGTACTTCCTCTAATAAAACGTCCTCATAAAAAATTTCTCCTGAACGTGTACCGATTGGAAGTAATTCCTTTTTAAAATGTTTCAATAAAGTCGTCTTTCCAGAGCCTGACCCTCCAGCAAGTGCAATAAACTCTCCTTTTTGAATAGAAAGAGAAATATGCTGTAACGCATATTCGTTCTCATCAGCATATACAAATGATAAATTGTTTATTTCTGCATGCGCCACCATATCCATTCCTTTCCTTCCATTATAATTGGTAGACTAATAAACATCATAAATACTCCGAACATCACTCCATCGTATTGCTGAAATAGAATAGATTCGACTTTCGGATAAATGATTAGCTTTCCCCCGCCATACGTATTACATATAATAGCAATGATAAGTAGAATACTTAAATAACTGAGCGTACACCAATCTCGTCTTTCCATTCTATACCGAATATATGTCGTACGCTTCGTTACACCAAATCCACGGGCTTGCATAGAATCTGCTGTTTGCAGCGCATCTTCTAATGAACAAATTAATAATACTTGTAGCAATTGCATACCATTTTTCACCCGTTCCACAATGGAACCTGCATCTACTTGTATACCTTTTGTCTTTTGGACGAGTGTTATTTTCTGTAATCGCCTCATAAACAATGGAACAAACCTCACCGTAATCATCGTTAACAATGCTACTTTCGGTGAAATTCTAGAAAACAAATATAAAAATTTATGACTTGAAATAATATCATTATACGAAGCAAACGTAAACATAATCGCAACTAATAATAACCCCATTACTAGTCCGAACATAATCGCCTCAAGCTTAATACGGCTATCACCTAACCAAAATAATGTAGTTCGGCCTCTATGCGTTAATAACGAATTAAATAAAATGACCATAAAAAAGAAAACGATTGTGCTCGGTAACATCTTTCTTATCTTTTCGCTATTCCCTTGCATCACATTGATTATAACGATTAATAGAATTGCCCCAATTAAAAAAAGAGGATGAAGACACATCATACATAGTATCATCACCCCGATATAATAGAAAAAATTCACAAAAGGATGTAAAGAAGAAAAACTTATTTTCATAGTCCTTTACCGAATGCCTTTCTTATTTTAATACATACACCCACTCGATTGTATCTCCTGGTTTAACTGTTACTACACCTGCACTATGGTTTGGAAACGCACCGTTCACACGATATTTCCATCCACTAGTAGCTGTAATATCTTTTTCATATAAATCATTAATCCCTTTTACATAAACATCGCCTTTAGATCCACTCGCATCCACATCTAAACCTGTACGTTGCAATACTTTATACACTGTATCGCCTTCTTGTACATCCATTTTTTTCGCACCTAATAAGTAGCCTTCATTACCTTTTACTGAGATCGTAACTTGTTTTGCTTGTGGTTTAGGTGGTTCTGGTGGTGGTACTGGGTTTGGTGGTGGTACCGGTGTTGGCGGAGTTGGTACACTATTGTTCTCTTCTGGATTTTTCTTTTGCTCCTGCTTCGGTGTTTCTTTCGGCTGATTCACAACCTTCGCTTCTTCTTTTACTTCTGGTGTTTTCGGTTGTTGTTGTTTCTCTTCTTGTGCTTTTTGTTGTTCTGGTTGCTTAGCGGCAGGCTGTTCCTGAGGTTTTTCTTCTTTCTTTACTTCCGGTTGTGCCTGTGTTTTTTCTTCTTTCGGCTTCTCTTCTACTTTTTGTTCTTGTTTCTCTTTCTGGTCGTCTTGCTTATTTTGCTCTTGTTCAGCTTGTTTCTCCTCCGGTTTTTCTTCCGGTTTCGCTTCATCTTTTTTCTCTTCTTGTTTTGCTACCTCTTCTTGCTTTGGTTCTACTTTCTTCTCAGGCTTTACAGCTGCTTCTTCACATCCGGCAAGTAACCCAAGTGAAAGCATTAAAGAAATGATCCATTTTATCTTACTCATGTTGTCTCTCACCTTTCATATTAAAAATTAGGAGCAAATGATTGCTCCTAATTTTTGTTAAGCTGCTTTACGTCTCCATAATACATATGCAGAAGCTATACATAATACACCCATACCTACTTCTGTAGCTGCACTATGAGAAGATGCTCCTGTTTTTGGTAACGTGCTACCATTTCCGGATTTTTTATTTTTAACCGGTTCGTTATCGACAACAACTTTTAGAGTGTCATCTCTCGTTTCTTGTTGTACTTGCTTTTGTTCTTCTGGTTGTTCAGTAACTTCTTTTTCTACTACAACATTTTCTGAATCCACATTTGGTTTCGTATCGATTTCAGGAACAGATACATTTGACCAGTCATAAATCGATTTTTCAAGATCTTTAAACTGAAGTAGTGCTAATAACGCTTGCTCTGTAGCCATTCCGCTACCGTTTTGATCACTTGGTAACCATTTGAATTCACCATTTGGAAGTTGATATGACAGTAGATTTTGCACTGCCTTATGTAGACGGTTTTGATCTACATCTTTCACAAGTGATAGTCCAATAATTGCTTGCGCAACACTATTAGAGTTTTCTTGTCCATCAGCAGAAAAACCACCATTTTCTAGTTGCTCTTTATATAAATAGGCAACAGCTTTTTCTACAGCTGTCTTCACATCTGGTCGATCTTGATATGGAGCTAATGCTGATAAAACCATACCTGTTACATCAACGCTACTAGCACTGTCTTTACTGCTTGCGCTATCGTAAGTCCAGCCGCCATCTGTATGCTGTGAGTTTAAAAGCGCATCTACTAAAGCAACTCGATTCCATTTTGAATTCACTGGCACTTCATATTTCTTCGTATCAAATGCAAGTAAAGCAAATGTATAACCTGTAACAGAATTTACTTTATCTGATTCATACAATTTTTGAACTAAATTATGTTCGCCAACCTTTGTAGGGTCTGCTTGCATTGCATTCATCATAATAATCGTTCTAGCTAAATCTGTCGCTGAAAAACGGTTAATGCGCTTTTCTACTTTTTCAGTTACTGACTTAACATAATTTAATTTCGCCTCAATTGGAACATTCTTTCCAGAAAGAGAAAGGCCTAAAGCTACCCAATCACTTTCAATTCCATCTTGTAACATCTTTTCAGATGTCTTAGAGATCGCGTCATTTACTTTCGCTGCTGGAACTTGAATGTTCTCTTGCTTTGGTTGTTCTATCTTTTCATCATTTGTTTTTGGTTCTTCTGGTTTTTCTTGTTTTGGATCATCCGTTTTTGGATCATCTGTTTTTGGTTCTTCTGGTTTTGGGTCATCTGTCTTTGGTTCTTCTACAGTTTTACAAGTACCAAATTTATCTAATGTTTGCTGTAATGTTTCCTGGCTCATATTGCTCCAGTCTGCAACAAAACGAAAGACAACAACATCTCCAGACTTTAATTTATAACTATCTGCTCCAACTTCTGCAGATTTATCATTTACATCATACAACCAGCCGCTTGTGTCCCCAGCCATTAAGCCGTCAATGCCTTTAACATACGTTCCAAACGACATCGTCTCTGCTGTTACTTTGTCCCCCATGACTTTTTGCAGCAAACTTAAAGCTGTTTCCCCATCTGTAATTTGCTCTTCTTTCGGACATAACATAATGCCCTTTTGTGATTCACCAATAATTGCAAGTTTTGCTGTATTTCCTTCAGCAAACGTAATATGTACTGTATTCGCAAAAGAAACAAATACAAGTGTAACTGCCATTAACGACGTAAGCAGCCATTTTTTTAACATTGCCATCCCAAAATTTCCTCCCTTACTACTATTCACACAAAAAAAGGCCCTTCAAGGGCGTGCAATTGACACTCTTTTTTTGTAAGTGTCGAACAAACTGTACAACACCTCCTACCCGCATCATTCGCGGCTATATTTGTATAGGAAAAATAATTTTGTTTATGAACGTATCATTGTGATAACATTCACTTTTCTAGGCACTACTTACTTCCATTTCAGTTATCGTAAAACGATAAACCTATACATTCTGTAAATTATAAATTTCTGTATTATTTTACTATTGACAAAGAATTTTGTCCATGCTTTATCGGATTTATTTTCTAAGAATAGTAACTTACTAGCCTTTAACGATGCAAACTCTTTTCACTAATAATGACGCCATCTTCATCCGCATACACATATTCATTCGGCTTCCATTCTACTTGTCCAAATTGCAACGAAATATTCCGCTCTCCTTTTCCTTCTTTTACACTTCTATTTGGCATCGTCCCTAACGCTAAAATACCAATATTCATATTCTTTAGTTCACTAGAATCACGAACATATCCATTCACAATAATCCCTGCTAGCTTTCTTTCCTCCGCAATAGCTGCCAAATTATCACCAAGTAACGCACAATTCGTAGATGCTCCGCCATCAACAACTAATACCGTTCCTTCTGGTAGTGTTTGCAATCCTTCCTTCACTAGTACATTATCATCCTTCACTTTTACCGTTGCAATTTTCCCGTGAAATTGTTCTTTCTTCCCAAAAGAACGAAAAGACTGGCGACATATTTGTAATTCCTTTTCAAACTCATCACATAAATCCGTAGTTTTCCACATCTTATTCCCCTCTTTTCCTTATTCTTTCTATATAACATATTCTTGGATTATTTTCGTTTCCCTGTCTAATGTTGCAAGAATTTGTATGTGCAGAAAAAGGACAGAAAAACTATTGCCTTAGGAAGCAACCTTTATTATAATCGATTTCACAGATAAGTTTCAGAATATTAAAAATTAACCAAGTGAAAAAGGAGGAGTTTTATGCAATTACAGACTGAGGCAAAAAAACAGCCGCGTAAACGAAAATTTAAAATGCCTGACGCGTACGTACTACTATTTTTTATTGCCTTACTTTGTGCAATAGCTACATATTTCGTTCCTGCTGGAGAGTTTAAAAGAGTTACAAACGGGACTGTTACAACGACAATACCAGGAAGTTATCATTCTGTTCCACAATCGCCGGTAGGATTTGTTTCTTTTTTTACCGCTATTGAAAAAGGAATGACACTTGCTGCTCCTATCATCTTTTTAATTTTATTTACAGGTGGAGCTATTGCGATTCTTGAAAAAACAGGCGCTCTTGACGGTTTAATCTATCATGTGATTAACAAATTTCGTAATCAGCAATTACTTTTCATTTGCATTGTCGCCGCACTCTTTTCTATTCTCGGAACGACTGGTATTATCGTTAACTCAGTTATTGGCTTTATCCCCATCGGCATCATCGTTGCACGTACATTAAAATGGGACGCTATCGTCGGCGTAGCAATTATTTATTTAGGCACTTATGCCGGTTTTAATGCTACTATTCTATCTCCCTCACCTTTAGGCATTTCACAAAAAATTGCAGAACTTCCGATGTTTTCGGGGATTGGTTTACGCACGGCAATTTATATCTCTTTTTTAATTGCTACCATTTTATATATTAATTGGTACGTAAAACGTTTAAAGAAATCGAATAAAGGAAGCATTCTCGGTGACAACTGGTTTCCAAGTAATGCTCTTTCAAGTGAGAGAGAAATAGAGAAAACAGAAGTTCCTTGGACAATACGCCACAAATTAATTTTACTCGTTTCAGCTTTATCGTTAATTGCATTTTTAATAGGCGCTTTTCGTCTACATTGGACAGACGCAGAAATGACCGCTACTTTTATTTTCATAGCAATTACAGCGGGAATAATAGGCGGCATGAAAGCAAACGATATCGCTTCTACTTTTCTAGCAGGCTGCCAAAATCTCATATACGGTGCTTTGATCGTCGGAATGGCTCGTTGTATTTCAGTCATTTTAGAACAAGGCAAATTGCTTGATACAATTGTGAATCAGCTAGCACAGTCTCTCGAAGGACAAAGCCCTGTATTTGGCGTTATCGGTATGTATGTAAGTAGTGCCGCATTACATTTCCTCATTTCATCCGGGACAGGAGAATCTGTTATTTTCATTCCGATATTAGCTCCATTAGCTGATTTCATGCACATTACACGCCAAGTTACAGTACAAGCTGTTATGCTCGGCGAAGGTGTGGTAAACTGCCTCAATCCAACTTCCGGTGTTTTAATGGGCGTACTCGCAGCGAGCGGCATTTCTTACGGAAAATGGATTCGGTTTATGGCTCCTCTTGCATTCATCTGGTTTATCATCGGACTTATTTTTCTTATTGTTGGCGTGAATATTGAGTGGGGACCTTATTAAAAGACTCATATTATACTTAACTTGATAAAATATCTATCCTATTCCCCTCTCCAATCCTATAAAAATCACTTATTCTAGTATAGATATAAATAGGGATTGATCATAGTGATCAATCCCTTCTCTCAAAGTAAAATATCTTTAAGTATTTTAGTTCCAAATTTTATTTACCCATTCCGGATGATCAATAAAAGGATTACGATTATGTTGATATTTCGTAAAAATCACTTCATTACGCTTTCGCTCTAAATCATCTACCGGGTCTTGTTCATTCCATTTTAGTAAAACGGATAGTTTGCCCATGTATGGATCTTTATTGTTATTCACCTTTTCATTTAATTCTAAGTCTATTTCCCCATTGTCTCCTTCATAACGAACAGCCATGTAAAATAGCATTCTAGCGATATCTCCTTTTACACTATCACGAGGCTCCCAAGAATCACTATCATATTTACATTCTGTCGCTTCCGAATGATTCACGCCACCATTATCAAAATCCAGATTTCCACGTGAACTATTTACAGATACATCCGTCGCTCTTAAATGATGCAAATCTGTTCCAGGTCCTGCAGTCGTGCCAAAATCACCGTGTGATTTTGCCCAAACATGCTCTCGATTCCAATTATCCACTCCTGAACCATTCGTAAGTTTCCCTTGCGAACGCCCAGTATATAAGAGTATCACATTGTTTTTATTATTTGGATCTTCATCAGTATCTCTTAGCGCTTCCCAAACCGCACTGTATGATAACTTTGTATGATCATCAATAATATTATGAAGTTCCTTCTTTAATTCTAAACCCGTTTTTCCTATTGCATTATTATAATATGTATCGTCATAGCTTTTTACAGTAATCTCTTGTGGTGATGCAGAAGCTACTTCACCGTGTATGATATCTGTGAATGATAGAGATGCAGTACTTAAAATAAAAAATGAAGATAGTGTAACCATAGCAAGCTTTGTATTCCGAAACTTCATATACCCATTTCCCCTTTAAAATATAATTTGAAGCTATTAACTAAAAAGAACTTTCTATCCCCCCAAAACTTTTAGAAAGCCATACCCACCCTTTTCTTTTTATTTAATACAAAAACTCTATTGAGTCTGTATCATTTCCCCACTTTGGTTTATCTACTTTTCAAGCAATTTCACTTTTCACAAGGAATATCCTTCTCTAGTAAAGATTATTAAAATATTCCTTACAATTAAAAAGTAGTTTAATGGTAACTCATAAATTTCAATTTTTTTATGCAATTATGCATATTTGATAAATCGTTCAAAAAACATTTTGAATAAAAATTAAGATGATAGTTCGACTTTTCCTTTTTCTATAATTGTCTTTATTTTTTGGTGTAAAACCCTTCTTCCTCTGAAGAATAAGTACAAAAATAGATTGGATACCATGTAGGCACCAATCTATTTTAATTAAAGAAACTTTGTTAATTCTGAGTTAATAACACATTGTGCAGTAATGATAACATTTTTATATTGAGACAGAACTACTACTATTTATTTGGTATCGAATCTATATACTTTTTAACTACTTCATATACATATTCTTGATTTGCCGCCGCTGTATTTGGATTGTATTTTCCACCGTTTGTTTTATTGTTAGATAATACTCGAATCCCTAAAAATGGTACGTCATAAGCTTTTGCAATTTGCGCTGCTGCAGCACCTTCCATTTCTTCTACAGATGTACCGTATTTTGTATGGAACCACTTAATTCTATCCACTTCATTATTCCAAACATCTGCTGAACCTATAGTCCCTTCCACCACTTTACCTTTTGTATATTTATCTTTCACCGCATTTGCTGCTGCAAGTAAATCCTTATCTCCCTCGTAGTATCGGATTTTCTCAGCATTTGGATCTTCTCCTGCACTTCCTTCCGAAGCCATTAAGTCCATTGAAATCCATTTTGTCGGTTCAATCCCTTGATTCTCATCCATATTTGTTGTTTTTAATGAACCTATATTCGCGACTTTTTTCCCTAAAACAATATCAAATACATGTAAATTAGGATCATGTCCACCTGATGTTCCTTGGTTAATAATCGCTATAGGCTTATATTTTTCAATAGCCACTGCTGTAGCGGCTGCTGTATTTTCCATACCTTTACCTGTTTTCGCAACAATTACAGGATAATTATCGACAGTTCCTTTATAAAATACGAAAGTTCCAGACTTTTCTTCTTTCACATTTTTTAACCTTTTTGCAAACTTTTCAGCTTCTATCGGCATTGGCCCTTGAATTAAGATTGGTTTTTGATTGTTTTTTGCCTCAACTTGTTTCGGACTCGCATTACATCCCGCAAGTATCGAGAATGAAAATGCAACAGTAGTTACTAGGGCAGCACATTTTTTCAACGTATTCTTCTTCATAAATAATCTCCTCTTTCTCTTGTTGTTTTCTATACTCGATGCTTTTGGTCCAAACAAAAAAGTTCTAGAAATTGTAGAAGAATCTCTACTTTCTAGAACTACGGTAGTCAAAGTTAATTGAGCAAAAGATAAAACAAATGCAAAATTATAGATCGATAGCGCTCATTGAACAGCACGGCCGAATACTTTAACCCGTAGTCCAGTTCTTTCATTGGGAACTAGGTAGAAACGCTCGGACCATATTACCGAGTATATACGAGTGATGATGTGTAAAATTATTATATTGGTAATATATCAAACTTTTAGTGTGCACGCAATCTAAATATGAACATTTTTATCAAAAATGTCTAAAACGTTCGTTTTTAAAGCTAAAACCAATAGGTTTTTTCATTATACAGGGGATAAAAACACAAAAAACTTACAACACAAATACTAAACTAGATTCACCTACAACAACCGATCGTATATCAACAATTGATTTTCCTCACTTCCACCTTATATTGAGTTGGAAGTCTTATTCCTCTCGTATTGCGAGATAAAATGCGCCTCTATCCAATTCACAATTATTTCTTCTAGCATCGGGTGAAGTGGCTTTCCCGCTCCCTCTTTATAGTTCTTTTGAAGCTCTAATACTTTAAAATCTCTTTCAAAACTTTTTAAACTATGATCCATATTTTTTATTACATGTACTGCTGAATCACCCTTCACATAATGACCAATTCGCTTCATTTCCCATAAGCTATGACGGTAATTACAAAACCTGAACACTACAAGATTATTATCTACTTTCATTGTTATACCAAACGTTACCTCTTATAAGACGGATTATATGAGGGGCGAAATAAATAGGAACACCAAATGTTTGGCTAAACCAAACCGAAATTCATCTCCCACCTACCGCTAGACTATCGCCTTTCACACGCCCCAGGAAGGAGACTCCTTTCGGATAATACGTTAACACTATGCAACTCTCTACCTAGTATTTCACCGTTATCTTATAATAATGACAAAAAGGATTGATTATAGTAATCAATCCTTTTCATTTTCATCGCTCCAAACTAAATCTCTGCAGCTAATAAATTGTACTCATTGTCAAAAGAAGCATGGATTCTATGTCCACCAAATAAATCTCCATCATTATATTCGCAATATATATCATTTTCTCTCATTACAATGTCCATCAGAGTAATAGACCGCTCAAATGTTTCTTTCGTCATATCATATTCTCCTGCATCTACAGCATCCCAATCTAAATGTTCATCATTCTCATCATATTCAGGCCAAAAATCATTTTTATACTCTATTAATTCTTCCGCTATAGCGACCTTAGCTTTTTTATCAAATTCCTCTAAACATACATAAAGCTTTTCTGCTCTTTTCATCATTTCATGTACATGTACACGTTCATTTCTAATATCCAATTCCCAATGTACTTCTCCTTCGTTTTGTTCATATGTATGAAAAGTTTCATTAAAGATAAACATTCCAATCAATTCACTTTTTATTGATTTTTCCATGATTTCATTTCCTTTCTATATGTGAAAGAGATACTGTTATATTTTAAGTAGTTATAGCGTTGACTTTCATATTATATAAAACCTGCATTATGGAGAAAGTAAAACTTTAATTGAATTGCAGTGAAGTATCCTATACTTCACCCCTCTGCCAATAAAACAGCAACCCCCTCCCGTTTTGGGAGAGGGTCAATCCTTATTTTGTTTTTCTAACAATTGAATAATCCTATCTAACTTTTGCTCAACTGGACCTTGCTTTTTGCGATTACTAGTATGCAAAATTATACGTATAATTCCTCCCAACAATACACCGATAATCAATGCGGTGATGGCGTAATAAATACTAGTTCCTAAAAACATTATCCAAACCCCTTTTTCCTTATTATACCATCCGGAAGATGTGATTTGTTGCGTAATTTCGATTGTATCAGTTATTCATGATACGTTAACATAATGTCTCATTGATGCTAATACATTTCCACACCTCTTATTATTAACACACAGGTCTTCTACAGGTCATCGCTCTCCCTTCCACTCTCCTCAAATCTGCCTAATTTTGATGCGTAAATCTTACTGCCCGGCAAATAGCGGGAGACATTTATTAATAAAAAATCAAAAACACTTGAAGTTGACGTTGGGTCATTTTATATACTGTTAAGTAGCTACTATTTAGCAATTTCATAAAAGAAATTAGAAAAATAGGAGGTTTTCAGATGAAACAGGGCGATATTATTATTTATGGATGTGTCATTATAGGTGCAGGAATCGGACTGATATTGGATCATGCATTTCCTGGTGTGCTAATTGGATTAGGAGCAGGCTACTTACTTAAAAATCTTTTTAGTAAAGAAGAATAGATGTGGTATGAAAAAAATAATCGTTAACGATAAAATCTTAACGTACAGAAAGGTAGGTTTATCAGTTGATACACATTAATAAAGTTGGAGAACTGACAGGCGTTACAGTAAGGACACTGCGTTATTACGATAAAATCGGATTATTAAAACCAGCATCCAAAACAGAAGGTGGCCATCGTTTATATACAAATGAAGAAATAAAAAAACTACAGCAAGTTCAATTTTTAAAAAAGGTTGGATTTCCGTTACAAGAGATTAAAAATATGCTCGACTTCAACAAATGGGATTGGTCGGATAGTTTACAGAGTCAATTATCTTATGTCATAAAAGAGCAGGAAAATTTAAAGAAAATAGAATTATCCTTACGGGAATTGATAAATGGAATTGCGATAGAAGGAGAAGAAAGCTGGATTGCGATTCAGAAGATTATGCAATTATCCAGCAAAGATAAAGATATACAACAGTATTATCGCGAATCAATATTTAAAGAAAAAGAAATACAGCTATTGGAAAAGGTTCCGAAAATGGCAAGTGACTGTTCTGATTCACTTGAATGGATTGCTCTCATCGGCCAGTTAAAGCGTTATATGAAGGATGGCCCAAAAGCAACAAAAGTTCAAAATATCATGAGAAGAATGGAGGAAAAACGCTTAGAAGAATTTGAAGGTGAGGATGAATTTCTAAATAAGCTTTTGGAGATAAGGATGTCTCCAAAACAATCAGAAAAACTTAGTTTATATCCAATTGATCAAGATGTGCTTCAGTTTATGAACGAGGCATATGCCATTTTTATGACTGAAAAAAATAATCCTGAGCCGAAATAAGGGGGCATGAGCGATGGATACAGAACAACTTCTCCTAATAGGCGGATTGGCTATATTGGACACGTTAAGCCCTACTACAATAGGAGTAACAATATATCTACTTTTAACAGATAAAGAGCGTCTTACGAAACGTTTATTCGTTTATTTATTGACGGTAGCTGGATGTTATTTTGCTGTTGGAATTTCACTCATGTTAGGATTAGATTTTTTGTTTAAGTTTATTTCTGGCGTATTTCAAAACCGAATCGTAAGCTGGTCGTTCTTTATTATTGGAGTCATATTATTCATCGCAAGCTTCTATATTCCATCTAAGAAAACTTCAGAGATCCCTTCACCAAAATCAAAAAGTATTTTTTCAATGATTGCGCTAGGATTCACTACTACATTAATTGAAGCGGGGACTGCATTTCCTTATTTTGCAGCAATTGGCATACTTACTACTTCTAATCTATCATGGATAGAATGGTCTTCTATTTTAGCAGGATACAACTTTATTATGGTACTGCCCTCTCTCGTGCTGTTTCTCTTCTATCTCCTATTTGGTCGATGGATGCAAAAAACCCTCGAGAGACTTCGAATGAAAATCGCTAATAGTACAGGATCAGCTCTGTCATGGATTATGTGTATAGTTGGCCTCCTCCTAATATTAAATAGCCTGAATTATTTATAGGGTGTTTTACCAAAGTATTAGAAAAGATCTTATTAGCTCAAAAGTGATGTTAAACGAATTAGAGAATTTACAATAAGGAAGGGATTATTATGCTTGAAATTACTAATGTAGAAGAACTTACACTTACACCTACAAGCTCAGGCCACACCAATCCTTCTTTTACAGGCAGTTACTCTCCCTTCCCTCTTCCTCATATTCATCTAATTTTGATGCAGGATAAAATTCGTATTCATCCAATTCGTAATTATTTCTTCCAGCTGCGGATGAAGTGGCTTATCTGCTCCTTCCACATAAATCTTTTTAAATTCCAACGCTTTAAAATTACCTTCGAAATATTTCAAGGTATGATCCATATTTTTTATTACATGTACTTCAGAATCACCTTTCACATAATCACCAATTCTCTTCGCTTTTTCAGGATTTGCCTGAAAGTCTTTATCACCAGCAATTGCTAGTACTGGACATGTTACTTTTATTAAATCTTTATAAATGTCATGCTGAAAATGCTCTCTAAACCACTTTGCATTCATTGGCTTAAAACCAATTTTCACAATATCTTTTTTGGAGTTTATCATTTTCTCTGTTGCTTTTTGCGCCTGCTTTTCTCCTCGTTTCTCAATATTGAGAAGACGCATTAACTTTCCTTTTATTCCTTTTTGCTCTTTTAACTCCTTATAAATAATCTCTCTTTGTCTTTTCGTAGCTTCTTCTAAAGATTCCGCAGCTCCTGTAAGTAATATGAGTCCATTAACTGGCGTTCTTGCGTTTACTACAGTTGCTAACATACACCCTTCACTATGACCAACTAAAATGATATTTTCCGAATCAACAAATGGCTGTTCTTTTACATACGTAATCATAGCCTCTATGTCATTAACTAAATCCCACATTCCAGTCTTCTGAAATTCCCCTTCACTCTTTCCTACCCCGCGCTTATCAAAGCGGAGCGTTACTACTCCAAGTCTCGCTATTACATGTGCTAAATCTTTGTAAATATTCGACGCAAGCTTTAACGGTACAATCATTCCATCACGATCAATTTCTCCAGATCCAGCAATAATGACAACCGCAGCATACTTCCCGTCAGCTTTCGGTTTAGTAATCGTACCGAGCAAGGTAAATTCACTATTTATCGCTACTTCATATTCGTCAAAGGTCATTATTTTGTCACCCCTCTATTCTTTTATATCCAATTTAAATTTTAAACTTGCTATTATATTTTTGTACTCTCTTACATCTTTCATCGGAGCGAAAACTGGATTCTCTACAATACTTTGTAACATGCTTCGCTTTATAATCTCTTCACTTCTAACCGTTTTAGCACCGAGTGGAAATTCTGCAAACCATTCATCAATCGCATCAAAATAGGAATCGCCATGTAAATGCAGGCTATTTACTGTGAAACTAGCTGCACAAACTGTTGCGTATTTCTGCAACATTTCTAATGCTCTTTCAAAATTTCCTTGCATACAATAGACTTGTGCAGCAGCATAGTATACTTTCAAGGTCATATTAGGGTGTAATGTTTCTATTTCATATATATCTATTAATATGAAAGCTCTATTTAAGATTATCTCTACCTTTTCAGCGTTTGAAGCATTTACTACTACATAATTCGGTATTGTCGCAACGAGGTGTATTAAATGTTGGTACATACTAATTTGCATCATTTCATTCGCCTTCTCAGCATTTCCAAGCATTTGATATGCTTGTGCGATTAAATCCTCTTCTGGAAAGTTAGGTCGTATCGTTTCGCCAAGTAATTGAAGCACCTCATTTGGTCTATTGAGTATAAGATAGCAAGTTGCTTGAAACGATACCGCCTCTTTCACAAGAGAAACATCATCACTTTCTTCCTGCACCCTGCTAAAAAGAGACATTGCCTCTTCTAAAATTTCAATTCTTTTATCCGTATCCTTTGTTAACATATGGTGGTTAATAAAAAGTAGTCCCATTTGAAGTAATAATGGAAAACAAGAATAATATTTTTTAATTATTCCCCTGCACTCCATCATTACTTCATCAAACGGTTCTTCACTAAAAGCTTCCGCTAGTCTATGATATAAATCCCTAATATCTCCCTGTTCCATTTGTGGTGTATAACAGATTAGTTCATCTATACTTATATTAAAGTACGATGCTAACAGTGGTAAAAATGTAATATCCGGATAACTCTGCCCTGTCTCCCATTTGGAAACAGACGCCTTCGTAATACCGATATACACTGCTAACTCTTCCTGCGTAATTCCCTTTTCTTTTCTCTTATCCGCAATTATTTTATGAATATGAATCTCTCTCACTGTATCACCTCTTACTTTTATTATATGTACTATATTCTATACAAAATATGGATTTAAAGTCGACTTTCGTTAACAAAATCAACTGTTAGGAAACATCTCTCTAAAATCAAAGGCAGGAACATATTTGTGATATGTTCCTGCCTTTTTATTGTGGGATCCGATACATAGCCATCTAGCTAAGATTTTGAAGTACTTCAAAATCAAACATTTCATCTCATCACAGTTTTCTATGGGAATCCAGTTAACAGCTTATTTGCATGATTTTCGTTAGCGGAAGTTAAATATTAATTTAATGTTATCAAAAACATTTATGTTTACATTCAAAAAAGTTAAACTTCTGACAAGGCAGAGGTGCTTGTGTTAAACATCCTGTATGTGCTTATATTCAATAAGTTGTTGACCACTAGCATCTACTCTAACGGTAATTTCATCAATACCATAGCCAATATGTGGTCCATAATAGGGGGAAACTCGTACTTTCACATCATAAGCTCCCCCAATACCATATAATTGTTTAATATTCATAATCTCAGTATCCCATCCTGCCCAAGATGGGATACCTTTTGTAGCATCATTATAAATTTCTGTTAAAGCTTTATCAATTGATGGACTGAGGCTTCTTATTAGAGCATATTTCACCATATCATTATCTGGTTCTTTTGCATTTGCTTGAAAAGAGAATGTAGAGTAAGAAATGATGAACATTAAGATACTTAGTACAATTAGAATTTTCTTCATAATATCACCTAAAATTATTCTGTCCACCTTGGCTAATATTATTGTACTAACACATACTTTAGTTTGAGTGAGATAAGAAAAAATAAAGAAATTCTATTGCATACGATATACATTTAAGGTTAACATAACGTCCTATTATCAGGAGTCAATGTATTATTTTAGAGACTATCAAAAGCCCTCCAGTTTAATTGATCTGGAGGGCTCTTATGTTCATATAATCAAGTGTTATCGGAAGTAAATACATGTGTTTTGCTTAACATTAGATAGATGAAATAAGGGAATTAAGCACTGATTTTAATTGTTCTCTCGTCGTAGAATCTAAGATTTCTGCTTTACTATTAATCTTGGTTCCTACGACACCAATTTGTAAAGTGCTTTCTTTTGGGATATTTGCTTCAATCATTTGTAATGTGAGCATTATTGATTCGTGTGCTTTATCTCCACCTGTAATACGTGAAGAAGCACTAATAACAGCTACTGGTTTATTCATAAATTCTCCCGATGATACAACCCAATCAAGAGCATTTTTTAGAACTCCTGGAACTCCCCTTGCATATTCAGGGGTACAAATTATTACACCATCAGCTAGTTTAAGTTGTTCACGTAAGTCCTTAACTGAAGCAGGAGGATCATCTGTATCTGCTTCAGGACTAAAGTATGGGAGATGTTCCAATCCTTCATAAAATTGAAAATCAATATTTTTCGATTTCAGATTAGAAATAGCATATAAAACGTTTGTATTAGAGGAATTCTTCCGTAGACTTCCTGAAATAGCGAGTATTTTCATTCTGTTTTCATTCATAGTATCATCCATTCTATTAACTACAAATTTGTTTTTAAATTCCTTAATATTCCATCCGTCATAATTATACTGTTTTTGAAGTGTCGTGTTCAACTAATTTGCTTCATCAGTTGAATAAAGAACCCTGTATATTTTATACATGTTAAATTAACATAACGTCTCATTATCAGCAGCAATGAAAAAGGAGAACCCTGCTCTCACAAGGGAATCTTCTTTCTTAGTTCTATGAATCTATACATTTTTTATACATTCCTATCCTAACGCGGTTTTAGTGTTCTTGTTTGTTACTGGATTAGCTAAAAAACTGTATAAAATCTTGCATACTCTTAGCGTAGGAGTTCCCCAAAATACTGGTCCCCCATACGTGCTTTCTTATGGGTATTTCTTGAACCCCCATTAAACACTCTCCCGTCACTTGTCTATCTTTAAGAGTAACTCTGCTTGTTTATTTAAAGTCCTCGCACCGAGGCTTTGTCCCCCCTCCCAAAGCCAAACAAACGATTCAGGTTACATGCTTATCTCAAACTGAACATTCAATCTTTATTCAGTTTGTAAATAAAAAGGACAATCAGCCCCATAATGGACTAACTATCCTATAAATTATTATCTAAATTCAATAAAACTAGAACTTCTTTTCCTATGTATCATTATTTCGTTATTTCACCAAACTGCGCTCTCGTCACTTTCGCCAAGTCATCCACTTTCAGCTCAATTTGTATACCAATTTTCCCGCCGCTCACTATGATCGTTTCAAGATTTTGAGCACTCTCGTCAATACATGTAGAAAATAACTTCTTCATTCCGACTGGTGAACAACCACCGCGAATATATCCTGAAACTTTCGTAATATCTTTTACAGCAATCATTTCAATTTTCTTTTCACTTACTGCTTTTGCGGCAGCTTTTAAATTTAGTTCCTCATCTACCGGAATAATAAACACATGATAATTTTTACTATTTCCTTGAGCGATTAACGTTTTATATACTTCTCTCACTTCTCGTCCAATTTTCTCAGCTACTGATACGCCATCAATTTTTCCATCGTCTGGATCATATGACATCATCGAATATTCAATTTTCTCTTTATCTAATATTCGCATCGCATTAGTTTTATCTTTTTTCATAACTGTCTCCTTCAAAGGTTATTTCATATTATTAAGTTTTATTATATTATACACCCTTTTCCATTTCTCCTACTTAACTTCACATTTTTGTAGATATATTTATGCATCATCCTACTAAGATTTTATTTCCCATTAAATTCAAACTCACATAAAGAAAATCGACATCGAGCCTTCAAACGGAAGGCTCGATGTCAATTTTACATTTAACGTCCAAACTCTTTATTAAATATTTTATCCCTGCCTGTATTGACTTCTGGACCTACTGCATTAATAGCAGTTACTAAAATATGTTCTCCTCCAATAGGTCCACCCACCCTTGTTTCAAATCCAAAAGTCCCACCAGCATGCCCCCAATACGATTGCCCGTCGGGTGTTTTGTCTTCATAAACTCCTAGTCCAACCTTACCTATAGGTGAATCTACTGTTGTGAACATCTGATCCATTAGCTCTTGATTTAAAAGCTTTCCACCCAACAGTGCACTGAAGAATGTAGTCAAATCTTTCACTGTTGAAACCATATCTCCAGCTGCATTTGCCCATGACTGATTAATTTCTGTCAAATCATATAAACGACCTGATCTATCCATATTATATCCATTAGCATGCTTACCCGGTATGTGCGAACTTGCTTCCATTACGAATGTCTCTTTTAACCCGAGCGGTTCAATAAATCTTTTTCTAATTTGCTCAGCATACGTATCTCCTGTTACCTTCCGAATAATTTCCCCGGCTATAACAGTATTTGTATTTGAATAGTCCCAGCCCTCCCCTGGTGCAAATACAGACGGCTTTGCAAGTGCTAAACTTATGAGCTCATCGGTACTATAATAACGAAATGGGTTTTGAGGCAATGTAATATCTCGCATATCTAAATCAGTATATGCTGCAATCCCACTTGTATGGTTTAATAACTGACGAATTGTAATTTTACTCCCATCATATCCGTTACCCTTTACAACTCCCGGCAACCATTTTTCAACTGTATCATCAAGGTTTAATTGTTTCTCTTCAGCCAATTGCAGTACAACAGAAGCAGTGAATGTCTTCGTTATGCTTCCGATACGGAACGAAAAATTCGGTTCTACAGGGCGTGGCATCTCGTAACTAGCTGTTCCGGTAGCATACGACCAACGCTTGCCATCCTTTAATCCGCCAGCTATAACACTTGGAATTTTTTTATTCGTTACTACTTGATCCATTACATTTTGCACTTCTTCTCGATGTTTACTTTTCTTTTCCTTATCTGTGGGTTCCTTTTTTGATTTTGCCGCAAATTCTGAAGCTAAAATATTATTAATCTGTTTCTCTGCCCCTAATACATTAATATTTATCGAGATAACATGTTGACCATCTTTCGTTCCACCAGCAAAGTTAGTAAAACCAGGAATACCACCACCATGTCCCCATACTTCAGTACCATCTGGCAATTTTGTTGCGTGAATACCAAGTCCATACTTTCCTAATGGGGTATCTACTGTGTTAGTCACCATCTCCTTCTGCATTTCGGGTGTCAGTAATTTCCCACCTAATAAGGCACGGAAGAACGTTGTCATATCTTCTCCTGTCGAAATCATTTCACCACTAGCATTAGCAAACGATGGATTAAACAAAGTAATATCTACTAATTTATCTCCCATATTTAAATAGCCACGTGCATTTTTTTTCGGAATATCCATTGAGCTTCCAGGAAGAACTGTTTCTTTTAAACTAAGGGGTTCCATAATTCGTTTCTTTATCTGCTCAGCATACGATTCTCCGGTTACCTTCTGAATAATCAATCCTATAATAACCATGTTTGTATTCGAGTATGACCAGCCTTTTACTGGTTCTAATTGTAGGGCACGAGAAATTAATTGTTCCGCTGTATACTTCTCGCTTGGATTCTCTATTAATTTCTCTTTAAGATCTGGAGTCAAGTAATCAGCAATTCCGCTTGTATGATTTAATAGTTGGCGAATCGTAATTTTGCTGCCATCATAGTCTTTCCCTTTTATAAGTCCCGGCAACCATTTCTCTACCGTATCATCAAGACTTAACTTCTTTTCACCCGCAAGCTGTAATACTACTGTAGCTACAAAGGTCTTCGTTGTGCTCCCAATTCTAAAAGCAGAATCAGCATCTACTTTATGATTTCTCTCAATATTACCTTCACCAGAAGCATACGCCCAACTTGCCTCTCCATTTTTCACAGTAACAATAACTCCCGGAACATTCTTTGCATCGGCAGCTTTATCGATAACTTGTTCAATTGATGTCCTTGTGTTTACCGCATGTACGTTTTCGTAAGAAGGTATCGCTAACGCTCCAACCAATATTGCCCCTGTTAAAGTAAGGGATGTTCCTTTTTTTAAGATAAATGACTTCATTATGCATCGCTCCTATTATTTTATATTTTTCTGTTGCCTCACTCCCTCACCTTAACTTCAATATTGTTAAATAACATAGTGACAAAACGTTTTAATTTACTTATTACGCTTTATGCAACTATGTCATATAAAACATGTGACAAACTGTCAACTGCTTCATATGACATACTTTATTGACTGTCTTTCTATTGACGATTTCAGAGATATGTTACATGATGAATCTGAATCATTGATAATTAATCTTAAAATACAAGTAGGTGCTTAATTTATGTTCTCATTCACAAAAAAATGGATTTGGTATGACTGGATATTTGTGCTCATACGAACATTTTGGCTAATTGTTATCATCGGCGCTAATTTTATGTTTCCAACATCCATTCATACATCAAGTATGATTGTGCTTTCTCTCACTTTTGTCGTTTACCTTATACCATTAATTATTCGATATAAGAAACCAGAATGGTACCCTGCATTCGATATTATCACTGCAGGTTGTTTTTATCTTTACTTAGCATCCGTAGCTCCAAATTTACTTTGGTCTTTCATTTTACTCGTAATCATTATTGGACTATGTAGTAATCAAAATAATTATATATGGAGCGGTATTTTTTGTGGATTTGCATTTCCACTATTGAATGCTTGGATTGCCAACCAACTGCCATATGAACTAATCGTTAGTTGTAGTCTCGGTTTTGCCATTGGCATTTCTTTTAATATATTAATTCAGTATCATAAGCAATCTCGAATTATTGAAGAGCAAAAACTACTATTAGAACAACATATTAAAAGAATTGAAGAGCTTACTTTAATAGAAGAGCGTAATCGACTGTCACATGAACTACATGACACAATTGGTCATACACTTACTTCTCTCATCGCTGGCGTCACATCACTAAGATCATCAGTACCGGATTCACAGTTTGAACGAATTGATTCGCTTATCAGCATTGCTCAGCATAGTCTAAATGACATTCGAAAGCATCTACACGAACTATCTCATAATCCACTTAGTAATTCATTAAGTGAATCACTACAACAATTAACAGAAGAATTTATGAAATCTACAGGTACAACCGTTACATTTCGTGTGATTGGAAACGAGACTCTTGTAATGCAAAAAGTGAATTTTTGCCTATATCGTTGTCTTCAAGAGTCGTTAACAAATGCTGTTCGGCACGGTAAAGCGAGCAACATATCCGTTCAACTACATTTCGACGGACAACAACTTCGATTGCAAATTGAAGATAACGGGATTGGAATGAAAGAAATTCAATTTTGCTTTGGACTCAGTGGAATGAAAGAGCGACTTGAACAAGTTCAGGGGACATTATCTCTTCATTCTAATGTTGAACAAGGAACATGCGTTGTTTGTAATATTCCATTACAAACAAAACCCACAAATGACATAATTCGCTTATTGGTCGTTGATGATCAGGCACTTATTACAAATAGTTTAGAGAAAATTTTAGAGCACCAAACTGATTTTATTGTTGCTGGTAAGGCGTACGATGGATCTGAGGCATTAAAATTATGTGAACAATTACAACCTGACATTGTACTAATGGACATTCAGATGCCAGAAATGAATGGTATTGAGGCTTTGCTAGAGATGAAGCGACGTTGGCCTAATATAAAGATTGTTCTTATGACAACATTTGAAGATTCCTTACAAGCAGCAACTGCACTCGAGCATGGAGCTGAAGGTTACATGTTGAAGTCTGTTCATCCGCAAGAAATGAAGGAGGCCTTGAAACTTATTTATAACGGTGGAACTTGGATTGACCAATCGGTTGCTACACGCATTTTTGAGAAAATGAAACTTCAACGTGAGCAATTAGCGAAAATCAAATCAACTAAACAAACTTATCCATATGGACTTACAAAACGGGAAATGGAAATTTTAGAACATCTATCAAACGGATTACGCTATAAATCCATTGCTGCTAAGCTATTTTTATCTGAAGGAACAATCCGTAATTACTGCTCAAATCTCTATTCAAAGCTAGGTGTTAACAATCGTGAAGAAGCGATAAAAATGGCACGAACAGAAAACATCTTGTAAGCAATGTGAAATGAATACATTTCGCTTCAAAACTAAAAATATTGATAATTCTAAAATCATCTGATATAATTTGGAAAAACTTATGTTAAGGAGAGATTTCTAATGCAAAATTTTAATACGTCTTTCCAACTTCATCATCATACGTAACGCCGTGTATCCGAAGAAAAATTTTTCTTCGTGGGTACAGGGCTTTTCCTGTTGACCCACGAAGCGTTCATAAAGCTATGTGGGTATTTTTATACCCATATAGCTTTTTTTAATTTAAAAAAGGAGTGATTAAGATGGAAATGAAAAACGTAAAAGGAACAAAGGACTATTTACCAGAGGAACAAGTACTACGAAACAAAATTAAAAGAGCGTGTGAAGACACGTTTGAACGATACGGATGTAAACCGTTAGAAACACCAACGTTAAATATGTATGAGCTTATGTCTTACAAGTACGGCGGTGGCGATGAAATTTTAAAAGAAATATATACGCTTCAAGATCAAGGAAAACGTGCCCTTGCCTTACGCTATGATTTAACAATCCCATTCGCAAAAGTCGTAGCGATGAATCCGAACATCCGCCTCCCTTTTAAACGGTATGAAATTGGAAAAGTATTTCGAGATGGACCAATTAAACAAGGGAGATTTCGTGAGTTCATTCAATGTGACGTTGATATAGTCGGTGTAGAATCAGTCATGGCAGAAGCGGAACTTATGAGTATGGCGTTTGAACTGTTCCGAACGTTAAACTTAGAAGTAACGATCCAATATAATAACCGAAAATTGTTAAACGGTATTCTTGAGTCCATTAACATCCCTACTGAACTAACGAGTGACGTTATTTTATCATTAGACAAAATCGAAAAGATTGGGATTGATGGTGTACGAAAAGATGTATTAGAGCGCGGAATTTCTGAAGAAATGGCTGATACGATATGTAATACCGTATTATCTTGTCTAAAGCTTACAATTGCTGACTTTAAAGAAGCTTTCAATAACCAACTCGTTGCCGACGGAGTAAACGAACTACAACAATTACAGCAATATTTAATCGCCCTCGGAATTAATGAAAATGCTATATTCAATCCGTTTTTAGCGCGAGGACTGACAATGTACACAGGTACCGTATATGAAATCTTTCTAAAAGATGGCTCGATTACATCTAGCATCGGTAGCGGTGGTCGTTACGATAATATTATTGGCGCATTCCGCGGTGATAATATGAACTATCCAACAGTCGGTATTTCATTCGGTTTAGACGTTATTTATACAGCACTATCACAGAAAGAAACGATATCATCTACAGCGGATGTATTTATCATCCCGCTTGGGACAGAATTACAATGCTTACAACTTGCCCAGCAATTACGTTCTACCACTTCCTTAAAAGTCGAACTCGAACTAGCAGGACGCAAATTAAAACGTGCCCTTAATTATGCAAATAAAGAGAATATCCCTTATGTGCTTATTATTGGTGAAGAAGAACTTAGTACAGAAACCGTTATGCTGCGGAATATGAAGGAAGGTAGTGAGGTGAAGGTTCCGCTTTCTTCTTTAAAAGACAATACACTAAATAAGTATTTTAATACGCCTACTACGTTATGATTGTGAAGTGTTTTCAAAATGTAAATGTTATAATAAAAAACTCCATTAAAAATAATGGAGTTTTTTCGCACAATTTAATTTTGTTTAAATATAAATGTCTGTTTATACTTTCTTTCCGCCTCACAGTCTTTTTGTCCATTTTCCAACGCTTTAGAAGGCTTTTCTTGCCAAGTTATAATAACTTCAAGTTCATTAGACTGAACGGATATAGGAAAATTCGCATGATTAAAAGCAACTTCTTTACTTAACACATGATCTTTTTTAGAAGTGAAAAGTTCATACTTCGTTTGAGAATCTGGTTCATTTCGAAATACTTCAATGGTTACATGATAAGCGTCCTTCCCAATATCTTGAACCTCGAAACCATACGTATCAAAAACATCCTTTTTAGATGTAACTAAACCAGTTTTTTTATCAGGTTGCTTAATTTCTATTTTCCATCGATCTGACGTTTGAGAAATCGGTAACTGCTTTGGAGAAAAAGCATGAACAGTGAAAGAACTTCCAATTACGAAACAAAATATGCATAAGAACGAAAAAAGCATTTTTTGCATTATGATAACCTCCATTGTTTTAAGTTTTGAATTACTGTTCCC
Source organism: Bacillus sp. BB51/4 (assembly GCF_008368845.1). NCBI lineage: Bacteria > Bacillati > Bacillota > Bacilli > Caryophanales > Bacillaceae > Bacillus > Bacillus sp. BB51/4. Next base: position 184,428 of record NZ_QOSC01000009.1, read on the forward strand.
TAAAAGCAATGGATATATTATCCCTTAAACGAAAAGCACCTTCATCCCTTTATAGAATCTCGTATACAAGTTTTTAAACAACTGAGATTAACTTAATAATCTAGTCAAATATTTTTCACTTACTGTCTGATCAATGTGGATAACGTCCCTTCCCCTTATTGAGTTGGTTTTTCTAATTTATAGATAACCAATAATTAGTTAACATAAAAAAATTACATTCTACTAAAATCTACAAATATATAATATCCAATTACCTATTATTTTTGGTAATATATAGATATGAATTATTTTAGGAGGATTCACTTTGAAAACCTACATCCAAGCACTAAAGTGGACTACAGGGATCTATCATCTTTTATTACTTCCTTGTTATTATTTATTTCTAAGTCACGTTAACCTATATGGGATACCTTTACTTCTATTGATTGTGTTACATATCACTACTATTTTATTAGCTAAAAAAGTAGACATGAATACGTACCCTCATTATATCGGCATTATCGTTACTCTAGTTGCCTTCTTTCCTTATATAGTAATCGTTCTACATATTATAGCAGCCATTTTCCTTTTATTAGATGCGGCTTCTATGAATGCAAAAAAAGTGTATGATTCATAACAGGATAAAATGAAACTTTAATCAGTAGAGTTTTGAAGTCGGTTAGCAAATTGCAAAATTTACACAATAACTTTATTGCTAACCCCCAAAAAGGATTTACTTTTTAAGTAAATCCTTTTTCAAATTACTCTCCTTACCCCAGACTAATAAAAGAATATTCTGTTTTATTTTTATAAAATTCTAAATATTTACAATATAACTTAATTATCATACATTTTATGTATGTAAAAAAACTAAGTGTAAAGGAGATGAATTCATGCTAAAAAAATTGATAGTAAGTGCAGTGGTAGCCATTTCATCATTAACTGTAGGATTGGGATCAGTATCAGCTAGTACCGAAAAGGATTATTCGATTACCTCTTTTGAATATGTAACTGTAGATGAAAAGACTGTAGATTCGTTTAACCAATTGGATGCTCCACCAAAGGAAGACGTAAAAATAACGTTAGTTCTACCGAAACAAAATCAAAATGGAGACTGGTTATCTTATGGATTTTCGAGCAAAGAAAGTTTAGAGTCTTTTATTAAAAAAGATAAACAAAGGTTGAATCATACAATCACTCCCCTTGGGGTTGGCGGGAGCGGACCTAATAGTACAGACTTCTATGAACATGCAAATAAAGGTGGCGAGTATTTTTCTCTTAGTAGTGGTTTTAAAAATTTGCCTCCTAGTTGGCAAAATAGAATTTCTTCCGTAAGTACAGCATCCCCTACTGCTAGCTATTCAACAACGCTATGGGAACGTACTTCAACTGAAGGATATGGAAAAGGTGTTGTTTTTAAACACGCTGATTGGTATGGCAAAACTGTAAACTTGCATGACTTTGCAATTTCAGCAGTTGAAGTTAAAAAGTAAAAAATATAGAAATAAAAGGTGTCTTCACATATGGAAAACACCTTTTATTTCTACAACTCTTAACTATTATTTTTCGTATTTCTACTCTCCAAAACTTTCTCCATATTATGAGTTGCCCATTCCATCATTAATAGAATCATTGGACGTAGTGATTCACCAAGCTCCGTTAACGAATATTCTACTTTTGGCGGCACTTCACGGTATACTTCACGATGTATAATGCCATCTGCTTCAAGTTCTCTCAGCTGCAGTGTTAACATTCTTTGTGTGATATTAGGTTTTAATCTTTTTAATTCATTAAATCTCTTTGTACCATCTAATAAATGATACAAAATAACCCCTTTCCATTTTCCGCCAATAACCTCAACCATAGCTTCCACTGGACAAGAATACTTATTTAAAAATGGGTAATTTATATTATTTTCGTTTGAACAATCCATCATAAGTCTCTTCCCTTACCAATAGTATCTTTTTTGATACTATAACACATAAATGTGCGTACTTGTATCTATGTTACTTTAAAAATATAATTTACTTACAAAAATAAATTAATGAAAAGAGGAACTTTTATGACAAATACAAAACAAATTACAAAAGAGAAAATTATGGAGGCTTTCCATTTCAGACATGCATGTAAAGAGTTCGATCCTATGCACAAAATTTCAGAAGAGGATTTTCATTTCATTTTAGAAACAGGCAGATTATCTCCTTCTTCTTTTGGTTATGAACCTTGGAAATTTATTGTCGTACAAAATAAAGAATTAAGAGAAAAACTACAACCTTATTCATGGGGCGCTAGTGGGCAACTTGCAACAGCTAGTCACTTTGTCATTGTTCTTTCAAGAAACATTAAAGATATGCATTATGATGCAGAGTATATTAAATATATGATGAACGATATTATTGGATTACCTGAAGACACTCAAAAAATCAGATATGAATTCTTCAAAAAGTTCCAGGAATCCGATTTTAACTTGTTACAATCGGATCGTGCTGTATTTGATTGGGCATCTAAGCAATCTTATATTGCTTTAGGTAATATGATGACGAGTGCAGCTCAAATCGGCATTGATTCTTGTCCAATAGAAGGATTTGATAAAGAGAAAGTAGATTCTTTACTTCGTCAAGAAGGTATTATAAAAGATGATAATCTTGAAGTATCTGTTATGGTTGCCTTTGGTTACCGTAAAGAAGAGCCAAAGCGTGATAAAACAAGACAAACTATGGATACAATTGTTGAATGGATTAAGTAATATAGCACTCACAAATAAAACTCCTTCTAGCTAAATACTTATTCTATTGAAGAATCAGTTGTTTTTCTAATGTATGAAATTGATTTTTCATGGAAAGATATGTTAGTATGTATGCAGTTTGAGCGCTCTATTTTTTAGAGTCGAACAGGAGGAGAATGGATATGTCTGATATTGAAGTTGGCGAAGTGTTTACTCTCAGTGATGAGAATAATGAGGATCAGGAAGTAGAAGTACTTGGAGCGATGGATGTCGAAGGCGCAGAATATATTGCAGTTGCCTTCGTAGAAGACATTCAAACAGAATCTGAGGAAGACATTGATATTTTCTTTTTAAAAGTAGAAGAAGATAATGAGTTTTCATACATTGAAAATGATGAAGAGTTTGATAAAGTATCTGCTGCTTTTGATAAAATTTTGGACGAGCAAGAGCAAGAATAATAAGAATGAAAAACACGAGGGTGGATGCATATCCGCCCTCTTTTTATTTATCCCGCTATTCGCCGGGCAGTAAGACTCCCACCTCAAAATTCGGCAAATGCGGAGGAGTTAGGTGGGAGATCAACTGCCCGTAAAAGCCCAATTGGTGAGGGCTGATAATCAGTGTGGGATGGACAAAACCCCCACTGATTAAAGTTTCACTTTATCACTCACCCAAAGACTTATGCAACAATTCCAGTACATCTTTCATCACAAAAGGCCCGTCTTTTTTCACATGCTCAGCGAATTCAGAAACGAGACGTAATGTTCTTACACTTTCAATTGGATGCTCGCCTGATGCACTTTCAGCAGAAAGCATAACTGCGTTCGTTCCGTCCAGTACAGCTTGAAACACATCAGTTACCTCAGCCCTTGTTGGAATAGAATGATCTACCATAGATTGAAGCATTTGTGTTGCTGTAATAACATATGTATTCGTTCGATTACATTCCTGAATCATCATTTTCTGCAAGAGCGGAATAAATTGATACGGCAACTCTACTCCTAAATCACCCCTTGCAATCATAATTCCGTCTGCTTCTTTACATATATCTTGAAAATTATCGATCGCTTCCATCGTTTCTATTTTGGCAATTACATTAGGTGATGTTTCTTTATACTGTTGTATAAAATCTCGTATTTCTTTTATATGACTAGGTTTCCGTACGAAAGAACATGCGATAAAATCAACATCCTCTTCTAAAAGAAACTGAATGTCTTTTTTATCTTTCTCTGTAATAGCTGGTAAACTAACGATTGCCCCTGGTAAGTTCACCCCTTTATGAGATGAGATATTACCACCTGTTTTGACCTTTGTTTCTATTTTATCCGCGCTTACCGTTTCAACGATTAACTCAACTTCTCCATCATTAATTAAAATTCTACTTCCAACTTTCACATCATTCGTGATTCCTTCATAATCAACACTTGCTTCTCTATTGCTCCCTGTAACTGCTTGCGTATGTAAAATAAAAGAATCTCCCGCCTGAAGTGTAATTTGTTCTCCTTTTACTTCACCTAACCTTATTTTAGGACCTTGTACATCGCCTAAAATTTCAATAGAATCGTCTAACGATTTGACTAAACGAATGATGTCTTTATGACTTTCATGCGTGCCATGTGATAAATTCAAGCGCACTATTTTCATACCATTGTTTATTAACTGTGCTAACGTTTCTTTATTATTACTTGCTGGCCCAATTGTACAAACTCGATCTATTGTCATTTTTATCACCATCCTTTTTCGTTAGGCTTCCCATAAACTTTACTTACACTCTCAACACAAAAAAGCCTACTTCCACAGTAGGCTTTTCAAACTACGAAAGTTTCGTTAATAACTGAGTTAAATCTTTTTTCGTTTTCGTCGTTAATGACTTCATTTTATTAATATCGATCTTTTCTTTCTCCGCTCCTACAATTAACGGATACATACTTTGCCCGATTGTTTTATATTCAGCTGGATGTGATGCTTCTAACTCTTTCTCGATTACATCCCACTTTTCATTAATTTGTTTTCCAAGTTTATTTACTGTATCTAATTTCGGATTAGCAGCTAATTGCTTGTCTAAGCTATCAACTAATGCAGCAACTTCTTTAACACTCGTTTTCACAGCTACGCTTTTCTTCGGATCTTTCGTTGTTTTTCCGTTTGAGTTTGTACTTGTACTTTGATCTGTTGTTTTTCCGCTAGTCGTTTCGTCATTCGTTTTTCCTGTCGTTTCTTTTTCTTTTGTTTTCACATTCTCATTTTGAGTTGATGTTTTGCCGTTACTCTCTGTTCCTGATGATTCTTTCGTATTTTTTGCATCCTTATCTGTTTTTTCATTTGAAGAAGTATTTGTATCTTTTTCAGTATCTTTCGTTGTTTTTGACGTCTCATCTGCACTTGTCGTTTTTGATTCTCCTTCATTTTGAGCTGTTACTTGCTCTTTCTTTTCTGTCTCTTTATCTGCTGAAGGACTACAAGCTGCCATAGTAAGCATTGTACCAATTGTTATCGATGCGATAGCGACCTTTTTCATTTTCATATAAATCCCCCTATGTTTACTTTATTTATCCTCCCCTTTACGATTCGATTTCCCCTTAAAAAATCCCTTTTCACATGAATTACCATCTTTCCGACAGTAATCTTCATAATAATACGTACAAAAACTGATAAACCCATTTGAATATTCGAGTTTCTTCTACTTCATTTTTCTTCTCTGTAGTAAAAGAAAAAGAGTATATTGTCACATAAGGAATTACTATCTTCATTTGACGATATACTCTCCTATCAAATTTTTATCTTTCTTGACATTTTATTTATACAAAAAAATAATATTTTCTTTTATTTTTTTGTTTCTCAACATTTGTTAACATAATATATTTATGAGTAACCGCCGTTCGAATGAATGACTTGCCCCGTAATCCATTTTGCTTCTTCACTTACTAAAAAAGAAATTAAGCGTGCTGCATCTGACGGTTCTCCTACTTTACCTTGCGGGAACTTCCACACTAAATGATGCTTCAGCTCCTCTGTAATCCATCCTGTATTCGTCGGTCCTGGATCAACAGCATTCACTGTAATTCCCTTCTCCATCGCAACTGGTGCTACTGATTTTGTAAATGCTTCAATTGCTCCTTTCGTCGCTACGTATGCTAGTTCATCAGGCATTGGCCCTAATGACTGTCCTGAAGTAAGATTAATAATACTGCCACTCGTTTTCAGTGCATAATGTTTTATAAATAATGAACTTAATAACATAGTAGCGCGAACATTCACTGTATAATGTTTATCTAACTGTTCTACATTTAATTCTTCAATTCTCGTATGAGTAGAATACGCTGCATTATTAATTAAAATAGATGGATCACCTAAACGTTCTGAGACCATATAAAACAAACGATTTGGCGAATACGACTGCGATAAATTGATTTCTGCCATTTCACATCGAACACCTAAACTTTCAATCTCCTCTTTCAACAAAAAGGGCTCTTTATCATGCATTCCCCACGGCATCGCTTTATCATACTGAGACCAGTACGTGAAAAAAATGTCTATCCCTTTTTGAGCAAGCACCTTGCATACAGCTGCACCAATTCCATTCAGACGAGTTGCCCCTGTTACAATTGCTATTTTCTTCACCTTTTCTCCTCCATCTATGGATAAATCCCCTGCACGAATACAGAGGATCTATCTTTTTATTCAATATTTGACAATATACGTTCTGCACCTAATTTTAAAATTTTAATGAAGATATAATTTACAATCGTAAACATTACAAATAAAACGATAAACATAACCCACAGTCCTACTTGAAGGAAGAAGTATAATAGACTTACTCCCGCTACAATAACTAAAGCTATAAAAATATTAGCTAAAAAGTTCCACAAAGTTGTATATCGGCTCTTAAATAATTTCTGCTCTGTATCCCAATGTATATCTGCAGTTTGTGCATCCCAGCGTGTACCGATTAAATTGATTAGCAATAAACCGTTCGCACTTAGTAAGAACCAAAGTACCATAAATACTGGAGATATCCCCGCTACAACTGCCATCGTAATACCGAATACTGCTAAAATAATTACATTAATTAACCAAGCAGTGATCGCTTTCGCAAAAAAGATATCCGAAGCTTTTACAGGTAAATAACGATTCACAAACCATGAACTTCCATCTCGTGAAAATGATGTTGTTGCGATAACATTACTTCCCATTAAAAATAACGATGCACAAAGACCAACGCCAATTGCAAGACCTGCTGATTCTGGATTATCAATATACCCTGTTATCCACTTTAAATTTCCATCTTGCACGAATAAAACAAAGAATAACATAATCGGCATAACGAAAGTTTGTACGATACAATTTAAGAAAAATTGCGGTGTACGGAATAACGTTTTAAACTCTTTTTTCACATACGCTTTCAAATGTGAACTTTGTACCGTTGATTTCTGTAAACCTTCTGCTGAAATGACCTCTTTTTTTGCTGTACTCGTTGAAAGTCCAATAACCCCTTTTAAATATGTACGCTCTGCAATGTAATAAAACAACACAAAAAATACAAATGAAATAAGTGCAAAAATTATTACGTATAAAGGACCCTTCCAATTTGCATTTTCTACTAATGCCACTGCTCCAAAATATGTAGTTGGAAAATAATTTGTCATTTGTACTAAAAGTGAAGATTCGTTGCTCGCAAGATAATTCGTAAGTGCATCTTCAGAAAATGAACTTTTATTTTTCCACTGTAAAAATACATTAATTCCTACAATAAATAGTATACTTACGATTCCAATAAATATATTGCCTCGATCTTTATTTTTCGCTATATTTGTATACCTCATAATAACTGTCATCAGTAATGAAGCTAATACTAACGGCACAATCGGGAAGAGTAAGTAAATAAAAATCATGTATATGTAATATGTAATAAATGCGCCACTTTTTAACCCGTACGTAATAAAGATTGGTAATAAAATAAATGAACTCATTACGTATTGTGTAATTAATACCGTTAGAAACTTTGCCGAAATAATCTGCGCTGGTTTCAATGGTAACGGCAATAACATTTCAATGTCATTACTATAGTAAAATACAGTTAAAATGTTCGTTATACTCATTAAAAATACCCATATACTCGCAATCGCAAGTCCCATTGCGATAATCATTCCTGGATCTTGCCCCAAATGTTTCATACCTTCATACATTCCGTGCGTCATCGAACCAAATATTAAAAAACCAACAAATAAAATGGCTGCAAATGAAAATACATACGCCCAGCGCTTCTTCTTATCTGTTATGAAATCTGCATAATTTAATTTCAATAATACTTTCGTTAACGTCCAAATTTTACTCATTGCCCGTCATCTCCAAGAACATTTTTTCAAGTGATTCATTGGATTTAAAATGATCTCTCATTTCATTTAAATTTCCTTTAAACTGAAGATTTCCCTTATTAATAATCGCGACGCGGTCACATATTTTTTCTGCCACTTCTAATACGTGCGTTGAGAAAAATACTATCTTTCCTTTATCCGCATGCTCTCTCATCATTTCTTTTAAAATATATGCAGATTTCGGATCAAGCCCTGTTAACGGTTCATCTAAAATCCATACATCTGGCTCGTGCACGAGCACACCAATAATAACAATTTTTTGTCTCATACCGTGTGAATAACTTTGAATTTGATCAGATAACGCATTATAAAGATCAAACTTCTTTGCTAAAGACTCGATTCGTTCTTGGCGTACTTCTTTCGGCACTTCATACATATCTGCCATAAAGTTTAAATATTCAATTCCCTTTAATCGTAAAAACATATCCGGACTATCTGGAACATAACCAAACGTCTTCTTCGCTTCCATCGGATTTTTCATAATATCTTTACCGTTAATCGTAATCGTCCCTTTGTCCACTCCATGAATACCAGTAATCATCTTAATTGTCGTTGATTTACCCGCACCATTCGGTCCTAAAAACCCAAAGATTTCTCCGCTAGGCACAGATAAACTTAAATCTTTTACTGCATAAGTAGACCCATTATAACTTTTTGACACATTCGTAATTTCAATCATTCCATCCAATCCTTTCCTTAATTACCAAATAACTATATTAACATTATAGCATACTTATATTTTTAGATTTTTATATTTTTTCAGTTTTTTCAACCTTTAAAATAAATATACAAGCCTAATCCAACGATTAAAACGACAGCTAGTATAATATAAATCATCGTCAGCCGTTTAATATTCCCTTTTGTCGCTTTACTATAATCCGCATCACCATTCCGCCCAATTAATACCGTTGCCACTACAGTAATCACTACAAGTAATACAACGATCATAATCCAAGTTAGCATTCCTTCCTCCCCCTCCTTACAACCATTTTACAATATTATCCTCTTTATTTCGCATTATATTTCCTCTTTTTACTATTATTATGAAAAGAATTGGAAAACTATTATTACTATACATTTTCATATGTGATATATTTATAACATAACGTGATTTATTTCTAACATTGAAAGGAGAATCTATCGTGAAAACAACTTGGATTAAATATTTAGGATTTCTCGGTTTCTTTGGATTCCTCGGCTTTTTTTATGAAAAAGGATTGTTTACTATGTTCTGTTTCTTCTCCTTTTTCACATCGTATAGAACAGTTCAACACGATGAACTGTTTGAACAAATCGTCAATAAATCGTGCCGCAATGCATTTATCGTTACATTACTAACGACCGCTATCATTATGTTTATTGAAATGTTATTTCCAAACCCGGCGCTACAAGAGATTGATATCGCTCTTCTTTTCGGCACACTCATTCTTACGTTCGGCTTCTCTATGTTCTTTTACGATAAACCAGTGGATGAATTGGAAGATGCACCATGGCGTTCGTAACGAAAATAAAAGAATACCGCGCCAAATTGAATATGACACAAGAAGATTTAGCGAAAACTGTTGGTGTACGTCGTGAAACGATAAGCCATCTCGAAAAAGGAAAATACAACCCTTCCTTGCAACTTGCTCACGATATTGCGAAGGCACTTCATAGTACAATTGATGAGGTTTTTATTTTCGAGGATTAATTGAAGACAAAAAATCATATAAAAATACCGGCATTCTTTCCATGAAGAATACCGGTACTACTCATTTATCACCCATACAAAACAGCATGAAATACGCCTAACAGTAAGTATTGATCCTCTATATAATCTTCATCATATACATCCATTTTGATATCATACATATCTTCCTCAAGACGAATATTCCAATCTGCGATTACATAGCCGTTTCGCAATAACTTTCCAAGTCCAATTGAAGTTTTGTGAACAACATATTCTTCTCCCTTATATGTAAAGGTAAATAAGAAATTTGCATCTAATAACTTTCCATCACATACAAGTATTTCATGCTCTGCATCATTATTATCGATGTACGTTACTAAAATCCTTCTTTGACGCTGCCTACTTACATCCTTTGCAATGACGCGAATATTGTCCCTACTATCCTTTATTTCATAAATGATATTACTACCGACTTTCGGAATAAAGTCTAGCACTCTCATCAACGTATTTTTATAATAGCCCCGTACTGCGCCTACTTGCTTGCTTTCATTGTAAACCTCTATCGACGTCGTATCCGCTTTACTATCGCACAGTCGTTTGTAAGAAAGCTGTATCACTCGCTCTCCTCTTAAATACTGATCAAACGTAACAGGATATTCTATCGCGCGCAGTTCCTTATTTAGCTCATATAAATAACGTTGAACGCTCTCTACTAATGCTGTCGTGGATATACGCTCTTGAAGTTCAAATTGTTGCCAACTAGAAGAAATTCTCCACTGATCTTCCTCTTCATAGAAGAATCCGAGAATTACTTCCTCACGGTCACTCGTTTCATAATTCATATGTACGTTTTGACCGTATTGTACTTGTTCCATCCACTGTCCTAAATAAATGCCGAGCTCTGCGACCTTCATACATGACTTCTGAAAAAGTACGCTGTCACTCGCGCGAATCGTTAAATCCCCTTCAATAAAGCCCTTTGTATAAGCATCATACTTTGGCTCATCCTCCTGCGGAATAGCCTTGTCTAACTCAAATAAAAACGTTAACATCTTTCACTCACCTCTAGTTATTACACCGATCGTACCTATAAATTGAACGCAACTCAAATTATATCGACACGATTAAAATGAAACTACCTTTTCTTCCGCCACTTCCACAATTTCTAAAATTTGTAGCAGGCTCTCCACTTCATAAGTCGGCTTAACATCTGTCTTATTTTCTTTCAAACTTGGATTATACCAACACGTATCAATGCCGTAATCTTCTCCGCCTTTCATATCAGAAGTTAGCGAATCTCCGACCATTAGTACACTTGATTTATCAGTAATCCCAAACTTCTCAAATGCATAATCAAAAATCTCACGTGCTGGTTTTTGATGACCAACCTCTTCTGAAATAATAATATGATCAAAGAAATTACATAAAGGCGAATTTCCAATTCTCGATTGTTGTACCTTCGTATATCCATTCGTAATAATACCTAACTTGCAATCTTGTAGTTTCTCACATAATTGCACTGCACCTTCTATAAGGTGTACTTCTTTCCCTAAGTTTTCAAGGTATACATCACTAAATTGCTGTGCATCTACTTCTATATTATGAATGGCAAATAATTGTCTAAATCGATCTACCGCTAATTCACTTAGCGTAATCATTTTATTTTCTAAATCTCTCCATAATCCATTACTAATCTCTTTATAACTTGCAAGATAATCATTATACCCTGTAGGCATCCCGAACTGTACAAACGCTTTATGCAATGCGTTTCTCTCCGTTTCAGGAAAATCTAATAATGTATCGTCTACGTCGAATAATATAACCTTATATTTCATTATGCTCTCCTCAACTAGTACGTTATTTACAACTTGTATTTTCTCATTAATTGGCTCTTAAGTCGAACTTTTTCCCTTTATAAATAGTAACTGTACAGAGAATTTAAAGTTGCTTTAAGGCATACGAGTTATGTTATTCAAAAATAATTAATTGTGAAAACACTATAAATTTGAGATAATTTGGATAATGACCCGATTTTAAAAAGGTAATACAGGAATAGAAAGGGGCGGAAAGACATAGTAAATTCGTGGGAAAGACCAAAAATACACATCCCAAAAACAAAAAGTGAATGGGCTGGAGATATCATTGGATATTCATTGTTCTTTGGATCAATCATTTTTTTGATCATCATTTGGGGAAGATTGCCCGAGGAAGTGCCCGCACATTATAACGCATATGGAGCTGTAGATCGCTGGGGATCAAAGTGGGAACTTTTGCTTTTGCCAGGAATAGGGCTATTCATACTCCTTTTAATGCAGGCTTTAGAAAAGTTTCCAGAAGTTCATAACTACCCACAAAGACTGAATGAATTAAACGCTAAACAGTTTTATTTAAACAGCAGAAAAATGCTAAATCAATTAAAAAATGTCTGTTTACTTATTTTTGCTTTCATCCAATTTGAAACCATTTCAATAGCTTTAAAATGGAGCGGCGGTTTCGGAAAATTATTTTTACCGATATTGTTAATTGGGACAGTTATTCCAATTGTCATAGGGATAATAAGGCAACGAAAAATTTCATAATAGAAACAGGAGGCTAATCCAATTAGCCTCCCCCCTCATTATTTATCCTCTAGCAATAACACTTTCATTTCCTCTAACGACTCTTTCGTAAAGCCAAGTGCTTTTTCAGCATATGCTTCAACTGAACCGTATTGCTTTTTCACTTCATCAATTGCAGCTTGTAAATATTCAGCGCGCGCTTCAAACATTGCACCTAATATTGCTCTGCTTTCGTCGTTTTGTAATTTTGCACCTAAAAAGGCCATCATTTTTTCATTTAACTTTTCACGGAAACCGTTACTTAGTAAGTAGTCTTCCATTACTGTTTTTTCCGGTACACCTAGTAAAAGTAATAACAGTGCCGATCCAAATCCAGTACGGTCTTTTCCAGCTGTACAGTGGTTTACTAACGGTAAGTTTTCTGGATTTTGTGCTAAGTTTAAGAAACTTACGAATGCTTCATTACCACTTACGAAATCTTGATTCATTTTCACAAGATACTCGCCTGGTTTCCCTAACATAGAAAGGTCACCAACTTGGAAAAATTCATTAATATTCAAGTCTTTCGCTAAATCTTGCATAACTGGTAAGCACACTTGACGAGCACCTGTAATCTCAGGATTCGGCTTATGCTTCACTTCAAAATCTGTACGGTAGTCACAAATTAACTTTAACCCAGACTTTTTTAAATAGTCGATATCCCACTCTGTTAGTCCTGCTAATTCTTCAGAACGGTACAACTTGCCCCATTTTACTTTACGGCCTTCAGTCGTTTCATAGCCTCCCATATCACGGAAGTTAAACGCGCCTTGTAATGGCAATCTACGCTCAGCTACTGTCACTGCTTGTCCATTACTTCCTACTATTCTAAAATATGGACGCTCATTTTCACTCGGGTTTTCAATTGTACATGATGATTCTCCATTTACCGTTGCAAGTAATTCTCCAGTTTCTTCAATATGATCTGGTGAAGTACTCCAATAAATACGAACTTCTTCTATATTATTTTCCCACTTTATATATAGCGTATTGTCTTCATTTCTTTCTACAGTCGCTTGTAACCAATTTCTTTGCTGCTCCATTCTTTCACCAACACTTTCTCGTATAATCGAATCTTTCTTTATTGTATTATAGAAATATCTATTTTGTCGTTCTCATTTTTCTTTTTATCTTACAAACAGGCAAGAAGTTCTTTTACTTGTTCAAAATTTGTACACGGATTCCCGTTAAACAAGTTCAAGAACCTTTTTCACCCTCCTAAACCTTCCTCACATATCGCTCAGTAGAACTTAATAACTGACATCCATTCTTTTCAAAAACATCCTTCATCCACTCATTTTGTACATTTGTCTCGCCAATATAATATGATGCGCCTATTTCTTTTAAGACAAACATTGCTCCTGTAAAGAATACCGTTTCATATCCTTTATTTCGCATATTTGGAGCAACTGCGAAATACATTAGTTTTCCTTCTTCTAACGTCCCCTTTTCAATATGCGGGATTACAATTCCTACCGGCTCTTCATCGACACTCGCTGTTAAACAATGCTCTTTCCATTGCTCACCAATTTCTTGCAACATCATATTTACAAATTGATCATAAGTGACTTGTTCTTCCGTCATTTCATTCCAAAGAGAATAAAAAGTATCTTCTCCTACTTCTTCAATAAGCTTAAAATCAATTTCACTTTCTACATCTTCTACTTCATATATATCCTTAAACACAATCATGTTTTCAGTAACATATTCAAATAAATACGTTTCAAAACATTTCTTATACACATCGTAATTTGGGCTTTTTGAAGAAATCTCAAAGTGTAAGTTTTCTATTCCCTCTTTTTCAGCCTCAGCAACGCAATATTGCATCATTTCCTTTAATTGCTCTTCTGTAAAAGACTCTGCATTATTTTCTTTTATCATGATAGAAGAAGCATTTCTTCTTATTTTAAAATGTTTTTCTAACTGTTCTATAGTCATCATATACTTCCCTCATCTATGTCATACTCGAATTTCTACTTGTTCTCCTTGCATGAGCAGGATTGTCCTTGAATATATAGAATACTAGAAAACATCGCATCTTTAAAGTGCGGAGGAGGTTCTCCATTGGATATTACAACGTTACAACAACAGTTAGAGCTTATACAACAAAATGACTATACGCAACTGCAACATATAGATATAAATGAGTTAACGCTCAATATGCTTCAGTATGTCGGAACGACTGATAGTTACGTTCGTTACCAACTTATATATAAATGCTTTTCCTATTTCATTCATCATGAATTCCTTATGGATAATCAGCTGAAATTACTTCTGCAAACTTGTTTAAGCGATGAGTATTTATATTGTGATATTCACTCCCCACATACAGATGGGGTTTTCACACGTTCTTACACTGTTTCGTTAATCGCGCTAATACTCCAATTCGCTAACTCGCACTACTTTTTCACAGAGGAAGATATTGAAGAAATAAAAAACAAACTCATTTCATATACAAACTTAGAAACGGATTTTCGAGGCTATATTGAAAATAAAGGATGGGCTCATTGTCTTGCCCACGTATCAGATGCCTTTACTGAAATTGTTCACAATTCCTATACGACCTTTGAATGGTATGAAGAATTAATTCATTGCTTATTAAATAAAATTTTTATCCCATCTGATCTTTTTCACAATAACGAAGACGAACGCATTATTACGCCGTTACTAGCAATGCTGTATCATGACTTTCCACAAGACGAGTTAGTCTCTATTATTCATAAAAAAATAAAAAGGCTTCCTCAAATTAGAAAACGCCTTTCGCTTAATGAGTATTGTATTTTATGTGCCAACATTAAAACCTTTTTACGCACATTATTTTTCAGAACAAAAGATGATCATAACTTAGCATTTACAGCACGTAAAACAGAAAGAATGTTAAAAGAACTTCCTAACTATTATTAAAATATAAGGAGAACAACTATGGGATATATTGAAGACATGAGAAATCTAGTAGGTAATCAACCACTTATTTTAATCGGTTCACACGCCATTATATTAAATGAGAAAAATGAAATATTACTGCAGCTCCGTACAGATTTTAACCGCTGGGGTATTATTGGTGGTGCCTTAGAATATAACGAAACGTTAGAAGAGACTTTAAAGCGAGAAGTATATGAAGAAACGGGACTTATCATTAAAAATCCAGAACTATTCCGTACATACTCAGGACCTGATTTCTTTCAAATCTACCCAAACGGCGATCAAGTACACGGTGTACTAGTCGTTTATATTTGCCGCGAATTTAACGGTGAACTTATACGTGATCAAACTGAGTCAAAAGAATTACGCTTCTTTCCACTTGATGAATTGCCTATTACGCTTCATCCAATCATTGAGAGGATTCTTCGCGATTTTCATCACTCCAATTAAAAATAGAAATAAAAAAACCTCATTTCCCGTCATGACAACGTGAAATGAGGTTATTATCGTTCACCGCAAATCCCTATTTCCCCAAAATGATATTAACGTTCTCTTTCTACAACTTTATATTCCTTTATAAAAAGGATAGTTATATAAGAAACAATAAATGAAAAAATAGTATACATGCCCACCCAAAAGAAAAATGGTGGATCGTACAATGTAACATTTAATATAAGAAAAATAAGAAATGTTACCATTGGTATCACGTAAAATGTACCTATTTTATAAGTCCCAGCTATTGAAAAAATACAAATAAGCAATGGATATATACAGAAAATCAAAATTGACTCACTCAATGTTATGTCCCCCTTTCTGAAGAAATAATAAGTTTCTCGTAAACATTTTGGGGAACAACAAAGTTTTATAGTTTTATTCGTTATTAGTAAATAAAACGTTAGATCGTTATCTCAATCTGATTTCCTTCAGGATCACTTACTACACTTTCATAGTAACCATCCCCTGTGGTACGCGGGCCGTTTAACACAGGGTATCCTGCTTCTCTTAATGTATTAGTTAATTCGTTCACTTTTTCTTTACTACCTACAGAAAAAGCAATATGCGCATATCCTATTGTTTGCGTTTGTACTTTCTCGTCTATCCCTACCTGTCTCATAAATTCTAGACGCGCACCACCTTCAAAAGTTATAAAATAAGATGCAAACTGCTTTTTCGGATTGTGATATAAGCTATTTTCTTCACCACCAAAGTACTGTTTATAAAAGTCACGCATACCTTCTAAATCATTCACCCAAATTGCTACATGTTCAATTTTCATAATCGACACCTTTTCTTTTACAGTATTCAACCAACATTTTGATATTTAATTTTCTTTACTTGTTCTTGTTATCATAAGATCTAGTCCAAGACTTTTTAGTCCATATAAATAATCTTCTTTCCAATCGCTCACTGTTATTTTCGGAATATGTTCTACCGGAATGTACTGCGGACAAGTTTTTACAATTTGATCTATTACAAATTGGTTCACTTCATCGTCACAGAAGATAAAGGCATGAGGGTTAATAATAGCTATACATGTAGCTATTAAACGAGTAATAGCATCTATATTATATTTCTCTGGATTATTTGCATTGTTAACTTCGTCTCCACTTCTTAAAGCTTGTAAGAAATTTTTATTATCATACTGCGGAACGAAAGATACCTCTCCTGAGAAAAAGGTGCTTCCTCGCACTACATCTCCATTTATCATAATCCCTGCCCCTGGGCCATTTTGACCTGAATACAAATACACAAGAGATGAATTGTCGTTATTTCCAGTGCTTTTATAATAACCAAGCACTGCGGCATTCATATCGTTTTCTATTACTACAGGTATTGAAAACAGATCCTCCAAGTGACTTTTTAAATTAAAGTTTTGGAACTTTTCATAACCAGGAATATAGAAAATACGACCATTATCAACCGAACCAGGCACACCAATTGATATAGAGCTTATTTTCGGGAATGTAGCGATAAGATTTTCAATATGTTTTGATAATAGATTCACGCCCGTATCCATCAATACACTTAAAGTAATTCCTTGTTCTTTTACTTCCCCTAAACAGTTAAAAATGGTATAGTTTGTTTCATTTTTCTCTAAAAATATCGCTAATCCTAACATATATTCTGGATTATACGCATATCGTTTCGCTCTTCTTCCGCCACTTGAATCATCTAAACCAACTAAAGTGACTTCACCATCTTGTTTCATATTTTCTATAAATTTACTTATCGTTGGAAAACTAATTTCTAATGTATTACTAAGTTCAACTTTCGTCGCACTTCCTTGCTCTAGAAGAGCTGTACGAATGCCGCGAAGGATCGTCTCTTTAATCGATTTTTGAGTAACAAATTGTTCACTCAAATCGCTCACCACCTTAATCAACATACTTATTAAACACTTTTAATAAGTTGCGTTGACAATATATCATACATCATTTTCTAAAGCAATAGAGATGATATATTTCCGCTGCATGCAATCCTTATTTAGCTCGGTGTATTCTCTCTCGTAATAGACGATACAATTCCAGACAAAAGAACAAATACTAAAACAGCTAGCAAGGCATTACGTATTCCGAATGCTTCCCCAAGTATCCCTAAAAATGGTGGTCCGACTAAAAAGGCTGTATAACCAATGATAGAAACTGCAGCAACATTAGAAGTCGCATTTTCACGATCATCTCCAGCAGCTGACAGACCAATTGGGAACCCTAGCGCTGCACCAATCCCCCACAGCACTACACCAAATGCTAGAAAATACGAATTACTCCCAAATATTATGATTGAAATTCCTAGAATCGCCATCATAATAGTGACACGTACGACAGCGACACGACCGAATCGATCAAGGAAATAGCTGCTACACATACGAGTTAACGTCATTGCTAATACAAAAATTGCGTACATAATAGAACCTGCCACTATACTTTGCTCATGTCCATCTACCATCACGATAGGTAGCCAATCATTTGCACTACCTTCTGCAAATGCCATTCCAAGCACAAAAAGACCAATTAAAAGCACCTTTTTTTCCATACGTAAGGAAGTACGCTTCTCTCTCCTTTTGTTCCGCGATTTCTCCTTCTTTCCTGTTCCATGCGGAAGAAAACGATACACCATACATACAAGTAATAGAAACACGACCGAAATCACAAGAAACTGATACAGAATCGGGATGTGAAACGACACTGCGACAGAACCACTGAGCGCGCCTACTAAAGTTCCTACACTAAAAAAGCCATGGAATTTCGGAAGAAGAGTTGTTCCTAATTTCTGCTCAATGGAAGAACCTTCTACATTCAATGCGACTTCCGCCAATCCGTAGCCTACTCCAAATACTAGTAAGCTACTAAAAGCCCCCATACTAGAAACAAAATAAATATTTATACCTAAACAAATCAATCCAACAATCATCAAAAACATACTGCCTATAATAACGTCTCTAGCTCCCTTACAGTCAATGAAGCGGCTTGCACTCAGTAAACCAATTATTGAACCAACAGATAGTCCGAACAAAATCCAGCCCATTTCTGCATTTGACACTGCTAACATATCTCGAGTAGCTGCTGTTCTTGAAATCCATGTAGCAAACGCGACACCTGGCAAAGCAAATAAGAGAAAAAGAGCGTTTCGAGAGGCAAGTAATGTCTTTGTATGGTTGTCCGCACTATATTTCTCCATATGAAACACCTTTCACATTGTCTATACGATAAGACACCAGTTTATTCATATACCCGTAAAAAATGATTTCTATAAGTCTATCGTTTTAATAACTTTAGCTGGATTACCACCAACAACTACATTATGAGGTACATCTTTTGTCACAACTGCCCCTGAGGCAATTACAGCGTTGTCTCCAATTGAAATACCAGGGTTAATTATAGCTCCCCCGCCAACCCAAACGTTGTTACCAATCTTTACAGGCTTTCCATATTCTTTACCAGAATTCCGTTCCACCGGATGTAAAGGATGAGTGGCCGTATAAATATGGACACCTGGTGCAAACATACAATTATCACCGATTCGCACTTCACAAACGTCTAAAATCACACAATTGAAATTTGCGAAAAAGCTCTTTCCAACATGGATATTGTAGCCGTAATCACAACGAAAATCAGGATTAATTTGGGATTTCCCATCAGCTGAAGAACCTAAAAGCTGATTTAACAAAGTAAAACGTTGTTCATCTCCTGTCTCCATCGCCTCGTTATAAAGACGTGTTAAACGTTTTGCCTTCACCCTATCAGCCACCAATTCTTCGTCATCCGCAATATACATTTCTCCTGCCACCATCTTTTCTTTCTCCGTTTTCATACAATCCTCTCCTTTATTATCGATTGAGCCCTACTTATTAAACGCCTTTAATAAGTGACTTGAATTATACTTATTAAACACATTTAATAAGTATCCCTATATTAGCATATTTTTTAATATGTGCAACTAATAAGTTTTGAAAGGAAATGTGAATTCTTACTTCACCTAACGAAATGACGAAGAAATAATTAAAATTTATATTGGAAAATAAGGGAACGCTCAGCATCCCCTCTCAAATCCAATCCGTTTTTTAATTTCCGCTAAATTTACCTTCGCAATAGCCCGTGCCTTCTCAGCACCTTTTTCTAACGCGTCATATAATAAATTGGGCTCCTGCATATACATTGCGTATTTCTCCCGAGGTCCTGCTAATTCGCGGTCTACAACGCGAAACAACTCTTTTTTCACATCGCCCCATCCAATGCCAGTTTCATACTTTTCACGCATCGACTGTATTTCATCTTCCTTCGCAAATTCTTTATATATCATAAATAATGTTTCTAATTCTTTCGGTTCATTTGGAAGTGAAGAATCTGTTTTGATTTTAAATATTAACTTTCGTAGTTTTTCTTGCTCCGCAAATAACGGAATCACATTCCCGTAACTTTTACTCATCTTTCTTCCATCAAGTCCTGGTAATATTGCTCCTTCTTCTTGTATGACATACTCCGGAAGCGTAAATGTCATGCCGAATGTATGATTAAAATACGTCGCAATATCACGCGCAATTTCGATATGCTGAATTTGGTCTTTTCCAACGGGCACATGAGTAGCTTGAAATAATAATATGTCAGCTGCCATTAAAATCGGATACGTATATAATCCCATATTCACTCCCGTGTCGACCTCTAACCCCGCTTCTTTATTTTGCTCTACCTTCGCTTTATACGCATGGGCACGGTTCATAAGCCCTTTCGGAGTTAGGCAAGCTAATATCCAAGCTAATTCTAGAATCTCCGGCACTTCTGTTTGTCGGTAAAAAATAACATCTTCTCCAAGTCCGAGTGATAACCAAGTAGCTGCTACCTCTTTCGTATAACTACTAAACTGACTTGGATCATGTACAGCATTTAACGCATGATAATCCGCTATAAAATACAATGCTTTTCCTTCATTCTTCTTTGACATTTGCAGTGCAGGTTTAATCGCACCAATATAATTTCCTAAATGCGGATAACCTGTCGGCTTAATTCCTGTTAACATTATTTTTTCACTCAACCTAACTCCTCCTTTCTCAAAATAAAAAGAGCCCCTCATCCTTAAAAAGGACGAGAGACTCCCGCGGTACCACCTTCATTAGCTATCATTAATAGCTCGCTTCAACTTCGTAACGTGAAGTAACCGTCTTTGCCTACTCATTTCAGCAAGAAGCTCCAGAGCCCATTCCATATTCATCCCTTACTGATTTCCACCACATATCAGCTCTCTGCAAAGTTTCGAATATGTACTCTTCTCTTTCATTGCTTTTTCGTTATTTTTTACAGTTTATCACATTCCCTTTCCAATTAAACCCTAATTTTCTGTTTTATATAGCAGGAATTTTCACCTTGATTGTCTAATAATATATAGGTTTGCAGAAATACTCGAAACAACTTTGGAGGTTTTTTCATGGTAAAATATATATCCATTTTAGGTTCAACGGGATCCATTGGCACATCTGCATTAGATGTCGTTTCCGCTCATCCTGAACATTTTAAAATCGTCGGTTTAACCGCAAATTATAATATCGATCTTCTCGAAAAGCAAATCGAATCGTTTCAGCCTCGTATTGTAAGCGTAGCGACAAGAGAATTAGCGGACACATTGCGTTCTCGTATTTCAACAAATACAAAAATTACATATGGAACTGATGGTTTAATTGAAGTATCTACCCATCCTGATACAAATCTTGTATTAAGTTCAGTTGTCGGTGTTTCAGGTTTACTCCCAACAATTGAAGCATTAAAGGCGAAGAAAGATATCGCCATCGCTAACAAAGAAACTTTAGTTGCAGCTGGACATATCGTAACCGAACTAGCGAAACAAAACGGATGCCGCCTAATTCCAGTCGATAGTGAACATTCAGCTATTTTCCAATGTTTAAATGGGGAAAATAATAAGGAAATCGAAAAATTAATTGTTACAGCTTCTGGCGGCGCTTTTCGTGATAAAACACGTGAAGAAATGAAAACATTACAAGCGAAGGATGCTTTAAAACACCCAAACTGGTTAATGGGGGCAAAACTAACGATAGATTCTGCCACCTTAATGAATAAAGGGTTTGAAGTGATGGAAGCTAAGTGGCTATTCGATATTCCTTATGAAAAAATTGATGTTATGATTCATAAAGAAAGTATCATTCACTCTTTAGTAGAGTTTATTGATGGATCAGTCATGGCACAGCTCGGTGCCCCTGATATGAGAATGCCGATTCAATATGCATTTCACTACCCTACTCGACTACCTTCATCCTATGAAAAATTAAATTTATTAGAAATTGGTAGTTTGCATTTTGAAAAACCAAATTTAGAGAAGTTCCCCTGTCTACAATACGCATTTGAATGTGGCAAAATTGGCGGTACAACTCCAGCTGTATTAAATGCAGCGAATGAAATTGCAAATGCACTATTTCTTAAAAATGAAATTGCATTTTTCGATATCGAAAAAACAATTTACAATACAGTTGAGGCTCATCATAATGTAAAAGATCCTTCACTCGATGCTATATTAGAAGCTGATCAATGGGCACGCCAATACGCAAATCAATTCTTAATAAAAAAGAGCTAAAACAGTTTTATCTGTTTTAGCTCTTTTTCCTACGTATTTAACTTAACAAATCTATAACTATGCGTTACTAACACTTTTAATATCGCATATCCTGGAATTGCTAAAATAATCCCCATAATTCCAAATAAATTTCCGGCAGTTAAAATAATAAAAATGATAGTAATTGGGTGAATGTCTAGCTTTTTTCCCATAACTTGCGGAGAAATAAATTTACCTTCTGCTAATTGTACGACCATCATTACAATAATTACTTTTAACACCATTGATGGCGAGTCAATAAATGCGATAATTAATGCTGGTGTAATTGCAATGATTGGTCCTACGTATGGAACGATATTTACAATCATTGCTAAAATAGCAAGTAGTACCGCATATTTAATACCAATAATAAGGTAACCGATTAATAGCATAATACCGATAAACAAGCTAACGATAATTTGCCCTCTAATATACGAGCTAATCGCATAATGCATATCATCTAGTATTCTCATCGCTGCTGGGTGTCTTTGTTCTGAAATAAACTTTAAAAAGTGGTTCGGTAATTGTTCACCATCTTTTAAAAGATAGAACAATATAAATGGAACCATTACAAACGTTAAAACGACCTCTGTAACAGTACTTAAAAATCCAGTTACATTTCCAGTTACTGATGATAACGACTTCGTAAAATCAACTGTGTAGTCTTTTACCATACTCGCTACATCAACATTTAAATTCTCTTGAATTTTCCCTAGTAAATTACTTTCCCCAAATCTACGTGCCGCTCGCTCAATTTCATGACCGAAATACGGTAAGTTATCTATTAATGCATCAATTTGATCTTTAATAATCGGGATTACTGTTACAACTAAAAACACAAATAATCCTAGTACTATTATATATATAGAAGCGATTGATACGATTCTTGAAACGCCTTTCTTTTCTAAAAGCGAAACGAATGGATGTAAAATATAAAATAGTACACCCGCTAATAATACAGGGAAGAAAATTGTTTTTAAAAAGACGATAAACGGAGTAAACACAAAAGAAATTTTCGTTAGCAATAATATGTTAATAAACAATAACGCAAATCCAAGTAACACCGCTAAATAATTTTGTTCTCTAAAAAACTTTTTCAACTTATCTCTTTTTCTTATATTTACTTTTTCCAATGAAACCACCTCTTCGAATGATGAAAAGCCCTTATTCAGGGCTCTTCATCATAATCTATATCTTTATTTTCTTGCAGCTTTCACTACAAATGATACAATAAGAATTAATACGATTGCTCCTAATAATGCTGGCACGACATGAATCCCACCAAATGATGGCCCAAAAGATCCAAATAATCTACCACCTAACGAAGCACCTAATAAACCTGCGATAATATTTCCAAACATACCACCCGGGAAATTTTTACCCGTTATAGAACCTGCAATTGCACCTATAATAGCACCAACTATTAATGTGATAATCCATCCCATCTTTAGTCCTCCATTTCTATTATGGTGTATTTCTTTTTGATACTAAATTATTATGTAACTATTATAATTATTATATCCAATAAAGAAAAATCTTGTCAAATCTATGAAAATAAAGCTTACAAGGAGGTTTTTACCGAGTGATTCAAAAATTAATAACAACTTCTCACAAAACCGCTACTTCTATTTTAAGCATTCAAATACCAGCTTATGAAATCGAGGCACAATATATAAATAGTACAGCTATCCCTCGCCTTTATGATACTGTAGCCGATATTCGATCATGTGATGAAATTTTCTACGGCTATTTTTATGAAGATACACTTGCCGGGTTTATTTCTTTTAAAATGGATGAAGAAGAAGTTGATATTCATCGTTTAGTAGTATCCCCCGATCATTTTCATAAAGGAATTGCTACAAAACTACTACTTTATGTATTTGACATGTTCTCCCCTTCACAAACATATATTGTACAAACAGGGAAAGAAAATACACCTGCTCTGTCTTTATATAAAAAACATGGATTTATTAAAATAAATGATATTATATTATCCGATGGAGTGGTTTTAACCTCACTAAAAAAATCAGAAAACATCAAATAGTTTGACTCGTCGATTTATTTGTGTTATCTTTTACTTTATAAAACCTTTTGCTGAGTCCAAAATTTGGAGCGGGGGAACCATTTTTGTAGCCATGCTACTTGGGGCGAATCTTTTTTAAGTAGGGAAACTCTCACTTCCCGAGTCCGACAGCTAACCTCGTAAGCGTAATGGGAGAGGAAGGTGCTTTTTGCCTATGTTACACAGCGTACCTCCTTAATTATAAATATGGGATCGATACCAATAGACACCTATATTTATAGAAAAGGAGACATGTATAATGTTACGTTTATCTGATCACGCAATAAAAATGATGGAGCAAAGACTTCGACTCGAACAACATCGCACATATCAAGCAAATAAAGTTGTAGATAACTTACATCACAAATACTTCTTTCAGCATATTTTTCAACCGAAAAGATAAAGAAAAAAACACAAGGTGTGTCTATACAGACATTCCTTGTGTTTTTTATATTCCTTATAGTATTCTCACTACATTTAAACTTGCCGTAATCGCACCTGCTATAGTCGTCACATGCCCTACACCTAACGGGCCATTTTGTAATATTAATGTTGAATTGGCACTCGTTACATTCACAAGAAGTGTATTTGAAATGGCTGGTTCGATTACTACCGTTGATGTCGTCACATTTTGTATGAAACTCCCTGTTACTTGTGTTCCATTTAATAGCAACCTAACAGATACTGTCTCATTCCCACCAGTCGCGTCCCCTTGGAAATAGTAGCTTACTAAATATATTCCTGGTGTGGATACTGTGACAGTTGTAGCACTAGTTAAAGATACACCCGTTCCATATACAGTTGATCCAGAATTAATTGGGATGTTGGCATTTGCTGCAATTGTACTTGTTGAGGTAGAGAAGAAATAGCCACCACCTGTTGATATGGCAGACGATCCAGTAGGACCTGTTGCGCCGGTTGCTCCTCTTATCCCTTGTAACCCTGTCGGGCCGGTCGCACCAGTCACTCCCGTCGCTCCTGTTGCTCCTGTTAGACCGGTTGGACCTGTTGATCCGGTTATTCCTTGTATTCCTTGAGGTCCAGTTGGGCCTGTTGGACCAATCGGACCTTGAATTCCTTGAAGACCTTGAATGCCCTGTGGACCAGTTGGCCCCTGGATTCCTTGTATTCCTTCTAGTCCTTGTAATCCAATATCGCCAACAGGACCTTGCTCTCCAGTATCACCAATGGCACCTTGTATTCCTTGAGCTCCCGTTGTTCCTCGCGAACCTTGTATGCCTTGAATACCTTGAGGGCCTTGTGGACCCGTTGCTCCTATAAGCGGAAGAGGCAGTGCCACTCCAAATTTTTTGCACTTTCTATGATGACGCACAACAATCCCCCTTCCCCAAAATAATTACACCTTTTATATGAAATGCATTTTTATAAGAAAAGTACACCTCTGAACTCATTTTTAAAAAAATAAAGAAGCCTATCATTTCATTTATTTGAAATGATAGGCTTCTTTTTATAAAGCACTTTACTTTCTCGCCTTAATAATAAAAGTCGTTGGCACCATTCTAGCTTTATATAAAGAATAATATTTCGTAGACGGCTCACCTCGTTCTTCATCAAATGAGCTAGCTGGTTCAGGCTCTTCTATTCTCTCAATTGTAAATCCCGCTCTATTTAACTCATTTATGTATGTACTTATTTTTCTCTTATATAATGTCGCTTGTACATTTTCTCCTTTAAATGTTTCAAACGTAATAGGTGTTTCCTCATGGTATGAAGACTTTAAAACAATTTCTTCTGTACCATACTGTAAGTTTGAATACACTGGATGCTCCCAGCTAAAAATAAAACTTCCGCCTGGCTTTACATACGAATAAATTAGTTCCAACGTTTTTCTTAAATTCGAAGTCCAACCTAATGCATAAATGGAATATACAATATCAAAATACCCTTTCGGAATATCCCCTTCCTCTTCCATTGCTCCGCATATTAATTTTGGATTCCAACACTTTAACGTTTCACTCGCTGTTTTAATTTGTTCACTTGAAAGATCAAGCCCCCATACTTCCTCTGCCCCGTGTTCTGCCATATATTGCAACGAATGCCCACTTCCACATCCAATATCAAGAACCTTTTTATTTCTAATTGAATCGAACAAATGAATCTCATCTTCAGACGCTGTATACGGACCATATTTCGGTAAACAATCCACTTGAAAGAAATATGGTGCAACTGTATCCCAACACTTTTTATTTAAAGCTAACATTTGTGTACCTTTCATATTCTACATTCCCCCATCCAATTTTCTTCCCCTAATATAAATTACACATTATAACCCGATCTCCCTTTTCTCTTCGCCCGGTAATTTTTCACTTTCGCAATCGTACCGCACGCTCTTCCTCCGGCTTCTCCAGCATACATACCGCACCATCTTTTACTTCCATTTCGCGAATGATCATAAAATACCCAGCGACAATCTGGGCATGCTTTTAACCTTCCCCACAAATTTTCTTGAATCGCCATTAAAACAACGCTTAATACTTTTGTATATACATTCTCTTCGTGCACAGGCTCATATGTAATACCTTTCATATC
The DNA here is from genome assembly GCF_008368845.1 of Bacillus sp. BB51/4. Classification (NCBI taxonomy): domain Bacteria; kingdom Bacillati; phylum Bacillota; class Bacilli; order Caryophanales; family Bacillaceae; genus Bacillus; species Bacillus sp. BB51/4. Next base: position 211,402 of record NZ_QOSC01000009.1, read on the forward strand.
TTCTTTTACATGTACATGAAATGGGTATTTCTCTAACCACTTTTGCAATGATCCTTCGCCTTCAACGGTTAACCGAATATCTTCTCGAAAACTTTTTAATTCCTCTATCGTATGAAATGGAACCTCTTCATGAAAATATTTTTTCATAAAGAGCTTTATATCCTCTTCTGTTTGCAGCATATCAATTGGCTCTCTCGTATCGTTTGGTATTTTCCATGTATTTAAAAATTCCCGAATATATTCTAATTCATTTGGTGCATTTTGATTCAATTCCATCCACCTTCTTCTTAAAATTTACTTTTTTCTGACTTTATGTATAATTATAATATAAAATAGTTAACCATTAAATAATTTTACTGGTTACAATATTAGGAGGAGTTCTATGAAAAGTTTCTCAATACCGATACGTTTCATGCTTATTTCTTCATTTTTTATGTCTTTTGGGTATTTTGCAGTATACGCATTTTTAGCTATTTATCTATTAAGCTTTCTTCATTTTTCTGCTGTTCAAGTAGGAACAGTGTTGACGGTTATGACAATCACATCACGAGTTGTCCCATTATTCTCAGGTCTAATTGCTGACAAAATAGGCTATATCATTATGATGATAGCCGGATTATTTTTAAGAGGAATCGGATTTATCGCTTTAGGAATATGCTCTGATTTCTATACAACTTCTATTTCTTCTGCACTTATTGGCTTCGGAACCGCATTTTACGAACCTGCTGCGCGCGCCATATTCGGCTCACAACCAGCTCATATGAGAAAAAATTTATTTACATATTTAAACCTTAGTTTTAATTGCGGTGCAATAATTGGACCAATTGCAGGAGGGTTCTTACTCTTACTCGATCCAATCTATGCTTTTTCTCTAACAGGATCTCTTATGCTGTTATTTGCTTTTATCTTTTACTTACTTAAAAATCACTTCCAAGTCACTACTGAAAATACGTCTATTACATTAGGGCTACAGGCTATCTTACAAAACAAATCTTTCCTTTTGTTTTCATTTATTATGATTTTCTTCTATATTATGTTTACTCAGCTTACTGTCGCACTTCCACTTCATATGAAAAACATTAGTAATAGCAACCAGCTTGCTACACTAGTTATTACGATAAATGCAATAACAGGCGTCATATTTATGGTATTATTTCGAAAACTATTTCATAAATACAATACACTTTCGATTATTAAATACGGTGTTTTATTAATGAGTATTTCCTTTTTACTCATTCCTTTATTTCAACACCCGTATTGGCTATTTATTTGTGTAATTTTATTTACAATTGGCGAAACACTCGTATTACCTAACGCTGATATTGCTATTGCAAATTACAGTAACGAATCATATACAGCTACTTACTTCGGATTTTATCAACTATCACTCGCATTTGGTTTTATCATCGGTAATTATACCGGTACATCTTTTACATCCAACTTAGGCGGAATGTATACACCATGGCTTATTTTCGGTGGAATAGGACTTATTGGTTTTATTTCACTACATATTTTAAATATTAAAAAAGGATTCCCTAAAGAAGATATATACCTATGTAATCACATTACAATTGAGATGGTACCTTTAGACAACCGGCCTATCATAAAAAAATTCGACCGTCATATTTGACAGCCGATTTTTTTATTCTTCATATTCAAGATGATTATGTCTTTTACAGCCAAATAAATAGCATCCCCCTATATAATCCGTTTCAAATTCTAACCCTGGAACGTATCCAGATTTGATACGTTCTATCATTGTTTTATAACAATTATTCTCTTCTGTATATTCCTCAATTAACTCTTTCTTATCTTTTTCTGTCCAGTTTTCTTCTACCTCTTCATTCTGAACGTCTTCTATTTCTTCTGTTTTCGCTTCAATAGATTCCCGTATAACTTCATTCATACGGGAGTAATTATTAGCTTTATATAGAGCATACACAAATCTACTAATCCAATTGGGACTTTTCCAGCATTCTTTGTATCCCTTTTCGAACCATTCAATTGCTTCTTTATAGCAATGCAACTCAACATATAAATCTGCTACATTAATTTCTCCTAAAAAATTATCAGATTTCCTGTTAAAAGCATCTAACTTCTCTTTCGCTTCTGTCGTTCGCTCTAAATCAATTAAACATTTTACATAGCAATACATGATATAGTCCGAATCCCCTGCAACTCGCAAGAAAAATTTCGAAGCTTTTTCCAGCTCTCCAAGGTTATAATGCGCTACAGCTACATTGTGATATGCTTCATTGGATGGTTGAATCGAAATAGACTTTTGTAATACTTCTTTCGCTTCTGTCCACTTTTCTTGTTTTATGTAAATGTCCCCTAAAATGTTATAAGGGAAGTATGAGGAAGGATTCAACTTAACAACTTCTTTTATTAATTCAAGAGCTTTATCATCATCCTCTTCCTCATAAAAATACATCCAAGCAAGATTATTGAGGGATTGTACACCTCTAGATTCGTGTACTGCTCGTTGAAACAGTTCCATCGCTTCCTCATATTTATTTTGTTCAAACATTTCAATTGCCTTCTCGTTAATGTTCAAGTAACTACCTCCGAAGTAAATGAATTCCTCTATTCCCTATCATTATTTTAAAATGTAAAAATTGTAATTTCCATAAAAAATAAATTCATTATCCTACATTTGGACATCCAATTTATAATGCCTTTAGCAACACCGCTTTCTAACGAAAATATATACTTACTGTAAAAGTACTGATTCTCGGTCATAAGTAAGCTTTCCTATTATCCACAAATTGGATATATAACCTGTTTCACTTTACATATTATGGTACAATTAAAAAGAGTGCTAGCTAAACATTTACATAAAACACTACAAGCCTAGCAATACCAAAATCAAAAATCACTTGAAATCGGGGGATGTTATGAAAAAGAAATTAGCTTTTCTTCTATTCACTGGAATTATATTATCCGGATGTTCAACTATAGCAGAAAATTCTTTAGAAACGGGGAAAGGCAGTATGGAATTATTAACACCAACGATTACAACAAAAGATAATGAATTAGAAATTAAGACTGAAGGTATTGATGAAAATAAAGTAACTTTTATTTATGTTGCCAATAAAAAAGTATTGGCACAAAAAATAAAGAATGGTGAATCCTACAAAGTTAACATTAAAGATATCGAGCACGCTCATAGGACAGATTACAAACCAAAAGTCCAACTTTTGCAAACGAAAGATGATACTCAAGATGGAGACATGGTAACCTTTAAACAAGTTAGATATACAGTTAAAAAAAATTAATTTTATAGGTATTTCATTATAAATGTAACGAACGAAAATTTACTTTTAACAGAGGGTAAATTTAAGGAGTGCTAGCATGAAAAGAAGATGGATTTATTGGTGGATTGGTAACATATTTTGGATTATAACGTTCGGGATATTGACAGCTATCATTTGGCTAAGAGAGGTTGATGGGACCGGTGTTACTCAAACACTTGAGCTGAAATTAATTGCCTTTATCGTTTTATTAATTGCATTTATATTACCACTAATTATTCAAGTTGTATGGTTAATTGTTAATCTGAGAAAGAGTAGAAAAAAATAATACATAAAAAAGAGAGGAATCTATTTTAATGTAGATTCCTCTCTTTTTTATATAGGGATTATGACATGCTTTTACAGCTGCACAACTCCCTTTTCTTTACGATACATGTTCATCTTTCTTCTTCATTAATGCTCTTTTCTTCATCGCCTTCGTTAAATATCCGCCTTTAAATGAACGGATTTCATAAGAAGACATAAACGCTTTTGGTGCAATTTCATTAATAATTTCTAACAGTTCTTTTTCTCTGGAACGCTTTGCAACGATATCTAAGCGATAACGTATTGAATTAATTCCTTCGCCTTCAAATACTGTAACACCAAATCCAGAGTGACGTAGTTCATCTACTAATTCATTACAACGGTCTAGCAAACTAACTTGATACGTAATATATCCAATTGCTAATTTATTCTCTATATAACCGCCTAATAATAGTCCCGTACTAAAGCCAATGACATAGGCAATGATGTTCATCCAATTTGATAAATCTTGAAACACAATACCTAAACTGACAATGTAAATAGCTCCTTCTAACAATCCAACACCAGCAGCGGATCTTGTTTGATTCTTTACAAGCAAAATCGTACGGATTGTTAAAATTGGAACGTAAATAATTTGAAGCACAAAAATAAGTAACGCTTGTAACATTGGTATCCACCTCTTTCAAAAAGTCTTTTGTCATAATAACATACATAACCTTTAGAAATCGATGGGTTTTTTAATTTTTTTACATTATTTTTCATACTATTGAAAAACGTAAAAAAGAAGCGTATTATATTTGTCGTAAATTTGATTCCTTTCATTAACTCGCTTAAACCCAAAAAAGGAACCCCACTAGGTCCCTTTCATCATAGCTCTATGTTTTTCGAAGCATGTTCCCTTTGCTTCTCTTCTTCCTTCACTAACTGCATATTTGCATAAGCTAAATTCGCAATCATTAAAAAGTGACCACCTAAAATGCCTGTACCGAATGCCCACATTTCCATTTCATGCTCAATTTCATACATGATAATAGCCCCTAAAATGGCTGCTGCAAATCGGTTTAGAACTCCTAATCCAGGAGCCTTTTCTTTCATGACGATACTTTTCCCAAGTTTCTCCACTCTGCGAGCTAATAACCAAAGGCAATATGCACTTACAGCTAATCCGATACCAAACCCTGTTACTTGTTTTCCAAACGGAGTAATCGTCCACATAAGTAGTAAACCACTAAAGATCACATACAATTGTAATCGATATACACGTAAGGCTGCTTGAATCAAAATATCCGCTCCTAATTTCGCATTTTTTATACTTTAGAAGAAAAGCAGCAACTTACACAGTTGCTGCTTTCTCTTCTTCTTGTTCTTGCTCCATCTTACGAATTTCAACACGTTTAATTTGGTAAGCGTCTTTTTCTAACACTTTAAATGCATACCCTTCCGCCTCAACATGTTGTCCTTCTTCAATTTCATGATTTTGCATCATAATCCAGCCACCGATTGTATCCACATCATCTTCTTCAATGTGTAATCCAAATAAATCTTTCACTTCGGAGATAAGCACTTTTCCATCAACGATTTTATGGTGCTCATTCACATGCTGAATTGGTGGTGCTTCATCTTCATCATATTCGTCACGAATTTCGCCGACGATTTCCTCCAAGATATCTTCAAGCGTTACAATTCCGGCTGTTCCTCCGTACTCATCATATAAAACAGCCATCGGAATTCGCTTCTTCTGCATTTGAAGTAATAAATCGTGAATTGGAGTTGTTTCCATCACTTCAATAATCGGACGCATATACGTGCGAATCGATGATAAATCTTCTTTATCGTTGTTCATATATCGAATAAAGAAATCTTTTACATTGACCATACCGATAATATCATCTTTATCTTCTCCAAAAATCGGATAACGTGTGTATCGTTCATTTTGGATTACTTTCATGTGTTCTTCTACTGAATCTTCCAGGTAGAAACCAATGATTTCTGTTCGCGGTACCATAATCTCTTTTGCAATACGATTATCAAATTCAAAAATGTTATTTACATACTTGTATTCAGCCTGATTAATTTCGCCACTTTCATAGCTATCTGAAAGGATAAGACGTAATTCTTCCTCTGTATGAGCTACTTCATGTTCTGAAGCTGGTTTTAAACCGAATAAGCCAGTTACAACACGAGCTGAACCGTTTAATACCCAAATAAATGGATACATGACTTTATAGAACATCATTAACGGACCTGCCAATAACAATGTTACTTGTTCAGCCTTTTGAATTGCCATCGTTTTCGGAGCTAATTCCCCTACTACAACGTGTAGATACGTCATTAGCATAAAAGCAAGACCAAATGTTAATACTGATGAAATAGAAGGATTTATGTTCCATTTCTCAAATAACGGGTGTAATAACTTTTCAATTGTCGGTTCACCTAACCAACCTAATCCCATAGCTGTAACTGTAATACCTAATTGACAAGCAGATAAATATTCATCTAAATTTGTTGTTACTTTTTTCGCTGCTAAAGCACCGCGTTTCCCTTCCGCAACAAGCTGATCAATACGACTTGAACGTACCTTTACAATCGCAAACTCTGCTGCTACGAAAAATCCAGTAAATGCGATTAAAATCGCAACCATGACTAAATTAAATATTTCCAATGAATCCCCTTAGTTTAAAAAACTAAGGTGTCCACCTCCTGTATACTATAATGTTTTCTTATTTGTTTATTAGAAAACATAGCCCGATACAAAAATTAAAGAGGTCGGATTTCACTTTTTCTATAATAATAGAGCAAGTGTCTGTATTAAAGCTGTCGTTTGACCAGATAAAGATTTCGATATTTTTTCACGTTGTGAATCAGTCAATCCATCTAAAAGCGGCTTTAACTCCGTTAACTCTGCTTCTAATTGATGAATATGGTCTGTCACTTCATTCACTTGTTTCGAAACGTGTTCATTGATACCGAGCAGCTTCTTCTTCTCCTCGATTTTCTCTTTAATCTCACAAAGCGGCATATGCATTTCTTTGCACTTCTCAATAAATTGTAATGTCTCAAATGCTGTTTCATCGTAATAGCGATAATTAGATTGAGATCGCTCCGCTTTTAAGATTCCTAGATTCGTATAATAATCAATCGTGCGTTTCGACACGTGAGCCATGAGAGCCAACTGTCCGATTCGATACACCTTCCCAACGATCTTCCCCCCTTGTTTATATTACTAACATCATACAATACATAAACTGTACAGTCAAACGTGACGGTTTATTATTCATAATTTATACAAAATTTATCGCCTTATCTTATATGACCTAACCTATTAATTTAACTATATAGCAAAATACTCAAATTCAAAAAACCAAAACGAACAAAATATAACTATGAAATTGCCCGTTCCTTTCTAATTTAAGTACATATCATAATAACATCGATATCAAATTCTTTTTAATTGGGAGGAAAAAATGAAAGCTGTTATTCTTGCAGGTGGATACGGAACAAGGATTGGTGAAGAAACGCATTTAAAACCAAAACCTATGATTGAAATTGGAACAAAACCTATTCTATGGCACATTATTAGTTTGTATAGCCATTACGGGATTACTGAGTTTATTATTTGCTTAGGCTATAAAGGATATGCAATTAAAGAATTCTTTCTAAATTACAACTTACACATGTCCGATTTCACAATACATTTAAGCGATAATACAATTACTAGCCATTCTCATCGTGTAGAACCGTGGAAAGTTACACTAATCGATACTGGTGTAACTACCGAAACGGGTGGACGAGTAAAAAAGATTCAAAATTATGTTGGAGACGAACCTTTCTGCCTCACTTACGGCGATGGATTAAGCAATGTAAATATAAACGAACTCATTGCATTTCATAAAAAACACGGCAAAATGGCAACTGTTACAGCCGTACAACCTCCTGGTAGATTTGGTTCTCTCGTATTAGATAAACAGTCTGTAACATCCTTTCAAGAGAAGCCATTAGGTGATGGCGGATGGGTTAACGGTGGATTTTTCGTTTTAAATCCTGATGTTTTCAATTACATTAGTGGAGATAAGTCTGTTTTTGAAACAGACACTTTAGTTCAGTTAGTAAACAAAAATGAACTAGCAGCATATCAACATACTGGCTTTTGGCATCCAATGGATACATTGCGCGATAAAAATAAATTAGTCGAGCTATGGGAAAGTAATAACGCTCCGTGGAAGGTTTGGTAATATGGCTTCATCATCTTTTTGGAATAAGAAAAAAGTATTTATTACGGGACATACTGGCTTTAAGGGCTCATGGCTCACCCTTTTCTTAACTTCTTTAGGTGCAGAGGTATTCGGCTATTCTTCTCATCCTCCATCCATTCCTAACCTTTTTGAACAAGGTAACGTAGCAAAAGAGTGTATGACAATTAATGGCGACATTACAGATTACGATTCTTTATTCCAGGCCCTGAAACAACATAACCCTGACATACTATTTCATTTAGCAGCCCAGCCAATCGTCACCACTTCATATAAAAATCCTATCGAAACATTTAAAACGAATGTTTTAGGCACTGTTCACGTATTAGAAGCGGCTAAACATATAGAAAGTATACGTGGCATCATTAATGTTACAAGTGATAAATGTTATGAAAATGACGGGAGCGGTAACCGGGCATTCGTGGAAAGCGACCGGCTAGGAGGTTTCGACCCTTATAGTGCTAGTAAGGCTTGTGCTGAACTAGTTGCAACATCCTATCAAAAATCATTCTTCCGCACTAACACACTTAAACTTGCCTCAGTAAGAGCAGGTAACGTCATCGGCGGTGGTGATTGGGCAAAAGACCGATTATTCCCGGATATCATTCGTGCATATTTACAAGATAATACATTAAATATTAGAAACAAAAGCGCTATTCGTCCGTGGCAACACGTATTAGACCCTTTACATGGCTATATTCTTTTAGCTGAGAAGCTATGGAAAGACGCCAAATTTGCAGCAGCGTGGAATTTCGGCCCGATAAATGAAGCGAACAGAACCGTTCATGATGTCATCCAATCTATAATAAAATTATGGAATAAACCACTAACAATCATTTCTCCTCATACAAATACCCCTTATGAATCACCTATTTTAACACTCGATAGTACTAAAGCAGTAAATAAACTCGGTTGGACTCCTAAGTTATCAACAGACCATTCTATCGCTTGGACTGTTGATTGGTACAAAAAATATGCATCCGGTGAAAATATGGAATCTGTCACGCGACAACAAATCGATGCATTCAAAAATTTATAAGGGGGCTTAAAAATGGAACAGAAAAAATGCCGTTTTTGCCACTCATTACTTACAAATACTTTTTTAGATTTAGGTGTTTCTCCTCTCGCTAACTCATTTGTAGCTCCAGAACATTCATATAAAATGGAACCATTTTATCCATTGCACACGTTTGTTTGTAACTCTTGTTTACTTGTACAATTAGATGAATTTGAATCTCCGCACAATATTTTCCATGACTATTTATACTTCAGTTCTTACTCATCAAGCTGGCTACTGCACGCTAAGCAATATGTAGAAATGGCGATTAAACGCTTCCATTTAACGAAACATTCAAGGGTGATTGAAATTGCGAGTAACGACGGGTACTTATTACAATACTTTCAAAAAGAAAATATCGAAACGTTAGGAATTGAACCAGCAAAAAATGTAGCAGAAAGCGCTATCCAAAAAGGAATTCCTACTCAAGTAGATTTTTTCAGCAACGACTTAGCAAAAAAATTACCGCAAGCAGATTTAATCGTCGCAAATAACGTATTAGCACATGTCCCGAACTTGCATGATTTTGTCGCCGGTTTAAAAACGTTATTAAAACAAGATGGCACAATAACAATTGAATTCCCGCACTTATTAAACCTCATATCCTTTAATCAGTTTGATACGATTTACCATGAGCACTTCTCCTATTTTTCACTTATAAGTCTTCAAAAAATTTTAGCTCATCATCATTTACAAATTGTCGATGTTGAAGAACTTTCAACGCATGGTGGTTCATTGCGGATTTTTATAAACCATCATAGTGACTCATTTACTATCCATTCCAATGTTACAAAATCAATCCAAAAAGAAGTAGTTCACGGGCTAGATACATTAGATTGCTATCTCCTTTTTTCTAAACGCATAGAACAATTGAAAATAAATATTTTAAAGTTTTTTATCGAAGCAAAAGCTTTAAACAAACAAATTATCGGTTACGGTGCTCCTGCTAAAGGAAACACCCTTTTAAATTATTGCGGGATAGGAAAAGAGTTTCTAGCTTATACAGTAGATAAAAACCCTCACAAACAAAACCTCCTTCTACCAGGAACCCGCATTCCAATACAATCTCCAGAAGAAATTAAACGTACAAAACCTGATTACATTCTCATACTTCCTTGGAATTTGAAAGATGAAATTATGAAAGAATGCTCTTTCATTCGTGAATGGGGCGGCAAATTTTTAGTAACAATACCAGAAGTTGAGGTAATTGAGCCATGAAAAAAATCCTTGTAACAGGCGGTAGTGGATGGATTGGTAAATATGTTGTACATTCTCTTATTCAAAAGGGCTATGAAGTGCACGCCACTTACAATACAAATAAGCCTTCTCACCTTTCTTGCCATTGGCATAAAGTAAACTTACTTTACGATGAAGAAATAAAAAAACTCATTTACGACATGAAACCTAGTCATCTCATCCATTTAGCTTGGGAAGCAGTACCACCAGCGTGTTATGTATCTATTAATAATTACTATTGGCTTACATCCAGTATCTCATTGATCCAACACTTCACAACATGCGGTGGAAAGCGAGTCGTCGTTGCAGGTACTGGCGCAGAATATGAATGGTTTAACGGCGTATTATTTGAAGATTCACCGCTTCTTTCCTATAAAACCCCGTATTCATTATGTAAAAACGCACTGCACTCCTGGCTACAAACGTACGCCGAGCAAACCGGTCTCAGCATGTGTTGGGGCCGCATTTTTCATATGTATGGCCCTCACGAACAAGGGAATCGGCTCGTTTCTAACATTATCACTTCCTTATTAAAAAATGAGGAAGCACTATGTACACATGGAAAACAATCAAGAGATTTCCTCCATGTGGGCGACGTCGCTAATGCTCTCGTAACAGTATTAAACCGCAACGTTACAGGCACAGTCAATATCGCTTCTGGTCAATCTATACAAATTAAAGAATTAGCTTCTATCATTGCTAAAAAGATAGGAAAAGAACATTTAATTAAACTAGGTGCAATCCCTTTCTCTAAAGATGAACCTTTATTCGTCGGGGTTAATGTAGAACGTTTAAAAACTGAAGTAAACTGGAAACCAACATACGATCTAAATACTGGAATCGAAGAAACAATTTTATGGTGGGAATCATTTATACAAAAGCATAACGATATGCATTACTAAAACGTAAATCCTTCGTTCCTCTCGCTAATTCCTTATACCATTCTTCTAGTTTTTCCGGCGTAATAATATGATGCGTACCCATTCCCCCATGCTTACTAGCTTCAGAAAGAGTCGGACCAATTTGTAACTTTCTCTTTCTCATCGCATCGTTCCACGGGCTAAACCCAAACCATAATATACAAGCAAGAGGCGGATAAACCATAGATTCATGCGCAGATAAATGTCTTCCAACCGTATAACTTCCGTGTTCATGATTATGAATAAATCTACCTCTTCTCCATAATGGCCAATCTTCTGGTAAATAACCGTGAAATCGCTGTTTCATTAAAGGTATTCCAAAGTTAAGGTCCGGATAATTGTAGTTAGGATCATCAACCATAATAAGCCCTTCTAGCCAATACATCCTCCCCTCCAATTCATTAAGTGATTTCCAAAACTGATTTTTATCTTGCACACAAAGAAACTCAGTCGTATTTAAAATCATTTTCCACCCTTCTACTTCTTGTTCTACCATCATCACTTCATGATCTGTCGCAAATGCATCAAACTCTGGATTTGCAGAATCTCGTACTTCCCAGTGTGGTGCGAATTTTTTACAAATCTCAACCGAACGATCTGTTGAGCCTTTATTAATTAAAATGCCATGATCAAAAAGTTTCGTATGATGAGCAAGCCACCACGGTAATAAATATTCTTCATTATAAAAATGAGAAATAACGGTTGTAGTTATAACAATCTCCTCCTTGTTCTCTATTAATCTACTTTTTCATCCTACTCTTACTATACTTATCAATTATGTAATTGGTTTCTTTTATTTAAAAAATATGTTTTTCTACCATATAGTATGCTTGCTTAGACAACCACCATTTCCATCTTCTAAAGAAACATCCCAATAAACTGAAAATTAAGTTATAATATCATTATAAAATATGAAGGAGGAATGCACGCATGTACTACAACACTTCATTCGAAAACGATCAACCTGTAGGCCGTCTATAAACTAAGACGGGCATTCATATAACACGTGCATTATGCCTCGTCTTAGGGAACTCATAATACCCTAAAAATAGACGGAGGTACTTTAACATGAAACAAACAATTTTAGGAGCTATATGTTTATCACTAGCAGCTAGTATATGGGGCGGTATGTATGTTGTTAGCAAATACGTACTCGACTTTATCCCACCACTGACACTCGTTTGGCTACGCTTTATCGTTGCTTTTGTTGTTTTATATGCAATTTTGAAAATAGCTGAGAAAAAGCAAAAGAAAAAAATAACCATACGCAAAAAAGATTGGCTATTATTCGCTTGGATTGGATTTATCGGATACTTCATTTCGATCACATGTCAATTTATCGGAACAAAATTATCTGATGCTCATACAGGCTCGTTAGTAACATCAGCCACCCCTGCATTTATGGTTATCTTTGCAGCGATCATTTTAAAAGAAAAGCTAACCGCTCGTAGACTGCTATCTACTATCATAGCGACAATTGGCGTCATTATCGTCATTGGATGGGATATTGAAATTGGCTCCTATTTTATCGGTACGATCATATTAGTCGGGGCCGCTATTACGTGGGCTTTACTATCCATTTATGTAAAGATTGCTTCAGTTCGATTTTCATCTTTAGTGATTACAACGTACGCCATATTCTTTTCACTCTTTTTCATTACACCTTTTATGATATGGGAACTACAATCAACCTCTATCGAAACAGTAAATACGTACGTAATATTAGGCGTAATTTACTTAGGTGTCGTCTCAACGGCAGGTGCCTTTTTCCTTTGGAATAAAGGATTAGAATTAATGGACGCTAGCATCGGCTCTTTATTTTTCTTCTTCCAACCTATCGTTGGATCGTTGCTTGGTTGGCTCTTATTAAATGAGACATTAAATAGTAACTTTTTTATTGGTGGTATCCTTATTATATGTAGTGTTTTCATTACTACTTTTGAAAAGAAATGAAAAACAGGCAGAGATTCTTAATCTCTGCCTGTTTTTATACACTCTTTACGCACTCCAATGCGATGGACGGGACAATAATTTCGGTAATTTCGTATGTTTGTCCCCTCTCGCCGCATTAACTTGAACTTGCGTCAGAAAAATACTATTTGTAAAATCGGCCCCACGAATATCTGCATCCCGCAAATCTGCTCCGATGAGATCTGCTCCACGTAAGTCTGCGCCATTTAAATTAGCCGCAATTAAATACGCTCCTCTTAAATTCGCCCCTTGTAAATTTTTCTTTTTCAGATTTGCTCCCATAAGGTCTGCTCCGCGGTGAATGATTCGCTTCTTACGCGCAGCATTCATTTCCTTCCAAACTAGCTCACTCGTTTCTAAAAGTAAAACATTTACTTCTGCACGGTGTAACGGGATATTTACTTTCATTAACTCGTCCGCAGTTAAATTCGAAAGGCGCTCAGTCTCTTCAATTGCTTTATTTAGTTCTTTATGAATTGGCTGCGTCGCCTTTAATAGAATAGCCTCATTCAAATACCAAAGCATTTCATGAAGCTGATGCATAACTGGAAAAGCATCATACATTTCTCTTGCATGCTTAGCATCTTTCCGCCAATCAATCCCGTTAAATGTAACTTGAGAAATCTTCTGTCCAGCGCCGAAACATTCAAATACTGTACAACCTTTATAACCTTTTCCTCTAAGATCTTTATGTATGCTACATTTATAATCTGACTGTAAATTAGAACATGGCTTCCCACCATCTTTATTCACCGCAAAATCTACCGATGCTGCGAACGGTAACGCCACGCAACATAAACCGAAGCATTTTTCGCAGTTTGCTTTTAAATGATCGTTATGATTAGTCAAAATGTATACCCCCTGTTGTCTTTTGACTATTTCATAATATTCCAACTGCACAAAATAATCAATTTTAAAATAAATTGGCATCTTTCATTTCAAATCACAACTTTATCATTCGATTTCCTTTCAATTGAAAAAGACTAATTCTATCTAATGAATTATAATTAAATTATAAATTTTCAAACTAAAAGGAGACTTACTATGGCACTACAAATGAAAACAAACTGTCAAATTTGCGATCAATCGCTGGAGCAAGATTCTGAAGCTTACATTTGCGTGTATGAATGTACATTTTGTGCACCATGTACAGAAGAAAGACAAAACGTTTGCCCAAACTGCGGCGGCGAGTTAGTACGTAGACCGAAAAAGAAACAATAAAAAGCAAAGCGATATCGCTTTGCTTTTTTTAGACTTATGAAATTATATCAACGATTTTTCAAATATATCGAACACAACTTAAATATTTAAAAATTTAACACAAACAGGCTCTGGCACAACAACGTCAGATTGGATAAGCGTTAACTTACCTGTAGATTCACTTCTTGAAAATAACACAAGATTATGTGATTTTTCATTTGTAGCAACAAGAAACTTTTCAGTCGGGTCTAACACAAAGTCCCTCGGCCAATTTCCTTCTGTAGATGTATGTGCAACAAATGTAAGCTGGCCTGCATTTTGATCCACACTGAAAACAGCAATACTATTATGACCACGATTACCCGCATATACAAAACGGCCGTCAGAAGAAATATGAATCGCACTTCCTTGACTATTGTCATCAAATTCTTTCGGCACTGTAGCAATGTACTGTAATTCTGTAAAGGACCCTTCTTCTGGATTATATGATAACGTAATGACTTCCGAACTCAGTTCAGTCATCACATAAGCGTGCCTTCCGTTCGGGTGAAAAGTAATATGTCTCGGACCACTTCCTGGTTTTACAGACAAGCTATTTACTTCTTTTAACTTACTATCTTTTATTTCATACGTAATGATTTTATCTATCCCTAAATCAACGCCCACTACATATTTTTCATCAGGAGTATATCCCGCGTAATGTGCATGTGGTTTTTCTTGTCTTTCTTTATTCGGACCTGAACCTTCATGTGTAATAATAGATGTGGCAGCATTTACAGTTCCAGCTTCTTGATTAACTACGAAAGACTCTATCGTTCCTTTATGGTAATTCGCTGTAACTACCGTACCATTTTCACTATCCACACTAATATGACAAGGAGAAGCCCCTTCTACTACTTGTCTGTTTTGTTCCGTTAGCTCTCCAGTATGACTAATCGAATAAGCAGCTATACCACCAGATTCGCCTTCCTTAACAACAGAATAAAGATATTGATTATTTTTGCTAACCGTTACATATGTAGGGTTATCTAGCTTAGCCGCAAGCGTTACATTACTAACTTTTTGTGCTTCTGTATTTAATGTAAAAGTATATATCCCTTCACTATTTTCTTTCGTGTACGTTCCAACATATCCAATAAACTCTTTGTTATCCGTCATTTTCATAACCCTCTCCCTATATTTTTCATTCACCATACTTCTTAAAATATTTTATGTTGAAAGAGTATCCTAAAAAATCGGAGTACCTCTTTATAAGTTACCATATTTCCCTGCCAAATAGCCTCTAAACCCACTTTTTCTGAAAAGCCGCTATACTCTCATATTCTTCTTCCAGATGACGGGCCAGACGAATATAGATCGGTATTAATTCTTTATATTTCTCCACACTTTCCATGTTTGGCTCATGATAAAAATTGGCACCTACCATATGAGAAACTACATGTAATGTATCTATTTCACCTAAACTATATAACCCGAGGATTGCCGCTCCTAAGCAAGAGCTTTCGAAACTTTCAGGAACATATACGTCTTGATGAAAAATATCCGCCATCATCTGTCTCCAAAGTTCCGA
Source organism: Bacillus sp. BB51/4 (assembly GCF_008368845.1). Classification (NCBI taxonomy): domain Bacteria; kingdom Bacillati; phylum Bacillota; class Bacilli; order Caryophanales; family Bacillaceae; genus Bacillus; species Bacillus sp. BB51/4. The sequence continues at coordinate 227,166 of NZ_QOSC01000009.1, forward strand.
TCTTGCAAAGCCACCTGTCGCTTGAATTTTTTTCGGTTCACCAATTAGCTCTTTTAAAGCAAGAAGAACTGTATACAAGTTATAAATGATTCCCTCTAAAACAGCACGGATAAGATGCTCTTTCTTATGATGTAGCCCAAGCCCAAAGAAAGATCCACGCGCATTCGCATTCCATAAAGGAGCTCTTTCTCCTGCTAAATACGGATGAAATAATAAACCATCCGATCCAGGATTCACTTTCGCTGCTATTTCAGTAAGCAATTCATAAGGATCTTTTCCTAAGCGCTTCCCATCCTCAACTTCTAACGTACATAATTGGTCGCGAACCCACCTAAAAATCATGCCACCATTATTAACCGGTCCACCAATTACCCAAAGGTCCTCAGTTAACGCGTAACAAAAAGTCCTACCTTTCGGATCCGTTACAGGCTGATTTGTGACAACTCGTACTGCACCGCTCGTACCAATTGTAATAGCAACAACCCCAGGTTCTATTGCATTCACACCTAAATTCGATAGTACTCCATCACTCGCACCGACTATAAAAGGAGTAGTAACAAGTACATTCATCTCTCTTGCAAGTTCTTCATTTATCCCGATTAAACTATGCGTCGTTGGAACAACTGTAGATAGCTTTTCATTTGTAATTCCTGCAACACGAAGAACTTCTTCATCCCATTTTAAAGTTTTCAAATTGAACATTCCTGTTGCTGATGCAATAGAATAATCAATTACATACTCCTTAAATAACTTATAAAAAACATACTCTTTAATTGAGATGAATTTATAGCTTTTTGCAAATAACTCAGCATGTTCATTTTTAAGCCAAACTAATTTTGAAAGTGGTGACATAGGATGGATTGGTGTTCCAGTACGAAGGTAAATTTCATGACCATTCATATCATTTTTTATTTTTTCTGCCCAGCTTGCACTTCTATTATCTGCCCAAGTAATACATCTCGTTAACGGCTTCCCTGCTTCGTCTACAGCAATGACACTATGCATTGCCGAACTAAAAGAAACACAAAGAATATCAACTGGCTGCACATTACTTGATTGTATCGTTTCTTTAATCGTATGTATGACCGCTTGAAAAATCTCTTCTGGATCTTGTTCTGCTGTTTCTGGTTCGGGAGAATATAAAGGGTATTCAATCCCATGACTTGTAATAACTGATCCATCCACCGAAAACAAAACTGATTTTGTACTAGTTGTCCCAATATCTACACCAATCATATATTTCGAGTTCACTATGTAACCCCTTTCAAATTATTCCTATAACAAAAGAGCACCATGATGTATACAAAAAGACGCTCCCTTATGAGAGCTACGTTTTCATAAACTTCACTCTCATAAGGGGCTCCTTTTTATAACCATTGTGCTGTTTTGAAAATGCATGGTGTCTTTTCATATCGCTGCTTTCACGTAATAAGGTGCCAAACTCGGGATTTATTTTACAGGATGAAGTTACATAGAGATTGGTCCTCTCGTGAAAAAGCAATTTGTGAAAACTTTACTTCCTTATAACTTAGGCGCTTTCGCCCAATCCGCAGCAAACTTTTCAATACCTTGATCTGTTAGTGGATGCATAGCAAGTTGTTCAATGACTTTATAAGGAATTGTAGCAATATGTGCACCTGCCATCGCTACACGAGTGACATGGTCTGGGTGTCTGACAGAAGCCGCAATAATTTGTGTATCTAATTGATGCACATCGAATAATTCAGCAATTTTAGCAACTAATAGTACGCCATCTTCAGAAATATCATCTAAGCGACCTAAAAATGGAGAAACGTACGTTGCACCTGCTCGAGCAGCTAAAAGAGCTTGGTTCACAGTGAAAATAAGTGTAACGTTCGTTTTCACACCTTTTTCAGTAAGGTAGCGGCAAGCTTCTAATCCTGCTAGTGTCATCGGAAGTTTTATCGTGATGTTTTTATCGCCACCATTAATTTTAATCAGTTCTTCTGCTTGGGAGATCATTTCTTCAGCTGCTACAACATCTGGAGTTACTTCTGCCGAAACAGATTCAACGTTAGGTACTGCCTGACAAATTTCTGCAATACGGTCTTCAAACTTAATGCCTTCTTTCGCTACTAAAGACGGATTCGTTGTAACACCAGCTAAAACACCTAGTTTATATGCTTTTTTTATATCCTCAAGATTTGCAGTATCAATAAAAAACTTCATGATTTATTCCCTCCATTTTTTAAACGTTAACGAGTTATACTTTTAAAATGTTTATTTCTTTTCTACTGCATGTCCGCCAAATTCATTGCGCAGAGCTGCTACAACTTTCCCTGTAAATGTATCATTGTCTAATGAGCGGTAGCGCATTAATAACGACATTGCGATAACAGGAGTTGCTGTTTGAAGGTCTAATGCTGTTTCTACTGTCCATTTTCCTTCACCAGAAGAATGCATAACGCCCTTAATTTCATCCAGTTTTGCATCTTTAGAAAATGCATTTTCTGTTAATTCCATTAACCAAGAGCGAATGACTGAACCGTTGTTCCATACTCTTGATACTTTTTCATAATCGTAGTCAAATTCACTTTTCTCTAGGATCTCAAATCCTTCACCAATAGCAGCCATCATACCGTATTCAATTCCGTTGTGAACCATTTTTAAGAAGTGACCACTACCAGCTTTTCCAGCATATAAGTATCCATTTTCTACAGCTGTATCACGGAAGATAGGTTCAACGATGTCCCAAGCTTCTTGATCTCCTCCGATCATGTAACAAGCACCATTACGAGCACCTTCCATTCCGCCAGAAGTTCCTGCATCCATAAAGTGAATACCATCTTTCTTTAATTGCTCATATCGGCGAATAGACTCTTTATAATGTGAATTACCAGCTTCAATTAAAATATCTCCTTTTGATAACAGCGGAGTAATCTCATTAATAACAGAATCAACAACAGCGTGCGGAACCATTACCCAAAGAATTCTTGGTGATTCCAATGATTGAACGAGTTCGCTTAAACTAGATACACCTGTAGCACCATACTCTTTCATTTCTTCCACCGCACTCGTATTTAAATCGAATGCCGCTACTTCATGTTTATGATCCATTAAATTCTTCCCTAAATTTAATCCCATTTTACCTAAACCAATTAATCCTACTCTCATAATATAATTCCTCCTTGAATTACCTTTCATCATAAATACATGTTAATAAAATGATGAATATCTTTTTTGCGTATTGCTTTACTTATAAGAATGTACTTATTTTTTCAATCCCTCATCTAACCACCATTTAAATTCACTTTCTTGTAATAGAGCTTGAGCAGCATCCGGACCATACGAGCCAGACTCATATTCATGAAGAGGTAACAAGTTTTCTTCGAATGCTTCAAGTATTGGCTGCACCCATTCCCATGACAATTCAACTTCTCTCCAGTGTGCAAAGAATGTAGCATCTCCACATACAGCATCATAAATGAGTCTTTCATAAGCTTCAGGTATTCCCACTCCTGTTTGCTCACAAGTAAAATGAATACGGATCGGTTCAAGCTCTCCATTGTTCAATGGATTTTTACTATTTAATTGGAGTGAAACATTTTCATTTGGGCTAATTTCAATGATTAACAAATTAGGCTCTGCATTTGGATTACTATCTTGATATTGCTGCTTTAATGTATTTTTAAATTCAATTACAATACGAGTAGACTTTTCTTTCATTCTTTTTCCTGTTCGTATATAAAAAGGAACATCAGTCCAAAATGGGTTATCAATCCATAAGCGAGCCGCAACATATGTATCTGTTTGAGAAGAAGGATTTACTCCTGGCTCCTCTCTATACGCTACAACTTCTTGTCCTTTTATCTCCCCTGAAGCATATTGTCCGCGAATGATATGGTTCTGAACGTCTTCTTTTTTCACTTTACGAAGAGTTTCCATTACCTTTCGTTTTTCCTCACGAATTTCACATGCATTTATCTTTTCCGGCAGATTCATAGCAGTCATCATTAATATTTGCAACATATGATTTTGAACCATATCGCGAATGGCTCCTGCATGATCATAATATGCTGCCCTTTCTTCTACCCCAACCGTTTCACTAGCTGTTATTTGTACATTCGCAATATGTTCTTTATTCCAAATCGATTGAAGAACAGGATTTGCAAATTCAAGTGCTTCAATGTTTTGAATCATCGGTTTACCTAAATAATGATCAATACGGTATATTTCGTCTTCTTCAAACGTTCGACTAAGCCTATCATTCAGCTCTCGGGCAGATGTAAGATCATGACCAAACGGTTTCTCAATCATCAGGCGCTTCCATCCATCCGTTCCATCGAGTCCACTTTCTTTAATATTTAAAGCAATTGTCTCAAAGAAGTCAGGAGTAACTGAAAGGTAGAACATTCTATTCCCTTGTATATTTTGTTCTTCTTCCCTTTCACGGACTACTTGTAATAACCTTTTATAATCTTCTGGCTTATTCACATCTAACGGACAATAACGAAAATACTCTAAAAAATCTTCTATTTTCGGAGTACCTTCTTCTCTGCGACGAGAAAAAGTTTCTATGGACTCTTTTATTCTTTTTTGAAAATCTAAATGAGATACTTCACGTCTTCCAAGCCCAATAACGGATATTGGCTTTGGAAGCTTTTGATCTCTATATAAGTTATATAGCGCGGGGTAAATTTTTCTTTTCGCTAAATCCCCTGTCGCTCCAAATAAAACAAAGGTCATCGATTCCAATTTCAGTCCTCCTCGTGATGTATAGTCATTGCCACTATAGTAAGAATGCATTGTACAGAAGCTACTATTATTGTTGATCCAATCTTACTTCTTAACTTCTAATTTTTTATAGTTGTCGCTTTCTAATTGTCCCCAATATTAATAGTGGCAATTCAAAGCATTTTTACCACATGCTACTTACCCACCTTCACTTATATAAAACAACTTAATTACTTTTAGTTATTTAATTACTTTATGTCTACAATATTAACTACATAGATTATAATCGTCAAGAAAAGTGTCTCGAATTAAAGATTTTTATTCCGTAACATCTTATTAGAAATATGTTCATGAACTGAAAATAAATATTCTTGTTCGGTTTTGACTTTTTATTATTGTTTCAAATGATTTTTAACTGCCCTTATAACTAATTCATGATCTTCTTCTGGTGGTAACCCTGAAACTGTTATCATTCCAATAACTCCTACATCTTTTATTTGCACAGGAACGCAACCACCAAACGCAGCATAATCCGACCTATCTAAAAGATACTTTTCATTATATGGAACACCCGTTATTTCACTTTGTATTTGCATATAATACGAGCTATGATTGTGCAAAGAAACAACTCGTTTTTTACGCTCAATCCATTTCGTATTTTCCTCAGTTGTCCCCGTCATCTTGAAATGAAATAGTTGCACACCATTTTTCGCTATATCAACAGCAATCAATTTCCCTTCTTTCCTCGCTGTTTCAACGATAAATAAACCTATTTGCAAAGCATCTTCATTTGTAAAAGAGGCAAATTGAAGTTTTTCCTCCTCTATTAAAATTTGTTTACTAATTTCATTCAAATTTGAAGTACTCATATGTTTATCCCCCTTACTCACTTTATGCCACATTGCTATTTTTAAAATTATGCGCCCCTACCGTACTGACTTTCCATATAACCTAATAACGTAAAGCGTATTCTTTTCTTCTTGGTGCTATTATGAATTATATTTAACGCCTTAAAAATGTATGTCCTTTCGTACTAAACATTTCGTATAGAAGTTTTCTTCCGGATACTTCTTACAATCATAAAAAAACCAGTTGATTGGGCAACCGGTTCGCTAAAATTTTCATCTAGGATATTCATTCAACCAAATGAATGCTAGTTCATAATCATCGAAAAATTTTATAGATTCTTTTGTATTGGATTGTTGTAAATAATTCAGTATCTCCCCTTCTTCAAGGAGAAAAGCAATTGCCTTACTGTGATTCAAAATCGTTTCGTTGAAGAACTTATCTTTCCATGCTTTTTGAACTGAAAAATGATCTGGCGTGTACCCTTTTCTATCTACCAGCAATTTGTATTTCCGTCCCTCGGAAATGAATTGCTGACAAACTTGCTCGAAGCCATTAAACCATTCATAAACATCATCTGTTTTAATCTTGCCTATAAGACGAGTAACAATTATATCTCCGGAAACCATTGTACTAATATTCAGTTTAATCAATCTAAAATCATCTCCCTTAGTTACAATTATGCGTGAATCCCTCATAAAATCAATAAGATCAAACTGTAACGCATTAAAAAGGGACAGACTCTCCAAACGGAGAAGTCTGTCCCAAAATCGTTCTATTTTATTTTACATTAAAACTAACAATCGTGAATTAGAATAATGACTTAATACTTGCTAAAACAGTAAGTACACCTACAATAATAACAAATACGTTACTCATTTTCCCTTTGTATTTAGCTAGTACTGGTACTTTATTGATTGCATACATCGGTAATAGACATAAGATAGCAGCAACTAATGGACCGCTTAGAGAATCAATAAGTCCAAGAATACTTGGATTTGTATAAGCAACAAACCAGCATGATAATACAACAAAAGTAAGAACGATTGTCTTAATTGTTTTTTCTTCAATAACTTTTCCACGTGATTTACCGAACTTAATAATCATGTCACGCATTACTTCAAATGCTCCGATATAATGGCCAAGGAAAGATTTTGTAATAGCCACAAAAGCAATGATTGGAGCTGCAATCGTGATTACAGGTGAATTAAGCTCATTAGCAAGATATGAAAGAATTGATAAGTTTTGCTCTTTTGCCATTTTTAAATCCTCTGGAGTCAAGCTTAATGTACTACTCCAAACGAAGAACATAACTACAGCGAATGTCATGATATAACAAACTTTTTGTATTTGCGCACATTTAGCATCAGTAGCTTCTATTCCATACGTAGCTCTCTGTTTCACAACAAATGATGAAATCATAGGTGAATGATTAAATGAGAATACGATGATTGGTAGAATCAACAGTATCGTTCCAAAATATCCTGTTCCTGTTGAAGCAGTAGAAACAGCTGAAAAGCTAAGCATTGACGTATTCCACTGTGGAATTAAAGATATTGCGATAAACAGTAGAGAAGCTATGAAAGGATACACTAACATACTCATGATCTTTACAGTAATATCTTGACCAAAATTCAGTATAGCGATAAGACCAAGAACTAATACAAGTGATAAAATAGCCCTTGGAGGTTCTGGCATGTGCAATTGATGCACGATAAAACTACTTGCAGTATTTGTAAGCGCAACCGAATACATTAGCACGATTGTATAAATTGAACCGAAATATACGATGTTAAAAATGATACTTGCTTTATTTCCGAAATACTCTCTAATTGTACCTGTGATCCCCTCATCAGCAGAATTAGAAGCGTATATCATTTTAGCAAGTGCCCTATGTGAGTAATACATAACTGGATATGCAAGCAATGTAATTAGTAGTAATGATAATAAACCACCTGAACCTGCATTAATCGGTAAAAAGAGCACCCCTGCTCCAATTGCAGTTCCAAATAGGCTCAATGCCCATGTAGTATCCTGCTTATGCCACTTTTTCGGATCTGCATATTGCTCATTTTCTAGTGCGATATTTTCAGCTTGAACTTCTATTTTCTTTGCAGTATTCCCGTTCATATAATAACTCCCCCTTGTATCCTATTCTTGCGTATCTCTTTATAGCTAACGAACATTCCCTTTTTTCGGAAAATAAATTCCTTACAAGTTGCCCCACATTGTATATCCTTCATCATAATGAATCCAAATTGAAACATTCGCTAGTTAGCGTCCTAACATAAATGTTAGCGTTCACAAAAAAGTTTACTCGTACTATCCGCTCTTTATATACAGACCGCTTAAGAGAACAATATTGAATAGACTTCATAAATACGTTGCAACATTTTTAATAACAGTGTGTTACTTTAATGGTTTCTCTTACTTACTTGTAACAGTAATTTTAGATAAACCGGCCTCTCTTCATTTATGAGGCATTTCTTTCTCAATTCTATACATCACTTTCATAACTTCGGCAGCATTTATGGTATTGATTACACAAGCCACTGAAGCGCCTTACATACATTTCGCCTCTAATCACACGCCTTTCTTTCTATTAATCGCATTTTTTATATTTTCTCCAGAGATCATAAAATTTCTCTCGACGCCCTCATTATAACGTGTATATTTATAAAATTAATATTTTTATATTTTCAGAAATATTTAACGGATATAATTTTATATGGATAATAATTTACAGTTAGCATGCAACCCTTGTTCCTATCGCTTATAACGGCATTAATCAGCAAAAAACACAGTAAAATATTGTTTATTCAAGCTACTCATTTTAAAAATATTTATATTCTTCTTTATCTAAAAATTTTATTTTGATTTAAAAAAGATATTCTAATAAATAATTAACGTGGTTAAAAAGAAATTTCTTTTTAAATGCATAAACCAATTTTTAGGTTATATATTATCAATATTGCATTCATATACATTTTTAGGAAAATACATATTTTAACTTGATGACAATAAGAGAACCGCTAACATTTCACAAAAATCTTCGCTAAACGAAAAAATAAAATAAGCTGCCCATATGGACAGCTTATTTACATCATTATCATTGTTAGGAGTAGGCAAACGTATCACTTCAATGTCATCTTAATTTTAGTTTTTCTAACTCTTCTTCAGGGATATTTCTATGTTTGTATTGAATGAGTTTTATTTCATTTCCTTTTATACGAAAAATAATTGTTTCCTCTCCATAAGGCGGATTGTGTGCCCCTTCAAAAGTTTGAATTTGCACAGTTACATAGAAAATATAATTTGCTTCGTCTTTTGTTATTTCAACAATTTTTTCAGAACCTCGGTACCAAAGCTTCGGTTCCTTATAATATTTTTCAACTTCTTTGCTTATTGGTTCTATTAAAATCCCTCATTAACTAGCTCTTTTATCAAGTTTAATTTTGCAGAGAGCTCAATAAACCATTCTTCATCCCCTGTTAATAATGCAAGGTCTATAAGATAAAGGATTTGCTCCTTATTTATTACCTTTGATTCAGGGAGTTTGTTAACGTGTTTACCAAAGAGTAAAATCGCTTCGTTTATTGTGTACTTGTCGTCACGTTTCACAATGCTAACTGTAACTATATCTTCCACTTCATCAAGTGATACAATGTAACCAACTATAAATTCACCCTCATTTGATATTCCACGAACCCAATCTCCCACTTTTAAAACATGATTATTATTTGACATCATACTTTTTCACCCTCTTATAAATATTTTTTGTAACGATAAAAAAGATATAAAAACTAACTTAAACTGCAATATTTTTCATTACAGTTATTTTTTAAGAACTCACGGCTACATAATAATTAGGCCGCTTAACGTTCTTGATTAATAAGGTCAACAACTTCTTTCATTGTATAATTCTTTAAATATTCACCTAGATGTTCTTCCGCACCTAAGAAAATAGCAAAAAGAACTTTCCGCATGTTCGAACCTACAATACACTGATCATTTGATTCTGGACACTTCGGCTGCAATGCACCTTCAGAGGTTATTTGATACATATTCCAAAGATTAATTTCACTTAAATCTCGGGCAAAAATAAAACCTCCACCCGTTCCCTCTTTTGATTGTATAAACTTATGTTTTTTTAACAAACTTAGCACTTTGCGAATGCGTACTGGATGAACACCTGCACTTTCTGAAATAGCATTACTTGTTGACATCCGATCTGGCTGTAAAGCTAAATAAGTTAAACTGTGAATGGCCAAGGTAAAGTCGCTGTTCATTGTTGTCCTCCTACGATAAAAAATATGATTTCTCGTTTAGTAACATACTGTAGCCATAAATATTACAGATAGGTTAGTCAAACGTTAAAATATATAAGAAGCGTGCTTAGCATGAAAAAATAAATTCCTTTATATTCTATCAGAACTCCCCTATATCTCCTAACTTCATTTAGCTTTTTAAGTTGCAAATAAATTTAAACAGTCCACTGTTTCTTAACTTGTTCTTCTGCCAATTGTTTAATTTTTGTCCAAATCGTATCTTTACTCACAATAACATTTGTGTGATAGTTTCTATCTTTATAATTAACTGTAACACATACTTCAATCACTTCTGTTTCCTCCTTTCAAAATATTACTTATTAATTAGCCATTTTTTGCAATTCAATATTCAAAAATGTTCGAACGCTACGCGGTAAAAATTTACGAATTTCTTCCTCATTAAAACCAACCTGTAATCTTTTTTCATCCAGCATAATTGGACGACGTAACATTTGAGGATACTCAATTATTAATTTATAAAACTCATTAAGCGAAAGCGCCTCAATATTTATATTTAATTCCTGAAAAGTTTTAGATCTAGTTGAAATAATTTCAGTAGCACCATCTTCAGTTAAACGGAGAATGGATTTAAGCTCATCGACTGTAAGAGAATTTGATACGATATTTTTTTCGGTATAATCAATTTGATGTTCTTCAAGCCATGCTTTTGCTTTTCGGCATGAACTACAGCTTGCTGTCGTATATAAAATCACCATATTTTACACACTCCTTTACTTTTTAAATTATTATATAGATTATTGAAATGTATTAAAAAAAATTACAGTTTAGAATGAAATACACGTTATATTATTTATTCAAAATATAATTAATTTATCTGTTTTTTACAAACGATGGCAACTCACTTCTAAAAACTATACTGTAATTTTAAACTTTACAGTTCAATTAATCAACTGTTAAGTCTTGGATGCATTCCATTAGCGAAACAAATTATATTCCACTTTATTCATTTCTTTCCTACATGTTTAGCATAATAAAAGCTACTGCATTGAACACAGCAACATTGTAGGAGGAAATACGCGAACAAAAAAGCAAAGCGCGCACACTTTGCTTCTTACAAAATCCCTTTTAACTTTTTACCAATTAACTCCGCTAAATATTCATAACCTTGTCGGCCAAAATGTAAACCGTCTTTTTCATCATCTTCTACAAATCTTTTATAACTCTGTTCTTGAATCATCTCAGCATATAAATTCAGAAAATAACTTCCTGTTTCCTTCGCCACTTCCTCTACTACGTCTGCATACTGACCAATTACTTTATTGGTTCTATTATGCTGGCGTTTTTCATCAACTGGTGCAGGACTAATAAGTAATACTTTTTCTGGTGAAATCTTACTTACAATCTTCTCTAAATTGTCTTTGTATACTTGTAATGGTACTGGATCAAATAATACCGAATCATTCGTACCAAGAAAAACGGTTACAAAGTCTGGTTTATGGGATAGTACATCATCTTCAACCCTATGTAATGCATCGAACGTATTATCACCCGGAACCCCCGCATTTACCACCTTCCAATTTGGAAACATCTCCTGCAAACACGGTGTTAACCTCGGTGTTCCATCAAAAAAGGTTTCATCAGCTGTAATACTATCACCGAAGCATACTAACGTTTTCATAGAGCTAACTCTCCTTTTACGTACGAAACAACTTTCCTTCTACCGCCTTAATATATCTTTCAGCAGAACGTTCCACTGCCTCATTTGCATTCTCTTTCACTACTCGGTGAAAAGCATTATATAAACGATTAAACTGTAACGGCTTCACTCGATTCGCCATTTCCTCCACTTTTCTTGCTGATAATGGAATTAAGTTCGGATAGCTGTACATGAAGCTCACCCACTGCTGATCCGCTACGACTTGAATAATATCACCTGTTAATAAAATACCTTTCCCATCATTTCCTTCTTCCCAATGTAATACAGAACCGCCGCTAAAATGTCCTCCAAGACGATGAATAGTAATTCCATCCGCTAATTGTAAAGACTCGCCAGACCAGTAAATAATACGACTACTCGCGCGTACTACCCATTCTTTATCGTCTTCATGTATATAAATTGGTACATCCAACGTTTCTGCCCATTCGACTTGCGTTGAATAATAATGAGGATGAGACAGTGCAATCGCATCTAACCCGCCCCACTCTTTTATCTGCTCAATTGTCGTTTCATCTAAATAAGTAATACAATCCCATAATAAACGATAGGCATCCGTTTTTATGACAAATGCCGTTTGACCGATCGCAAATTTCGGTTTTGTCGTAATGCTATAAAGTCCATACTCTTCTTCTATCACTTCATTTTTATATGTATCACTCGTTCGCAATTTTTCTAGAGTCGTCCAAGACTGCCCTTTCGGATTCACATATTGTCTCTCCTCATCACAAATAACACAACTTACCGGTTCTTCCACACTCGCTGCATACTGTACGCCGCACGTTGTACAAACGAAATTTTTCATACTAATTCCCCCTATCCCTATATTTTTATTAAGCTGATTTTTGTTGATAATGATCTATTTTTTTATTTTCAATTAATAAACCTACTAGGGTTAGTAAGTAGACAGCTGTAACTGACAATGGAATTACAGTAAATCCATTGTCGGCAAAAAGAATCCCGCAAACTGACGTTACGAATACGGTCCCTACTGACAGTAAACCATAACTTTTACTTTCATAAATCCATACGTACGGTACAAAATGAACACCTATTAACATCGCTACTACAAAAGGTAACCACTCTGGAAATTGAAAATAGGCAAGTAACACAAACGGAATATTTAATACATTTATCCCGCCAATTACTCCAGCTAAAGTCCCGAGCGGATTTCCTTTCGCAAACATATCAATTTTTAATATGGCAGCTATCATTAGGCCGCAAGGAAACACACAACCCATACCAATTAAATACACCCACACAACTTGCTTTTCTGAAAGAAGAACACCCGTTATACTCGCTACAACCCAAAATAAAATACCAGCTATTATAACTGGAAATCCTTTTTTCGTTCTTTGTGCTAAATCTCGTTTTGCTTCTGCTATGTTCATTTCACTATCTCCCCCAAACTATTTGTACTATAAAGCCGGCTCAATTTCGCCCATCCAATAACGCCAAGCTACTAAGTAATCTTCTAAATCTTTCGGGTGGTGTCTCAAACATGTATCTATACGCAAATATAATCCTATTACTATTTCCTCGTATAAATCTCGTTCTGTTTTATGAAATACACATTGTTTCATCACATAATCAATCGTTTCTTTTGTTATATCTTCAGGAGTTGAACAGAATGCATAAATTAAATCATATATAGGATCTCCTAGCACTGGTAATGGATCAATTACTCCATACAGCTCATTCTCTTGGAATATAAAATTATGAAATCCGAAATCACCATGTAATAAAAATGGCTGATTTACTCCGGCGTCCCTATTTGCTAGTTTAAGAACAATTCTATAATCTTCCTCACTTATGTAACGTCTTACATTTTCATAAGCTTCCATCACATTTGCCGTTAAAAATTCATTCCAACATTGAACCGGACTTTCTTTCCATCCCCAGCCTTCTGCCTCTGGAACAATTTTATACTTATTGATAACTTCTTTTACAAGTGTTCTAAGCGTACTTCGTTTATATCCTTGTTCGCACGAAGTATTACCTTCAAGGAAAGAATACACAATATATGTATGTAAAGCTTCCTTATACAAAAGCTTTGAAAATAAATTATTCCCCTCATAAAATGAGAGAAAATTAGCTTCTTCACGTATTACTTCCGCTTCATTCAGCTTTACTACATATTTTTCGTCCAACAAATATACAGTACTTGTCGTTCCCCCGTTCAACGCTTTTACGCTACTTGGATCATGTGAAGTAACTTTCTCCTTAAATAGTTGTGCAGTAATTATTGAAATGTCCATTCCCTCACCCTTCAATTCCGAAGATTCCCTCAATTCAAAAGACAACTTTACTATTATTTGACAAACGAAGAGGAAACCCCTTCCGAAATCTTAATATAACAAAAATTCATTTACTTTTATATTTCAAAAATAAGGAAATACTAACAACAACTTTACATACATATAGGAGGACATTATGAAACCTGAATTTTTAAAAGCTGTACATGATGCCATTGGAAATGTCGAACACATTCATATAGAAGAAAGCGGTGCTGACAGCTTACTTATCCATCATGATGATGCACAGCAGTTACAACAAGTCGCTAAAACGTTAGAAAACAACAATTTCCGCTCTGCTCTAAGAACAACTGGAGATGCTTCGTATATTGAAGTATTGAACAGATAACGTAAAGCCCTGGCTATATGCCGGGCTTTCTTCTTTTAAATTGAAATTTTAAACTCATTCACATACACAGCTGTTCCAGCAATATCTATTTGTAATCTCTCATTTTCTCCTTCTTTCGTTACATATACCGTTACACGACCATCTTTATTCATTTCCTGTCCTTGTTCAACGATTAACTCCATTTCATGGTCAAAATCTTTCTCGACATACATCGTATAGTACGCTCCCATTACACCTGAAGCTGTTCCTGTCACTGGATCTTCAATCGTTCCAGCATAAGCCGATGAGAAATGTCGCCCATGCATTTGTGCCTGCTCATCATAAGTTTCTAAACAAACTGGATGAATAGAAGCGTTAGGTATTTCTTTTAATATCGATGGAAACACCTCATTATTAGGTTTCATTCTCTCACATACATTTAGATTTTTGACCGGTACAATTACAGTCCAGTTCCCCGTACTTCCATATACAATCGGTAAACTTACATCTAAATCATTTACGCCCAAACCAATGCTATGAGCTAATTCATCTTTTGAACCTGCAAAATCTTTAAACTGAGGTGCTGCCTGCCTCATTTTAATAAAGGCTTCTCCCTTATCATTTACATCTATTTGTATTGGTAAAATTCCTGCCTTCGTTTCAATCGTAAAATTTGTTTTCTCTTCTAATAAACCTCTTTCACGCAATGCATATATTGTCCCAACTGTCCCATGACCACATAAATCCATTTCAAAACGAGGTGTAAAAAAGCGCATTCTTATATCTGCTACTTCTGAAGAAAGAACGAAAGACGTTTCATTAAATCCAACTTTTTCAGCAATACGTTGCATTTCTTCTTCCATTAATCCATCTGCATTTAATACAATACCTGCTGGATTCCCCATACTTGGTTTATTTGTAAATGCATCGTAATGAAATACGTTTATAGTCTTCATTCTCTTTTCCTCTAACCTTCTTTAAAAATTTTATAATAAAGCTCTATCTCCGTTTTCAACGAACAATTATTTCTCCAAAATATCCTCTGCATCTTTTCATTTGAAGTATGTGTGCCTCCGATGTAATAGGTGGCCCCCATTTCCTTTAACATATGCAACGATTGAAGATGCAGCTGGGAAGCAATTCCTTTCCCGCGACAATAAGGCATTACCCCAAAATAAAATAACCGTCCTTCCCCTTCTGTTCCAGTTTCTATATGCGGTATGGACATACCAATCGGCTCATTTTTATCATAAAAAACAATACATGACTTTTCCCAGCCCTTACCTAACTCTGTTTGCACTGAATAAAAATGCTCATCGATAGTTAAAATTGAAGTTTGATTCCCTGAACCCGACATACATCGTTCCCAAATATATTTAAATTCTTTTTCCGATAACGTTCCTTCTGCTATTGATCGATATGTATATTGTCTTTCAAGCTCTTCTATATTGTTCAATTCTCTACATACTTCTATCTTTGCGGCATACAAAGAAAAACCGGCATCAAGTAACACTTTTGCACTTGAGTTATAACTACTAAACCTCTTGTTTAATACAATACTCGCTCTTTTTAGCTCCCAATTAAAACAAACCTCTTCAAATCTACTTATCTTTTCTTTATATGTTTGTACGTTATAAAAAACATCTTCTTCTATCTCTTCAATCGTTACTGCATTTGGTAAACCATTTAATATTTTTTTCGAAGGACCAAATAAATTTTGAACTACTGTAAGATCGTACTTCACCACTTTATTTCCCCCACACCCGGCTCAATAAACTTCCCTGAAGTACCCTCATTTGAATCTATTACCCAATCATATATATTTTGCGCTCCTTCAGCCGGAGTCATATTCGCATCAAAAGCACCAATGTCAGTCTTTAATTTTCCAGGGTGAATAGCAGTTACACGAATTCCTTTATCCTCAAACTCTTGTTGTAAGCAGAGTGTTAACATATTTTGTGCAGCTTTAGCAATTCGATAGGAATATGAGAACTGTCCTTGCGGAAACTCTTTGTTCGCCATTTTATGTAGTGATCCTAACCGAGAGGACACATTTATTATTCTCGGATGATCCGATTTAGCTAAAGCCACATATGTACCTTTTACAGCTCGAATTACGCCTAAGCAGTGAATATTAAATAAGTCGGTTAACTCTTCTGAATTTGTATGTAAAATCTCAGTCTCCTTTCCAGTAATTCCAGCGTTATTTATAACTAGATCAATATGCTCCGTATATTCCTTAAGCTGGTTCTTAATTTGCTCCGTACTCTCATCAATCGATAAGTCTGCCAATATAGGAAAACATCTACAACTAAATATTTGCTTCAATTGCGTTACCGCAACTTCAGTTCTAACTAACGGATAAACGATATGCCCATTTTCATGAAATACTTTGACTAACTGTAACCCTAAACCGCGATTTCCACCTGTAATTAGAACTCTCATATATCCATCTCCTTATTTTTAAAATAAATAAGAAAATCCATCCACTTATCCTTCTCTAAAGAAAAAGCCTCTCTCTTACATTCAAAAGAAAAGCCTGCTCTTTCCGCGAGATGAACGGATGGCTCATTATCAACACGTATATGTAATTCAATTCTATGAAAATGAAGACTATTAAAAAATAACGATAACGCGTTTTTCACACTTTCAACACCATATCCATTTTTCCAGTATTGATTATGTATGGAATACCCCATCATCGCCCATTGATAATCTATACGTAAAATTTTTATTAGCTCTAGCTTTCCAATATTAGCCCCGTCTTCTTTACGAAAAATACCTAATACATACATCTCATCTCGATGTGCTGCTTCATCAAAACCTCTTATCCATTCCGCGAACCATTCTTTTGTTGAAGACGACATGTCATGATAACCATCATCGTATTTATATTGAGATGGCAGCCTCTTATTAAATCCATCTAACCAACTTTCATAATCATCTTTTTGGAACGGACGGATCATAAGTCTCTCTGTTTCTACTTCTAATAATGGTAGCTTCATTTACCTCTCATCCTCGAATTATTAATTGAATATTCTTTATTATCTTACACAAAATACAAAATCTAGTAAATTATTATGTTCCTTACAAACAAAAATCCAGTCATGCTCTCACTGCATAACTGGATTCCTTATCATCTAATCACTTTTTATTCTACAAGTACATCTTCCCTTAATTCCCTCTTCAACACTTTTCCTAAAGCATTTTTCGGTAATTTGTCCATAAATACAACTTCGGGTATTTTATAACTTGCTAGTTTTTCTTTACAGTGCTGCATAATTTCTTCTTCTGTTAAAGACGTTTGCATGTCTTTTACAATGTACGCTGTCGGAATCTCTCCCCAAAAGTCATTTGGAACCCCAACTACTGCAACTTCTAAAACACCATGTATTTCATGAATGACATCTTCTACTTGATCTGGATATACGTTGTCACCACCGCGTATGATAACGTCTTTATATCTTCCCATAATATGCAGGAATCCGTCGTCATCTATCATGCCAGCATCGCCCATGTTAAACCAATTATCTTTTACTACCTTCTTTGTCGCCTTTTCATTATTCCAATATCCTTTAAACATGTATGGACTTCTTACATGAATTTCGCCAACTTCATTTGTTGTTAGTTCATCACCTGTTTCTGGATGAACAATTTTCAGCTCTACATGTTTAAGCGTTTTTCCTACAGAAGACATCTTTTCTTTCCCCATCATTGGATGCCAAGAAGTTACAACCCAACCTTCCGTACTACCATAGCCTTGCACCATATATATTCCTTTTTCCATATATTTTTGAATGAGTGTTTCTGGCACTTTTGTACCACCACTTTGCGCTACTTTAAAAGTCGAAATGTTACGTTCTTTTTTATTTAGCTCATCAAGCATGTAGCTATAAACAGCCGGGAATGCAAGCATTGTCGTAATTTTCTCTTCTTCAATCTTATCCCAAATAAGAGTAGGATTCGGATCAGCTAAGAATATCATCGTAACGCCATGATAAATACAATTTAAAATAGAAAGCACGCCACTCATATGAAACAATGGATGCACGGATAAAAAGCGCTCACCTGCTGGAATTTCTCTTTGTCCTGCAATCTCAGCAAAATAATGATGTAAGTTTTTATGTCCAATAACACATGCTTTCGCCTGTCCAGTCGTTCCTGAAGTAAATAAGTAAATCGCATCATCCTCTTCATGAACTTCTACGTTCGGTTCTGTCATTGGCTGTTCTTGTAATGTTAATTCAAATGAACCAAAACCTTCTTCTGTCGTTTTAATTACATAAGAGATTTCTTTAACAGCATCAATCTTTAATAAAACTTCTTTAAATTCTTCATCAATAACTAACACTTTTAATTTTGCTTCTTTTACAATCGTTTCTAATTCAAAAGCAGTAAGCTGATGATTTAGCGGAATACATACAGCTC
The DNA here is from genome assembly GCF_008368845.1 of Bacillus sp. BB51/4. Classification (NCBI taxonomy): domain Bacteria; kingdom Bacillati; phylum Bacillota; class Bacilli; order Caryophanales; family Bacillaceae; genus Bacillus; species Bacillus sp. BB51/4. The sequence goes on from NZ_QOSC01000009.1 coordinate 245,760, forward strand.
CAATTTTTAAACTTGCCATCATAACGCTTGGAAACGGATGATTATTTTTGCATAGTATTCCAATACGATCCCCTCTTTGTACACCGTTATGTAGCAAATAGTGTGCAAGCTGATTTACTCGTTCATTATACTGCTGAAACGAATACCTTTTCTCTCCCCCTACAAGCGCTTCCAAATTTGGTGATTGCATTGCTCTTTTTTGTAATAATTTTTGCATCGTTCTCAAGTAAAACTCCCCTTTATATATGTTAGGTTTTTTATTTTACCAGATTAACTATTAATTTACTAAAGATTACACTTAGTGAATATAAAACTAATAAAAAAACAGCCATTTACTTCACAAGTAAATGACTGTTTCTCCTTATATATTAGAATACTGCTTATTCATCACATATCGTACATACTCAGGTGCACTTTTATCAACCTCTTCATCACTTAATTTATATTCGGCACCATATAAATAAAATGAAGGTATAAATTTCATGTCTGTATATAAGCACGTAGCTTGAAATGGTTTCGTCAACTCATCCATCGTAATTCCGCTATTTTCATAGTCTTTTTCTAATCCACCTATAGAAATAGCTAAACCAAATTCTTTCCCTTTCACTTTATCTCCTTTTGATCCGTACGCAAATCCATATGTTAATACATCGTCAAACCATTTTTTCAATAATGGTGGTGTGCTGTACCAATAAAGCGGGAATTGAAATATATATCGGTCATGTTCTACTAATAGTTTTTGCTCTTCCTCAATATTAAACTCCCAATTCGGTGCCACTTTATATAATTCATGCACCGTTATTTCATCCGAATGTTTTTCAAGTTCTTCAATCCATCTTTTATTAATTTTTGATTTTTCAATATGAGGGTGTGCTACAATTACAAGTGTTCTCATCATTTCCCATCCCCTTTTTAAATTATTCAATCCTTTACGTATTAGTATGAGTGAGTCACATATAATTGAAAAGTACGTACTTTAAAGTGCTATAGGAACCTTAAAGTACCTGTGGAGGTGTTATATGAATCAAAATGAAGACTGCCCAATTGCAACGACACTCGATGTTATCGGTGGAAAATGGAAAGTTCATATTTTATGTGTTTTGATGGATGGAAAAATGCGAACAAATGAAATCCGGCGAGAAATCCCAAACATTACGCAAAAAGTTCTGACACAACAACTTCGGCAACTTGAAGCTGACGGGATTATCCATCGTACTGTATATCAAGAAGTACCACCAAAGGTTGAATACACAATAAGCGAATACGGGAAATCTTTAATGCAAATTATGGATGAACTATGTGAATGGGGAAAAGATCATCAAATCAAAAGATTACATGACTAAAAAAACCTACCCATTTCTTTACATACTAGTGGGAACGGCACATCACTATCAAGCTAACAAAAAGACCTTAATAAGGAAACTTTCATTTTTATAGTCCATTTAAAATTTAGCTTGATAGTGATACGGCAAGACCCAAATAAAGAAATATATTAAACAAATTAAAAACAACAACGCATACGACTAATGTTAATAAGAAAATTTCAGTCGCTGAATTTCTTACTTCATTTTGAAGTCTAAACAATCACCCATTAAGCCAAGCTTAATAATATCGCTTTTGTACGATTATCCGTTACTTCATAATAAATTTCTAACCCTTTCCGAGTGCCTGTAACGACTTTAGTAGCTTTTAGTTTAGATAAATGTTGACTAATTGTACTTTGAGGCATTTGTAATGTTTCATACATTGTCGTTACGTTAATAGGGCCTTTTGCAAGCATTATTTTTACTAATGATAAACGGACAGGATGTGCTAATACCTTCAATACTTCAGTGATTTCTTCATACATTTCTTTCATATTTTTTCTCCCCTTTTATATAAACATTAATGATATCCATATATATAATTCGAAAGGATATACGATTTTATGTCCGTCATTTTAAAAAAATGTTAAAAAATATCTTCAGATGGAAGGAATCCTCCCTATTCTATAGATTTTTCTTTCACTCTATATTATGTGATAGGAACTTTCCTTACTGAGACCCTCTACCATTGTTCTCTTGTTGGTGCCCATTATTTCCTTGCGAGCCTCTTCCGTTGTTCTCTTGCTGGTGTCCATTATTTCCTTGCGAGCCTCTTCCATTGTTCCCTTGTCCATTCCCATTATTTCCTTGTGATTCTCTACCATTGTTTCCTTGCCCATTTCCATTATTCCCTTGTGATTCTCTACCATTGTTTCCTTGCCCATTCCCATTATTCCCTTGCGAGCCTCTTCCGTTATTCTCTTGCCCATTCCCATTATTTCCTTGCGAGCCTCTTCCGTTATTCTCTTGCCCATTCCCATTATTTCCTTGTGATCCTCTGCCGTTGTTTCCTTGCCCATTCCCATTATTCCCTTGCGAGCCTCTTCCGTTATTCTCCTGTTGGTGCCCATTATTTCCTTGGGACCCTCTGCCGTTGTTTCCTTGCCCATTCCCATTATTCCCTTGCGAGCCTCTTCCGCTGTTCTCTTGCTGGTGCCCATTATTTCCTTGCGAGCCTCTTCCGTTGTTCCCTTGCTGATTTCCACTATTCCCTTGTGATCCTCTTCCGCTGTTCTCTTGCTGATTCACATTATTTTCTTTTATTTGCTTCGGTTGTTGTTCCTTAGATTGCTTTTGTTCTATATACTCTTTCTTCTCGTTGCTTTCTTCTTTTACAGGAGATGCGTCCGATGATGCATCAGAAGACGACTTTTGTTGTTCTTGATTAGACGGCGTTTCAGATGGAGCAAGCGATTTTTTCTTCTCATTCTCTTGTTTTATATAAACGCCCGTTCCAACTCCTGCTTTCTCGGCATCTTCCCGTATTTGCATCGTACTGCTTTGATATTCGACTGTAACATGTTTTATCTCATATTCTTTCTTTAATTCCTGCATAGCCTTTTCCAACTGTGGTTCTAGCGACTTGTCCTTTGCAATAGCCGTTAGCATGACTTGCTTATCATTGGTTAAGTACTTATCCTCTTGACTCTGCTTTATAATAATACGTATTACGTCTTGCAGATGTTTATTTTCCCACCTGTTCATTTCTTGTAAAATACGCCTTCCATCATCATTACAAGCCCGCAAATCTATAACACGAAGATCCTCCGTTACGCTCGCCTCTATACTTGGATTTATATCAACTGAGACATAAGCAAATACTTTTTCTTCTGGTTGATTATAGAAAAACAGCAATACGCATAGAAAACCAGCAACAATTACTGTTGTAGGCTTTAAGAAAGGTGGTATGGAAAAACGCGGCGCTCTTTGTTCTTGTTTGTTAAACGAGATTTCCTCCCCTATCATGTATGGGTGCGCTTTTCTTTTAAATGTAATAAACTCTCCATTTGGAGTTAAAACAACTACGTTATGCTTTTTTATATCCATCACAATTCCTTTATTCATCATGCTTTTCCCCTCTTATATAATCAAGAATGTATGTATAGTTGTTTGCAAAAATAATACACATTGCAATAATGTATTTTCTATGTCGTTCCAACGTTTTACGACTTACCCTAACAAGTGGTTCAATATGTTTTAGGGGTAATTTTTTCTTTCGGAACAACTCTTCCATCATTTCCTCTTCTCTTATAATAATCTTCACAATTTCTATTAGATGTTCACGCGTATCACGATGCTTAGGAGATTCTTTAGCAAGCTCTGAAAATGTGATTTTAAACTCAGCTAACACACTTTGAAAATGAAGAATTTCCTCCTTGCGGTTACTATTTTCCATCTCTTTCATATACTCCGTAAGCGACACTTGCATTTCTAACATTTCCTCTTGCTCATCTTCTTTTAAAAAGACAAAGTTATGCTTAGACTCCTTGCGTATATAGTCAATTACATCTCTTTTTATAAGAAGGTCAGCAAACGCTAGAAAAGATTTCCCTTTTTTATATGAATACTGTTCAATTGCTTCGTTAAACGCAAACAGTCCAATACTATATTCATCATCCTGTTCTGTAATATATCGGCGACAGACAGACGATATTGATTTTTTAATAAAAGGCTGATACTGTATGATAAATGCTTCCTTATCTCCTCCATTGTTTTGTATGTCACATACGATATCTTCTATTTTCGGTTTTCTTAGGATCTTCATTACTAAACTCAACACTAGTAATCTCCCAGCCTCCTTCAAATAGCAAAAAGGCCACTAAACAAGTGACCATTCAACCACATTTTGTTAGTACTTTTCTTTTGGTTTGTCCTCTTGCTGTTGCTCATATTTTTCGAGGCCGATTTTTTTATATGACTATTTTTTCCACTTGTACTAAATTGACGTCTGTATTTTGTACTGCTTTCTTATTTTCTTTTGCAATGCCACTTGCTCTTTTCTATTTTAGCTGCAATCTTTGAATAACTCTTCGCTATATTTTTGGTAATTTTAGCTTTTTCTTTCATTTGTTTTCTTCTACTTATATATATTCGAAAGAACAAATGATTTTATGGGGGTCAAAAAATTTTTTTTATACAATAGTTATTTTTTCAAAAATAAAAACCATTAATTGGAAGAAACTTGTTATAACTCCTCCTTATGGTAATTCCTTTGTAAACCTTTTTATTTAAATGTATAATCGTATTAAAAGTCTAAAATTTCAGAATCGGAGGACGGCGTCATGAAAAGTTTTGGTACGTTAGTAATCTCTACCGTCATTTCAGCAGGCTTAGTGTATTATAATATCGATTCCTTTTATAATAAATTTACATCCGGGAATACATATTACTGGGTAAACGGTATCCTAGCTGCTGGATTCCTTATATCCTTAATTATCAACATAAAAGATATCATCAAGAAAAACTACACAACTTCTGAATCAAATTAAGGAGCCTATTATGGTTCCTTTTTCTATGCAAAATAAAAAAACAGCTGTTAAGCTACTTTGAATTCTTCTTATCCCCAAATGAAATGATATATATATTCTCCCGTTACACGTTCATTAATTCCAGCGATCCTAGCGAATCTCATTAAGTCCGCCCCTTGAAGAAAATACACCGAGATCGTAACTGGTACTTGTGACCACATGAATTGATAAAGCTCATTCACTCTCTGATTCGTCGAAACGATTAAATCATTTACAGGTCCATGATTCCATGCAGAGGTTTGAACCGAAGTGAACGGAAGGTCTTTCCCATTAACCACTATTCTTACCACACTTTGAGTTATGTCCATAACAATCCCCTCCACCATTACAGAATTTAGACCTGTTTCTATACTCATATTCTTGATTAATAATAAATGTTTAAGGCAAGCCCCTATTTTCATTTCTACTCAAGAACAATTTATTTGATAAAATAAAAAAGCAGCGCATTCGCTACTTTAAAATGTCCATTTTGTTCCAATTCACGTTTAATGTGTACTAATTTATGTTTTTTCTTCTAAATAGACCAACGATATATTATAATCCTCTATATACCCAAGAAGGTTTACCATGCTTAATTTTCATAAAACATTCCCCATCTTAGGATTCTTTTGGTTTTTATACGGTTTCATTGGCCTCATCTTTTTATTACTATTCCTTAGCGTGTCGTAACAGCGCTTATAAATATATGTTTAATGCATAATTTCTATATAACAAAGAAAAAAGCATCCATGTCCCATTGTTATTCCTCGCTTTCTATTAAAAGGATTATTTTGTTAAAAAATTGATTATTCTTTATAACCTCTATCTTTTTCTTTTATTTCCCATTAAAATTGAGTAAAACTATTTTGAAAACATAGGAGAAAGCTATGAAGCATAACCTCAATCTATGGTCCTTTATATGCTCTTTGATTTGCGTTGGACTATTCCGTTTATATTTTGAAATTCCACTTGAATTATTCAAATTTTTCACGGATTCATTACACATTCACCCTTTATTTATAATACTAGTTTTAACAATAGGAACTTTTTTTGCTGGCATTATAGGATTTTCTAAGATGAATAATTGGATTGCGATGCTTAGGAGTGTAGCAACAGTCTTACTAACATTGTTATTATCAGTGTTTTTAACACTAACTTTGATTGTGGGTTATGCATTAAGTTAAACGTAGTTTTTTATGAGTAAAACTCAATATTCCGTCAATAATATAGATGACATTAGATTTTTCTCCTTGTTCCCCCTTGGAGATGAGCAGTTAGTTTTTGCTAACTGCTCTTATATTTATAACAAAGATAAGATTCTTTAGAATGTTTCTTCTTTATTTCTCAATATAAGGAGCCTTGGATTTTTATTAAAACTCCTGTAGTATATAAACAAAGAGTAAGGTAAGAGTTACTCTTTGCCATTTTAGGAAAGGTTCTGTTGGAAACAACAGGACCTTTTTCGTAAAGAGATGGTTTTGTTTAATTTCTCACCACTAACCACAAAAAATATCTTATAATCGTTATATAATAAATTAAAATAATGGATTAGGAGTAGATCAAATGCCAGTTACACTAGAACTTATTCTTTTCATTCTTCTAGCAATTAGCGCTATTGGCTATTTAGTAAAAGAATTTCAAAAAACTAGGAAAAGAACACTTGGAATTTCACTAGAATTCTTGGTTCTTTTCTGGTCAATATGGAGAATATCGACTATCATAATCTGATTTGTAAAACATGAATTCCTTCGAATAAAAATCAATATTATGTCCATAATGTTGATAGGCTGTATGCCAAAATCCATTTAGTTTTCTCTGTATCTCCTTGTATTGAGCAGTTAGTTTTTGCTAGCTGCTCTTTTATTTATGAAAAAAGATAAAATTTTTTATAATGTTTCTTCTTTATTTCTCAATATAAGGAGCCTTGGATTTTCATTAAAACTCCTGTAGTATATAAACAAAGAGTAAGGTAAGAGTTACTCTTTGCCATTTTAGGAAAGGTTCTGTTGGAAACAACAGGACCTTTTTTTGTGATTTAAAGGTACTAAGACAAAATGAAATATTTACCATGAAGGTAGTTGTTAAATATTTTACGCTTATACAGTATAATGGGATAGTTATTGTGTATTGGCATTAAGAGGAGCGTCCTGATTAAGCGCTTCTCTTTTTTTATAAAATAGCTCCAAATTACTTGGACACATTTACCAGTTTATTCAACACAAATATCATGTTAAAATCCCTTGTGAATACGACATAACTCAACTTGGTGAAGCTCTGTAATATTTCCTGTAGGGCTTCTTTTTTTACAAGCAGTTATTTCATTAAGCTGACTACCTTGTTGTGCAAAATAACGATTTTGTTCACTTTTTTGATACATTTATAAAACATTCATATGTTATCTTCAGTAAGTTCTATTTCCTTTATAATATTGTGTGAAGTATACCAACGAACGAAGCCTAAAAAACTCTAATGAAGTGATGAAAAAAACCTAATTTCTCTACAAAACATTGAGAAATTAGGCTTTTTAATAGAAAAAGTAGCATTCATAAACAATGAATACAGTTTAACTCTTCAATTCTATTTTCACAGATTCATATATTCTTCTAAAGTCAGTTTTTCCTTATATATATTTTCAGCAATATCTCCTACATAGCGAATATGCCAAGGTTCATATGCATAACCCGTAATACTTTCCTTCCCCTTAAGATAACGAATGATAAACCCTGCACGATGCGCGTTTTCTTTCAGCCATTTTCCTTCCTTCGTATTCGCAAAGGATAGCTCTAGTTCATTGTTCGCACTTTTAGAAGAAACATCCATCGTTAACCCTGTTTGATGTTCGCTATGCCCTGGCTTTGCAGAGAAGCGATCCGTATGCTCTTGCCCTTTCTTTTTAACATTATTGGCATACAGACCTTTTTGATACTCATAGGAACGAAATCCTGAAACAGCATTCAACTGGATCCCATCTTGCTTAGCTAAAAGGAATAGTTTTTCTAATGCTTCCGCTGCTTCTTTACGAAGATGACTCTTTTCTACCGTTTCACTAAATGAGAACGGTACATTTGGTACAACTAAATCCTCTGGCATATAGTCTTCGGGTAAACCATATTCCTTATTTACTACAGCCTGTATACTAGCAAAGGAACTTGCTATCTTATTTGAGGTCCCATTTTGCTTACTATTTTTTTCTGTATTTATGGAGTTTTCACTAGTTTCATGGTTTGTCTTATATGGTTCTTTACCAATAGATATATTGGTGTAAATGATAAAGATACCTAACGTTACTACTATACAAGTTAAGGTTCCTACTAATTTAAGTCTCATCATTCATTTCCTTCCTGCAACTCCTACTGTTACTCATTCATCATACTTCAACCATATCAAATCCATATTAATTCCCTGTGAACTTTTCTTCATAACGTATTCCTTAATAGATTGATAGTATATCTTCCCTTTCTTTTGGCACCCTTAAAATATCAGCTCTATGCATACATGTAGAAAAACAATCTAAAAATTTGTACAATAAGATAAGAAGTGTAGCATTCTATTATAGAAAGGTCTTGGTATAATGCTAGGTATTGATGTCAAAAAAACAAAAGAAGAGTTAATTATTTCATGGCAATTTGCGGAGGTCACGATTCCATTACGTGATATGATTGAGGTTACCGAAGATGCTACCTATGCGGGTGTTGAAGAACCAAGTGCAATCCGTATCGGAACAGCATATGGGACAACTGATCGTATATTAATTAGAACTGTAAAACAAAATTATGTATTATTTACTACAAACAAAGTGTCAATTTTAAAAGCTATTCTTGCTTAAATATGGTCATATAAATAGACTCAAACAAAGTTCAAATAAAGCAAAAGAGAGAAGTCATAGAATAGACTCCTCTTTTTTGCTTTATTTGAAATAAATTTTATAATCCATACTCACTTCAGTATAGATTTGACAACATAAGTACGTCTTACTGTTTCGATTCTAATATTACTAATCTTATTAAGACCAAATCCACACATCATCATTATTTTGAGTGCTATTGTTTATCTCATGCACTTTTTCGATATGATCAACTGTGTTGTAATTAATAGAAATGCCGCCCCAACCTACATACTTCATATCAATTTTCACTTTCTCACCTGTTTTAAATACTTGTCCCTTTGTTAAGAACACGTCAATAACATCTTTCTCCCCATTTTGTGATGGATACTCAACTACGACATATGTAGTCGCACTGTCTTCCATCGTACCTACTTCTGATACTTCACCAATCACATAATCAGGTGAGCCATTTTCTTTTAAATGCATACCTAATTTGTTTGTCGTATTCTCAACTTCTGTTGCAACCATATATTCCGTGAAGTTACGCATCATAGATCCAGTTGCTTTTACTTCGTCTCCTACTTTCACATTTGAAAGATTTTCTATATACACACTAACTGGTTCTTCATATTGTTTAGATTTCACAACAATCACACCATGGTCCACTTCTACTGCGCGTCCTTCTAACGTCGAGAAATTCGTTTCAATAGAAGCTGCACTCGCTTTTGTTGCTTCTAATCCTGGTAGATTTGTTCCTGATAATGCTGCGAATCCTAAAGCACCTGCTAAAATTAATTTTTTCATACCCATTCTATAACATCTCCATTCATGATAATTGTATTTGTTTGATTGGTATCGGCCAATCCGTAACTATTATAGTTACAGGTCAGCCGGCATTGCAACCATTTTATTGATGCAATCTTACATACTACATTTTTGCAATATATCTATGTAATTTTCTTATGCCTGCTTCTAACTAACAAAAAATAACTTGATAAGGTAATTAAAAGACCTTCTATTTACAATGTAATCCTCGTTAGAACACAATAATGCAAACAAAAATATGTCCCCCAGATTTGTCCTCAGGTTTTGTTGAGTTTAAATTAAAACCTACTTCTCCCTGATAATTGTTTTTTTGAAGTAATGCAATATCGCCACTTTTTTCAAAACCTCGCGTCTTTTTTCAAAACATCGTGACTTTATTTCAAACCCACAAATACTGTAAATAGGACTAAATTATTAACATAAAAATAAGCACATCTTGTAAAAAAAACAGATGTGCTTATTTTTTAATTTTTATGCATTTTTACGTTTTAGGAAAATCACTCCACCAACAATTAACAATAATGCACCTGCAGCCATAGAGATCCAACTTGTAAGGTCAGCGCCTGTTTGCGGTAACCATCCAATTTTAGATTGAATTTCTTTCTTAGGTTGTGGTTGCTCTTTAGGTTGCTCTGATGTTGGAGTATTTTTATCTGGATTCGGCTGTTCTGGTTTAGGTTGTTCCGGTTTTACTTCTTTAAATTTCACTGTTTGGCCCTTATCTTCCATGTCCACGTGAATAGCTACCAAAACATTATCTTGGTACAATTCTTCAAATACTACCACTTCCTTACCTTGTAATGCAGAAGCATTGAATGTGAAATCGAGTGTGATAAAACCATTTTTTTCTTTTGCAGTAAACTTAGATTCTGCTGTTACTTCTTTACCATCAACTAATAATGGTTTGTTTGTTGCTTTATCCATTAGTTTACCTTTTACAACGTACTCTTTACCCACGATTAAGTCTTTGTATTCCACTTTATCTTGGATTGTTACAGATTTAGAAGCATCTAACTCTTTAGAACCATCAGCTTTGTTTGTAGCTGTTGTTTTAATAGAAGGCTCTACAAATCGAACTGTTTGACCTACATCGTTAATATCAGCGTGAGTTGCAATTACTTGACCTTCATGCAATAAGTCTTCAAACACAACTACTTCTCTTCCTTGCTGTTCAGCACCAACGAAAGTAAAGTCTAATGTTACAAAACCATTCTTTTCTTTTGCAATGAACTTAGTCTCTGCTGTTATTTCTTTACCATCAATTAATAATGGTTTGTTAATAGCTTTGTTCATTAATTTACCTTTTACAGTGTACTCTTTACCAACAACTAAGTTAGTATACTCTACTTTATCTTGAATAGTGATAGAATCCTTTGAATGAATCTCTTTTCCACCATCAGCTTTGTTTGTAGCTGTTGTTTTTACTGATGGCTTAATGAACTTAACTGTTTGACCTTTATCATTGATATCAGCATGTGTAGTAACAACTTTTCCGTCTTTCAGTAACTCTTCGAATACTACTATTTCTTTTTCTTCTAAACCAGTTGCATCAAATGTGAAGCCTAATGTAATAGAACCATTTGCTTCTTTTGGTGTAAACTTAGTTTCAGCTGTTACTTCTTTACCATTTACCACTAATGGGTTATTAGTTTCTTTATCCATTAATTTACCTTTTAAAGTGTACTCTTTACCTACTTGTAGGTCTTTGTATTCCACTTTATCTTGGATTGTTACAGACTTAGAAGTGTGCATTTCTTTTGTACCATCGGCTTTATCAGTAGCTGTTGTTTTTACTGATGGAATCTTTTCATCTTTGACAATATGTTTAATGATTTGACCATTCTCTGTGATCTCAAAAGAGAATATTTCTTCATTCAATACATAACCTTTTGGTGCTACAGTTTCTTTATATGTGTATTTTCCAAATGGTAACTTTTCAAACTTCGCGATACCTTTATCGTCTGTTTTCCCTTTAACTACTTCTTTTCCTGCTTCATTATAAATAGTAAACTCTGCATTCGGAAGCTTATTGTTTCCATCCGTTACATCAACTTTTGTAATTTCTAGATCACCTTTGATAAGATGATTAACTGCTAATAGCTCAATAATTTTTCCATGTTCCTTTATTTCGAACACAATTGGTTCTGTAATAAGAACGTAACCATTTGGAGAAGCCTTTTCTACAAATGAATATTTACCATACGCTAAATCTTTGACGTTAACTTCACCATTTTTATCTGTCTTATATTCCCCAATTACTTTCCCGCTTGCATCTTTTAACTCGAATACTGCACCTTCTAATTTTTTACTGATATCTTCATTATCTACTTTTAGTAATTTCACACTACCTTTCACTTCTGTATTTTCCACTGTAAAAGTAAGTGTTTTATTGTGCTCTTTAATTTCAAAAGGATACTTTGTTTTATTTCCAATATATCCATTAGGTGTTTTTGTCTCTAAGAAATAATATTTACCATACGTAAGACCATCAACATTTGCAATTCCATTTTCTTTTGTTACTACTTTTTTCACTTCTTTTCCATCTTCAGTAAAGACCGTGAATGCAACATTAGGTAACATTTTACCTGAATCACTAAGTTTTTTTATTTCGATGTTACCTTTTACTTTGTTGTTTACTACTTGAACAGCTCCTATTTCCCCTGTCTTAACTTCAATAGTTTGTGGTTTATCACCTGAAACATAACCTGTTGGTGCTTTAATTTCTTTTACTGTGTAGGTACCAATTGGTAGGCTATTTAATTCTGCAGTACCATCAGCACCCGTCGTGATTTTTCCAACTGATTCATTATTTGCATTAAAGACTTCAAATACTGCACCAGCTAATACTTCTCCATTTTCCCCAACCTTTTTAATTTTTAAAGAACCAGCAGCTTCCCAATTTACTGCAAGGTCACTACTAAGCTTTTCCTCATTTCTTTCTAGTAGCACTGTAGCATTCTGAACAGTATCAGTACCGCGATAAGCAATTGCTTGAACTTTAGTTAAATTTGCAGCAACACTTAGATTAAATTCACCTGTTTTTGTATCTTTAGGAATTTGGATACGGAATTTTTCCCCAAGTGAAAGCTGATCTTTCACTTCTCCATTTTCACTAACAATTTTAACTCCATTAGGTGCATTTTTCGCTACTACTTTATAAGAACCACTCTTAGCATTTGTTTGTACTGTGTATAGGTTTGTTTCAAAAAACTCACCCTTTAATTCTGCCTTTTGCTTTTCAGCAGGAATCACATTCATAAAAATATCTTGAGTATCTTCACTTGTATTTGCAGCATTAATAATTGTCTTAGCCGCTTTTTCAACATTTTTATTTTCATGCTTTAATTCATTTACATCAAGTTGACCTAATGCATTCCAAACCGCAAGCTGAGTTGCATAATGTGCTTCATTCTTATTAGCTACTCCCAGTTGTTCTATACTTTTTTGTGGGAAACCATTTAATAAAACCCTATATACTACATTATCTGTTTTCCCCATTTCAGGAAGATCTTCACCATTTGGTGATTTTAAGCCAAGAGTTAAACAATAAGCAATTTGACCGCTTGAATTTTTAATAATTTCAGTTCGGATATCCTTTCCTAAACTGTTGCTATAACTCCAGTTCATTGAATACTTTTCATGCGTCATAACCTCCGCATTTGCCTTCGGTAGAAACACATTAAAGAATAATGCTAGTACTGATAATAATGCAAAAACTCTTTTAACAACTCTTCTCCCCAATTTTAAAACCTCCCTAGATAAAATGAATCTGATGTATTATTCAAATATTTAAAATAATCACAACGAAGATATTTCATATTATAAGACATAAAGTTACAAATATTATATTATTTTTACAAATTATTTATTTTCTCAACATCCACTATAAATTATAATATTTAAATATTTAATTTCACAAAAGTAACAATATTAGGATACCTTAACAAAATAAGAAACTTGGTAAAATACTAGAATAACGGTAGTTGGAGTACGGAAACGATTCTTGGCATGAAGGACCACTACAAAGATATTTTAATATGTAAACAGATATTTTCAGATTGAATATATGTATTAATAATGAAATTTTATTGCATTTACACCTGCAATGTTTATATAAAAGATAGTAAATTATGTTTTTATAGGATTTTTTCTATTAGTTTACTGGAAATTTGCATTATTATGTGACAATAAATATCATTGTATTTAATATAAAATGATATAAAAAAAGGGTACGTAAATAATTATCAGAATTTTATATTAATTAACTATACTAAAATTAGTATTAAGAATATTAGCAAAAAAAGTAACAACGTTATTACTAAATTCGAATATTGGTCTAAGTACCCTAGCATCTCAATGGTAACCTCTTGAATACTTTTACGTTTTTAAATAAATTAAAATAACAAAAAAATAATAATTTTTATTTTTTTCTTTGTAATTTAATAAGTTACATGTTAATATGGCGAAGGTTATAAAATGGATTTCGCCATACACAATGTTTTTTCGGAATATTCACTCCAGAGAAACGTAACTATTTCTGTAATTTGCTTTATCTTTTACCTATACAAGGGCTACTTTCAATTTTTTTGTTCATAAGTAAAAGTAACTTTTTATTTCTATCTTCCTCATCGATTTTAATATAAATGGTAAAAAAGCACTTTTTCAAGTGCCCTTCCTTTTCTTTTTTAAAGATAGAAAATCTAATAAAATCAAACACCTAGATTAAACACATACATAATCCTACTTACAAACTCTCAGAGAGGTATAAACTATGGGAATTCCTACACTATTATTAAATACATTTATTATTATTATTTGTATCCTTAGTTACCAAGTATTTTGGCTAGAACATAAAGAAAAAATGGCATGTAATAATATATTAATTTCTGTACTTTCCTCCATTGCAATTATTTTTTGTATGACTTTTCCTTTTCATTTACACGCTGGGTTCATTTATGATTTACGTTTTATTCCCATTATATTAGTTTTTCTATATGGAAATACAAAGAGCATTATTTGTATTGGAGTTTTATATCTTTCTTATAGATTTTACTTAGGTGGAAGCGGAGTCTTCCCATCATTTATTATCTTTACTATTATTTCTGTTATTACAATCATGTTTCGTTACTTGTCACCTACTTATTTCAAGGAAAAGAAGATATTATTAAGTATTCTACTTATTTTGATATGTACAACTTCCCTTTCTATCTGCGGTATTGTAACACAAATAAATACAGGTGGTAAAATTGACTCTACTCTCATCGAATTTTTATTCAATTATATAATCATAAATGTTTTAACAGTATTATTATCAGTTTATTTAATAGAAGGAATGATCGAGAAATATAAAATAAAAGAAAGAATGCAAAGAGCAGAAAAATTTTATATAGCTAGCGAACTAGCTGCATCGATCGCGCATGAAATTCATAATCCACTGACCACGGTACATGGATTCACTCAATTACTAAATGAAGATGAGAGTGCTAAGATGTCTCAAGATAAGTACTTAGAAATTATGTTACTTGAAATGCAGCAAATACAATCTACTATTAATAACTATTTATCTTTAACCAAACCACAAAACATTATAAAAGAAGAACTAGATATTAATTACATATTAAATCAAGTGAAAGATAATATTTCACCACTCGCTCTTTCATATAATGTTGAAATAAAACAGCATATTACAACAGATTCCCTTTACATAAATGCTAATCCTGAAAAATTAAAAATATGTCTAACCAACATCATACAAAATGGAATTGAGGCTATGAAAAATGGTGGCGTATTACAAATAAATATACAAAAAATAAAAGATAATATTGTAATTGATATTATTGATACAGGAATAGGAATGTCTTCCCAACAAATAAAACGTATTGCCTTGCCATTTTATTCAACAAAAGAAAAAGGTACTGGGCTTGGTACTATGATTGCGTACAGTATTATTAAAGAATTAAACGGAGATATAGAGATAGAAAGTGAACTAGGAAAAGGAACACACTTTTCTATCACTATCCCCTGCTAATATAGTAGAAGATTTATTTAAATGATATTATTTTGTAGCTAATATAACCATATAAAAAGAAGACGTAACTATTCGTCCTCTTTTTATATGGTTCTGGTGCAAAAATGTTAGTTAGAAACATAGAGTAGCAATTTCCTTTTCATTTCTATTTTATGAAGCTAAGCCAAACAATTTATGAATAAATTCTTTCTCGCTTTGTACAGATTTGTCCGGTAAAACAAGTGGTTCTGGTGCAAAAATAAAATACATATGAAAATGAAACCCAATGGCTTTCAGGCGAAAGTATAATCTTGGTTTGGAAATATACAACTGTTTGGACATAAAAAAGACCATCGAAATGATGGTCTTGCAGACTGTAGACAAATGCATAAAATAACGAATGAACCTTTCGCTGAACACTTACTTTACTTCTTTCATAAATAGTCTAACGTTTTCAGCGATTTCTTTGAATTTGGTATGGTGTAAATAATGTGATCCATCCATGGTTACTACTTTTCCATGTAACGAGTCTTTGATCTGCCCTTCATGCAGAGGTATCCATCCTGCTACATCTTCATTATTCGCTTGTACAAAGAGAAGAAGTGGAAGATATTTAGGGAAGATTAAACCTTGAGCCCCTTTAAAATTAGACGAAATGTGGTCCATCTCATTCAAGGTTGTGTCATTATACATGTTTTTATTCGAAATCATTTTCATTTGCTCTACGGTTTTTTCATCAAATGCCAGTCCAGCATAGGGGTCAGCACTGATTTTCATAGCCAATCTTAAGAGGCCTGATTTTTTGAGATATGCAAACGTTTTTAATGGGAAATTGATATCCATACCCGGTTGTGTTGCAACACTGCTATCGATTCCGACAAATGCAGTCACCTCGTTTGGATATTTGTTCACATAATCAATTCCATAAATACCTGTAATGGAGTGGCCCATGAGCATGTATTTGTTAATATTAAGCTGCTGTAGAGCTTCATGAACTTCACTTACCATATTCTCCGTGGTTCGCTCTTTTACAGTTTCATCACTTAATCCATAACCGAAAGGCTCTACCGCAACAACTTTGTAAAATGGAGATAATTCATCGATAAGAAGCTTAAAATCAAGCCCTGGAGTAGCTGTTCCATAACCAGGCAGGAGCACGATCGTTTCCTCGCCCTCGCCTTGAATTAACACATTCATGTTTTTCCCGTCTACAGATACGTGCTGCCCGTAGGGCACTATTCGTTTTTGCTCCGAATGACTACTCATCACATTTACGATATAAACAATACCTAAAAAAAGTACAATGGCTAGAACGATTGCTCCTATGATTTTAAGTAAGATGTTTCGCACTTTCTTTATTTTCATTCCACTCAGCCTTTTCTTTTCCTCTTGTTGTGTCACTGTCATCTTCTCCTGTCCTGATCTGTTTGCCTTCCTTCATGTGCCTGTAATGAAAACTTAACCAATGAAGATGTACTCACCATGACGACAATATGAACTGAATATGAACTGCAAAAAAAATGCTAAGCTTGCATATGAATCGTAGCATAGAGAATGAATCTAACTAATCTGTTGGTGTAGTGATTGGCAAGGTGACAATGAAGGTCGTTCCTTGACCAAGTTCACTTTTCACTCGGATGTCACCTTGATGAAGCGACACGATTTGTTTAACGATAGCGAGTCCCATACCACTTCCGTCATACTTACGACTGTGGGAACGATCGGCCTTAAAAAAACGCTCGAATATACGCTTCTGGTCGTCAAGGTGAATACCAATACCAGTGTCGGATATTAGGATTGTCACGTTTTTGATATCTTGTTTGATGCTTACGTTAATCACGCCGGCATCCTCGGAAAATTTGATGCTATTTCTGAGGATATTCGTCCATACCTGATTTAACAGATCATGATCAGCCGTTACTTTAACTGTCTGTAAATCAAGCTCGAAATGTATATCGCGAGCAGACCATTGTGGCTGGAGCGCCACAATTATCCGTCGGATTTGTTCATCGAGGCTGAGCGTGACGAGCCGCAGTTGCTTTGACTGCGATTCAAGAAAACTCAGCTTTAGCAGGTTATCGCTCATTTTGGACATCCTTTTCGCTTCAGCGATGATAATATCAAGATAACGGCTTCGTTCGTATTCTGAGAGGTCAACTTGCTTAAGCACTAGAGCATAACCGGATATCGAAGTGAGCGGAGACTGAACCTCGTGCGACACGTTCGTTACGAATTCCCTGCGCATCTGCTCAAGTTGCTGCAGATCGTGCATCATTTCTTCGAAGCTGCGAGCCAAAGTACCCAGCTCACTCGTTTGCTTAATATTCAACTTGACGTTGAAATCTCCAGATGCTATCCGCCTGGTCGCTTTTGTCAGCTTTTTTATCGGTCTTACCAGGAATACAGAGGCAACTAGAATCAATAAGCTTCCTGCAATCAACGAACATGTTGCAAAGACCAATGCCCACTTTGTGACAAAAGAGGCTGAAGGAGGGGCGAGCGCTTCCAAAAATATCGCTTTCGTTCCCATCTCCGTTTTCAACGGCAACCCTAAGAGGACCGTGGCAATACCATTAGGAGTGTCCTGAACAACACCTCCATCTAATACTTTCTTTAGTTGCTCCATCGTCACAGGCGCAGGTTTGTGTCCGTGAAGTTTACCGTAAGACTTGAACTGACCCGTTGCTTCGTAAATTCGAATATAATAAGAATCGAGCTGCTTCATTTCACTTACGAACAAGTCCGCTTCACGTAACGGAAAGGTCTTGTAAATCCGGACGATGTCTTGGCCAAAGTTACGTGAGTTGATTTGAGCGTTTTCGTTCAATTTATCTTCGAATATCCAAGTTGACACAAAAAAAGAAATGGTCGTGCCCCCGATGATGGAGACTAAAAATGTCAGGACAACACGTATATATAAGGATCTGATCATTCATAAACCTCAAGCCGATACCCAAGCCCGCGCACCGTTTCGATCCGAAAATCGGGTGTTGTCGCGAACCGTTCACGCAGCCGTTTAATATGTACGTCTACCGTTCGATCATCTCCGGCGTAATCGATACCCCAAATCTGATCGATCAACTGCACGCGCGTATAGACTTGTCCGGGTGTTCCAGCGAGCTTATACAGCAATTCGAACTCCTTTAGCGGCAACGTAAGCGACTCCGTCCCTTTCATCACCTTATAGGTCTGTCGATCAAGGATGACGTTCCCTAAATGAATCGTCTGCGTGGAGCCAATCTTGTATCGTTTGAGTAGTGCCCTAACACGAACCGTCAACTCTAACGGATCGAATGGTTTGGTTAAATAATCGTCCGTCCCAAGTTCGAAACCTTTCACTTTCTCCCATGTTTCTCCTCTCGCAGTCAGCATAAGTAAAGGTAGATCAGGATTGGCTCTTCGGAGCTCCTTGCTTAACGTCCAACCATCCATAATCGGCATCATAATGTCAAGTACGACAAGATCGACATTCGTTGAGATGTAGACGGCCAGTGCTTCCTTGCCATCCGCTGCTTCAGCTGTTGCGAATCCGTCGTTGCGTAGAAATAAACAGACGAGTTCGCGAATGTTCGCATCGTCGTCAGCAACTAGTATAGTAGGCATCGGTTCCCTCTTTTCCCTGTTTTCCACCGCATTATTTCAAGCAATCATTATACTATAAATTAACACGTATGTTGATTAGCCAAAGTAATACAGTTTCTTGATTTATCGACCTGTAGAATTCAAGTGTTTCTTTCAAACTAATTTGCCACTCAATTGACAAGGCTTCACAAAGAAACAGGCGTGTGAAACCTGCAAATGACAAGCATTTATTTTGTCTTTTGGCCTTGTGCACGAAGAAATTTCAGCAAAGCATAGGCAATTATAGCTGTGAATAACTGATTGAACAACGCATTGGATGTTGTGCCAAACAATACGGAAACGTTCAAATTCAGCTAAATCCAGCGGAAAAATGATTCAATTGCCCAGCGCTATTTGTACATGGCGGCGATTCCTTCGGACAGATAGATTGGTAGAACACATATTCCCCAAACTACTCCAGTAATTACAGCATCTAAAATAACACGTCCCATATCCACTAATTATTTTTCATCAAATGCGTAAATGGCGTATCAATTTTGATTGCACATTCGTTCCAAATCATTACTTGTTAATTTAAGTGAATTCCACCATAAAGATTCATATAGGTTTAGTAATTAGTCAAAGTTATTAGGGTGTTCCGTCGTGTAATTTATATATTACTATATAATTACCTCTTGATTTTTTTATATTATAGTTCTACATTAACACATAATATATAACTTTTTCTCATTGCTTCTTGAACTAATCTGCTCCGTTCAAGAAGAACCCTATCAGTTTAAATAACTCAGATTTCGGAAAAATTAAATCAATTCAAATGATACCCACCTTTTAGTAATCTCAGAAAATTTCTTAGTCGCGAATGAGGTTGGTTTTCTTATAGCTAATCCAATAGTTCGATAGCTATCACTTTCAAGTGGAATGGCTGCAAAAGAAATTTTTGATGTCGGTATAATCATTTCTGGCAATATACTAATTCCTAGATTATTCTCCACCATGGAGATCACTGAGTATTCATTCATATTTTCGAATCGAATATTGGGGCTAACTTTATTCTCCCTAAATATTTTTTGAATATCACCATAACACTGATATGTTGGCATAATAAAAGGTATATTTTCTATTTGTTGCATTGATACTTGGTTTTCCTTACATAATGGGGATTGGTTAGATACAACACATAAAAGTCGATCCCTCTTCAATTGTACGATTTCAAAGGATTTTTCAAATGATTCAAAGTAAGTATCATTATTAATAAATCCACAATCTAATCTCCCGTTTTGTAACCAATTCTCAACTTCAGCATAGTTTCCTTCCAGTAATTCGATTTCAATATTTGGAAACTTTTCCTCCATTTTTTTAAGAATACCAGGAATCTAATTTTTAGAAATACTCGAAAAAACCCCCACTCTTACTGTTCCTTTTTGGAACCCATTGATAGCGGCTACTTCCTGCTTCATCATGTTGTTATAGTATAAAATTTTCCGAACGGTAATTAAAAGCTCCTCTGCATTTTTGGTCAATGTTAAAGTAGAGTGATTACGAATAAATAAAGGAAAGGAAAACTCTTTTTCCAAACTGCTAATTGCATGACTTACAGCAGATTGGGTGAAACCTAACACTTCTGCAGCTTTTGTAAAACTATTGAGTTCTGCCACTTTGTTAAATATTTCATATTTTGTTAAAGTCACTATGGTCCTCCTCATGAATTTTATTCATGTCTCCATTATATTTCTTCGTTTTATTTAATGCCATTACCAACATACAATAAGTGCATGCTCTATTATATGACCTTTGACAAGGGATGTATTTTTTATGGAAGGATGAAGTGAAATGCAAAAAATTTTAGTTACAGGTGCTGCAGGTAAGATTGGCCAAGACGTTACAAGGTTCCTAGATAAGCAAGGGAATTACCAGTTACGGCTAGCAGATATTAACTTATCTGCTTTAGAAACTTTTAAAGATATAAATCATGAAATCATATATTTAGATGTTTCTGATTTAGCTGCTTGTCAAGAATTTACGAAAGGTATAGATATATTTATACACTTGGCAGGTAATCCTTCGCCAAATGCTGATTTTTATGGCTCCTTATTAGAAAATCATATAAAGGGAACCTATAATATTTTTAGAGCTGCTAATGATAATAATGTATCCAAAGTAATTGTTGCTTCCAGTGCTCAAACAATTGAAAGCTATCCTTTGGATTACCAACCACATGCTTATTCACCCACGAGACCTAAAAATATGTACGGGGTAAGTAAGTGTTTTGCAGAGGCTGTTGCTTCTTATTTTGCTTATGAAGAAGGGTTACAAAGTCTTGCTATTCGTATAGGTGCATATGATGATTATAATCCATATGGTAAACCACTAACAGCTAGAGATATGAGTGCATACTTAAGCCCAGAAGATTTTATGGACCTTCTCTTAAAGTCGATGACGGCAAAGAACTTACCTCCATTTTCAATTTTACATGGTGTATCTAACAACAGGTTTAAACGAATTGATATTGAAGGAACAAGAAAGTTAGTTGGTTATAGCCCAAGTTCTGATGCTTTTGTACCAAGTGGTATTAAGTTCTTTGATTCTTGATAAAGGCATATCTAGAAAAGAGATTATATTATTGTTATTTAGCTTTTATTTGTTCTATTTTCAATAGATACAGTTTATACAATCGCAATATTAAAATCCCCTTAGATAAGGCACACTATTCTTCTGTCTCATTTGTGGAACAACTCTATTGTCACCACTAGTTCCACAGATGTTCTTTTCCTTTTCAGCATAATGGGGTAGCACCATCAAAATGCGAATTTCGTACGCTAAGCAAAATTTCATAAGAACAAGCCGATTTCCGGTACTCTAAGAGGATAATTAGCTTTTTACTGTTAAGTTGTTTGTAGTGATTTTAGGGAGTCTAATGATGCAATTTCTTTTATACTAAATCGGTATTTTCCTAGAATATTAATGTGTTCCCATTCTAATGGAGAAATATATTTCAATAATTCTTCATTAAGATGGGAATTAAATAACTCAACTTTCGCACCTATAAAATAAGCAGGGAGATTTAGCTATATTGAATTTAGAGTCTATCAATTGTGTACTGTACAACTTGAGTAAAATGAAAAACACCTCGATCCTTGGTATAGTGAGATTACCTAGAAATCACTACCACAGAAGAGGTGCCTTAACTACAATAGCTCAAAATAACCAATATCATCAACTACCAAAAGAACTTAATTCTATTTTTTCCGAGCTTGAAATGAAGATCCAGCTAAGGATGCAGTCTATCGCTTCTTATAAACGGTGCCAATGTTCAATTGGCGCCCTTTCCTGCTGCTGTTTAGTATGAATGCGATTAAAAAAGTAACTCGACTTATGAAAAAAAAACGCTCCAAAGTGTTGATTGTGCTTATCATCGTAACTGCAGTAAAAAAGTTGAATTGCTAGCACACTATTTTGAAACCTTGGTTAACTATTCCACCTTTGAAATATTTCCTGTTTTTAATCAATGAGTAAGGGGCAAAATTTAAAGTATATGGTGGCACTATTTGTACTTCTTTCTGTAATCTCTACTCATCGAATAAATTTAGAGCTATCACTCATGCCTTCAGTTGAACACCCCGATGAATGAACTAAGATAAGTTATGGATGAAGCGCCCGTGCCATCGCATCAAAATAATTCTGACTGGCACGCTGACTCACTTCGGCTTCAGGCACAAGTACTTCAAAGCAATGGAAGCAGCCGGGGTAGAGATGAAATTCAACATCTACTCCTGCTTGTGCAAGTCGTGTTACATATTCAATAATTTCATCTCGGAATAAATCGAGTTGACCTACACATGTATAAGTTGGCGGTAGTCCTGCTAAGTTGTCTGCTCTCGAAGGTACGGCATAGGGAGATGGTTCGTTAGTATCGTTCTTCTTTCCCAAGTACATATTCCAAGCCGTTAAATTGTTTGATCTATTCCATGTTGCATTGTCTTCTATAATCTCATAGCTTGATGGTGTTATGTTGTGGCTATCAAGCATCGGATACAGCGGCATCTGAAAAATAATAGATGGACCTCCTTTATCACGAGTCATTAATGCAAGCGCTGCTGTTAGTCCACCGCCTCCACTTGCACCGGCAATCGCAACTCGATTCACATCAATTCCAAGCGAGTCTGCCTCATTTGTCATCCAAACCAAGCCTGCATAACAATCTTCAATAGCCGCTGGATAAGGATGTTCGGGCGCAAGTCGATAATCGACAGACACAACAACGCATTCAGCAGTCTGAACAAAGCGTTCACACAAAACATCGTCCATATCAGGGTGGCCCATTACGTATCCACCACCGTGAATCCACAGCATAGCTGGAAGGTTATCAAGATTCTTCTCAACGGGTTCGTAAATTTTAACTAACATCTCGCCGGCTGCGCCAGGAATCATTCGCTTGGTCATGTTTACAAGCTCTGATTTTTCCAAATGTGGATTCGACAAGAGACTTCGACTCGCCTCTAAATCCCCCTCTAATTGAAAGCCTGGAAATTGTGAGAAAGCCTGTTTTAATTCTGGTAATACTCGACTGTCAATTTTCATATAAATTCCTCCAGTTAAATAATGAGACTTGATGCAATCCTTATCGAATAATTAGCGGAATAGATGTGTCTCCTGTTCTCCTTCAGCTTCCCATTTGGCAATTTCCTCTCTTACACGAGGGGCAACTTCTGTTCCAAGCAATTCTATGGCACGCATGACTTGATCATGTGGCATGGTACTTAATGGTACATACATCATAAAGCGTGTAATCCCTACATGCTTACGAAGATGGATGATTTTTTCGGCGACTGTATCTGGATCACCAACATACAACGCCCCTTCAAAACTTCGTGCAGTATCAAAGCTGGAACGATCATAATAAGGCCACCCCCGCTCTTTACCAAGTTTATTCATGCCTGCCTGAGTGGAAGGGAAAAATGTATCTGCTGCCAATTCCGTATTCTCTCCAACAAATCCAATCGAATGAGACCCCACCTGAAGTTTTGATACATCATGACCAGCGTGAGCCGCCGCTTTCTTATATAGTTGTACAATTCGTGCAAAGTGCATTGGGCTACCACCAATAATCGCCAGCATAAGTGGTAATCCCAGAAAACCGGCACGGATAGCAGATTCCTGATTCCCACCGCTACCAACCCATATCGGTAAAGGATGTTGAACAGGTCTTGGATACACACCTAAATTATTGATTGCCGGTCGATGTCTGCCTTCCCAAGTCACTTTTTCGGACTGACGTATTTTGAGCAGTAGGTCCAAATGTTCTTCAAACAGTTCATCATAGTCCTTCAATTCATAACCAAACAGTGGAAAAGATTCGATAAAGGAACCACGCCCCGCCATAATCTCTGCACGTCCATTTGAAATGCCATCCAGTGTAGAGAAATCCTGAAAAACACGCACAGGATCAGCTGAAGAAAGCACGGTTACTGCACTCGCAAGCCGTATCTTTTTCGTTTGTGGTGCCGCCGCTGATAGAACCATCGCTGGAGAGGATGCTGCATAATCCTCCCTATGGTGCTCACCAACACCAAACACATCAAGTCCTACTTGATCAGCAAGAACGATTTCTTCAACAACCTCACGCAATCGCTGTGCGTGACTTATCACTTCACCACTATGAACATCTGGTTTCGTTTCTACAAAAGACGTAATACCTATTTCCATTTGTCATCTCTCCTAGTCTAATTAGATTTTAAGTCAAAAAAATTAATCATTTCCTTTATGGAAGTAACATGTTTCTCATATTGGCTAACACACGTTTATTTCATAAAATCTTAACTCGTCTGGTCATAGCCCAAAAAAGAAGAGCGAAAGCACTGACAGAGGATCCGAGTAAGGAAACCCCTCCCCAACCAAAGTGTGCGTATATTTGAGTCGAAGCAATTGAACCACCAGCACTGCCGATAGAATAAAAAACCATATATCCAGCAGTAAGTCGACTCCGTGCTTCTGTATGCAATGGAAGAATCATGGTTTGATTCGTGACATGTATTGCTTGTACGGCCAAATCAAGTAGAATTATCCCTATCACTAATGCGATTAATGACTGCTCCATATAGCTGATGAACAACCATGAAATCAATAATAGAGCTAAAGCAATGCCTGTCGTTCGTTGTCCGTAACCTTGATCGGCCAATTTCCCTGCCCGTGCCGCAGCTAAGGCTCCAGCCACACCTACAAGACCGAATGCACCAATTGCACTATGAGATAGAGCAATTGGCGGTGTACTAAGTGGCAGTACTAGTGAAGTCCACAAAATGCTGAAATCAGCAAAAATCAGCATGGCTAGAACGGAGCGAACGCGTAACGTTCGTTCTTGAATAAACAAAGCAAGCACCGATCTAATCAACTGAGGGTAGGATAGCGATTTTACCTCGCGTTCAACATTGGGCAACATCTTTATAAACATAAAAACCATCAAAAGCATGAGCGCTGCAGAAAATAGATATACAGAACGCCATCCCGTAACATCTGTTAATATACCAGCAAAAGTACGTGCGAGAAGTATGCCAATAACTATCCCACTTGTTACAATGCCAACGACACGTCCTCTTTCTGTAGGGGAAGCGATGGTCGCTGCAAACGCCACGAGAGTCTGTGTCACAACTGCAAGCAGACCCACCAAAGCCATACCTGCGAAAAGTACCATGCTAGAGGAAGCAGTACCAACTATAACCAGAGCTGTTGTAGATAATAGCATCTGGCCGACAATTAGACGTCGCTGGTTTAACAAATCTCCAAGCGGTACGAGTAGCAGTAAGCCCAATCCATAAAAAATTTGTGTAATGGTAATAACAACACCAATAATGGAATGGTTAATACTAAACTCATTAGATAGTTGATCAAGCAACGGCTGTGCAAAATAAATATTGGCAACAGACATTCCACAGGCAGTCGCAAACAATAATACCAAAGCGTGAGACATGGATGGCTGTTGATTCAAACTAGGTTTTGTTATGGAAGATTTATGACTTATCTTAGTGTAGAATGGCTCATCTTCTATATTTGTCTCTGTATTGCACATACCTTAACCTCCAATCACATTAGATTTTTAATAATAACATACCGTTCAGTACGATATGTTATTGGTAAATATAACTTAGCCTCATTCATGATGTCAACGATTTTTTTGCACTAAAGTTAATATTGCATTAAATGAATGGAGCTTGATTTGACAGGAAGAATGGCTAATTATATAATAATTACATACTGTTTGGTAATAAAAACAACAATTGTAATTACCTACACACCTATCCTAAAACAATTAATAAAATCAAAGTTTGAGGAGGAGAATTCTTAATGGCAAGAACCCGTGAATTTGATGAGGATCAAGTTTTAGATGCAGCAATGCAGTTATTTTGGGAGAAGGGATATGAGGCTACCTCATTAAGTGATCTTACTTCTAGAATGGGCATTCAACGCCCTAGTATTTATTCGACTTTTGGAGATAAGAAAGAATTGTTTGAAGCCGCACTTCGCAGGTATACAATGTCTCGGGCCTCTGATATACGAAATAGACTTCAAAGTCACTCCTCTGTAAAAGAGGCATTTTCTATTTTCTTTGCCGATGTCGTCAATGAAGAATACGCAGGGGATCTTAGTAAAGGTTGTTTTTGTATCAATACAATGGTTGAATTAGCACCTCATGATGAGAGATTTGAAATTTTGACCAGAGAACATCAAATGTACCTCGCCGTCATTTTTCAGGAGACGATCGAACGAGGTATCCAATCAGGTGAGCTGGAAGTCAACACAGATGCAAAGTCTTTGGCACAGGCACTGATTGTAGCGTTAATCGGTCTAACGGTTATGATGAAATCTCGTCCCCAACGTTCATTTGTCGACAATGTAATAGCAGCGACGCTCACATTACTTAAGTGATATGAAAGTACGAAAACTATACCTTTATAGGGGTAGCGTCAAATCTCCATCAAATCAAAATCTCATACCACCTCCAGAACGAAAATTTTATGCATGTTGTTCGTATTTATTGTTTGGGGATAGATCGTTCTTTAAGCTTGATGGCGATTCGGTGCTATCCCTTAAACATCTGGACTTTAATATCTAATTAAAAAAATGCAAACAAAACGACCTTTAATCAGTCGTTTTGTTTGCATTTCCTTTTTCTAAAACCACAGAAAAGATAAGTACTATAGTTAACAGCATAATAAACCTTACTTCACTTCCATCACTTACAAAAAATGAATACAAAGTATAAATTAAAATTAATATTCCATAAATAACTTTGTGCAATGAACTCCCCCCTTTTCATCCTACCCCTAAAATAAAAAATTTTAATTTTTTAGATAACATTACTGTCGACGTTCAAAAGCAAGACGTATAGCAAGACCCGTTAAGACACTTGCCATAAGCCAACGTTGCACTCGTAACCACGTTGGGCGTGCGCCAAACCATGTAGCAATTTTACTTGCTGTAAACACAATTAGAAGGTTGACTATAAAACTAACAGTGATTTGCGTAAGGCCTAAAATTGCACCTTGTAGAAGCAACGATCCCTTTTCAGGATTTTCAAATTGAGGTAAAAGTGACACATACAAAATAGCAATCTTTGGATTTAGAAGATTAGTCATAAGTCCCATCAGAAATAATTTTCGTGGTGGCTCATTAGACATAGTACGAGGTTCCATAATAGATGTAGCACCAGGTTTTATCGAATTCCAGGCGAGCCAAAGCAAGTAAGCAGCACCTGCCCACTTGACTGCTTCGTAGACAGCGGGTACTGCAAGGAATAAAACTGTAAGTCCGAACATTGTTGCGATTATATAAATTACAAATCCGAGCATAATGCCCAAGAGAGAAATAAATCCTGCCATACGCCCTTGCGTAATGGAACGAGAAATGAGATAAATCATATTAGGCCCTGGTGAACAAACCATGCTAAGCGAAACAATTGCAAAAGCTAACAAAGTACTAAAGCTAACCATAACCCTTCCCCCTTTATGTTACATAAAATTTCCTATTGTACATTTTATCATGATTAAGGAGAGAAAAGATTAATATAAGCCGATGCAGCTAAGGAATATGATCGGATGGAATGTATGGTAATCACATACTTGTCCTTCTCTTAAAGAGAGATTTAAAAATAACCTATCCATAGCGATACTAAAGCAACTACTAACAAAGCAAAACAAATTGTGATATTTCGAACCCACTTTTGTATATCATCAAAATACCTTTCTATAAATATAGCGTTAATATAAACGATAAGAAATAGAACAACGAAAGTAAGGGAACCCAATTTATCGTTAAATTTTTCATTGGTATATGTGCTTACATGAAGGAATAGAAAAACAAACGCTACTATGAATAGCTCAAATATCCTTTTTTTATTCACCCTGCCACCCCTAACAAAAATTCCCTTTTATTCCATTTTACCAGAACATAATGTGTAGCAGCTTATGAATAATTTATTTATGTCAAAAAGGCTAACAATTTAATATTGTTAGCCTCTACTTTCCATATTCGTACCTTTTATCACTTTACTTCCTAACAACTGGAATCCACATTTCACCAAATACTAAGCCGTCTCTCTGTCCCATCTCAACCGTTGTATTCGGCCCACCAACATAGGCAACATCTTTTGCATCTGGTAAAGCTTGACCGAAGGCGATGCCAGTAAGCTTATTACTTAACTCTTCAGCCGTTTTGTCTTCCCCTTTCACTACTAAGTATTCTCCCTTCGGAAACTGAATCATTCTAGATGCTTCTTCTATTTGTGCTTCTGTCATGACACCAGCATAATACATCATCTTATTATTCACCGCTTCGCTCACAGAAAAAATGTATTCGTTTGTAGCTAGAGCTTTTAAAGTATCTAGCCTTCCATCTTCTTTAACAGCCGACCAAAAGTCTTCCTTTTCTTTATTTATTCCAGCAAAGTCTGTATAGGCACTCTTAATTTCAGTTCCAATACCTAACACAATAAAGCTAGCTTTTTCTTCAATCGTATAATTTTTCATATTCAAAACCTTCCTTTTTTAAAATGGATCAAATGATTTATCTTTTCATCTGATGAGTTTATAATATCTTTAAATCATGTCAAAAAATGATAGTGTTTAGGAGACTCCAATGAAAAAAGTTGAACGGATTAATACAATTATGCGGTATATCAACAATCGCTCCCACTTTACAATTACTGAAATCATACGAGAATTTAACGTATCACGATCGACAGCTATTAGAGACATTAGAGAAATCGAAGCTATGGGGATGCCACTTGTCGCTGAAGTTGGAAGAGCTGGTGGATATTTTGTTATGCATAACTCTATCCTGCCCGTTGTTCGCTTTACTGATAATGAAGTCAAAGCTCTTTTTATCGCCTTTATGGCTACAAGAAATCAACAACTTCCCTATTTAAAAAGTCGCCAGTCTTTAGCTGAAAAACTACTAGGACTCATCTCAGAAACTCAGCAAGATGACCTTGTTCTTTTAAATCAACTTTTTCTTTTTGAAGGGACTAACCCTCATAATCCCGATCTACTTGAGCTTTCTGACCTCCCCCACCCTATGTTAGAAAAACTCATCCAAATCCTTCTTTTGGATAGACATTTATTGATTACCGTCAAAGAAGAAGAGAAAATAGAGTCTTACCCAATTTATCTATTACACCTTTATCAAGAAAAAAGCCATTGGATCATTGAAGGGTTTGACTTAAAAGAAGAAAAGAAACTGCTGTTTCCTGTCGATGACCTCGTCCATATCGAACCGTACACGACGAAAAAGAGGTTAAATAAGAAACAGATTTTAGAAAAACTCAATAAGAAGGACGAAGAAATTAACCTTGTACTTGAACTTGGTCCAAAAGCGATTGCCCAGTACAAAAAATACCATCCTTTAAAAATTTCAATTTCTTATACAAACCCTTACCAATCCACAGCCATTTTAAAAACATTTATCGATGTTAACAATTCCGATAAAGTGACAGATATAACAAATTGGCTACTTTTCCTAGGGAAAGATATTACAATCAAGGAAATGCCTGAAGAAATATTAAACGATTTACAAGAGCGGTTATGTTTATATTCTCCATAAGCAGTGATCGGTTAAACCTCAACATATTGAGGTTTATTCGTTACCAGTTTCCTATATTTTTTACCATGAGAGCACAATAAATAATAAAAGCACGGAAAATCTCCCCGTGCTTTTTCAAAAAAATATATAATTTCGGATGACTTAATTCACTTACCCTAACTGACGTTTAAATGCTTTGCTAGCGAAAAAGTAAGAGATGATCATGATACCCACGCACCAAGCGAGTGCAGTCCAAATGTCGTTGCCAACAGTCCCTTCATATAATAGGGCGCGAATCGCATTCACGATTGAAGTTACAGGCTGATTCTCAGCGAACGCACGAACAATTTTAGGCATCGTTTCAGTAGGTACGAAGGCCGAACTAATAAATGGAAGAAAAATTAGCGGGTACGAGTAAGCTGTCGCCCCTTCCATAGACTTCGCTTTCAGCCCTGGAATGATAGCTAGCCATGTGAGCGCTAACGTAAACATCCCCAGTATTCCCGCTACCGCAAGCCAATCTAGCATATTTGCACTAGAACGAAAGCCCATTAAGAGCGCAACAAGAATAACCACCACGATAGTAAGTACATTAGCAACAAGAGAAGTTAAAACGTGAGCCCACAATATTGATGAGCGCTTAATAGGCATCGTAATGAAACGTGCCATCAGCCCACTCTTTACATCCGTAAATAATCGTACAGAAGTATAAGCTACACCGGATGCGATAGCCATTAACAAAATTCCCGGCAATAAATAATTAACGTAGTTATCCGTTCCAGTCTTTATAGCCCCGCCAAATACGTAAACAAACAATAACATCATCATAATCGGTGTAATTGCTACTGTAATAATTGTATCCGGACTACGCATAATATTACGCATTAAACGCCCTAGTAATACCCCTGTTTTGTTTTTCATTTACATCTCCTCCTTTTTACCGATAATCGCAAGAAAAATTTCTTCCAACGTCGGCTGCTTCTCGATATACTCTACTTTTGCTGGCGGGAACATCTCTTTCAGTTCTGTAAGAGTACCTGTCGTAATGATTTTTCCGCCATGCAAAATAGCGATACGGTCCGCCAGTTGTTCTGCTTCCTCCAAGTACTGAGTCGTGAGCAAGATCGTTGTGCCGCTGCCGGCAAGTTCCTTGACAGTATCCCACACTTCGATCCGCGCTTCCGGATCAAGTCCAGTCGTTGGTTCGTCTAGAAAAATAACTGCTGGCGCCCCGATCAAACTCATCGCGATATCAAGTCGGCGCTTCATCCCGCCTGAATACTGGTCTGCCCTCTGGTTGGCCGCATCAGTCAGGCTAAATCTTGCAAGTAGATTATCAGCAACTTGAGTGGGATTGGAAACACCACGTAACTTAGCAATCATTATCAAGTTTTCCCTTCCAGTAAGCATGCCGTCTAAAGCTGCGAATTGTCCTGTCAAACTGATGCTTTGACGAACATGATCTGGTTGTCGCTGGACGTCAAAACCGCAAATACTTACTTCACCATCATCTTGATTCATTAGCGTTGAAAGGATGTTGACCGTTGTCGTCTTTCCCGCTCCATTTGAGCCTAGCAGCGCGAAAATTTCGCCACGCTGCACATCAAAATCCACTCCCTTTAAGACTTCTTTATCTTTAAAAGATTTTTTTAACCCTTTTATAGAAATCGCTGCATTGCTCATACTTTTTCCCCCTTATTAAAATAGGTTACCTATAACCTCTATTTAGTATCACTGATAATCTGTATTACTTAGTACTGGTTTAAAAATATAACTGAATAGCGATGGCGGCAATTCACATTTGTAACCAGCTAATCAGTCGGTATTACGTATTGCATTTATTTTTTTCTCAATTTCTTCATAATACTTTCATTCAAATCTTCACGATACTTAGAGACATACGTTTTAGCGTTTGCCACTAGTTCATCAGCAAAGGATGCTACGTCTTCCCCAGTAATGTCAAGCACTTGTCTGCCTTCCGCTGCACCAGCTTCAAACAAATCGATTAATTCATACTGTATGTGCAGCATATCCATCCCATTACCCGCTGAGAAATTCCACATGTAGTTTTGAATTTTCTTAAACACAAACTGATAATCCTCTGGCAGTGCTCCAACACGTGCCATCATCATTTTGTACTCTTTTTTATCACCGATTAATTTTTTAAACATTTCCAACATCTTATTTTCCTCCTTTTTTATAAAGCAGAACAAAAAACTCTCCAAATATGAGCCGGAACATTTTATATTATGAGGCTAGTTTGACTTCAAGACGTTAATTTTTGAAGATACAAAATCCCATTTTTTCCAAAACAGTTCAAGCTCCTGACGACCATCCTCATTTAATGAATAAAACTTACGAGGCGGCCCCATATCTGATGGCTTCTTTTCAATATTTACAAGCTTTTTCTTTTCTAATCGTACGAGGATAGTATAAACCGTCCCTTCCACAACTTCGGTAAACCCAAGATCATTCAGGTGGCGGGTAATCTCATAGCCATACGTTTCACGGCGACTAATGATTTCCAGCACACACCCTTCCAGTGAACCTTTTAGCATTTCAGTTAAATTTTCCATGTCCTGATCCTCCTTTACCCCCTATTCTGTCTGACTTATATTCAGTATCACAGAGTACTAAGGCGAATTTTTACTGAATAGCTTTTGAGTAAAACCACACTATTCAGTATTACTTATTACAACTACATTGTATGACTAAGTAGCTATTGATGTCAACTGATTTTTAAATTTTTTCTAAAATCCGCTATTACCTCTTGTTTACTGAAAACATTTTGAAAAACAACACTACTCAGTATCACCTATTACTTCTACATTGTATGACTGAGTAGTTGTAAATGTCAACACGATTTTTATATTTTTCTAAAATCAACTATTACCTATCAGTTACAGCCCATTTTCTTTTTAAAGAAATTTCGCCACATACCTATACCTATCCGGCCAAGAAAAGAAAATACCCCAAAACAAATATTCTACATTTTTGTTTTGGGGTGCTATAGGTTAGCTCTTCTTCTTAATAAGACAAATCATCCTTTTGTTACGATAACATCATTTCCATATCTTCCGCTGCAGTTGTAATTAGTTTTAAACCGAATGTTTCTTGTAATACATCAAGCACGCCAGGTGAAATAAATTCAGGCGCCTTTGGACCGATGCGAATATCTTGAATACCAAGACTAAATAGCCCAAGTAAAATGGCAACCGCTTTTTGTTCAAACCATGATAGAACAATACTAACTGGTAATTCGTTCACTTCACATTGGAAAGCATCTGCTAAAGCAGCCGCTATTTTCACTGTAGAAATTGAATTATTGCATTGTCCTAAATCAATGTAACGCGGAATCTCTGTACCAGGCACAACACCATAACTCACATCATTAAAACGGAATTTCCCGCAAGAAGTTGTTAAAATAACTGTTTCTGGCGGAAGCGACGTTGCTAATTCACGATAATATTCTCCGCCTTTTCCCGGAGCATCACAACCTGCGATGACAAAGAAACGCTTAATCTTTCCTTCCTTTACTGCATTAATAATTTCCGGAGCTAATGATAATACTGTATTTTAATCACCAATCAGATAATAGACGATAAAAAGTTAAAAACGTTTATATAACAAGCCCTGCATTTCATCTACAATTTTTCTTTATCGATAAAAAGCGTTATCAAAAGAAAAGTATGTGGGCGAAATGTGGGCGAAAATAACAAATACAACAAAAGAGCACAGCGTGTATATATCGTGCGCCAACACTTTATATACCGTCCACCTGACACAACCAGGTAAACACTTGCCATACTCTCATGAGTTATTGTACATCATGTAGGGTTTCTTAAGCAACGTTTACCACATTGGTGACGTTGCTTTTTTGTTTTTACAAAGGAGCCGAATAATGAAAATTCGTATCGATGTTATAGCAAGTGAAGAAGCTTATAACAACTTTTCTACGTTTAATGAAGTAGAAGAACTAAATAAAACTGTACGTGCCTACAGAGACACTATTCGTATGTCTATTAAGCGTACTGATGTACAATCTAAACTAATTGCATTACTTGAAATTTTAAAGCGTCACAGCTGTAAATATGTAGGTGTTAGTTTCCTTTGCAAAAATAGAATTGCTGAAAAGATGAAAGTATCCTATAAAACTGTACAACGTTTAATGAAGAAACTTGTGGATCTAAAGATGGTTAAACAAGTAGCAATGAAGCGTACAAAAGATATGCTTCAAACTTCAAATGCTATTATCATTCAACCAATTGTGGAAGAAGTGTCCGACAAGGTAGATACAAAAAGTCCTACAAAGTGTCCTACCATTAAAACAACCCCTATTTCCTTAAAACAAAATATAAAAGATATAAACAAACGTAATAGTTATGAGAATAGTAATACACCAAAAGAAAATATTAAACAAGCTGATTTTGTTGCTCACTGGGTACCACAACGTTTTGTTTCTTTAGTTAGCTCTTTTTACAAAGAATCTAAAACAATTCAAGAACTATGGAAGGTCGTAAGACAGTGTAATAAAGTCACAAACTTCTCTACAGGTAATAAAGCATTTACTAAAGAACAAGAACTTACTATCGGCTTAAATGCTATCAAAGAGTTTGTTATGAAAATTAAATCTGGTGCAAAAATGAATAAAGGTAAATTCGCTTATTTCAACGGGATTGTAAATAACTTAATGGACAAGTTCTACTTTGACCGTAAATTTATGGGGAACTTACACGTATAAAGTTATAAACATAACCTTTATCCCAATCTCTTCCTTAAAATACATTTATTTATCTGCTATACTAAATTCTAGAATATATATTAGGAGGAAGAAATATCGGTAAAGAAATCACTATTTTTTTTAATGTCGATATCCCTTACGGTGATATTAATTTCAGCATGTAGTAATGCTGATAGTACTGCTGATGGAAAAATTTCTAAAGAAGAATTTAAGCAGATTAAAAAAGGAATGAGTATGGAAGAGGTCGAGAAAATTGTAGGCGGAAAAGGAGAAGAAAACGTTAATCAATACAATCCATCACTTGTTGAATATAAATATCCTGCATTGGATGGTGCAACAAAAGATGGATATGTTTTCATACTGTTTAATGACAGTAAAGTAGATACTATTTTAGACTTTGGATTGCTGATGAATAAAGAACAGCTTGAACAAGAACTCGCTGCCGCAAAAGAAAATGTTAAAACAATTTGGGTCAATAAAATTAAAGAAGTAGCATCCAGTGATAAATCTACAACTGAAAAGTTTGATGAAATAAGTAAATATGCTCAAGTTTACACACCATCTAACGATGAAGTTAAACAGTTTGGTAATGACATCATTAAAGAATATAAAGATAAAAATTATATTAAAGATATCTCTAATCATGAGTACATGTTAACGAATATTTTCAAATCACAAGTTGTTGATAGCAACGCATTAGAAAAGCCATTAAAAGATTTCGCTTTCGACTTCTGGCAAAACTCTAAATACAACTATCGTGGCGTAGAGACTGCAACAAGTAGTGCTACACAAGCAAACGAACGCCAAATGGATAAATCTTTAAGTAAAATGAACAAATAGTGGAGGGTTTTTCATGAGTTATGATACAGTCGCATCCTTACAACGTATGCAACAATTACAACAATCTGAAGCCACTGCTGGGGATAGATTAATTTTAAAAAGAGCTGATTCAAAAGCAGAACTTATAATAACTGTTTCTGCAATAGTATTAATTCCTTTCACATTAGGAATATCCCTTGTATTATTCGCAATTTGGTTCTTAATAAAAGAACTTACAGCTAAAACATACTTAGTAAAAAATGTAGCTACTGGCGAGAAATTTAGAGTGGATCGAAAGGACTTTAAACAATATAAAAAGGACTTTAAAGCCAAAGAAAAAGAAGTTAAGAAGATATCTGATTTGTAAGTTCAGTAAAGGAGAATATCACATGAACAAACAACTTTTTATCAAAAACACTCCTTTTAACAGATCGAATTTTGAACCTATAAGCAATTGGTTAAATCGTCCTGAAGGGGGCATTTGGACTGCGGATTACAATGGAAATTATGGCTCCGCTTGGTTAACCTCTGGAAATGTTATTTTTGAACACATAAATCCTCTAGGATTTATTTTCAAGGTAAATCCTAAGGCAAACATATTAACTTTAAATAGCGTAAAGGATGCCCTAGATATACTTCCTGAATATCACATATCTACAATTTTCCCAGCACCTACAAGACCAGATGGAACAGAAGTTGGTGTTGGTACCTACAAGATTGATTTCGAAAAGATGTCTAAAACCTATGATGCTATCAGTGTCTCAAGAGAGGTAGCACGTGCAGATATTCGGCATAACGGAAGATATTCACCATTCGCCGACTGGGGAATCGCTTCAACTTTGTGGTTTAATACAGATCACTTAGAGTTAGAAATGGAATTATCCACAAAAGAACTAAAAGAATTACTTATGAATGCGTGATATAAACGGGAGGCATCTCTATGAAAGTTGTACGTTCTATATTTAAAAGTTTTCGTTTAGTAGGTTTAATTGTAAAGCCAGTACTTAAAGCATTATCTAAAAGTAAATTTTAATTGCATAGAAATAAAAAAAAGCCGACTCCTTAATTGGAATCGGCTATTCTTGTTCAAATGGACGGAACTTCTCTCTTAATGGCGCTAACTCTTTAGCTAATTCATCTACATCTGGTCGATAATAAATTGCAATTCGATTCGATACTTTAAGAGGTGTTATTCGCCCTTCTTTTACAAGCTTGTGTAACCTTTGAGTCGAAACCCCTAAAACTTCTGCAGTTTCAGGAGCTGTTAAAACAGCCTCTTTCGCCAACTTACGCTTGTACTCTTCACTAAAACTCTCCATGTTATTCATCCCTTCCTTTCATATATATAGTAATTAAATTAATAATCAATGCTACACTTAAAACAACCGTAGCTAAAATCCCTAAGTAGGTGGTCATATCTGATGCGCTATAATCTGTCACTGTAACCACTAATATTAAAAATAATACTAGCACTAAAGTATTTCGATCTAATTTCATTTTTACATGGATTGGATTTATTTATTATTTATTACATTTGTAGTATAATCTTTTTAAAGTTAGGGGGAATTTCTCCCCCTGTTGTTTCATTTAGCGTCTAGTCTGGCGGGCTAGACGTT
The DNA here is from genome assembly GCF_008368845.1 of Bacillus sp. BB51/4. Classification (NCBI taxonomy): domain Bacteria; kingdom Bacillati; phylum Bacillota; class Bacilli; order Caryophanales; family Bacillaceae; genus Bacillus; species Bacillus sp. BB51/4. The sequence goes on from NZ_QOSC01000009.1 coordinate 283,116, forward strand.
TTTCTATTTCCTCCTGTTTCTTTTTCTCCTTTCTGTCTTTCATATCGTTTATGTTTTTCTTTGTGGTTGTGATTCCTACCATCATACCTACTATGTAAGCTAGATTTTTAAGAATCTTTTCTATTAAGTCCCAATCCATGTTTCTCACCTCCCTTACATATATAATTATACCATACCTGTTTATTCAAATCAACAGGTTAAACTTAAATAATTGCTATAAAATAAAAAAAGCCGCCCAACAGGACGGCTCTTATTTTTGTTAATCAAACTATTCTTTTATAAGAAATCACTTCCCATATATATAATTCCATTTTTGTTGTCAACTTCACAAATTATGACTAAAAGAATATCAAAAATTCTAATATATTTGTTTACTCTGAAAATCGAATAACGTAATATAATGGATGTAACAAACACATAGGGAAAGGGATGGAAAAGATGTTAAAAAAACTTAAAAAAATTATGGTAGTTGTTGCTGCAGCTGTTATGTTATCTGCTGGCTTTGCAACAGTCGCACCAAAGGAAGCTTCTGCACATTGGGCGGATGGAGCTATGGACTGGGGGCTACGAAATGGCTATATCACCGCTGACTTAAGAGATAATTATGCTACCCGACAAGATACTTGGCTGATTATAACACGTGTCGCTAATGACCTTTCAGGTGGATCAAGTTACGCAGCATCACGTAATTACGTAATGAACAGAAAAATATCAGATGGATCAAACCCTCAAGCATATGTTACACGTGAGCAGGTATACACAATGTTGTATAGAGTTGCTTATCCAAACGCATACGGAACTATGGAAGATCATAAAGCATTAGGTTGGGCAGTCAAAAATAGGATTACCACCGACGGGAGACGTGCTGATTTCGCTACAAGAGCTGAAGTTATGACGATGATAAGACAAGCTTGGTATATTGGTGCAATCTAATAATTAAATTGTACGAAATCTCAGGTGTTAAAAACATTTAGAGGAAGGAATGGAAAAAATGCTAAAAAAACTTAAAAAGTTCATGTTTGTTGTTGCTGCCGCCGTTATGTTCTCTGCTGGATTTGCAACAATTGCACCGAAGGAAGCTTCTGCACATTGGGCTGACGGAGCTATGGATTGGGGACTACGCAATGGTTACATTACTGCTGATTTACGAGATAATTATGCTACCCGACAAGATACTTGGCTAATCCTAACACGTATTGCTACTGATCATTCCGGAGGCTCCACCTATGATTCCGCGCGTAAGTATGTGATGAAATATAAAATCTCAGATGGTAGCAACCCTCAAAACTATGTTACTCGTTTTCAAGTAGTACAAATGCTACATAGACATACGTATAAATCCATTCATTTCGCAAGTGCGGATTATCAAGCACTCGAGTGGGCAGTTAATAAGGGGATATACGATGGTACACGAAATAGCGATCCTGCTACAAGAGCTGAGGTTATGACTATGATGAGGCAAGCCTGGCTTGTAGGTGCACTCTAATAATTAAATCAATGGAAACAATGAACTAAACAAATGCCGCCCAATTAAGGGTGGCATTTGTTTTATCAAACTATTCTTTTATAAGAAATAACATCATACACAATTCCATTTTCTTGTCAACTTCACAAAATATGACTAAAAGAATATCGTAAATTCAAATATATCTATTTACTTCTAAAACCAAATATTGTAATATAATGTATGTTATAAACACATAGGGAAAGGAATGGAAAAGATGTTAAAAAAAATTAAAAAATTTATGGTCGTTGCTGCTGCAGCTGTTATGTTATCTGCTGGCTTTGCAACAGTAGCACCCAAGGAAGCCTCTGCACATTGGGCAGATACTCAAATGAATTGGGCTTTCAACAAAGGCATTATTACTGCTGATTTAAGAGACGGCCTTGCAACTCGTCAGGATGTTTGGATAATGATTGCACGTTGGGATAAAAATTACGTTGGAAATTATGAGCAAGCGCGTCAGTATGTAGTGCGAAACGGTATTTCTGATGGTACTCGTGGAACTAACTGGGCGACTCGTAATGAAACCGTTGCTATGTTGTATAACTACTTCTACGGTAATGGTGGTTGGACTCCCAATAAAGGCTTTAAAGATGCATTTACTTGGGGACGTACTGTAGGTGTCTATGATGGTAGCCGTGGAAATGATGCTGCTACAAGAGCTGAAGTTGTTACTATGATGTATAACACACATTCGAATCGATAAGAAAATATAAGAAAGAGGAGTTTCCCACAATTGGGTAATCCCTCTTTCACTAACTTCCCATATACATAGGATTCATTTTTTCTATGCATATATAATGAACTAATATAATTTATAGAACCATCTGCTGAATATTAGATTTTATAAACAAAATAAGGGGAGGAATGGAAAAGATGTTAAAAAAAATTAAAAAGTTTATGGTCGTTGCTGCTGCAGCTATTATGCTATCTGTAGGATTTGCAGCAACTGCACCAAATGAAGCTCATGCAGCACATTGGGCTGATAAACAGATGAATTGGGCTATGAACAGAGGTTATATCACGGCAGACCTAAGAGATAATCTAGCTACTAGACAGGACGCATGGTTAATTCTAACGCGCGCAATAAAGGGACAAGGTGGATATGACTATAACTATGCACGCCAATTTTTAGGGTATCGTGATGTTACAGATGGTACAAGAGGCACTAACTGGGTTACTCGTGATGAAATGGCTGGAATGTTGTATCAAAACAGACTAAAAAGTCCAGCATGGAGTCCTGAGACTGGATTCTACAACTCAAATAATTGGGCAAAATCAACTGGTATCTTTGATGGTACTCGCGGAAATGATTTTGCCACAAGAGCTGAAGTTATTAGTATGATATATAATGCATGGTTAACTGGTAGACTAACAAGAGTTTAATAAAAAATATTTTTATTAAAAAGAGAACTATTCTAAATGAGTAGTCCTCTTTTTTGTTCTACTAATGTACACTTACATATTTCTCACTAGATGTAATGTAAAATGTATGTCCTCTCGAATTATGCACTTTGTATTGCAATGAACCATTAACACTTACTTTCGCATCAATAGTAAACCCTAAACCTGCATCTACAGAGCCAGCACCATCTTTATCTTGCCAAGATGGTGCATCATAGAAACGTAGATTGTTAACTTTAGATACAAGGCGTTTCCCTACAATAGATGAATCCACTGTACTCTTCTTACTAAACTTCACATAAGATGGATCGTTCTTAATCCACTGATCTCCACCGAGATTTAACCAACCATCCTTTTCCACCCACACAATATAAGATTCTGGTTTGTTTAACTGACGAATCTTATAATAGCTTGTACCAGGGCCTTTTCGTAAGTTAACGTTGTAACCTTCAATATAAGCGATACCGTCTGTTACAGCTGTTGGTACTTCTTCTGGTTTAGATGACTTCTCTGGAACAGAAACATCCACGCTAGAATTATTGTATGCTTGTTGTACGTCTGCTCTAAATTGAGCTTCTGAAACGCCATGAGACTTTAAGTAATCAATTGGATCTTCATGATCAGTACCGCCGAGATAATGTGTTACATCGCTATGCGTCCATAATCCTTTTTCTACAGATAACCCACGGTCACGTAAGATTTTAGCCAGTAATTTAACATATTTATCATAGCTGCGTTTGAATTTTGTATAGTCCGCTGTTTCGCATAACTCTACATGTACAAATCGTTTATTCGCAGCAGGTCCACCGCCATAAGCAATGTACTTTGTATCAGCAATTTGGATTGTTTCATTCCAATCAACTGCATAATGAACGAATGCTTTTCTCCATGTACGAGCCTCGTATTTTTGGATATTAATAGCTGGAGCTTCTGGAGTTGCTGTAGAATGTGCTACAACTCCCTCATAAGCACCTACACCATTACGGTATGATTGTTTGGGTAAATCTGGAATAATAAGCATTCTATCAGCAAAAGCACTTGTAGCAAAAGAACCAGCAAGTACTAGAATCATAAGGAACGAGGTAATATATTTCATTGTCTTTTTCATTTAGCATCAACATCCTTTTTCATAATTTTTGTGTGGTCAAATAATCCACTTGCTGACAGTCCGATGATGATTCCTTGAAATACATTTGTTTTGATATCTCCGCCCAAAAATAAAACGCCTAGCACAATGCCAAGCGTTACATTTAATAACGGAACATATTTTGTTTGTAATCCAATTGTTTTTACAATCTGCGAAAGACACACTACAATTCCGGTCATTACAGTAATTTCAACCATTACATACCACCTCCTTTCAAGAAGAAAGTGAGAGCTGCCCCTACAATTCCACCGACAATAAGTCGTAAAATCCAGGTAGTATTTGCACTGATTTTATCTAGTTGCTTGTTGATATTATCAATATCTTTCTCGTTACCTGTTGTACGCATTTCCAAACTTTTAATCTCTACCCTTATTTCCTTAATTTCTTGCTTGATTTCTTGAACATCGGTTCTTACCTCTTGTAACCCTTCCATATTGATCACCTCATTTCAAAATAAAAAGAGAGACATCTATTTGTCCCTCTTTTCTTATAAAAGCCGTATTTTATTCAAAAATAAAAGCCTTACTTATTCGTAGACTTCGGCTTCAATTTCTCATTTTCTGCTTTTAATTTTTGGTTTTCCGCTTCTAGTTCGATTACTCGTGCAAAATAAATATTTTTCTCTCGATTGGCTTCGTTTAATTGTTCTTCCACCACTTTTGCGTAAAGTTCTGCGTTTGCTGTTAGTTTCATCAATAATCACCTTTTCTATTTTATTAAATCTTTCACCTGTCTCTATCACATGCTCTTTCAATCCAGCCATAGTAACAGAAGCCAGACCATACACATCAACACCTGTACGGTCGTTGTTAGTCAACTGTATTGGCGCATCATCAGCTATGACGCCATAATGAACTTCAATATCTTTTGTTGTTGGTAATATTTCGCCCTCTTTACGATTAGAACGCATTTTATATAATTCTTCCATATCACCTTTATAGAAATATTCTTTTACTTCTGCTTGCAAAACGACCTCTAAAGGACTAAATTGCAGGTCCTTAATTCCTGTTTTTATTTTCCGCTGTGACGAATTTCGAAATTCAGAAGCTATAATACCGTTATGCCTTGTTTTACCACCATCCATTACTTGCAAGTAATAGTTACCCCATGTACCAGATCGTAACGTTACATAATTAAATCCGATATCAATATCAGCATTACTTGTAGAATACCTGACCATCTGTGTTGAGTTTTCATACATAAAGATACCGTTTGGCGCGCCTTCAATCCTATATTTTCTACCTTCCCACTCAATCCCTGTACTTGTTATAGAGGTATGCCAGCCTTGGCGTGGTTGGTCAATTTGAATAGCTGGTTTCCAATCTAAGTGCTGTACGTATGCTCTTGCTGAAATACTTTTTGTTTGTCCATTATCCATTACAGTAAATCCACTAGCTCCATAATTGGAATTATCATTACCCATATCAAATGATGCACCTAAGGCAGTTATTTCACCTCTATATTTTTCTTTCCCATCCGATCCGAACGTTTTAGCAAATAAAGCTCCACCCTCTAAACCAGTTTCAAATCTAGCTGTATTAAAGTTTGCTGGATCCGGAGTAGTTTTCCATTCTGAAAATATCCGTCCACTAGCTGTCATTTCGGCTTTCTTATTTCTATCATTCGGATCAATCGCTCTAATAGTAAGACCCTCTAGCAATTTACCTGCAATAGATTCTGCTGTAACAGCACCTCTTAGGTTAATTCTTTTTGCATCTAATTGAATTGTTTCTTTAGAAATGTTTATGGCAGCAATAACATTGCCTTCTTTAACAGAAAGATTGATATTTCTTTCAGCCACATCAATACGAGCTTCCATCGTTTTTACATAAGCAGTAGTTGCAAACGTTCCATTAGCTTCTACTCTCGTATATACTTCTGTTTTTTTAGCAGAAAGTCCGATACCCTCTTCATTAATTTTAAACCTATTATCAATTTCGGTTGTTTTCTTGTTATAATCTGCCGTGGCTACTTTATCAGCAATTTGTTTTAGAGCTTCCTCACGGTTTTTATCAACGGTATTCTTTAAAGCCGGAATTTGAAAACCACCAACATAATCTTCTACTTGCTTAATATTTACCTTTGCTTCAATTAATTTTGCTTGTTGATCTAATTTTGAATTGGCATCAGTAATTTGTTTACCTTGATTCGTAGTGGTTTGCGCAAGTTGCGAAACAGAATTAGAAAGACCATTTGCAGTTTGTTCCACAGTAGTCATGCGCTTTTCAAATCCAGATTGACTATTTTGGACACCTGTTACAGTAGTTTTAACGCCTTCCACACTCTTCTCAATCTCTGTTGCTTTTTTAGTAAATTCAGCATTTGTTACTTGATTTTCTGGAGCTGGTGTCCAGTCTTGCGGTTTATTACCTTTATACAAAGCAACCCATTCCACAACAGCTTTTGTAGTGTTACTTGGAAAGTTATACAGACTTAGCTTTCTTTCATTTCCACTTGTTGTTGCTACAGCTTTAAAAGTTACATAGGTAATTCCATTCGCATAAACACTTATTGCATATCCAACATGACTTGTGCCGACATTTTGCCAAATTCCAAATTTCTGCCCTTGCGGAACGCTGCCTTTAATTACGAATGTATATTCCTCACCTACTGAAAAGTTTTCAGATAGCATGTACAGATTAATTAAATAATCGTTTTTTTCATATTTAACATTTGAATCTAATAAAAGGTTACGACCTCCAGCTTTATCATTATTAACTTTTGTTTCTACACTAGTTAACTTTTCACTGATTTTTCCTGCTTGCTCTTTCATTTCAGTTGTAGTCTTTTTGAGTGCAGAAGTATCAGACTGTACATCGGAAATCGTCTTTTTTGTACCTTCCACAGTTGATTCAACCGTATTTAATTTATTACTAATATCAGTATCTTTCTTAGTTAACGATTCAATAGAAGTTTTAAATCCATCTGCGGTTTGTTCTGATTTGGTAACGCGATCTGTGAGCTTCCCTTGTTCATTTTGCACATTGGAAACAGTAGTGTTAATCCCCTTAATAGTCGTCTCAATCTCTACTGTTTTTTTATTGAAATCCGTTGTTGTTACTTGGTCTTCTGGTGCTGGTGAATACTCTGTAGCAACGGTCCCCACTTCCACTTTCCATTCTTTAAGTTCAACAGTACCTTTAAGATCACGAATTAAAGAATTTGCTGTGATAGATTCGATCTCCTTATCTTTCATTTGATGTGTAAAGTTATATGACTTCCAATCAGAATCCGCGGGTAACGTAGTTTCGGCACGAATACCTAACCAAGAGGTTTCGCCGTCTTTATATTTAACAGTAAGTTCTAATCCCGCGTATGGTTTTTCTGCGCCTTTAGAAACCCCTTTTGATTTAGCTTTTAAACTAATAGTAAATGATTTACCTCGTAATAGAAGGGGAGCGTCAGCAGTAAGCTTGAATGATTTACTTACAGAAACCGTCGGTGTAGTGTTGACGCCAGTTAGCACATTATCAGTATTTAATAAGATATTACGCACACTAATTACCGTATTATCAACTTTCGTTTTAAGTTCAGTAAGAGTCTGCTTCGTACCATCAGCCGTTGTCTTAATCTCATTCGTTGTTTTCTTGAGAGATGCTGCTTCCGACTGTATGTCAGAAATCGTCTGTTTCGTACCGTCAACAGTTTCTTCTACTTTGTTTAATCTGTTACTGGTAGTTCCGTTTGCTGTATTCAACGATTCAATAGATTTTTTAAATCCATCAGCAGTCTGTTCTGATTTCGTTACACGTTCACTGATCTTACCTTGTTCGGTTTGTATGTTTGTAACTTTTGTTGAAACGCCATTAATTGTCTCTTCTATTGCAGTGGTCTTCTTGTTAAAATCGGTAGCAGTTTGGCTTATTTTAGAGTCCACTTGCGAAATAGTACGTGTATTACCATCAGCAGTCTGTTTTGCTTCGTTAGCCACTTTTGATACTTGTGTTAGGTTGTTTCCTAAATCAGTAACACTTTCCTTTGTTGCAAGATGCTTAATTGATTCATTTGTTTGCACAACAGAAGTGCTGATTTCTTGGAACTTCTTAACGTTTCCCTGTTTATCGGTTTCATAGATTTGTTTACCAATGAATCCATTATTAATTTCATCTTTTGTAAAAACACCAGACTTATCAGCCTTACCTTTTATTTGCTCCTTAACAAAATCGCTATCGACCTTACCATTAATATCTTTTTGGATATTTAAAATTTGACCAGAAATTGTTTCTGTCTCATTTTTAACAGCAGCTACTTTTTCATCAAGGTTCGTTTGTACCTCTCGTATTTGCGTATTAACTGCATTCTCTGTCTCTGCTTTTAACTTTTCTACTTTTTTATCAAGGTCTTGTTTTGTAACCTCTATATCCTTATTCACTTGTTGCAACGTTTCATTTTTTATTGCTTCTACATCCGCAATAATAGACTCCCACGTTTTACCGTTCCATTTCTTTAAAATGCCCGGCTTGCCTTTTGATGTATCTAACCACAATGACTTTCCAGCTTCTAAATAATCTGTTGGTGGTACATTACTTTCAACTATAGTAGTTTGAAAGTTTTTTTGATTTTCTTTTACTAATTCAGCAAGTTCTTTTGCTGCTTCGCTTTCTTGCCGTACTTCTTCAACTTTTTCTTCAGTAATTTTATTAAGTCGATCCGAATAATCATTAGATTGTTCTAATAACTTTTTATCCAATTCTTTTACAACAGATAAAATGTCAGAAGTCCATTTCTTTTGTTCTTCTGTACGATCCACCAATTCATCACGCTTGTTGCTAAATTCATAGACATTTGGCGTTTGTTCAAAAGGATAACGTCTACGTTTTACTACACGTACATCGAAATCCATATTGTACTTATGATGTTGTAGAATTGCTTTGTCTCCTACTTTAGGTTCATTTGTATCATCAAAACTAGCTTCCTTATGATCTACCGTAATAGAAACAATAGGAATATCATTAACAGCTTCCTTACACCTTTTTAACGCTGTTTCCTTATCTTTAATTTTGTCATCTTCAATATTTTCAGCTTGTCGATGACGAATGAGTTCTGGCATTTGATATTTCAGTGGTGACTCATAATAATATTGAAATTGCGAACCGCCACCTTCTTCTTCCGAAGGTGTATGTCCTAGTAACAAAACAGAGAACGAACAATTGCTGTCATCAGTTGTCTTCTCGATTGCATTCACATTGTATCCAAACTTGTATAATTTATCTGTTGTTTTTCCAATACGATCCGCAAAAATAACGGTCATATTATCAAAAATACATTCGATATCGTATCGTTTGATTAAGTTCTGAATCATGCTCATTCTGTTTGCGCCACCAAAGTTTTCAAAATGTACCTGATTCTTTGGAGAACACTGGTTAATATATTTGAAATTACTCCCTTTGAAAATATGAGCAAGCCCTTCTTCAATAGAAAGATACCCTGTAATTTTTTGTTCTTGTGTTTGTCTAGACAGTTCTGCACCAACTTGAATCGCATCACAATCTTTAAACCCTAATTCATTTAATTTATTGACTAATAGAATGTAATACTGTCCTTCAAAAACAAGTAGGTTTCTGTCCTCTACATATTCAAATACCCTTTTATTATTTTCTGTATCTGGAACTTCAAAGCGAATAGAGGACGGTTCATTTTTGCCCTCTATCACTTCAAATACATTCATATCTACAAGGTGAAACTGTTCACCAGTAGAAAGTTGTTCGATTTTCGGTCTTTCCACTCGTTTCATGTATTACCAACCCACTTCTAAATAGTCGATTTTATTGTTGAAATCGTTTTCGTTATAAGTGAAACCGCCGCCTTTAACAATTACATTCGTAACAATACTGTCTTGAATTCCAGTTAACCATACGGTCCTTGCTTGACAGTTTGCAAGAATAGCTCGGAATGTTTTCTTTCCTCCACCTTCACCTATATGAATATCCGCACGCGGCCATCCTCTCTGATTGTTGTATTTTACGACACCGCCTATACAGCTCCAGTCTAGTGTGAAGTAACACCAAATCCCATCCTCTTGGCAATAGGAAACATCTGGATTCGTGATTCTTACACCATATCCATAATCTGTTACGATTCCAGCATTCATAGTCTTAATAACAGGATTTAAAATGCGCACCTGTTGATATTGCGGTGCATTGTCACCCTCTTTAGATTTAAACCAAACACCACGTGAAGATTCCTTGTTTTTTCCATTACGTATATTGATACCTTCTAGCGTAAAATCTTCACAGGAATCATTTAAAATTTGAAAAATCAATCCATTACCAATATCATTTGCAAAGACTCGTTCCGTACGGAAATAGGATACATTGTTAAAAAGTCCTACCTCTTCTGAAACATTTTCCGCCTGTACATTATAAGTAATGTTTTTATGAATCACTTTATCTATTACAGCAATTTCAACAAACCCTTTTTTTACATTCTTTAGTTTTAAATTTACCTTAATCCCGTCACACGGTGTTAAATCATAAGGCTTAGTATTTTGATTTGTGAGTGTGTTTTTATCATTGAATACATAAAGCCCCACTATAGCACCTATCGACGTTGTGGCGTTACAATCTAGAGCTTCTATATGTATTTCTGTGTCTTTCACAGCATTTAAAACGACATATGATTGTGATTCACCGCCATTGATAACTTTCGTATCGACTTTTACATCTTGGCAATGGGAGAGTACAAATGCTTTTGCATCTTTCACCTTTTTTAAATCAAACAATCCACCCTTAAAAGTGATACTTCTTGTCTTATCGTATCCTCCAATATTAACGGTATCTTTATTATTAAAAAATGTAGTGCTACCTGCTTTTAAAATAAAAATAGCATTCGGATCAGCCCGAATACTAATGTTACTTGGGATATTTAAATCACCAATCGTATATTTTCCTGCGGGAATATCTAATGTTTTTCCTTCTGATTCATCTAATGCTTTTTGAAATGCCGCATTATCATTACCATAATAATTGACACTGTTATACGGAATCAGCGCTCTAATCGCTGTATCCAATGAAGTATGAGCACCTTTCACCTTGTTGACTTCATTCTTGATGTCATCGTATGCGCCTTCAAAAGTGAACGTCTCCCATTTATTTGAAATACTGCCTTTATGGACAGTTTGTCGATACATCTTACCTGTTTCACTATCAATCGCCAACATAACAGTATGTTCAATAGACGAAAATGAATTGGCGATAATACACCCGACCTTACTACCTTGTGGCTGTCCTTTTATCCCGTCTCCGTATATGCTATAAGTGAAAAAACCACATTTACCTACAATCTCATTAATATCTTTTATACGTATTCCTATTCCGGTGTCATTGGTTAATTTAACTTGTTGGAACTTGTCTGTATTGTCCAATTTCACCTTCATTTTTTGGTTAAAATCACGTAATGTCTTTTCTCCTAGTCTTGCTGCGGTCACTTCATCAAAATTAGAGGGTTTTGATACAAGAAAATCTGTGATCATTTTTTCAACTACATTTAAAACATTCGTATCTCCATCTAGAATCATTTTTTCTAGGGCTACTTTGTCCATGCCATATCGTTCTAAAAATTTATTGAAGTCATCGACTAAATCTCTATGATTGATTGCGTTCTTTGTTATGCCTCCATAAATCAAATCAATTTCTTCGTTTAATTGCATTCGTTCATCAGCATTAATAGCACTATTAATATGATGTTTTCTTTCCACATTCTCACCCCTTACAAGTAATAGAATTTCGAGTCAATTTCACACCAATGGAATGAAGAAGATTCGATTTTAATTTGATTAATACCCGGCGCAAGATGAATTTCTCCAGCATCAGCATGACGAACTAAATTACGGCCATATTCATCTTCAATATGAAGTCCTTTTATAACAATGATCCCCTGTGATACTGCGCTAGGATTATAAATAGTCAATGCATCATTTGTTGTGAAGTTAGTAATTTTCACATAGCGTGGATCACATTTAATTCGCCATATAATATCGTGTTGAGATGGGTTAATTTCCATCGTCCCAATATTTTTGAAATAGAACATTTTATCTTTAAATGTATAATCGTATGCATCATCCCATTCTAAACCCATGCCCCATGCAAATTTATTCGCGTCCCATTCTTTTACATCTGTTGATCTAAAGATACTTTCTCCGAAACCATCTGGTATAGAGAATTCAATAACAATTTCAAACATTAAAGAACCGGACGGACGATTAATTTTCATGTCTTCATACTCAACACGTCGTCGTATGCTCGGTTCTCTTGAATAAATAATATAAAAGTCTTCTAATCTACCAAATAGGGCGTATAGTTCATTTCTTTTTTCATATACGCCCTCAATATCCCCTGTATTCACAAGAACCCTTAATTGACACCCTCGCTCTGTATAACTTTTATTGTAATGACGAACGCCGAATTGCCCTTTCATCTTCATCTTGTCCGACTCTTTCCGAGGTGGATCAACTATTAATTCTAAAGTTTCAACATTGTAATCTTTTCTAAGGGAGCAAGTTTGTCCATTCTTAAATAAAAGTATTGTATCCTGCATATTTATTGCCCCCTCTTTAAAAAGTTAATATTGTCTTCACGATAATTTTCTTTTTTAACAACACGCTGAACTGTGCGACCATCCACGATAACCGGCTGATCTACTACAACTTGTACAATCATATCTTGTGGAGAAGTAGGAACGGGACCACCTGCATTTATAATTGGAACACTCATTGCCCCTGCTTCATTTTCACTCATAGCTTGTCTACTATTTGACATATTTCCATATACACCACTCATAACGCTTTTCAGCCCTGATAATTGATTCATAGAACTAGCCATCATACGGCTCATATCACCCATTAATTGATTCATAGTTCCAGTAATACCAAGTGATTTTTCTTTTGATGATAAAGGTGTAACTGTGATGGAATTACCTTTTTTCGTAAACAATTCCGGGCCAGCTTCACCTGTAATAAATGAACCATCACCTACAGGTTTTCCACCTTTAGCAAGCATTGGTACATGTGGAATAGTTGGAGCACTAACACCTGGTATATTATTTAATAATTCCGCTGGTGTATTAAATCCATCTATGAATTTATTAATGATACGAATGATTCCATTGATAGCTGTACGAATGCCACTTTTAATACCATCCCATACACCTAATACCGCTGATTTCATCCCCTCGAACGCTCCGCTCACAGCATTTGTTACCCAGCGGACAGGAGTCATAATAGCATCTTTTAGTCCATTCCATACAGAAGATGCGGTGGATTTAATACCTTCCCAAATGTTTGAAAGCGTGGATTTAATCCCATTCCAGATACTACTACTTGTACTACTGATCATATTCCAAACAGTAGAGATAGCTTGCTTGATGTTATTGAATACCGAACTTGCTGTAGAAACAATTGAATTCCATAGACTAGAAAGATAACTTTTAATTGTATTCCATACCGCACTTGTAGTGGAGCTAATTGTGTTCCAGGTGTTTACAATCCAGTCTTTTATTGAATTAAATATTGGCGTCACAAAAGCAACTAATCCATTCCAACATGATTGTAAGAAGTTTTTCACTGCATTCCATACAGTCATTGTTGCTGAACTGATTGCATCCCAAACGGTTGTAATTGTATTTTTAATCCAATCAAATACAGTTGTCGCAATTGATACTATTCCATTCCAACAAGTCTTTAAAAAATTTGTAAGTGCATCCCACACCGCTATAGCTTTTTGCTTAACAGCTTCCCATACCGAAGCTAAAAACTCTCGTATAGATTCGAAAATTGGAGTGGCGAAATATAAAATTGCTGTCCAAATCGCTTGTAAGTATTGAGTGATAAAATTCCATACAGTTTGAATTACTGTGGAAATACCATTCCAAATCATAGAAAAGAAATCTGCGATTCCTTGTAAAATTGGAGTTAAAAAGGCAACTAATCCATTCCATGTCTCTTGGAAAAACGTTGAAATTGAAGTCCATACCTCAGTGAAGAAGGTTGCTATTCCCTGTAAGACAGAAGTAAGGTATTCGACAATTCCATTCCAAATTTCCATACAGAAATTAAAAATAGAAGTCCAAATACCAATGTATGCTTCTAGAATAGCGGTTCCCCAGGTTACAACAAACTCAACTATTCCATTCCATAAGGCTATTAAGAACTCCTTAATTGAATTCCAGACTTCCGATGTAGTTTCACTAATACTATTCCAGGTATCACTTGCCCATTGTACAATCCCATCCCATATTCCTACTAAGAACTCTCCAATTGCATTCCAAGCATCAATGGTCCATTGCCTTATAGAATCCCAATTTTGATAAATTAGAACGCCCAAGGCAACTACAGCGGCTACAACTACGGCAATTAGTGCGACCCACCCCATCATTGCAACCCCTATACTCGATATAACGACAACGATTGGCGCCAAAGCCATAAACGCTCCTGCAATTACTCCAATGGCTATTGCAATGGCTGCCAGTGTGGCTGCTAGTTTTGGGTTATTAGAAATCCAATCAGCAATTTTAGCAACAACATCAGCTATAACACTTAGAACTGGTTTGAGAGCTACTTGTAAATCTTGCATTGCTTTTTGAAACTTAACTGCTGGGTTTGCATCCATTTTCTTAACGGAATCATTTAATTTGTCCTGTTGCTTTCCGAAATCAACTGTTTTATCTTTCGCACCTAGCAAAGTATTAATAATATTTTGCCCTTGATCCTCGTACATCGTACCGAAAAATTTAACACCTAATTCATTACGCTTTGTTTCATCCTCAACTTCTGATAAAGCCTGTGCAATTTCAGTCATAGCTGCCGAACCATCTTTACCACCTTTAGCTACTGCTTGCCCCCATTTTTCAACTTGTTCCGCTGAAATTTTTGTGCCTTCAAGTGATTCTTTCATAGCTTTATCGACACCTTGACCGAACTCAGCTGCTTTGATACGCCCTTCTTTCAGTCCATCCAATAGATTGTCGATGTTCCATGTACCAGTTTCAACCCCAGCTTCCATAATTGCTTGTACTTCTTCAGCATTGTATCCTGCTCTTGTAAGTTGCCCACCATATTCAGCAATGATATCTAATTGTTCAGGCGGAAATCCTAACTTGAGTAAAGCGTCCGCCATACCAAGAGCGCCTTCTTGCGAAATTCCTAATTCATTGCCGATTTCATTTGTTTCCTGAATTAACTCAGTAAAATCTATACCTTCATAGGATTGTGCAATTGCGGCTGCTCCTTTTACAATTGCTGCATTCGCTTCATCGCTCACGCCTTTATTTAAAGCCCATTGTCGGCGTACACCCTCTAAAGATGCTTCAGCATCCACTCCATAAGCTGAAATTCCTCTTACAGCTTCTTCTACTGATTTTTTCGAGGATTCAGGGACATCAAAAGATATATCAATTTTCGTTTGTAACTTTGACATATCCATTGCTTTTTCAATTGCGGTTGCAATTCCCCCACCTGCTGCTAATCCGCCAATAACATTTTCTAACCCTATTTTCAGACCTTCAAACTTCTTCTCTGTTCTACCAGCCTCTTGTTGTAAATCTCTTAATTCATTTTGCACTTGCCGTATTGAGTTTCCGCCATCCACAGAACGAAGAGCACGTTGTAATTTATCAATATCTGTTCCTGCTCCTAATGCTTCACGACCAATAATTCCAATTGCTTGCTCTAATTGCTTACTTGTAGCCGTTCCATTTCGAATTGCATTCACAAGACGATTTCCTAATGCACCTGCAAAATCATCAACACTTTTCCCGGTTGCGCTAAACAATGTTTCTAATTGCCTTGTGGAACTCGCTACATTATCTTGTTCAGCCTTCATATTTCCAAGCTTATTTTTCAGACCATTAAGAGACCCTTCTGTAAATTCAATCTCACGCCTAAAAGCACGATATTGTTCCTCAGAAATTTTACCGTTTTGAAATTGTGCTTGAACTTGTTGTTCAGCTGCTTTTAATTTGTCTAGCTTTTGTGTTGTATTTTCAATTTGTTGTGTAAGTAACTGTTGTTTTTGGGCTAATGCTTCCACATTACCAGGATCAAATTTTAACAGCCGCTCAACATCTTTCAACTCTTTGGTTAAATCATTACTTCGTTTATTTACATCTTTTAAAGCATTCTGAAGTCCTGTGGTTTCTCCACCAATTTCAATCGTAATTCCTTTAATTCTTCCTGCCATTTTTTCACCCCTTTCTTAGAATGAATCGAAGTCTTTTTGATTTGCTTTTCTAACTTTTTCTTTATCTGGATTCTCCATTTCAGCAAATTCAGCGATGTAGTCAAAACAATCACCAATTGTCATAACTTCCAAATCCCAATGCGTTAATTTCGCTTTATAACAAAGAGCAAGGAACGTATCAGTGGTTAATTCTTCATCACTGATAGCTCCTTGCTCTCCATTACTTTTCTTTATTTTTTTTTTGCGCCCATCGTACTTTGAATCATGTCCATAATTTCTGGAAGAATCTCAGAGATAGGGAACTCATCAAAACCATCTAACCATGTAATTGGATCATCAATTTCTGGATTTGCTGTTTTTGCATATAACCAAACTAGATCATAAACAACCTCAAAATCTACTTTACTTAAATCCGCATTCGCTAAATCAATAGTAGCGCCAGCTTGAGGATTGGAAGGAGCAATAACGCCTAATTTGAGCATATCTGCAAATAAATCACGTCTAAATTGAGCTTTATAACGTTTAACTGTTGCTGCTGTACTTTTTAATCTGACTTGTTTTCCGTCTATTGTAATTGTCTTTTCCATTTACTTATGCTCCTTTTGGTTCTGCTGGTTTTTTAATGTACACTTCTTTGTACCAGTTATCGTAAATTGCTTGAGTCGTTTTAGAAGTTGTTTTTGTTTTAACCATTGGTCTTCCGCCAGGTGCTAAAATAATCGGACTAGATACAAACTTTAATTCATTTGTATTTGGTTCAGCTGAATTTGTTTTTGTTTTAGATGCGATTGTCGGACGACTCGCTGCACAGTTATACATAACGTGTCGAGTTGCATTTACATCGCCATCGAATTCAAATAGTAATGCAAATGATTTTCCTTTGGCATCAGCTAATTCATTTAATACACCGTCTGTTTCATCTAATTGCTCACCTAATGCATCGATAGCAAATTGCTCTGGAATAGTTGCAATAGATAGCGTTCCATCGTAACCTTGGTTATTACTTGCTGCGTAATAAAGCATGTCATCCGCATAGAATTCAATTAAATCACCGCGCGGCTCAAATGTTAGTTCCACCCCACCAGGTAATGGGATTGGCGTACCAAACTTTACTAAAAAATCTTGAATATCAATTGGGACATAATGTACATTTTTCAAACCAAACGTAACTTTATTTTCTTTAGGCATTTATATCAACCTCGTTTCATATGTTTTCTGATACATTTTTTCAGATTCAATAAAAGTCCCATACGAGTCATAAGGGATCTCATGATCGTCTAGGACTTTTTCAAGTTTTGCTTCTGCAACTAAATCTTTTTTAGCTGTGTAAAGCTCAATATTTGCATCATCTATCCTGTGATAAACCTTGTTATCAGCCATTAAATTTGCTGATCCATCCACAAGAATACAAATATAAGGTGGCGCCGGCACCGGCTTGCCTGGAGTTGCTATGAAATGCGAATAAGCCACAGGATAACCTGTAGCTTCAAGGATCTTTGTTAATTCACCTAATGTCATTATTCAAGCGCCCTTTCAATCCGTCTTGGTAATTCATTAATTACATACTCTTCAACTGGACGAATATGCACTTGAGCTGGAACACGTCCACCACCAACCTTTGCATGACCATTTTCCAAAAGATGCGTTAGTTGTCCTTTTGTATTGTGGACGACAACGCTATTACCTTCTTTTTTCTTACGCCACCCTTTACGATAAGCACCTGTTTTTTTAGGACCACTTTGTCTTAATTTACTTACAGCATGATCAGCTACTTCTTCTTGCGCTGTCAGTAATTCTTCTTCCACAACATTCGCATACCTTTGTAATTCTCTAGCAAGATCGCTCGCAAAATCGTTCATATTAAACATACTCCTTTGCGATAATAGTCAATGTTTGATACATTTCATCATCATTCATTGGCGGTTCGATAATGTCAAAGATACGACTCTTCATAGTAATTCGCATTAATTCTGTAATACCTGTTGTATAAGGAATTACAAACCTATAAATTCTTGTAGATTGTGAAGCCGAAGCTTCAATGTACTCCGAACCTTTTACCGTTTTTATCATTGCCCACGCTTTTTTAACTTCTTGCCAATTACCTGTTTCAACTTCTTGATTCAAATCATCTTTTATTACTTCAGGTTGTTCAATGATAATTCGATTTCTACAATCACCTGTATTCAGTGGTTTCTTGTACTGAAAAGGACGCATATTAATCACCGTCCAACTTAATTTCTTCTAAAGCTTTTGCAATACCAAAACTATTAATTTCGGTTAAAAAATTCTTAGTAAAATACTCAAGCGCATCGTTATAAACATAACGAGAACGTTCAAAAACTAATTCTTTGAACGTCTCATCTTCGCTTATGTCATATGATCCACAGTCTTTTATTAAAGCTTCATTGGATGCAAAAAGGATGCGTCTCAGGTTATCATCTTCATCATCACCTAAGTGCATCCTGTCTTTAAATTGCTGTAATATTTCATTCGAAATTACCTTATCCATTCACATCACCCTTGTGTTGGTGGGGTTACTTCTTCAAGTTTCAATGTGTAAACTTGTGAAGTGTATTTATCCTTTGGTTTACCTGTAGCGTATTGTTTGGCGATATAAAGCGTTGCATCTTCTAAAGCTAGTGTTTCTTCAAACTTTTTGATTGGCTCCGTTCCGCCCATCGCTGCAATATACTCTCCTTTAACAAAGAACACCACTTGTCCTTGAGGTACAAATACAGATTCTGTTGGGATTGGATTAAAAGGTAAGCTCATTACATATACACCTGCCGCATTTTGAATTGTAGCATTTGCTTGAATGTCAAAAGTATCGAATGGATTTGTTACCATAACTACTTTACCAGCTACATTTTTTGGTCTATCTGCATCTGTTTTACCATCAGGATTTAATTTTTTAGCCAATAATTTGACCACGCCTTTTAATTCATTAATTGTTTTACGACCAGGCTCGAAAGTTAACGTTCCAGCAACTTTTTTATCTGGATATACTCCATTCGTGACACTTCCACTAGGGTCTTTTAATAATCCAATAGGTTCATTTTTACCCGTACCAGCTACAAAACCACGCTCTAAACCTACCGACATTGCTTCTGTAATCATAGTACGAACATATCGTTCCACCCATACTGGACCAAGCTTCAACATATCATTTGCTAATGGAATAAATGCTGTTAATTTTAGTTGAGTAATTGATTCTTTTCGGAATGTAGCATTTAATTGTCCTTTAATATCACCAAATAGCGGTCCCCATACAGCTGCACCCTCTGGATCTCCATAAATAAATTCTGTCACGGCTCCTAAATTCTCTAAACCGATATGATCTAGCAACGGATGACCTTGAACTAAATCATCAAAAATTCTCTCTTGTGTTGTCTTAGGTAAAGTTTCAGTAGATTTAAAACCACCTTCTTCCACAACTGCATTAAAGAACTTCATTTCTTCACTTGTTAATACATTAGCGCCACGAGAATGCATAATAGAACGATCTACCATTGATTCATTTACTTGATTTAAAATATCAGCTCGTACATCTGTAGCAAGTGCTTCAATCATGGAATTTAAAGCTGCTGTTTGTTCTTCTGGCGTTCCTTCCTGCGTTGCTTTTGCAAAAGCTAGTTTTTTATCTTCAAAGTTATTAAATTTAATTACCATAATTTATTTTCCTCCTAAGTTTAAAAAGAGCGTACTCAGATTCTGTTTTGTTTTAACAGGCTCTTGAATAAGCTCTTTTGGTTTTTGATTATTTGGCTGTTTCGTATACTTAGCTACTAAATCTTCTTTAAAATTTTCTACAACTTCCTCTTCTTCCTCTTCCTGCGTATCATCTATTTCAATTTCATCAGCAATTTCATCAGCTAAACCAAGAGCAACTGCTTCCTCTGCCGTTAGCCAAGTTTCATCTTTTAAAAGTTGTTTTAATTCTTCATCTGTTCCAACAAAACGTTTCTTATAAGATGCTGCTAAAGCTGAATCAATCTTCCGTAGATCTCGTGCTGTTTTTTCAAATAGATCTGCATTTCCATATTCAAAGGTACTCGCTTGATGAATCATCATCATAGTATTACTAGGCATAATGATTTTATCACCTGCCATTGCAATTACAGATGCGGCACTAGCTGCCCAACCATCAATATGAACTATAATTTCTGCACTATGCTGCTTTAACTGATTACAAATTGCTACACCATCAAAAGCGGAACCTCCACCAGAATTAATATGAACGTGAATTTTTTCTGCTTTAACATCTTGAATTTTTCTTCTTACTGCTTCAGCATTGTTTTCACTAAACCATCCACCAATTGACCCATAAACAGTTAATTTGTATTCATTTTCACCTTTAGCTTCAAAACGAATATCTCGTTTTAAGTTCAAAATCTTATTCATATTCACATGCTCCATCATTTCTCACCCCCTTCAGATTCATTTAATTTTGTATAGTTCTTCGTAATATGATGGATATTTAGATTTGGATCATCCGACTCTTCATAATCTACTTCTGAACGAATTTCATTTCCTGTAAATGCACTTGAAGAAATGAGTTTATCAATACTTGTCGCAAGATCAAATATACTTTGATAGGAAACAGCCTTAACCTCAATTTTTCGTCCTAAAAGATATTCACTCATTTCAAAGAATTTAACGTTCGCTTCATCAGATAGCTTTTTTAATAATGGTCGTACTGTGAAAAGCATATAATTTTTCGTTTGCTTTTCTACATCAGCCATTTCTCCATATATCAGAGCTATAGGAATACCAATTGCCATAGCTACTTGATTCAAGAAACCATTTGTTACTTTATTGATTTCTTCCACACTTGGACCATTTGCAACACCATTGTATATCTCGTTATAATTAATACCTTTTTGCTGTGGAACAATAGCTATATCTTTCGAACCGATTGACTTATACATATTGTCTATAAACTCTTGTAACTTTGCTATTTGTTCCTCAGTTTTAGCACCAATCATATCCATATCAACCGTGCCACGAACTTGATTTTTACGTTTCTGTGAGTTTAATATTCTACCAAATAAATCACCGTAATCTGCAAATAATCCATCAATAAGTGGAGATAATTTATCATTTCGATACTTCAAATGAATAACTTCGCTTTGCTTAAAACTTCTCTTAAACGTATAATCTTTTACCCTTACATCAGTAAAAGTATCTTCAAACACAGCATACTCATTATGTTGAAATCCATCTGCAATAAGTAAATCACCATCATCTGCTTGTATGACTAAACACTCATTATCATAAATAAGTTTGCGAACAAACTTTTCCCAAAAGGTACTTGCGGTCATATTCTTGTTTGGTCTTACGTTTAATCGATAATACAGCTCATTCTTCTTAAATTCTTTACCATTTCTTACTCTAAATTCAGATTGACTAATCGTCCTTCCTAAAAATGAGACACATGTATCAATTGCCAAACGTTTCATATGAAGCCTGTTTGCTGTATCGGTTAATGCATCCAGATCCAACATAAATTCTAGTTCTTTATTTCTTCTAAACACTGAACCTAACCATCCAATGATTATCACCCCCTTTATTAGAATTTAATGTTGCCTATAACAAAGTCAGTTGCTTCTTGTATCTCATCCGCCCGATAAAGAGCGTGAACGAAACATTGGAACCCATCTGTTTTTCTACGAACAGGCTCTTTCTTTTCATATATTTTATTTCCATCACCTTTGATGACAACCAACACATTTTGCGTATACCAACGCATTAGCGGATTATCGTCAAACACAATTTGTTTATTTGCAAATGCCATTTCAATCCGTGGCGCTAATAAACTATGAATTGCTTTAGGGTTTCTTATAACTTCTATTTCAAACCCTTCTGCTACTAATAAAGGTCTTATCGCTTCCATTCGGAAGTTATCAGCTATAATTTTTTTAATGCCATATTGTTCACGCATTTTTACAAACCAATCAACAATGTGTTGAGGATTGATAGTTGGCTCGTCCACAACAGTTAGCAAGCCTTGTTCTTCCCATTCTTTTATTGGCGCAAACTTCTGTTTTTTGAACTCTCCTGCTTTTTTTGAATATCCATAATAGATATCAACAAATTCTTTTCGTACAAAGGAATGCGTTTTAAAAATATACTCTCCAGTTTGTCTAAATAAAAGACCACATGCCGCGAAATCTCGAATGCTTGCAAAGTCTAACGATCCAATGCATTCTTGTCCGTGTAAATCTGGAAAAGGTCGATCTGTAGCAAGAATTTCTGACCATTTTGCAACAGAGCGTTCTAAATTAGTAACAGGTAAGTTCATACGCTTTGTCATGAACTCTTCTCTATTACTAGGGTCGTCTTCTAAATCTTCATATTCCTCCTTAATTGTTTCAAGTAACCCTTCAGCATACTCACTTAAAGGCTTAGATAACATGGGATTCGCAAGCTCCCAATTATCAAGATCATCTACTTCAGTTTCGTCATTCAATTTACAAATAAAAGGAAAGACAGCATTCGGACGTGCTTCGCCGTTTAATACCTTCATTGCCTTTTCTTTTTGCTTATCTAAGAAACCGTCACGAACATATCCATCTGTACCAATGTAAAATTCACGTGGGTTTTTCTTTTTCCCTAAACCACTGATATGAACACGGACATCTTTATTGCTTTCGTATTGATGTATTTCATCAAATACAACCGCACCATCACGCAAACCATCTTTTGTATCTCCATTTGAAGTTCTAAACTTCAGTACACTTTCAGTAGCCTTTGAAACTGTTTGAGTTAACGTTGTTTTAAAGGCTCTTTTCAAGACCTCATTCTTCTTCACACATTTATGAACTTCGTCAGGGCTTGTTTTTGCTTGTTCTTCACTATTCGCTACAACTGAAATGTTATACTCTGAAATGCCATGTAATTCACTAATTAAAAAGTGAATAATAACAGAAATCAGACCGTTTTTACCGCCGCCACGTCCTAGCATCCATAGGAATTTACGATAAAATACACGTCCATTTTTCTTATAAAATAAAAAGACGAATGCTATTAAGAATTTTTGAAATGGCTGCAACGGAAAATACCACTTCTCACCAAAGTTGATACAATCCTCAATCATTTCATCATCAAAATACAAATCGTCTCTGTTTAAAACATATTTTTCTAGATATTTAATTAACAGTTCTCTTTCTTTATTGAACTTTACTTTCCCACTTCGATAAAGTTCAATATATTCTTCCACATACTTTTGCTTAATCATGTAAGATCACTTTTGCTATAACCTGTATTAGGGATAGTATTCTTAACAACAAACTTTATATCTCTCCCTAATGCAATTAAAGAACTGTTAATTTTATTCCTCTCACTTATAAGAGGGTGGGCCTTAACGAAAACTTGAGTTCCATTTTTAATTGTTACGGATTCCCCTTCTTTAGTTATCGTTTTATTAATTTTTCGAAATGCTTTAACTAGATCAATATAGCGTTCTACCTTTTCAACTTCAACTAAATCTGTCGTATCAATACTATTCATAAGCTGTTCCTTTAACCTTACAATACTAACAGCCATCTACCCCCCCCCCTTACGTGCGTAATTCCGAAAAAAACCTGACAGTTAACCCCCTCCTCCGGTGCCCCTTAGAGCAATTTTTGATGAAATATTTTAAGGGGGGGTATTACTATCAAAGCATTTTCACCACTTTTCATCGTGTTCCCATTTATTTTGTTTCTTCTCGTAAATTCTTCCGTGTTCTTTGTTGTGGCAATTAACACAAACTGTTTCAAGATTATCTATATCAAGTGCAAGCTCTGGATGATGTTCTAGTTCTTTTATATGATGGACAACGAGTTGAATCTTCTTACGCTTCGCACTCTCACTGTATTCATTCGTGTCTGTTTGTACTCGACCATTTCGTTTACACTCTTGGCACTCATAGTTGTCACGCTTCTTTACTTGTTCACGTATACTCTTCCACTCACCGCTGTCATAGAACTTACGCTTCTGTTGTTTAGTTTTATATTCTTTCATAACCGATAAGCTCTACCTGTTCTTCCACAATAGGATGATTGTGTTGAATGATTTCAGTATTGCAACGCTTATTATCAGATGGTACATGTTCAATATGAATGTATGTCCGATTAATCTTATCGATTGATTGTGTTTCCCAATCGAATGCAACCCGTACCTTTCTATCTATCTGTTTACCTTTGTACTGAACTATTGGTACAGAATCTATATCAGTTAATGTAATGATTAGTAATGGTTCTTCATTAGCCTTTATACCATCACATTGTTTGTACTTCTCTACTTTATACACATCTACAAATGCACCATTACATTTCGGACAAACAGTTACTTCTTGATATTCTTCTTTAACTGAACGATATACCTTATCTAGATAACCACAAACTAAACATCTAGAAGTGTTATAATATTTAATTTCTGTACGTACATCACACATATTCTTACACTCCTTTTCTTCCTTTATTGCCTTCAATTATGCAATTTCCTTTTCAACCATCTTATCGATAGGATCATAGAATTGTATTGTAGTTGGTTTTACTTGTTCACGATTAGTACCTTTGAATAATTGAATGGTATGTTGAAAAAGAGCAATCACATCATTCATAAACATTTTAAATATCCTAAACACACGAAAAACCACCTATGTAATTTTCATATAATAAAAGGCACTTCCTAAGAATTACGGTAAAATTAAAAGGCATGATTCTTTACAATACGAAGGTACTGAAAAAGTGATTGCTTTGAAAAAACAACATGTATTTTATCAGTATGTTGAAAATAGAAAGGGGTCCATCACCTGTATATAGTAGGTGATGGACCCCTTTTTCTTATGAAGTGGACTTTTTCAGTGGCCTCTACAATACCGGATTCATGCCCAAGAAGCTACTTATCTAACCTTTGGGTGCCACTTCAATAAGAGTTGTCTCTTTTATTATCGAATCCAACGGATGATTTTTTCGTCAAATTCTACCCAGCCTTTATCTTTAATGTAAATCCAGTTGTTATCTCTAAACTCAATTTCCCACTGACCAACACCTACACGATCACGTATGCCACTATTATAATTTGCATGATGGTAACACTCTAATCCATCCCATTCATTCCAAATAACACCTTTACTTTTACCGTCTTTTTCGATACGCATTGCTGTTTCGGGAATCCAATTGTCATTTGCAATTTTAAACCAAAATCTTTTTCCGTCCCATGCGTTCTCTAAATAAACATGACCACTGCCAAGAGGAATCTTTCCTACTACTTCCGCAAACTCATTTGGCTCTTTATATACCCAAGATTGGCGTTCCATACATTGCAGCCAACCTAAGTTATTGGTTAGCCAATCAGACGGTAGTGTCACATTTTTACGAGTATCTACATCCGTAGGATCAGAACCATTTCCTATGAACCATTCAATAGATTTATTTCCAACTAAGTAGTTTAAATCTACATTACCAGAATTACCAGATATGCCTGCAACGCTACCACTATCAGTATATTGCCAAATATCACAACTATAAGCAGGTTTACTGCCACCATAACGAGGAATCCATAGGAAATCTGCACTTACACTATTTAATCCATAACTTGTATACATGTGATGTGATACATAGAATCCAACTTTCCAACCTGCTGCACGGCAAGTATCAATGAAAGCCTGAGACGCTTTTGCCAAATTAGTTGGCCCACAACTAGCAAGGGTATCATCTTCTACATCCAATACAAGAAACTTTGCATCCTTGTCAGCACGTGCCATAAAATCATTTGCTTCTACAATAGCGTCCTGAACGCTTGAATAACAGCCATAAGCATAATGACCGAATGGAACTCCATATGCTTTACACCCCTGTACATATTCCTTATACTTCGAATCAATTTTATTAGATCCATACTGTACACGAATAATTACAAGCTCCAATTCTTTACTCGCTTCTGCCCAATTAATAGTTCCATTATAATAAGATATATCTGCTATTTTCTTCATTCTTACATACTCCTTTTCTCTATAGTCATCACCTCATGGAGAGGTCCACTTCGTATTTATTAACGTAAAATCCTTATATTCATATACTTTCTATAACAAAGCTATTTTTAAGTTTATTGTTATTATTGATGTATAATAACAAAGAGCCGACTCATAAGAGCCCGCTCCTTTTTTATCGAATCCAACGGATGATTTTTTCGTCAAATTCTACCCAACCTTTTTCTTTAATGTAAATCCAGTTGTTATCTCTAAACTCAATTTCCCACTGACCAACACCTACACGATCACGTATGCCACTATTATAATTTGCATGATGGTAACACTCTAATCCATCCCATTCATTCCAAATGACACCTGTACTTTTACCGTCTTTTTCGATACGCATTGCTGTTTCGGGAACCCAATTGTCATTTGCAATTTTGAACCAAAATCTTTTTCCATCCCATGCGTTCGCTAAATATACATGTCCACTTCCAAGAGGAATCTTTCCTACTACTTCCGCAAACTCATTTGGCTCTTTATATACCCAAGATTGGCGTTGTATACATTGCAGCCAACCTAAGTTATTGGTTAACCAATCAGACGGTAACGAGATATTCTGACGTGTATCTACATCTGTAGGATCAGAACCATTTCCATTGTTGCCACCGTCCTCTTTCCCCAAGTAATCTAACGGGTTCACAGCATTACTCTTACTAGCATTCCAGCGACCTTTATGCAATTCAAAATGTAAGTGTTGGCCACTAGACTGCCCTGTATTTCCCATAACTCCAATTGTTTGTCCTTGTGTAACATAATCGCCTTCTTTAACCGTTCGAGAACCGCTGCGCATATGGGCGTATACAGTTTCCCACGTAACTCCATCAATATTATGCACAATCATAATACATTCACCATAACTGGATGAAAGATAAGAACGACTAACTTGCCCGCTAGCCGCTGCATAAATCGGATGATCACCTGCTTCAGCAAGGTCTACCCCATGATGATCTGGTCTACTACCTCTAAAACCACTTGTTACTCTCATTGTATCTGTTGGATAAATAAATTTTGCCATATGAATCTTCCTTTCTATTTTTACACAATATAAAAAAGGTACTTACATGAGCACCTTCGTTCACTATCTATATTTATTATTTTTCGGATATATTATAGTCTTTCAAATCTTAAGATAAACAGAACGAAAAGCTCTCTGTCGTTACCTAATATCAAAATATTCTTCTTTTAACTACGTACTGTTTCCAAAATATAATATAGTTTATTCATACCAAGCTGCACTTAAAATAAGATACGGTGTTTAATCATTAATTACGCTACCCGTAAAATATCCACTGCCTAACCTTTAGGTGTTACTTCAATAAGAGCCGTCTTTTTTATTATCGAATCCAACGGATGATTTTTTCGTCAAATTCTACCCAACCTTTTTCTTTAATGTAAATCCAGTTGTTATCTCTAAACTCAATTTCCCACTGACCAACACCTACACGATCACGTATGCCACTATTATAATTTGCATGATGGTAACACTCTAATCCATCCCATTCATTCCAAATGACACCTGTACTTTTACCGTCTTTTTCGATACGCATTGCTGTTTCGGGAACCCAATTGTCATTTGCAATTTTGAACCAAAATCTTTTTCCATCCCATGCGTTCGCTAAATATACATGTCCACTTCCAAGAGGAATCTTTCCTACTACTTCCGCAAACTCATTTGACTCTTTATATACCCAAGATTGGCGTTGCATACATTGCAGCCAACCTAAGTTATTGGTTAACCAATCAGACGGTAACGAGATATTCTGACGTGTATCTACATCTGTAGGATCAGTTCCTCCATTAAAATCCACATATTGTTTAACAATTTCAGCATAGAAAAAATTTCCACCATTTTTATATTTATAGCCACCATTGTATGTCACAGCGATAGGGTGACTATATCGAACCATAGCACCAGTGTTATTTCCAAGAGATGGTGCAACAACAGTTTTAGAATACAGACCTGCCACCGGTAGTGAATGCTCTTTATTGTTAGAAGCTAACCAACGAATGTAAGCACGTCCAAAATTATATGCTTGAACAATAGCACTTAAATCAGTAATACCATACTTCTTTGCATCTGCAAAAGC
This sequence comes from Bacillus sp. BB51/4, assembly GCF_008368845.1. Classification (NCBI taxonomy): domain Bacteria; kingdom Bacillati; phylum Bacillota; class Bacilli; order Caryophanales; family Bacillaceae; genus Bacillus; species Bacillus sp. BB51/4. The sequence goes on from NZ_QOSC01000009.1 coordinate 311,452, forward strand.
TCCTTTTAAGTGCATTACTCCGTAATGAATTGACTCCTTAGGGTTGTCAATTGAATTCATAGGTCTTTCTTGGGATTCACTTGACTGCATAATATCGGGGGTCTTTTCAGCATCCCCATCACTTTCCACCATAATAATTCCAAGCACATAAGGTACTAACTCAGGTACACCTTGTACATTACATTCTTGTTCTACCATTGTATGCCATCGTAGAACCTGTTGCGGCAGATTAACGGTTTTAGCTGAAGCAACTAATTGATTCATTACTAAACATCTCCTTATTTTACCTATTATTTTCTGTCTACAAAACCTACTACTTTACTAAGTACATCTAACTGCTAAATGCCCATTTTTCTATAAAATTACTTCATGACACTCACCTTCTTTCACAACAAAAAGAGCAACCATAAAATAGTTGCCCTTTCGTGGAAACCTTATATTACTACTATAAATCATTTTTTCAATGGTTTCTGTACACCACATGTAACCTACAAAAAGGTAACATTAAAATTCATCTAGAAACTTGACAATCTTTTTTATTTCAGCATGCTTACGTCGGATATAGCCTGTACTATAATGCAAATCAAAAGCTATTTGTTCTAAAGTCATTCCGTCCACATATTTCATTTTTAGTATTCGATTTTCTAATCCTGTAAACTTATTAATCAAATACTTTAAATCATACACTTCATTCATCTTATATGCTAATTCATATTCAATCGTTTCAATACGTTCTTCTACCTTTGCACCTTCCGATTCAGCGGTTAAACGCACCTCTCGCAAATCACCACTGACCCAGCGTTTTAATTCAGCTTTTGTTTTGTCTAAGTTGTAATCTAAGTATGCGATTCGTTCCTCTAATTTCTGATAGTCTTTCAGCCAGTCAAACAAATGATGATTCACCTACTTTCTTTGGATCTTCCACAATCTAATTCACAATACCAGCTTTTACAAAGATGTTTCTCCATGATTTATCAGTTTGGTATTTATCAACGGCTTTTGCACGTTTAGCAAGATGTTTCTTTAATTTCTTTTTCTTATGATTACTCATGTTACTCACTCTCCTTCTATGTTTAATCCGTTGTCTTCTAAATGAATTAATACGTTGATATTTTTTTACCGCTCGTACTATTTCTCTTATATGATCCAAAAGTATTTTAATAAAATTAGTAACAGAATCCCATAAATCCTTCATCATAATATTGAACTGTTCCATTTCTGGACTGTTCATGATTTCTTGAACCATTTCCCTTTTCTTGTCTTCATCCCGTTCATTTAACACCAATATTATTTGTTCTTCCAAATCATCAAACATTTTCACACCTACCTTTCTACTAAGAAACTATAAATCTCATAAAACCGTTCATTTTCCTTTCTAAGACGTTTTAACATTCGCATGATAAATTGTATTAGGATTGAAAAACGCCTTAGTTTTCTCTTAATCTGAAGAGTCATTTTTCAGAAGATAGAATTAAAATAGCTTTTTTATTAAAAATTAGTCATTCCACTTAAAATGAATGTAATGTTCGTAGTAAGATCCACCTAAAAGGCTCTTCCTTTCTTCTTTCTTAAATTCAACTTTCACACCGTCCACCAATTCTTGTAACTTTTCTATAAAAATTTTCGAAAGCATCATATGCTTATCTGGGTCATCATAACGAATTTGATACTTATAACCTGAATATCCCTTTCCAGCACTTTCGATTATTGCAGCTTCCATTTCCTCTGCAAATTCCAATACTTTTTCATCAATGGCTTTTTCTTGTATTTCTTTCAAATTCTCCACTAAGGACATTTCCATTCTCCCTTTCTTAATAAAAATTCAAAATCTATTAAAATTACTATTTTGCTCACCCAACAAATCTAGTAATTCCTTCATAGATAGTTCATATAATTGTCTGCCATCATTAGCTTTATATATTTGATGTTTATCTATTAATTGGAATATCACTTTTTGTTTCTTAAACTGGTATCTATCTAACGTCCTAAAAACAATCATAATTACCAACATGGAAAATATTGAAAGTGAAAACAATTCGCTTCACCCTGCCATATCTTCTTTAAAAAACAATGGTTCTAACTCTTCTGCAGCAACTTGATATGTTTTAGTAGAATTAACAACACCTACTGTTACAATGTCATCATCTTGATATAGTACTGTTAGTGCATTTACATCATCCGTTACCCAGTCACCTGTAATAAACTTCCCTGGAACTCTTCCTTTACGTCTAAATACTTCACGCCAACTTTCCATATCAATTTCTTCTGCAGTAGCTAAACGGCACTGATCTATATGATTGAATCCCCATTCCCCTTTAATTGAACCTTCACTTTGCCAAAATCCCCATAGAGCCAATTTATTACGAACGTTATTGTTAACAGCTTTTTCAACCTTTGTAATTTGTGGTCCATCTTCCATTTCACAAATAACCCATTGCCCTTTAATTTCTTTTTGATTTGCTATTTGTAAGTTCATTAATTCTCGCTCCATTCTGCTTGTCCTAATGTAATAATCATTTTTCGTTCCAAAACATTTCCCATCACAGCATTCATCCATAAATGAGGATTAATTTTTCTCTTTAGAAATTCAACGACTGTAATTAACTCTTGAGTAGATAGTGATACAAATTCGCCTAAAGGTTCTTGATTAAACTTGCCACCACGTTTTTCTATAGTTAGAACCACTTCATTTTCAATAACGTATCTTTCTGCAGTTACTAAATTGAATTGACGGACCTTATCACGCCCAAACCCTCTTATTAATTCCTTTAGCAAATCGCAAATCAAGCGAAAATCTATTACTTTTAACGTTTGCTCTATTTGTCCACTACAACTTTTACACAATGTTTTCTCTAAACCATCAATGTACATATTTCTTTCATCAGTAGGCGGAATAGAATTACCGCAAATATCACACCATTCCCCTACATCAGCAAAGATATCTAACATGTAAATCACTCCTATGATTTATATTTGTTTAATACTTCTTGCAATCTCTCACGTTCTTTATCAGTAGATTGTAAGTTTTGTTTTTCTAATTCTTTTTTAGTTGGTTCAACATCTTCACGTAACCAATCTGGAACCATTTCTTTTCTATTCGAATGACCTGCACCCGATCTATTAGATTTCCTGTTCTTATTCATTTCAAAACGTCTATCTAACGCAGCGACATCATCTAACGTTTTTACTTTTTGCTTTTGCCAATTCTTCAATATTGCTTTTATGTAATTCCATTTAGGTGCATTTTCGTCAATTGCTTTATTTGTCGCATGTAGAATTAACTCACGACCAAACAAATCACAAAACTCTCCTAATTCCGTAATTGCAATTTCACTTAAAGGAATGCCTTTCTCTCTTAAAAAGTTGTAACTGATTTTAAACTCTTCATCGACTAATACATGTGATTTTGATTCATCCTTATCATCATGATGATGATTAGTATTTGGTATATTAGTATTTAGTTTATTAGTACTTGGTATATTAGTATTTAGTAGCTCGGGATTTCCCACCGGCGGATTTTCCACCGGTGGTTTTTCCACTGGTGGCTCTTCCACTGGTGGAAAATCCGCCAGTGGCTCCACTTGTGGAACTTCATGAATTACTGTTTCCCAACTGACAATTTTATTTTTATCGTTTCTAATTGGAAGTCGTTGTAAATATCCGTATTCTTTCAACTCTTTCATGCCACTTCTTAAACTATCCAGACCATCTTTCGCATGTGTAGCTAACTCTTCTCTATAAAATACCCAATCATCCGGAAGTGTAAGGATATACGCTAAAATACCTTTCGCTTTCCATGAAAGCCTTTCGTCTCTTAAACCGGTATTATTTACGACAGAATAATTTTTGTTCTTTTCTACTCTTACAATTCCCATATTCCCTACCTCTCCTGTTTGCAAAAAATCATTTAATTGCTATAATACATATTGTTGTTTTTACTTTAGGACCCGTTGCAGCGGGTTCTTTTCTTATGCATTTCTTCGAATCGCTTCAACAACTTCTTTTCTTCCACCTACTTTTTCTAAGCGATCTGCTACATCTAGAACATCTTTGCTCTTCTTAGAGGAATCATTCTTCAACTTCTTAAAGTACATAGCTGATAACTCTTTTGATACTTCTAAATATCGTCCGGTTTCTTTTTGGTATAATTCATGTAGCTCATAATAAACATTCTTGTCACCGTTTCGATTCGCTTGTTCCATTTGTTTATATAAAAACTGCTGATTTTGTATACTTTCCCTACGCTCTTCTTCTAATTTCATAGCTTTTTCTAGATGTTCTGGAAGTACTCTGTTTTCTGTCCCCATTATTTAATCTCTCTCTTTCAAGACGATCACTTTCATCAAACTTTTGTTCAATGAAAGTACCGCCTTTATAAATTCCATACGCAAGTATCACTATCCCTAATCCGAAGATGCAGACATTCGTTGTACTTTCTACTGCTGTAATGTCCATTAGGCTAATACAAACACCTTTTTAGACTCTATTTCTTGTGCTAGTTCGTTGTTTAAGTACTCTTTAATGTTATTCATTGCTTCTAACTTCCAAGCCCCACCATCGGCTTCAAACAAACCGCAACGTGCACCTTCACGCATTCTAAATACAAACCTACTTTCCGGTTGTTCTACTTCAACAAATGTTCTATATGGGCTTAATTGAACTGGATTCGGTACTTTCGCATTCCCTCTACTAGCAACTCCTGTTTTCACAGTTACAGCTTGTGATACACCATCATCTCCAATTTCCTTCACATCATTTTCTACGACAGTACCTACTACCTGTAAAACGATGTCTCGATGATTGTTTTGTACAAATCCTGATTGCAATGCAATATTAAATTCTTCTCTATCATAAAAGCTTCCAAAATTAAAACGTGGAATGGATGCTTGTGCTTGAATATATGTACTTCTAGCCTTATCTCCATTAACTGCAGTAAAGCAACTTACCGTTGTTGGATTTTCAATATGGATCATCAAAGGCTCTGCAGTATCAAATTCTGATTTCACATAACCTACCAAACCAGATAAACTACGTACAACAACTTCTGCAGGTGTTGGTTCTTGCACAAGGTGTAATCGTTGTGTTGAATATGTCTGTTCACCGATTTCGTGTGTTTTAATTGTTCCAATCTCTAATACTTTATCAATTGCATCTCTTGTCATAGTCATTTTTTATTTCCCCTTTTCTTAATTGGATTTAGTTTTCAAATAATCGATTACTACTGTTTGCTTCTCAGCAGCTTTATTTTGTTCTAACTCTTCTACTTCTGCTACAGGTTGTCCAACATCTGTTTTCACATCACCCTGTAGATCCATATAAAACTGCCCTTGGATTCCAGAAGCTAACTCTTGACCAACTAAATTTCCGTTTTGGTCCATATCTAATAGAATCTTAGACTCTACCGCTTCCGTTGGTGCTAGTTTCGAAGTTGCTTGAACCTGACAATTCCATACATCACGCTTTTTATCACCAGCAAACGAAAGTGTTAAAACAATCTTTCTTGCTTTTTTCGGATCAGTATTTAAATCCGCCATATTTTCCATTACGCGCTCAAACTCTTGATGAAACCTTTCAGCAAGCGCACCATCAGCAAACGTATTTAAATCAATCATGACTTCCATTTCTTCTCTCACCTAAACCTTTCTTATTAAAATTCAACATCCACTTGAATATCGATATTCATAGGAATCTCTTGTGTTACACGGATTAACTTTGGGCTGATTCCTTTTTTAATCAACTTTTTAACTTCTTCTTTTGCAGCTTCTTTTGTGTCGAATTCGCTAATCCCTGGAAAACCCGCGAAATTACTAGTAATCACTAAAATCTTTTGTTGCATGCTTTCTCCTCCTACTGAACTTCCGTCATATTTATTTGTGCATTTGTAGCTGTAATTTCTTCATCTAAAATGGTTGGAAGTGAATATTCTTCATTTATAATTTGAATAGCTCTATCTAAATGATGGCGTTTTATAGCTTTATAACTACTAATCCCAAACTCTCTATGTAATTGACTATAAATATCGCTATATACTTTCTTTCTAAGACTGACATCCTGATAAGCATTAGATCCTTTACCGCCTATTAAAAGAACGCCTAACTTTCTTACAGCCTTTGATACTTCATCACATTCGATAGCATATAAAGGAGCATTTTCACGTAAGTCCTTTACATCAGATTTAATATGCTGAATTTCTTGGGCTTGTCCTTCCAAGGCTTCAAACGTTAATTTCAAAACACTCATTGGATCTTTTGGTACTTTTTGCTGATTTTGTATGTGTTGTTTCATTCGTTTGAATTCTTCAATAAACTTAATTTTCATTTGAACAGCTTCTTTTGTGTTGTATCCCATGACAACTAATGTAAAAGCTTCTTCTGTTAGGTCGATTTTAGGATAACGACGTCCTCTATTTTCATAAGTTCGCTCCTTAAAATTTAGGAGTGAAAATTCTACCCCTGCATAATCCATTTGAGTTTTAATATCAGTCATAACATTGTCATGACGTTTATTAAATACTTCTGCAACCAGCAAACTATCTGTAACAACTTTTCCATTACTTTCAAATACCAGCTCATTATGTATTGGCATTTCATTCACTACAGCTATTTGATTCATTTTAATTTCCTCCTATTTATAAACTTGGAATAACCCTAGTTTTGTTCATATTCTGATGTACCAAATGTAATTCATTACTTACTTTTTTGAAGATTAACCAATTATCAGGATTAAGATTGTATGATTTGATTTGAGTTTTTTCCTTCTTAGTTGGATTTTTACCGTTCTTCAATTCCACTCGCCTCCTACAGCTCATCAAAAAATTTAGAAAGAAATTCTTTCATTTCTTTTGCCTTAAACAACCAACGATTATTTTTTTGTTTCGCAAATTCTTGTACACGAGGATCACAAACTACATATTCCATTAACCAGTCATAGCTGCGGCTAGTTTCATATTGAAGTCTTTTCATATCCCACCAAGTACCAACTCCCATATCGGCTAACCTTTCATTAACTTGACGAGAAACTTCTTTTTGCAAGTAAGTTTCATCAATAACAACTTGCACAGTTGCTGCCATTAACAAATCTCCTCACTTTCCAACATTCGATTTATTTTTTCTTTCACTTTTTTACCTTCTCTTTTACCGTGTAAAATATCAGAGAGATATGGACCGGAAACATTAAGCATCTTTGCTAATTCTCCTTGTTTCATTTCATTAACAAATAGCCACATTTTCACTTTCTTGCCAAAAGCTTTATCCATACCGACACCTCCTCCTATACATTTAGCTAATATTTTAGCTTTCTATTGACTATTTCTATCCGATTAGATAAAATTAAATCATAGCTAAATAAACCAAATTAAATTGCCTTTTAAACGTTGAGGGACGTGCAATATAGGCTTAATTTCTAATGGTTTGACGGCTAAATAATTAGCTTATGAACATAGTTTAATATCCAATTAGATAAAAGTCAATATTTTTGTATCCATTTGGATAGAAAAGTGTTCGTAGCTTTATTAAGGGTGGTTTAAATGTCTACATTCAACATAATTAAAGAGCTTGCGAACAAGAAAGGTATATCTTTATCTGATTTAGCGAAGCAACTAAACATGGGAGAGAATTCACTGTATAAGTGGAAAACTCAAAAACCTGCTATTGATAAACTTCAACTAGTAGCAGATTATTTCAACGTAAGTGTTGACTACTTATTAGGTAGAACAAACAAAGAGTATTGGGAACTTACCGAGAAGGATGAAAAAGATATACAAAAGAAATTAGAAGAATTAATAGAAGATATGAGTAAATCAGATGCTCTTGCTTTCTCTAAAGACTCAGAACCTATGTCAGAGGAAACTAGACAATTGTTAATTGTCTCATTAGAAAATTCTCTTAGATTAGGAAAGCAAATGGCTAAAAAGAAATTTACACCTAAAAAATACAGAAACGAAGAGTGATTGGAGTGGATCGTGTTGGTCTCAAAACAACAAATCAATTTAAAAATAGACGAACTACTTAGACGATATAATACCAGAGATCCATATCTAATTGCCGAAGAAAAAGGAATTATTATCATCACAGAAGACTTAGGGGATATTTTTGGATACTATCACAAAATATCTCGTATCCCCTTTATTCATATTAACGAACGACTTTCATATCAAAATCAAGTATTCACCTGCTTTCACGAATTAGGACATGCTATCTTTCATCCAAATGAAAATACACCAAAATTATCTAAGGTATCGCTTTGTTCTGAAATCCGTATAGAAGCCGAAGCGAATTATTTTGCGACAAGGTTTCTTATAGATGGAAGTCATCATGATTACTACATACAAACCAAACAAGAATTATTACAGCATTATGGAATACCTAAACAAATGGAAAGATTCATTTGAAAACCACTATATAATTTCACACCGAAAAAAGAACATTCTTACAAAAAATAGAATGGAGTGATTACAATAGCTAGTTTTAGAAAACGTAACGACAAATGGGAATATCGGATTAGATACAAAGAGATGGGAAAATACAAAGAAACCTCTAAGGGTGGATTTAAAACAAAAAAAGAAGCTCAATTAGCTGCCGCTAAAGTTGAAGAAAAAATAGCTAACGGAGTGGATGTAAACAGTCATAATATAACATTTAATGACTATATGTACGAATGGTTAAATACTTATAAAAAAGGAACTATTTCTGAACGAACGTATACAAATTACGAAAAGAATATCCGATTGTTCATATTACCTAAATTTAGTAATATAAAATTAAAAGATTTGACTCGTGCTAAATATCAAAAATTCATAAATGACCTTCTAAAGACACGCAGTAAGAAAACTGTAGCACAGATTAACTCTACAATGCACAATGCATTAGAAATGGCAGTTTATGAACTAGAAATTCTCACTAAAAATCCTACAAATAAAATTAGTATCAAAGAACATCAAGTAATCGACAAACGAGCAGAAATTAAATGTTTTGACATAGATGAATTAAAAGCATTCTTGGACTATGTTTTGAATGAACAGGCTTCTTTTAAATATTATTCCCTATATATGTTTTTGTCGAGAACTGGTCTACGAATTGGAGAATGTCTGGCTTTACAATGGGATGATATAGAATTTGATAAAAAACATGTCTATATCAACAAAACATTAATCACCACACATAGAAATCAACCTATTAAATTCGGACCACCTAAGAATAAAGGTAGTATCAGGACACTTACTCTGGATGATTCTACTTTGGCACTTTTAAAGCAGGTGAAAATAGAACAAGCTAAGAATACTTTAAGGAATGGGAAATATTACGAGGATTATAGCTTTGTATTTGCCAATGAAGATAACTCTTGTATATTGCGAGCTACAGCGCTAATATTTTTAAAAGAAACATGCAAAAAGGGTAAATTTGAATTTATTAAATTGCATGGTTTCAGGCATACACATGCTGTTCATCTGCTACAAAGTGGAGCAAATCTAAAATATGTTTCTGAACGTCTGGGGCATTCCACTATCAACATGACAGCGGATGTTTATCTACATGTAACACAATCTATGGAAGTAACCGCAGTAAATCAATACGATGAATTTTTAAAATCACGTGGGCAAATTGTGGGCGAGCGGTTTTGATAAAATATACAAACCGCTTGAAATAGAGGGATATAACCCTATATAATGATAATACTGTATTATGATGAAACCCTGTTACTAACTGTTCATCCGACTCCATATGTACTTCTGGAAGTTCTAGCGCCTTTTGAATCAACGGTGCAAAATCATCATTTTCAATTTTTTGTACACCCTCTAAACCTGCAATATCATATGAAAAAAATCGATCAGAGTATGATCCTTTAATTGGCATAACACAGTTCGTTGTCGCTAATATAGCACCTGTAAATTTTTCAAAAAGACGTCGTTGATCATACCATGCCTTACCAATGTTTCCTTTTAAATGTTTATATTTTTTCAGCTGCGGATAACCGTGTGCTGGTAACATTTCAGAATGCGTATAAATATTAATTTCTTTTCCTTCTGTTTGCTTTAATAACTCTTCTAACGCAAATAAATTATGACCAGTAACTACAATTGCTTTACCTTCTACATGGTTTTGTGTAATTTGAACAGGCTCTGGAACACCAAAGTGATTCGTATGTGCCTCATCTAACAACTCCATTACTCGTAAAGCCGATCTCCCTACTTTCATAGCCATATCAATATGTTCTTGTTCATTAAAGTTAGAATTGGTTAATGTCATATACAGTGCTTCTTGCGTTGTAGCATCTACAAATGCATCAGTATACCCTAGCTGAGCAGCATGCGTACGATAAGCTGCAATTCCTTTTAGCCCAAACACAATCGTATCTTGTAAACTTGCAATTGTTTCATTTTTACCGCAAACACCCATCACTTTACATCCACCTGTTGGCGTTTGTTCACATTGATAACAAAACATTATCATCCCACCCTCTCCCAATCATTCCTTACAAATCAAGCATAATACCCATTAGGAAAAAAGGATGTGATATCAATCACAATAATATGTATAAATTTGTGACAATTTATATTGTTTACATAATATTTTTATTGGCACCCAAAAAAAAAACCATTACATAATCCTGTTGTTAAAGTTTTCAAATAGCTAGACTATTACTGAATTACATATTTAACTTTCTAGTTCATAGTACGAAATGAAAATTTCGTACTATAAATCTCTTAAGCAAACAGAAATAGACATACAAAAACGCTATTCTTTCTTTTTATCATTCAACAGAAAGAATAGCGTTTTTTCGTTTTGAAGAACTATCAATTTTTTGATTAAGGATTTTATGAAAAATCACTTTTTTTACAATATATTTACACTATCTTTACAATGTTTACATTTTTTATATGATATATTTATATAGAATCTACTTAAGAAATTTCATGTACATTGTTATCTTTATAATCTCTGATCTGATTGATAAGAGATTATGTTATATTTTCATACCAGGGGTGAATTAGGATGACTGAAACTTTAAAAACACTTATAATGCTCGATATTACTTACGTTGTTATAGCAATTATGACGGTACTGGTATTTGTATACTTGGAATTAAAATCTCAGTAACGTATGCAGGCATAATTGATAGCTTCGCATTTAAATATAGCTAGAAGAAAGCGAGGAGAAAATTGTTTCTCCTCGCTTTTATATTCCCATAATTTCTTATTTCAACAAATCCAATGTATGTAAAAGTAACCCTCTGTCCCCTACTTCTCCATGACCAGGCACTACTGCATTTATGTTCCCATATCGCTTCAGCACATTTTCAATCGATGTAGACCATTCATTTACATAGGCATCAGCGACATTCCCTAAATTTTTAGCTTCCGCAGATTTCACTAAACAACCTCCAGCTAAAATGTTATATTGCGGTAACCATACAACGATATTATCTTCTGTATGTCCTTTCCCTGGATAAAACGTTTCTACTTTCATATTTTCAAACTTTAATTTCGTAATTGTTTGTAAATCTCCAAGTGGCTCTTCATATCCATTTTTCTTTGCTAATTCCGCAGTTAATGCCGTACTATGCGCTTTAATGCCTCTTTCTTTCAACGTTTTTATTCCGCCAATTCGATCAGCATGCGCATGTGTAATAATGACATCCGTTACGCGCTGCTTAAATTTCTTTTCTACCATCTCTATTAATTCCTTCGTTAACTTATCATCCCAAGAAGAATCGATAAGTACTAAGCCTTTTGAAGTAGTAAGAACTAGACCGTTCGAAGGAACTGCTTCTCCGTTAAAATAACCTAACTCCGTATGAACCCATACATTTTTGTTTAACTGAGAAATTGAAATAGTTCCTGTCTCATTTTTTATTACTTTTTGCTCTAGCTTTTGTTCCGCTTTCACAGAAGAAACTGTACTAACAAATTGAGTTGTTCCTAGCAAACTAACACATACCCCTAATTTTAATAATGTATTCTTTTTCATTTTCTCCACCCTTTCTTTCAAACGAAATAGTTATTACCTATATTAGACAATTCATCTCAAATGTTTGTTCCATCTTTTTTACATATTTTTCATACCATTAATAAAAAGCGCACAAAATTTTGTGCGCTTTAAAACTTAACCTTTTATTCCATAATTCTCAAACTCTTCCTCATTCCCATAAAATACATTCAAATCAATATACTTCTCTTTTCCATTATAACCATTTAATCTCCCGCGATTCGTGTATTGCCAAAACGTCCATTTTCTCTCATCAGATAAACTCGGTTTTGTAAAGACACTACGAATCCATATATCACATTGGGGATACGCATCCTTTATATACAGATCATATGCCTCTTGAGTTGCATACAATATTACTTTCTTACCGTAATGTTTTTCTAGCATTTCAATCATGACCGACAACTCTTTCGCAACATCTTCACGCTTAGGCGGATTATCTTTTTTATTAGCGTAAAACTCAACATCAATTACGGGTGGCAATGCTTGTTTATATTTTGGAACAGTTCGTATATATTGCTCTGCTTGTGTTTCACCCTTACTATCAAAACTAAAAAAATGATACGCTCCGACGCGCATACCTGTCTTATTCGCATTCGTCCAATTTTTCGAAAAGTACTTATCCACAAACGCGCTTCCTTCAGTAGCCTTTATAAACGCAAACTTCATATTTTGCTTTTCCAACTCTCTCCAATCTATATCCCCTTGATATGATGCAACATCTACACCTTTTATTTCATACTTATCCGAACTTATTTGATTCGGAATAAATATGCCTTGAAATACTAAGTAGGCGAAAACACTCATTACACTAATTAAGGTAAAGACTCCTCCTATAATAAGCTTCTTTTTCATTCGTATCCCCCATCTTTACACATTAATATTCCACTTACCATTCACGTTTTTTATTAATCATCATTTTTTCTTCAAATGCCTTATCTAAATCAATTTCTAACTTATTTGCTAAATCACATACATTCCAAATTACATCAAACATTTCTAAGCCAATCTCTCTTTTCGAATCTTGTATTTTATCACGCTTTAATATCACTTCCGCTAATTCACCCAATTCCGCCATCGTATACATCGTACGCTCTTCAATGGTTGTATCTTTAAATCCTTTTTCTTTACTGAAATTTGATACATATCTCTGGAATTCCACAATATTCATACTTAATCTCCCTTCATGATAAATACTCCGTTTTTCTATTACACTTAAAATCTATTTTGTTAAATTATAACATTCATACTATAATTTATTTATAGCCCTTTAACGGAGGTGTTTTCAATGACTATCTTCGCTTCCCCATCATTATTCATACTAGCAATCATTTCATTTGCACTAGCCTATTTCATCGGAGTTAAACAATACACTTGGCTCTTATCAGGATTCAATGAACGCCGTGTGCCAGATAAAGGTAAGTTATCAAAAATAGTTGGTCTTTATAATTTAACTGCTGGTATTATCGCCACAATTGGTAGTGTCTTCACTACTCCTAATGTCAAAATCTTATTTCCTATCATTATAATTGGCCACGTTATAATCGCTGCTTATGTAAATACACGTATGGTACAATGAAAAAAGACCATCCAATCGGATGATCTTTTTTATAATTTATCGACATATTGCTTCGCTTCTAGTAAAGAAAACCCAAAAGCCTCTCTTACTCTCTTAACTGCTGTAACTGTTTTACCTTCTTCCATAAGCTGACGCAACTCTTTATTAATTTCAGGTTCTCTATCTACAATTCCCATTTCTTTCGAAATTAGCTGTAATCTATCTTCCATCCTCTTTAAACGGGCATCCGTTTTCTTTTCGATTCTATTTAATTTTTCAGCAATATAAATAAATCCAAAGACCGCTATCGGTATGATCATCCAAAATTCCATGACTATTCCTCCTCATTAGCTTTCATTTGTTTTATTTCACTAACTTATGTAAATTTTACCACAAGACACATTTAATGTATAATAGTAATATACAACACTGTTGATAAAACCTTTTATTTTAGGGGGGCACTTCATGAAAAGATTTTTAAATACGCTACTACAATTTGTAGTTCTTTCAATGGCACTACATTTATTATTTGATATCGTTGGCTGGCTTGTTTTCAATGCGCCAATTCAAAACAAAGAAATCATTATCTCTTTACTAACAACCTCATGGCTTATGTACATGTACCGAGATAAATTTTTTAAAGCATTCACTTCGAATTAACTAAAAGAACTTCATCGATAAAAGATGAAGTTTTTTCTTTTTCTCTCATCCTCTCTATTAACTACTGTATAATAGAACTAATATTCTGTCTTTTATAAGAAAGGAGTCACTATGAACTTAAAAAGCAACACTATATACGAGAAAATGAACCAATATTCCGTTGCAGGTTTAAGCCTTGCCGTTATACGTGATGGTAAACTAGATGAAGCAACTGCCTGCGGAACACTTGAATCTGGAACTAATAGAACTGTTACTACAGATTCCATATTCAATTCTTGTTCTATTAGCAAATTCATCACCACAATTCTTGTACTAACATTATCAGATCAAGAAATCGTACATTTAGATGAAGACGTAAATGATAGACTCACATCTTGGAACATCCCTACCAATCTATTTACTTCACAAAAAAAGGTCACATTGCGAAACTTGTTATGTCACCAATCTGGAATCATTGATCCTCCTAATAGCTTTGAACATTATCTACTTGCACAAGGGCAACCAAACATGTCTGAACTCCTTGCCGGTAAAACATCATATTGTCCCGTACCGATAGAAATAGCTTATAAACCAGAAAGCGAATTTCACTACTCTGATGCAAACTTTTGTATTATCGAACTACTACTTGAAGATATAACTGGAAAACCATTCACCCTTTTACTTGAAGAATATATCTTTCAGCCACTCCAGCTAAAGAATAGTACGGTATTCTCTCCTGAAGATATAAATAAAATGGAGCCCTTTGCTTGCGGGCATAATAAAGATGGCACCATTACAAATGAGAAGTATCCATTTTATCCATTCGCAGCTGCTTCAGGCATTTGGACAACACCCACTGACTTATCAACTTTAGTAATTGAAATCATTCATTCCTTACAAGGAAAGGGCAAACTAAAACTTTCTCAAATAACAGTACAAGATATGATTTCTCCTCAAGGTTGCTCAAAATGGACTGGACTAGGTGTTTTTCTAGATGATTCTAACGAAGACTTACAAATGTATTCACTTGGCTGGGGCGTGGGATTTCAATGTATGATGGTATGCTATCCATACCGAGGTAATGGTGCCGTTATAATGACGAACGCCGACTTAGGTGTTCATCAAATGGAAGGGATTATTGGTGACGTTTTTAAAACGTTATCCTTATAATGAAAAGAAAGAAGCTGTTCCTTCCAGCTTCTTTCTTTATATTACATTTTTCGCAACAATTTTTATATGTTCTGGTGCGATAATCTCCGTTATACTTTCTTGGAAATCTTCCCGCAACAATTCTTCAATATGTTCTAGCTGCACTTCAACATGTGTGCATTCTAAATTATGTATATTTAATAGTGCATAATGATCTTTTTTCTTAATTACTAAATATTGATTTTCCTCTGTTACAAGTACCGATCCTAATCGGACTCCTAGTAGGCGTTGATCATCAAACTTCACAATCATTTCCCCCTTCCTTAATCCAAAACACGATTACTGTGTAATAAAATAACATTTTATGTAATCTATTCTTTATAAACTATATCACAATTTATTAAAATATAAATATCATATTTCCTTTTACTAAAAATCCCTATTCTTTTATATATTTCGATACAAAAAACTTTCTCAACATAAAATTAGAATTTTCAGTTTTTATTCTCATGAAAATCTATTATAATAAAGTTAATAAATGTTTGACCTCTCCTAATTCATGTACATATGGATGATCAGTAGTTGCTGCTACTGATCTATTTTTTTGCTCCATATCTCTAAGAGTAGTTCATTATTTTATTCGCCAAGCCATTCACTCACCAGTTCAATCTAATAGAGGTTTAGTAATGCTAATACTAAACCTTTTCCTCATAAAATATAATTCTATTTGAAAACGGATCAATCACAGTTAATTCCATTGTATCCCACGGTGTTCTCTCTATATCAGGTTTTGAATAAGCATAATCTTTACTTGATAAAATAGCATAATAACTTTTTAAATCCTCTATTTTCACCCGAATCGCACCGCCTGGCGAAGCATCACCATGATGTTCTGATAAATGTATTACAGCATCATGTAACGAAATTTGCATATATAATGGCATATGCTCCTCATACCGATGTTCCCAATCCAGTTTAAATCCTAAAAAATCTATGTAAAATAGCTTTGCTTTTTCAATATCAAAAATTCTAAATATAGGTGTAATCATTTATAATCTCCTCCTATTTATAAACATCTGCCGCCAGTTCCCTCAAAACATCCACATTTACTACTTCAAAGCAACCATTATTTTTCTTTATAATCTCTTTATCACAAAAAATATTTAATGTACGTAATAGGTGCCGATAACTAGTTCCTAACAATTCAGCTGTTTCCGTTAAATTCCCACTAAATACAATTCGATTTCCGTGCTGCACCGCTCGTTCCCCTGCTGCTAACATATAACTCGCAAGTCTATTTTCAAGTGGATATAATAAATTAATTGTACTATTTTTTGAAAGTCGGTTTAATTTATGTGCTAACGATCCACAAATACACCGTAAAAATTTCGCATCATGAAATAGTTGATTTCTCACTTTCCCTAAAGGCAAACCAACACAATATGAATCTGCCATTACTTGTACGTTTGAAGCAGTCTTTTGAGAATGAATTAACTCCACATCTCCTAACAGCTGCAAACTATCATAAAAGCATAGTAATACAGATTTCCCGTTACTTAATGTATTAAACGCTTTCGCTTTTCCCTCAACGAAGAAAAATAAATAATCTATCTCTTCATTTTCTCTACAAATAAACTCATTCTTTTTAAAAAATATTAATTCCATATACGGCTTCATATCATTAGTAAAAAATGCGTCAATATTATTTTGTTTCATATACTCTGCTAATTTAATAGAATTACATACTTTCTTCATAGTCCCCCACCTTTACAACTACTCCCCATTGTAATCAAAATTTTCTTCTTCCACTATGACATATGTCATAGTAATAGACAATTTCAGCATGATACAGTCATTACAAATATGAAATATAAAGGGGATATTACATTGTATAACTTTCTTTCTGTCTTTATTGGTGTGCTTATTGCCATTATGCTCCCATTGAATGGGATTTTATCTGAGTTAATTGGCAAGTATACCGCAAGCGTTGTCATTCACCTTGTCGGTTTAATTGCAGTTATTTTCGTTTTAATCATAAACAAAAATAAAATCCATTTTAATAAAGGGATTCCACTTTTCTTATATAGCGCTGGCGCGATTGGTGTATTCACTGTTCTTTTTAATAATATAAGTTTCTCCGTCCTTGGTGCCTCCATTACAATCGCATTAAGTTTATTCGGTCAATCCATTGCTTCCATCGTTATTGATCATTTTGGCTTATTAGGAATGAAAGTTTCAAAGTTTGAAAAGAAAAAACTAATTGGATTATGTTTCATCTCTTCTGGAATTATAATCATGACAATTTATTAATGGGGGCAAAAAAATGTTATATATTACTATCGCTATTTTAGCTGGTGTTTCTATCGTTGTTGCTAGAATTATTAATGCGAATTTAGCAGCGAAGATTGGAAATTGGGAAGGCACGTTTTTTAATTATATTACTGGATTATTTTTCTCTATGTTATTTTTACTTTTCAGTTCAGATTCATTGTATATTCCAATGCATACATTACAATCTATTCCTATCGCTGTTTACTTAGGCGGATTAGTAGGCGTTATCGTCATCTCATTATCGAACTATATCACTCCTAAAATATCAGCATTTTATTTAACGTTACTCATCTTTATTGGACAGTTATTTGCGGGGACTATCATTGATTTCATTTTGTCACACGAACTCTCAATGGGCAAAGTTGTCGGTGGCATTTTCGTATTAATTGGGCTCACTTACAATTTACTCGTAGATCGTCCGATAAAAACTGTGAAGCATAACCAAGTTCAACTATAATACTTTACGCTTACCTATCATATATTAATAGAAACGCTCTTCATACGAAGTAATAGAGAGGAGAATATTCTATTAAAAAAATCATTTTACTGCTTTGTAGCACATTGATTATTTTTGGTATCGTATGGTTTTTCAACTCAGAAAAATCTATTCAAGACTTCTATACAGCAAATAAGCCAAAGAAGAAAGCTACTATCATTTCAACTCAAAGAGACCCAAATGAGCCCCCTGTCTTTTTAGGAAAACAGGAAATAAAAGATATTCATGTCGAGTCAATTAAAACAAAAAAGGATATCTTTCTCACAAAAACAGATGAATTAAAAACGTTTATTAACAGTATGGATACCGCCAAAAAAGGCAAATTAACATTAGATGAAGAAGGATCAGATTTAATAGATTGTGATATGTGGATTACTTTCGAGGATGGAACTTATAAAAAATATTTCATATGGGTAGTTGATCATCACAGTAGTGAAGTGATGATTGCTCAGCAAGATACTCCCGATGATGTAAACCTTACGTACTATCAATTAAATGAAGATAGTTCAAAAAAAGTTTATAACTTATTCAAAAAAATTATTTAAACGAAAAAGTCATGAGCTCATTCGCCCGTGACTTTTTGCACTATATATATTCCGGGAACACTTTACATCCCTTTTCCTGCTCTATATCATGCCCAAAGAAAACAATCGGCTTCTCTTTTATCACAACTTCTTTTAAACGTTTAATTGAAGATAAAGCTAATTCTGGATCAAATCCAGCAAACGGCACTTCCTCTTCAAAATTCTCTTTCGTATAAGATGCATCAATCGTTAATAATACAGAACCGGATTTTTCCGTCTCAATTAATAGCGATTGATGCCCTGGAGTATGGCCTGGTGTATGCAATAATTGAACTCCTGATACGACTTCATAATCACCTTCAATGATTTTGTAGTTTAAATTCGGCAATATACATTCTTTCAAATATTCTTCGCTATGCTGCGCCGCCTCATATTCAGCACGCTGTACAATGATTGGTGTATTTATAAAAGCGCCATTTCCTCCTGCATGATCAAAATGCAAGTGAGAACTAATAATATAAAGAAGGTCTTCCGGCTCATAACCAACCCGTTTTAAAATATTCACGATTCTATCTTCTTCAGTCATTTTCGGTAAAATCTGCCCTTCAACAAATGTACCGTTAAAAAGACCTTCATTATTAACTGCACTTTCTGGCATACCTGTATCTACTAAAATAGGTCCTTCTTCAGTCTCCAAAAGATAACACCAAACCGGTAAGTCTAATAATTCTCCTGGTGTTAATGTACTATTAACAGACGAATGATCCAACATACAACGACCTGCTGGGACGAAATAAAGCTTCTTTACTGTCATTATGTATCCACCTTTAAATTTAGTTTTGAATAAAACAATACAGTAAAGAATTCCTCTTGCTAGAAATAAACTCCTTCTCACTTTTCATTGTTTCAGCTATTATTTTTGAGTCATTCACAAATTCTTCTTACACTATTAATTATTATTCGTTATTTTTCTAAGAATCCAGGGTAATAAATCAACTGTTTGTATTTTGAAATACGAAAAGGATACACACTTAAACGAAGGTTACATAAAAAAAAAAACCGACTACCTATATGTTGAAAAAAGGAGTCGGTTCTTTTTTATTTATTATTGCTCTTTATGTGCGACGAGCTGAGATTATAAAAGGTAATATGCTATTGGTTTTTCACTGTAATATTTCCGTTATGTGTGTTTAATTTAATTATATTTTCTCCCTTTCCAATAACCGTATTCCCGTTATATTTATTCAGGATATTCGCGCTGCCGTTGTCGACAGAAACATTAAATTGAACATTAGTTGGTTCTTTTTCGGTTTCAATATTAATTTTCCCATTATGAGTCATAAAATTGAGATTTCGATCCAGTTCATTCGTTTTAAGAGTAAGACTTCCATTTTTAGTTTGCCCCTCTATTTCACCTTCAACATGGTCTAGCATTATTCGTCCGTTGTTCGATTTCACATGAATATTTTGTGCCAATACATCTTTGAAATCCATAATTCCATTGTTTGCTTCTGCGATAATTTTTGGCGAATTGATTTCTCTTAATTCAACATGTCCATTGCTTGTATTGATATTAAAATGTGTTGCGTTTAGTTTTTTAGCAGAAACGTAGCCATTATTATTGGAAACTTTTAATGAATCATATTGTTTTTCAGGTAGATACACATTTAATGTTAATGGAGCCAATACTTCAGAAATATTAAAGTTGAACCAGCTCTGTTGTTTTTCTTTATAAGAAATGAGAAGCGTTGAATCTTCCTCATCCGTAGCTAATGTTCTTTTTACGTTTGGATTAACCTCGCCATCTAATTTTACTTTCACGTTACTATCTTTTGTAGGATTGATATTAACACGAACGTTATTTGTATCAATAATGACGCTTGACACATTATTATTATTAACGACCTTTTCTTCTGAAATTGGTACTGCAGCAATTGAACGATAAGTGAATAAACTTCCGATAATACCAATAATGAAAATAATACCTGCAATGATTGAAAGACTCTTTTTATTTATCATGCTTCAAACCACCTTTTACTAATGCTATATTGAACTTTAAATAACGAACAAATCCATTCTTTGCTAGCTTCGTTAAAAATAACATAGCAATAACAATGAAATATCCAAGTCCACAAAGTGCTAAAGAAACAAAAAGATTAAATAGCAAGAATGTATTTGGATGTATAATCGTATCAACTAAAACAAGTAATGGTGCGCCTAAAAATGAGATACCTAGAACCCATCCTGAAAAAATTAATGCCGCTAATGTAATTGCAGGTCCAAGCACGATTAACAAATTAAAAAAACCTAATCCAATTACTGCCCAAATTGCCCGAAAAACATTTCCTGTTGTTGCACTTGCTGTTACTTTCTCAATATGATAATCTGCTAATAACTCTTTGGCGATTTGAGCTGGAGAGCCTAATGAAGTTGCAATTTCTTCTTCACTTTTCCCTTCCTCTAATCCGAAAGTAAAATGTTCTTCATAATCTTTTAAAATTTCTGCACGCTCTTTATCAGATAACCTTTTTAGAGATACATTTAATTGTTGTAAAAATTTATCTTTCGTCATTACCTACACCTTCTTTAATTAATTGATTGACACCTTGTGAAAACTCATTCCATTCCTCCAAAAGTTGATACAAATACGTTCTACCTTTATCCGTCAGTGTATAATACTTTCTTGAAGGGCCTTCTGAAGACTCCTGTAAATACGTTGTAAAATATTCTTCCTTAGTTAGCCTTCGAAGAAGAGGATAAACAGACCCTTCTGATATTTCAATTCGATTGGAAATATTTCGAACTAATTCATATCCATAACGGTCTTGCTTATCCAGTAAGACAAGAACACAAAGTTCTAAAACTCCTTTTTTAAATTGTACATTCAATATTCATTCACCCTATTCTAATTGATATCCACTACTGTTTATTATTTAGTACTATTTTATAACTAATAACTACAAGTATAATATAACACTTGGTATTGTTCATTGCAAGGTACACTGGAAAAATAAGTATACCTCTCATCCGACGCTTATAAAATCAGAGTGATGGATGTTGCTCGCCAGTTACAAAGTTCTAAATGAAGTTGAAACAGCTCTTTTACAAAATGGAAAGAACTCAACTTTTTTACATAATGACGCTTTACCTACTATAATAAAAGAGAAAAACTCTTACTTTAATGGAGGGAATACAAATGAAAGCAATTGGTTTACATGAATACTTACCTATTGAAGAAGAAAACAGTTTAATTGATATTGAAGTTGAAAGACCTGTTGCTACAGGAAGAGATATACTTGTTAAAATTAACGCTATTTCCGTTAATCCAGTTGATACAAAAGTTCGCTCTCCGAAAGATAAAAAAGAAGATGTAGCGAAAATACTTGGCTGGGATGCTAGTGGTGTCGTCGTACAAACGGGCGAAGGTTGTACGTTATTTAAAGAAGGCGACGAAGTATTTTACGCTGGAAGTATTACGAGACAAGGTACATATAGTGAATACCACCTAGTTGATGAACGAATCGTTGGCAAGAAACCTAAAACGTTAAGTGATGCTGAATCTGCAGCACTTCCTTTAACAGCTATTACGGCTTGGGAAGGTTTATTTGAACGTTTAAGCATTGATTATAATAAGAAAGATGAGAATACATTCAAAAACATTTTAATTATCGGCGGGGCTGGTGGTGTAGGTTCAATTGCAATTCAACTTGCGAAATGGGCTGGACTGAATGTAATCACAACTGCATCTCGTAATGAAACGATACACTGGGTTGAAAAATTCGGTGCCGATTATATCGTTAACCATCACCAACCTTTACAAGATCAAATATTAGAATTCGGGATAAAAGATGTAGATTATATTTTCTGCTTAAACAATACAGATCAACATTGGCAAGCAATATGCGACCTCATTAAACCACAAGGAAAAATTTGCTCTATCGTAGAAAATGAACACCCTCTTGAGATGGGTATTTTAAAAAGTAAAAGTGCTACATTCGTTTGGGAATTTATGTTTACAAAAGCGATGTATGAAACTGGTGATATGATTACGCAGCACGAACTATTAAATAAAGTAAGCGAACTATTAGATGAAGGCATTTTAAAGACTACTCTAAATGAAACATTAACACCAATTAACGCTGAAAACGTAAAGAAAGCACACGCACTACTGGAAAGTGGGCGTACAATTGGGAAAATCGTTTTAGAGAAATTTTAATAACAAAAAGTCCGATTTCTTATTTGGAAATCGGACTTTTTTCACCTTTATTTACTTGAAATCTCTTGATCATTTTGAACGTCTAACGGAGCTCGTTTCCCTATTCCGAAAGCATAGAAACTAATTGTTACGATAGCTAAGAAAACAATACCTACAACTAGTGAAATACGCGTATCATCATTAAACCACATTCCAATTAATACCATAATTAAAAAGGCAATTGTTAAATAGTTTGTAACAGGAGCAAATGGCATTTTGAACGGATGATCTTTCATCTCTGCCCCTTTTGCTTTTCTAAAATTAATTTGACTAATTAATATGACGAACCATGGTACCATACCAGGAAGTACGCTCGCACTATATACATATACGAATAAGTTTTTCGGTGCGATATAACTTAATACAACACCGACTGCTAAACCGATAATTACACCAACTGTACCGAATAAAGGCACACCATTTCCAGAAAGTTTCGTGAAATACTTCGGTGCTTGTCCATTTACACCTAACGTATAAAGCATACGGCCCGCACTATAAATACCACTATTACAACCCGACATTGCTGCTGTAATAACAACGAAGTTAATCAGTCCAGCTGCTGCCGTAATACCAACCTTCGCAAAAGTTGCTACGAACGGACTACCAATTGTACTTAATTGATCCCACGGATACACAGTTACAATAACGAAAATAGCACCAATATAGAAAATTAAAATACGCCAAATTGTACTTTGAATTGCTCTTGTAAGTGTCTTCTTCGGATTTTTCGCTTCACCAGCAGTAATACCGATTAATTCCACACCTTGGTATGCACCAACTACAAGTGATAAAGCAAAGAAGAATCCTGAAAAACCACCTGTAAAGAAACCGCCATTTGACCAAAGGTTAGATATACCAATCGCTTCTCCGCCGTTACCAATTCCAAAGAAAATAAGTCCAAATCCCGCAATAATCATTAATAGAATTGTAACGATTTTAATCATCGCAAACCAAAATTCAAATTCACCAAATGACTTAACAGAAATTAAATTAGCTGCGCCAAGAATAACCATTGCGATTACACCTGGTATCCAAGCTGGTAAGTCCGGGAACCAATATTGCATATATGCTCCAACCGCAATAATTTCTGACATCCCAACGATAACCCACTGGAACCAGTTACTCCACGCTGTCATATAACCAGCTAACGGATGAATATACTTATGACCGAACGTCGCAAATGAACCTGTACTCGGCTCCATATACAACATTTCACCCATCGCACGCATGATGAAGAAGATAAAAATACCTGCAATTGCATAAGCAAGCATAACTGACGGACCTGTCCATTTAATCGTGCTGGCCGACCCCATAAACAAACCAACACCAATCGTTCCACCTAAAGCAATCATTTGAATATGACGTGCTTCTAAGCCCCTTTTCAATTCCTTGTTTGCCACTTCATTTCCCCCTCTTAGATGATTCATAGCCGCATTTTAAAACAAGATGCTTTCCCCTAATTCCTTTCGGCCCTGAAAATGGTGAAGCAAACGTCATTTTACACTAGCTTTAAAGCTATCCTAAAATCGTTTTTTGCCTCTTACAAAATTCTCAAAACCTTTCATCTTCCAATATTCTATAAATCTTAAAATTACTTACCTTATATTAATTCATTTATCTGAAAAGTTCAATTATTTTTTCAATAAATTATTATACATAAGTCTGATTAATTTTTAACTAAATTAACAATAAAATACATCTATTCAATATGATTCCGGTATGAATATTATTACAATATAAATAACCGAGGAGAGTATTTCTTCCTCGGTTTCACATCTCATGTACTTCAATCTTTATAGTTGATAACGCAATTTCCCACACGTCCGATTTATATACCAACCAGAAATTTAATATATTAATAAACTACTAACTTCTTTAATCCAGCCCAATTTTGAGGCAGGAATCTTGCTGCCTCAAAACAGCGGGATAAAATATAAAAGAGTCTCATTAAAAAATGAGACCCTTTTACCATTTCATATTTAACTCATTTTTGAAGTTTCTTTACCTAAAATAAACACTTTAGTAAACACCATCATGATAACTACAATAACCAGAAAATAAAGTGGCATCACGAGTAAAGAGCCCGTATGCAGCTGACTCATTCCCCAAATTGTTATCGTTACAATGACATAGTACCCTAAGCTAAACAAAGCTCCGGCTGTACCAATGACATCTTGAAAATCTACTAACGCTAAACTTAAACAGTTAGGTAGCGCTATCCCAATTCCTAATAGCAATATAAACATCGCTACTAAAAATACAATCATATATATTATATTCGGATTTGATCCAACCGAAGTAATAATAGATAAAGCGACTGCTCCCCCTGTCATTACAAGACAACCAATATATATAATTTTCTCTGGTTTATAAGTAGCAAGCAATCGTTTTGAAACTTTCGCTCCAATAATAGAAGCAGAAGCAACAACAATTCCTAAAAATCCATACATACTAGGCGATAACTGAAAGTATTCAATAAAGATAAACGGCGCTTCTGCATAATAGCTAAATAAAACACCATTCGCTCCTCCAATTAATATCCCATATGTTACTACTTTCGGATTTGTAATTAACCTCTTCAAGACTGAAAGCACATTTATTTTATTCGTTATTGAGTCCGTTTTTGTTTCCGGAAGAGAAACAAACGTATACAGAAAAATCCCGACACTCATAACTACTAAACTTAAAAATACGATTTTAAATCCAAACATTTGATCAAGAAAGCCACCAATTAACGGTCCTATCGCTGGTGTAAAAGCAATGACTGCCGAGATTTGAGCAAACATAACATGCCTCTTATGCCCTTCTACACTTTCACGAAGAATCGTTTGTGTAACAACAGAGCCAGCACTTGCTCCAAACGCTTGAATAAAACGACTTACCAATAAAACTTCAATGGAATTTGCAATAAAGCATAAGAAACTCCCAACGCCATATACGACTATTCCAAATAACATTGCCGGGCGACGGCCAATTATATCTGATAACCATCCAATAAAAAATACACCTAAAGCAAATCCAGCGAAATACACACTAAGCGTTAACTGTACCTCATTATTACTTACATGTAGCGCCTGTGAAATGTCAGGTAAAGACGGTGTGTAAATCGTTTCACTAATTTGCGGAAATGCCACAAGAATAATCATTAACAAAAGTGATGGTACTGAGACTTTTTTCATTTTTCATACCCTCCTATAACTTTGAAAATCTCAGAAATAAAAAGACTTTCCTAAGCTACGGAACAGGAGGGGCCATTATAGAAATTCGATCATAAAACAACAAAGAAAACACCTCAATTACGTATGTTAATACTTATAGGAGGGTAATATTAACATTGATTTTAATATATACTTTTTCAATTATATTACATATTGCGTTTCTTTTTCTAGTGCTAGGCCTTAGAGTATTTGTTAAAAAGATAACTTGATGCCACCACCTTTTTATGGAATAATTAGGAATAGTTTGAATTGATAGATCAAATTATTGCACGATAGACTAGCATATTTTAATGTCGCAAAGCTTACACACAGGAGGATTTTTGTAATGATTGAAATTTTGAGGACAGTAATAAATTTCCTGGTTGCTCTATTCTCAGGAGAATTACCAATTGTATATTATGTGTGGATTATTATCCTATTCCTAATTCAAATAAGCCAATCTACTCTGAATTATAAACTCTTTAACAAGAAAGATAATTTCAGCACTTATACATCGGAAGGATTACTTGCTTTTATTATTTTATTATTTGGAGGTATGTTAGTATCTAAGTTACTTGCTTACATAATAGACGATCCTACTATTAGTATGACAAATGTAACACATTATTTTATTTCTCTTATTATATTAACTATATTTGTCGTCATAAGCTGTCTTAAAGATTTTATAGAAACATCTATCAAAAATAAAAATGTGTCTCTTTTTAGCTTTTTAGTAGTTTCCTTAATAACAAGTATACTTTCATTCAAGTTTTTATCACCTTTAATCGAAGGTTCTTTTTCTCTTTCTAAATCCTTTATAACCACTTTAATCATTCTTGTAACTATATCAATTCCTCTATTAATTGCCTTAGAGGAAAAGTATGCAGATGAAAAGTAATTCTTGCATTTATAGTTTGAAATTGAATGTCTATTCTTTTTTAACGGTATTACTAAAAAAATAACAGTCATTGAATCGAAAATTAAGCAGAAATGAGGAAATACAATTGAGCATTGAACAACAATTATATGATGCAGTGAAAAATTTAATTGACCAAAGATATCCACATAATTGGGGCGGAGCTGCAGCAATCCGTGTAGAAGATGGATCCATTTATACAAGTGTGGCCCCTGACGTAATAAACGCTTCAACAGAACTTTGTATGGAAACAGGTGCAATTTTAGAAGCACATAAATTTCATAAGAAAGTTACACATTCTATTTGTCTTGCAAGGGAAAATGAGCATTCTGAATTAAAAGTATTATCACCTTGTGGTGTATGCCAAGAACGGTTATTTTATTGGGGACCAGAAGTACTATGCGCCATTACAAATTCTAAACAAGATATCATTTTCAAACCGTTAAAAGAGTTGCAGCCATACCATTGGAGCGAAGCATATCATGATGAATTTACAAAAGAATGGAGTACACGATAAAGTGAAGGTTACTCTCAAATAGCGGAGAATAAAAATTATTCACTAAAAAAGCACCGTCACAAATGACGGTGCTTTTTCTATGTAAGAGCTACTAGAAGGTTCCCTTCTAGCCTACTCCCATTTATAAGTCCAAAATTGTTCAAGTTGCAGCCATTTTAACGTTGCTGCATCTTTATTTTTTATTTTTGCATGTGTTTCTTCTAACATCGCTTCTGTTTGTGAACGATGCGCACCTAGTGCAGCTAATTTATGCTCGAATACTTCACTAATATTATTTACAACATCCGGCTCACCGAGTACTGCTTCACGATTTTTCGTAATCGCAACCGCATGAATAACTGGACGTTCTTCTTTTGACATACGTGATACAGCGCGAACTACAGCGCGGCCAAATGCATCATGATCTGGATGTACGCCGTGCTCTGGATAAAATGTAATAATTCGAGATGGATTTACTTCTTGAATGATTGCTTCAATTTTATCTGCAACGAAATCAACATCTTCAAATTCTAACGTTTTATCATGGAAACCAAGCATTCTTAAGTCTTGAATCCCCATCGCTTCACATGCATCTTTCAATTCTTTTTCACGGATATTTGGAATCGTTTCACGGTTAGCGAATACGTTTTTCCCCATATTACGTCCCATTTGTCCTAAAGTACCACATGCATACGTTACAGGTACTCCTTGATCTGTTAATAAGCGAATTGTTCCTCCCGCCGCAAATGCTTCGTCATCTGGATGCGGAAATACAACAAGTACATGTCTCTCCATAAGTTTCCCTCCTTCTTACTTAAATGGCGTTAAGCTTAACTCAAGTGCAACTGCTAAGCGACCTTGATTATCGTGCCCTGCAAGTAATAAACGCTCTTTATCGTCTACTTCCCAGTGCGTAATACCTTCTGCATATACCCAGCCATGATCCATTTTTAAACCAACTCGGTATGGATTTGTTCCAGTAATCTTCCCACGTTCAAAGCGAATAATTGCATTTCGAATGAATGCTCCAACTGTCATCATCTTTTCGTTAAAGTGTGACGCATACGCTCCGTTCGTTGTTTCTAAATGAATATATACATCTTTATTTACAAAACGTTCAATTTCATTTTGAATAAGAGAACTATCTTTTACTATTTCCATCGGAATTCACCTCTTTAAACCATTTTACGCAAAAATAATGTAAATTGCTATCTCTATATTAGAGGACAACGCCCACTTTTCCTAATAATTTGCACTGTGTTTCTTTATTTTTTTATATCATATGTAAAAAACACATTTTTTCCTTCACTTTGTTAAATAGTTTTCTTTCTTTTTTGAATTTGCTACAATATAAATTATGCAGAAGGATGCATGTTTACAATTGAATACATACTTTAAAGAAGGTGACATGATTGGAACAATCAGCACATGAAGTAGCAAATTGGCAATATTATTTTGCAATTGCCGTATTTTTAGTCACGTACGGATTTATTATTTCTGAGAAATTGAATCGTGCTGTAATTGCACTATTCGGTGCTGCTATTATGATTATTTTTGGAATTGTAGATTTACATACCGCTTTCACATCACATATTCAATGGGAAACGATCACCCTTTTAATTGGGATGATGATTCTCGTACATATTACGAGTCAATCAGGCGTCTTTGAATTTGTGGCCATTAAAGCAGCGAAGGCAGCTGGCGGAAAACCAATCCGCATTTTATTATTGCTATCCCTATTAACTGCTGTCGGTTCAGCATTTTTGGACAACGTAACAACCGTATTATTAATCGTACCTGTTACACTATCTATTACACGTATTTTAAAAGTAAATCCTGTTCCTTATTTAATTTCAGAAGTACTATTTTCAAATATAGGCGGAACAGCAACATTAATCGGTGATCCACCTAACATTAT
Source organism: Bacillus sp. BB51/4 (assembly GCF_008368845.1). Classification (NCBI taxonomy): domain Bacteria; kingdom Bacillati; phylum Bacillota; class Bacilli; order Caryophanales; family Bacillaceae; genus Bacillus; species Bacillus sp. BB51/4. The sequence goes on from NZ_QOSC01000009.1 coordinate 340,915, forward strand.
GATTGGATCAGCAAATAAGCATTTAGATTTTAATGCCTTTTTACTAAACTTAGCTCCAATCGTAATTATTATTTCTATCGTGACACTTGGCATTATTTACTTCCTGTATCGTAACAAACTAAAAACAACACCTGAGCAAATCAAAAAATTAATGGCATTAAATGAAAAAGATTATATTAAAGATCAAAGCCTCCTTTTAAAATCCATTTCGATTTTAGGACTAACTATTTTAGGCTTTGTACTTCATTCGATTATTCATGTAGACGCTGCGGTTATCGCGATGACAGGCGCTACACTTCTTATGCTAATTGGCGTGAAAGAACATGATATTGAAGATGTATTTGCCCACGTTGAATGGGTAACTATTTTCTTCTTCGCTGGACTATTCGTTCTCGTTGGCGGGTTAATTGATATCGGACTTATTTCTTCACTCGCAAAAGAAGTACTCGACGTAACGAATGGTGATATCGGTTTTGCCGCTATACTTATCTTATGGGTATCAGGCATCGCATCTGCGACAATTGACAATATCCCATTTGTCGCAACGATGATCCCACTTATTCAAGATTTAGCTACAGGGCTCGGACTATCTGTCGATTCTCCGCAAATCGAAGTACTATGGTGGGCATTATCACTTGGAGCTTGCTTAGGAGGAAACGGAACGTTAATCGGAGCATCAGCAAACGTAGTCGTTGCTGGTATTGCAAAACGTGAAGGACATGCTTTCTCATATATGGACTTTTTAAAAATTGGGTTACCGTTAACTATTATTGCATTATTGTTATCACACGCTTATATTTATTTACGTTATTTAATGTAAAAGTTGTAGTGTGTGAAATTATATCGATCGTTTCTTCGAATATATCAACGATTTTCTAATTATATCGACGATTCGACAGAAAATATCGACTTACCGACAAATAACGACACTAAAAGAGGTATGCAGCGTTAAACTGCATACCTTTTTCATCACCAAAATATACCGATAATTGCTAATCCACCTAAAATCATACCGCCAATTTGTCCGATGATTGCTGGTGATAGTTGAACACCCTTTCGCACTTCAACAACCGGTCTTTCGTGCCTTAGTTGCTGCACTTCGCTTTGAAGTTGATGTACACTTCCGTGCAATTCTTTAATTAGTTCCTTTAATTCAGCGACCTCTTCATTTACTGGTTTTGCTTTTTCTAAATTCATTTTGCATAGCTCCTTATAAATTCAATCAGTACACTGTAAATTTTCGCCAATAATTACTCTTTTCCTTTCTTTATCTGCTTATTTCCAAATTATTCTTATATTTAATTTCAAGCTTAAATGAATAATATGCATATTATTAAATCAAATATTTTGTTAGCTTCTCTCCCTTTTATATAAACATACAGAAATCTACTTTTTTAACTACATCCCTATTATTCTTACTCACTATAAATCTTTATTTATTAATACATAAAATACTTAGAACAAAAACTAAAATTAAATTTCTTTCTTTACTTAACTGAATTTTCAGTTATAATAAAAGGTAGTAATTACATTTTTTTGAAAAACTTCCAAAAAGAAGGGTGATTGTGATTGACTATTCTATCCATCAATAATTTATCCAAAAGTTACAAACATAAAAAAATATTAGATGGAATTAATCTCACCATCAACTCCCCAGGAATTTGGGCTTTAGTAGGTCCTAACGGTGTTGGTAAAACTACTTTTTTAAATGTAGTTACCAATCTTTTGCCCGCTACATCCGGAAATATTGAATTGATAGGAAAATCTAACAAAGATGTTTCAGTGTTTAAAGACGTTTCTTTTTTACAGGACAATTCTGTACTATATGACTATTTAAACGGCTACGATCATCTTGCATTCATTTGTGATGTGCAAAAAATTTCAAAAGAACGCATGAATGAAGTTGTAAAATATGTAGGAATGGAAAATTATGCGAAGAGGAAAATTAAAGATTACTCCTTAGGTATGAAACAACATCTTCTCTTAGCGATGGCAATCTTAAACAAACCAAAGCTTATGTTCCTTGATGAACCTCTGAATGGTTTGGATCCAACTAGTGCGATACTGATGAGAAACATTTTATTACGCTTAGTAGAAGAAGGTACAACAATCATTCTTTCTTCTCATAATTTATCAGAAATTGATCGTGTTACAAAGAAGATTCTTTTTTTAAAAGACGGCAAATTACTAGAAGAAGATATGGCAAAGTACGAAAAAATTTTTTATCACTTCTTATGTTCAGATTTAAAACACGCACAACACGTTTTATTAGAAGAAAACGTACAGGCAGTGTTAACTAAGAAAAGCCTTCGAATCCAAATAGAACACCAAACCATCCAAGACCTTATTAATATATTTCATTCTCATAAAATTAATATTATTGATATCCAAAAAGAAGTTATCGGTTCTGAAAAAAGATATGAAGAACTATTTAATGTACATGGTGATACGACATGAAAATATTTCTATTCGAACTAAAAAAAATGCTCTACTCTAATATTCTCTTTACTTTAATCATTGCTACTATACTAATCATCTGCGGATTATTTCTTCATAATGCGCTTAAAAAAGAAATAGTCCAAATGAAAAAAATCGAATTATTTTCTAAATATGAAACAGAAGTTTCTAATCAAGTTATAAGAGATCAAGAGGACTTAAAAAAAGAATCTAACGCAAAAATTGAATCTCGATTAGAGATCGGACTTCCGCTATTACAACATTTAAATCAACTTATACAAGAAGTAAAAGATAACAAGTGGAAAAATGAATTACAAACTGAAATGAAAGTGTATGACTTAGCTATGCGCTTTGAGCAAGTAGAAGGAGGTTTCTCAGCTAGCGAAAAAGATATGAAAAAAGCAATTCAACTGAATGAAAACTTATTACAACAAGGCTTACCAAAAGAAGACCTTGACCTTTCCATTCAACCATCTCTATTTATGAAAAAAGTAATTTCACTACTACTCAATGCCCCAGGATTCCTGATTTTACTGCTCTTACTAGGTACAGCCATTACGAAAGAATTTGAAGACCATACGATTAAGTTAGCCTATACTTTACCTATTTCTCGTAGTCACTATGTCTTAATAAAATTTTTTAGTTTACTTGTTGTTAGTCTCCTATGGATTTTACTAGTATTTTCACTGTCTTATATACTGCCGACAATATTCGGAAAATCTACCGGTAATATTTTTAATTATCCACTTTTCACAAAAACAGAAACTATTACTAGTTCAGGTACATACTTAAAAACAGCTCTCACTTACAGTCTATGTTATTCCACTGTGGCTATTTCCTTGTTAGTACTTATTGGATTTTGGATAAGAAATACTCTTGTTACATATTTAATTCTCACTTTTATTTTGAGCAGTGGTTTCATTTTATCAAAAATCGGCTTTAATCCGTTTCTATCTCCCCTTTCCTATCAACAAATAGATCGCGTCATTTTAGATAATAATGAATATTATCCATTAGGTGCAGTGGCGCTAATTGGAAGTACACTTTTGCTCTTACTATGTGCTATATGCATGAATCGAAAGCGGGGTGTGTAACATGAAACAACTCTTCCAATTCGAATTCAAAAAAGCTTTTAAGAAAAAAACAACATGGATCGCAGTACTAACCTCTATTCTTTTCATTAGTAGCTTATATTTCTTGAATTATTCTGTTGCGGAAGATATCCAGCGTGGGAATTTATCATTTGCACAAAATAGCGTTAACATTTCGCAACAAGTTTTAAAAGAACTAGAATTACAAAAGATTGAAGCTGAAAAGAATGGCGATGTTGAAAAAATTACAGAAAATAAATTAGCTATTCAAGAATATCAGCAATCTCTTTCAAAGAAGAACACATGGATTGCAAACTATTCTCAAGGTAATTGGCAAGAAATATATGAAGAAAATATAAATCATTTACAATTTATGTTTAAGAGTTCAAAAGGCTCAAACTCTTTCCCTCATGCAATTGAGAAACAAAATATTTCATTATTTACAGCACGGGCAACGTTGGAAGAATTATTATTACTGAAAAAAAATAAAGCTGAACCATTCATTCAAAATACCATTTATACACCCTATCTATTTACAATTTACGATCAATTTACAGGTAGTTCCTTAGAACAATGGGAAAAGAGTACTATGCGTTATGGTACAACTGGCTCTCTATTTTTATATCAAATAATCCAGTACTACTATATACCAGTACTCATTTTATTGGGATGCTTTATTTTCGGAAATAATATTTCTTCTGAAATGAATAATAAGAAGCGTGGTTTGCACTTTTACTATACTTTGCCTATTAAACGAAAATCATTATTTATAACAAAGTATTTTAGTGGATTCCTTTCTATACTTGTTTTCGTTTTACTAATGCTACTCATTCCTTTGTTATGTAGCTATTTCACGAAAGGAATAGGAAATTTTCATTATCCAGTCCTTGTATACGAAGGATCAGAGCCTAATCCATTTGGCAGTGAGTACAATAGTTTAAATCCCATTAAAGATCAATTTCACTTTATCACTTTGAAAAATTACTTCGGACAAGTATTATTACTAACTGTTGTACTAACATTTTTTCTATATTCTTTTTACTATATTTCATCACTTTTACTAAAAAGCCTAAGTATTACAACGTCTTTTGTAGGTATTATAGCTTTTATTGGAATGAAGAGTTTTTCTTCTCCTTACAACCCATTTACTTACGTGAATATTCACAGTGTTCTAACTGGCGAAACAGCGACTTTAGTTTTTAATCCTTCTATTAATCTTTCAACTGGGGTAATGTTAACATTCGCTTTAGGCTGCACCCTTTTATTCACAGGATACAAACTATTTATAAGAACATATAATTAGTAACAAAAATAAAAAAGGAAAACTAGTACCTACCTAGTTCTCCTTTTTATTCAATTATTCATAGTATGAATAATTAACTTGTTACCACCATTTTTATTTTTGTAGCTCTATCCACTCATCCCACAATATCCCCATAATGATACGATCAAAACACTTCCCATCTCTTTGAACCGCTTCTCTCATACAGCCTTCCATCTGAAAACCCATCTTTTTATACAACTCAATAGCAGCTTTGTTATAAGAAATCACATCCAGACCGATGCGGTGCAAATTCAATTCATGAAATGCATACTTTAAAATAAGATGAATTGCCTCTCTTCCATATCCCTTCCCTCTATCATTCGCATCTCCTATACCAATAGCTAATAAACCTGTTCTGTTATTCCACTCTATGCCATGAATCGCTACAAAACCAATTAAGCGATCTTCTTGAACTGTCCTTACCATGAAAGAAACACTGTTGGATCTCCGTCCTTTTAATAGCCCATCACTTGCTATTTCTTGTATCGATTGCGGGAATGCCAAATCTGTATCGACATTCCTTAAATACTCACTATCTTCTTGCCACATAGCCATTACTGCAGCGTCTGCTTCTCTCATAACTGATAATTTAATCGATTTATTTTGAAAAAGATTCATTGTCATTTCAGGCTCCCCCTTTTTTTATAACGGGGATACTTATTTTAGCTTATTTATCCCCTTGTTCCATAAACTGTTTCTTAAACGGGATACTTACAATAAGCGCTGACATTGGCACATCTCCTCTACATTAAATTACATTCATTGTATAATTTTTCATTTATTCTAACAATAAAAAAAGACCCTCAAAATTTAGAGGATCTTCCTAACAACGAATCGATATTATTTCGTAAACATTTTCTCCGCTTCATCCATTGCCATTTTGTTACCTAAAGCAGAATAGTCAAGCCATGGTTGGTCATTAATGATGTATACGTGCTTACCTTTAACTGCTTTTAAGTCTTTCCAAATTGGTGTTTCTTGAAGTTGTTTAAATGCAGCTTTTGCCTTATCGTCTCTATTTACAACAACGAAAATAGCATCTGCATCAAAGTCAGGTAATACTTCTTGTGAAATGACTTCGAAAGGACGGTTTCCATCAATTTTCTCTACACCGTTTGCAGGTTGTAATCCTAAGTCTTGGAATAAAATTGGTCCCATCGGTCTTTTCGTACTAAATACACGTAATTCTTTTGCAGTAACACGAATTGCCATTACTTTTTCGTTATTACCTAATTCTTTATCTATTAAACTTTTTACTCGTTTTGATTGCTCTTCGTAATCTTGAATATATGTATCCGCTTCTTTCTCACGGTTTACAAGTTTACCAACTTGTTTTAACTGATTTCTCCACGTACCTTCATCTAAATTGAAAGAATGTGTTTTTGCAATTTTTTCGTATTTCGCTAAATCTTTGCCCGCGTATTTTTCATCCACATAAATGTCAGTTGGCTTCAATTGAAGTAATGCTTCCATATTCGGATCTGTTACAACACCAAGTTTCTTCGTATCTTTCAACTGCTCTTTTGCATGCGGTAAGAAATCTTTTAAATCTCCACCAATAACAGAGCCTACAGGTGTAATTCCTAATGCCAGTAAATTATTCGTTAAGTGAATAGACATAGAGGCGATTTTCGGATCATTACTTTTTTCAGTTTTTTTCGTTGCCTCTTCATTAGATTTCGTTTGACCACATGCTGCTAATACTAAAATACACATCATGCTAAATAAAATAGTAAGTTTCTTTTTCATATGTTCTCCTCTTTGAAGTATTTATTTTGTTTTTGTAAGTAAATAAAGAAAATACGGTGCTCCTAAAGCTGCCACTACTACACCAGCTGGAATAGAATTTGGCTCGAATATAGAACGACCTATCGTATCTGCTAGTACTAAAATAATCATTCCGATAATGCCAGCAAGCGGAAGGAAATGTTGATAGGTAGTACCTACTAACTTTCTTGCAATATGCGGAGCAACTAAACCGATAAAACCAATTCCTCCTGCCATCGATACACTTGCGCAAGATAATCCAACCGCTGTAGCTAAAAGTAGTAACCGTTCTTTTTGAACAGAAACACCAAGCCCTGCTGCCACACTATCACCTAGTGACAATGCATTTAACGTTTTAGATTTTAGCCATGCATACGGGGTTAGTATGAAAATCCAAGGTAATAATGCTAAGACATGAATCCAATCCCTTCCCCACACGTTACCAACTAACCATCTAGAAGCGAATGTATACGTCTCATCATTTAACTTGAGGGAGAAAAATAACGAAATCGCACTAAATCCAGCCGAAATAGCAATACCAACGAGAATAAGTCTAATAGGAAGTAAACCTTTTGACCGATCATGCGCAAGTATAATAATTAAAAACGCAGCTAGTACTCCCCCGCCAAATGTAAATAACGGTATTAAAATCGATGCATTCTCATTAATAGAATGAAAGAAAGTAACGAATATAATTAGCCCGAAAGATGCACCTGAATGTAATCCTAAAATACCAGGGTCTGCAAGTGCATTACGTGATAGCCCTTGCAAAATCGCACCGGAAATCCCAAGGCCAATACCGGCTAACATTGTAATTATAATTCTTGGCATACGATAATCGTATAGCACTGTTGCGCTCTCAAAATCACCATAACCGAAAAGTGTTTGAATTACTTTGAGCGGTGCAATGCTCAGTGTCCCTGTATTTAAACTAATTAAAATGACAGCGATACTCATACAACCAAAAATTGTAGTTACAGTAATGGCTCTCTTTTTATCTGTGTTCAAAAGATCCTTCACTTATAGCTCCCTCCCAACTTTACGTGCTATATAGAGGAAGAACGGAACTCCAACAAGAGCTACCATAATTCCTATTGCAAGTTCTTTAGGAGGGTTTACTGTTCTTGCCCCTAAGTCAGCTAAAACTAATAACATAGCTCCTAAAAATGCTGACATAGGAATAATGAGTCGATAATTCACACCAACTAATTTTCTAGCAATATGCGGGATAACTAGTCCTACAAACCCAATAGAGCCAACAGCTGAAACAGATACACCTGCAAGGGTGACTACTATAATCATCCCTAGTATTCTCGTTCGGTTCGTTTTTACTCCTAAATTCGTAGCAACATCATCCCCCATTGATATGAGTGAAATAGATCGCCCTAACACTGTCGCAAAAACAATCGTTATGAGAATAATAGGAACTAAAAATTTCAAGTGTTCCCACTTAACCCCTGCAACACCACCAGCGTACCAAAATGCTAAATCTTGACTTAAATCATAATAAATTGCAACACCTGAGCTTAACGAATGCAAAAGCGCTGCCATAACTGCTCCAGCAATCGTTAATCTCATCGATGTTAATCCGCCTGATGTTGCTGATCCGATAATAAAAATGAGCACTGTACTTAAAACCGCTCCAATAAAGGAGACAATCATTAAATAGGAATACGGCATATGCGGGAAAAAGGCAAAACTAAGTGCTACTACAAACATCGCACCTGCATTTATGCCAAGCACACCTGCATCCGCTAAAGGATTTCGTGTTACTCCCTGCATAACAGCGCCAGCCACCGCAAAAGCCGCTCCTACAATTGCTGCACCAATTACCCTCGGGAGTCTTAATTCATAAATAATTTGGTGCTGCGTTAATTTCGGATTATAATCAAAAACCGCTGCCCATACGGTTTCCAAATGGATATCCTTTGCACCAAATGCAACAGCTAAAAATATAGAGCCGATTAAACATAAAATTGTTAAGCTCATGAAACATATGAACTTAATATGTAGCCAGCGATTATTGCCAGCATATACAGCAGGCTTATGTAACATGTTTCATTTCATCCTTTATATTCAGTTGTTTTTTATAAATATTTTTTATTTGTAATTATTATTGATAATAATTATCAATTTCATTTAGATATTATATCTCCACTTTTTTTAAATAGCAAACTATTTTTTCACTTCGCTAAATATTAAAATACCTATTACAACTTCCTTCCAAAAATTACAAATACACGCCAAATAGACTACTAGCTTATTTTTAAAATTGTAGTATACTTAGTCATTATTTTGAGTTTTCAAATAAAAATATCGAAGGTGACACAATGTTATATATAAAACAACTACTATACTTCACTTACGAGCAAGCATTATCTTGCTTATTCCCAGTCGTTATTTTCTTAACACTAGCCCTTTCAAAAATCATTTCTATCCCAGGGTTATACCGCTACGATTTCATACTCATCGTATGTCTTCTTATGCAGTGGTTTATGTATAAAACTGGACTTGAGACGAAAGACGAATTAAAAGTAATTACCGTCTTCCACCTCATCGGCCTTTTACTAGAAATATATAAAGTACATTTCGGTTCATGGAGTTATCCGGAAGAGGCATATTCAAAGGTTTTTGGAGTTCCATTTTACAGCGGCTTTATGTATGCAAGTGTTGCAAGTTACATATGCCAAGCGTGGAGAAGATTGCATTTGCAAATGCATCATTGGCCGAAAGCTATTTTTGCAATACCTCTAGGAGCAATGATTTACTTCAATTTTTTCACACACCACTTTACATACGACTTTAGATGGATATTAACTTTACTACTATTCATTGTTTTCTCTCGCACATTTGTAGAATTTTCATTACAAGGCGTTACATATAAAATGCCACTCGTTCTCTCCTTCTTCCTTATCGGTTTCTTCATTTGGATTGCAGAGAACATCGCAACATTTTTCGGAGCATGGCAATATCCAAATCAACGGGAAGCATGGAATCTCGTTCACTTAAGCAAAATTAGCTCATGGTTTTTACTCGTTGTTATTAGCATTATGATTGTTACACAACTCAAATATTTGAAGGAATCGAAAAGATAATGCTGATTATGTAAAAACAGTTAGCCCATCACTCATTAGAGAGTGATGGGCTTTTTTAATAATATTTTTTAAACCGCCCTTATCAAAGTAGTTATGAATTACAAGAGCATAAGCCATTCGTTGCACATTATGAACTACTACTAGCAGAAGATGTTGCTGCAGATGAAGCGGCAATCGTTGCCATCATAGCTGCTTGTTGTGCTTGTATAAGGACTTCTATCATAGTTTGTAAACCTGTGTTGGTAGCTTTACTTTCCTCACCTTTCTGACTTACGAACAGCTGAATAGCAATAAGAATATTTGTATCTGTATGCCAACGGAACAATTTCTCCCCCTGCAATTTTTCAATCAATGCTTTAATAGAATGAATCTCTTTTTCTCCATCTTCAAGTAACGCTAGTAGCCCGATAGCTGGATAATGCATCTGTTTCACTTTTACCTTTTCTTGTTTTAACAAATTCCATATGTTTGTACATGTTGCAACTAACATTTCTTCACGGACATCCTTCTTTAGTGAGAGGATATGACTTAAAAATTGAAGATCATTCCCTTTACGCAAACCAGCTTTCGCTAGTTTCTGATACAGACGTTCTACTCGGTCCATAAGTGTTTCTACATTCTCTGATTGTCCTGCTAGTAAAACCGCGAGCGGATAATCATTTGTACCTGTAAGAAAAAGATGATCCTCTTTCATACGTTTATATACTTGCATCGAACGCTGAATGTGCGTGCCATGCTGTTCATTTTCTTCTGTTAAAAGCACAGCTGCTGCGAGATAAGTAAATATACTTCGGCTAAAACCACCAGCGACCAATTGTTCATATAAATCTAAAAACTTCCGGAAAGCTTCCTTGTAATCTGTAAAGTGAATATCTAAAGTTGCGGCCACCACAAAGCGATGATAAGACTTCAAGTATGAAAACATCCCTACCTGATTCTTAATATAACTACTAATTTCTAAAAAACGTCCGAGATCAAACAATTTATCACTACCTGCATACATAGCAGCAATCATCATTCCTGTTCGAGAATCACTCGTTTTCCATTTTAGTTCTCCCTTTAACTGTCCATACGTATGTGTGTATTGCTCCAACTTTTGTTCTAATGTAATCATAGTATTCACCCCTATTTCTAGTTCTTCTCTATTATTATACTTATATTTCGTACGGCTTTTGCAACCTTAATTCTGTATTTCCTTCAATATTTTTCTATTATGTAAAACAAATATAATAACTATACCTACTTTATCAGTATCACGATGACAATCGTTCATAATTCTTTAAGCTCAACGACAAAAAGGATAGATAATAAATTATCTATCCTTTTTGTCATTATAATATTTCACAATATAATTTCGTTTTTTATATGCAATTACAACTAAAGAGCCTTAATAATACGTTCCATCGCCTTCATTTGTCCAATATGATCAGCTTCATGATAAAGCATCATACCGTAAAGCTCCCCTACTGTTTCCAATCCTAGGAATGGCTCTGGCAGTTTATTTTCAAATGCTTCTGCTGGAATTTCGTTAATACGTTTTGCTTGTTCTTTTAATTGAGTCGTTAACACTTCTAACGATGGTCCTTCTGTTTTCCATTTAGACGGTCTTGATCCATACCCAAACATACCTGGATATTCAGTTGGTAATTGTTTGAATTCTTTTCCAAACATGAAAACTTCTGCTGCCGTTAACACATGACCGATATGCCAACGAATTGTATTGTTAAAACCCTCTGGCTGCGTATCCGCAGTTTTATCATCTAACGTTTCAATAAATTTAACTAATGCCCCACGCGTTATTTCAAATTGTTTTAAACCAATTATTCTATTCATTTTATCGTTCCCTTTCTTCATGCACAATTTATTATGAACTAAGAATGTTCAACTTATTAAAGTTTCACCTTGTTTAATCTATCAGAAACGATTAAGAAAAACATCTAATATGCTTAGTAATAATATTTAAAAGGTTCACCCCTAATAAATATAGAATTACTTACTACACAGTTAGTTTAGTAAATAATAGAGGAGTGTCAATTACATGTTACATATTTTAAAACAACAATATAATCTTATTAGTTCTACAAGAGAAACTCTATTTACATTTTTGGGAGAAATCCCACTAGAAAAATTACATAGCACTGTTCCAAATTTCGGAAGCGGTAGCATTATAAAGACGCATATTCATGTAGCCGATTGCTACCGATACTGGCTTGGATCATTCGCATTCAAGCAAAAACGGGCAGATTTTTCATTTGCTAGTGATTATGAAATTGAGCATGCAGATATCGAGAAAGTCCGTGATAGATTTAAGTTAGTAGATGAGGTTGTAATACGTTTTTTAGATGAATACAATGACCGATGGCTCGAAAATATAGCAAATGAAGTGAAATGGCAAAAAGAGCCTTGGAGCACAACTCCGCTATGGCTTTTAACTCATACAGAGACTCATGAGTTTCACCATAAAGGACAAATTGTATCAATGACTCGTCACCTTGGATATACTCCTCCTGATACAGATCTTAGTTAATTCGACTATTAAAAAACTTGTTGATGCATTTTGTTATGTATAAAACTTTTATTATTTGTTTTAGGTATACCATATCATTATAAAATTCATGTAACATCAAAGTAAGACACATACTTTTCAAACAATACACAAAATAAAACTCTTCTTCCATGTAGAGCAAAAATATTTATATACTCTATCACCAAACTTAAGGAGAAATTTATAATGAGATTAGAGAGTGAAAGAATTTATTTAAGACCTCTTTGCGAACTAGATGCCCCAATTCTATTAGAAAGTACGATGGATACAGAGATACGTTATATGACTGGAACCAAACCTACTTTTTCATTGGAACAAATAAAGACACATATAGCTCATATAAATAATGATTCGAGTCGCTACGATTTCGCTATTTGTTTACAAAGCAATGACGAAATGATTGGAGAGTTGTCGATTTTAGATATCGATGAGGGTAACAAAAGAGCAGGCTTCCGAATATCGATGCTTTCTATGTCATTAACAGGAAAAGGCTATGGAACTGAAGCTATTAAATTAGAGCTTATGAAAAAGTTGGGTTTGTAAAAGAAGGAACCTTACGTCAATCTTTATTTTATAACGATACATACTCGGATGAAATTATTATGGCAATACTTAAAAGTGATTATAAAGATATATCATTGTAAATAACTGTTCTTAAACTATCAACAACTTGAAAGAACCTTACCACAATAAAATGCAGTAAGGCTCTTTCATTTTTATATCCAATAACAACTCTTAACTCATGTATTATATTAATACCAAATTGTCTCCGCATAATTATATGCATCACTATTCGGAATAGCATGTTTCCCTTGCGCTTGTGCCTTTCTTGGATCTAAATCATATACCATTGGCGTATAGCATGATGTTTGCCCTTTATTCACAACACCATTTCCTCCAGCACTCCCGCAAGTATATGCCTTTCCATCTGTTTTTCTTACGATTCTTGCATCAGCTTCGTTATTATATACTGCTGCACGAGTTACTGTAACTTTCGCCCATGCTGTCTTACACGTCGTGCTAAACTTTAATTCTACATAAGAATTGGAATCAATCCATTTCTTTTCTTTCGTTACAGCGGATTGATCACAGCTATTATAGTAAGGACTTTTCCCATCATACGAATGATCTTCTGCATATGCTTTATCGCTATTCGTCGTACTAAACACACTAGTTAAAACGAGCAATGATAGACAAAAACATGCGCTTAGCTTTTTTAAAAGTTTCAAAGTATTCCACTCCTTTTTAATAGCGTCCTGTTTTTCCATAACCGTTATTAAACGTAACCGCTTCAGCATCTGCTGTGTATCCGAAATCAGCAGTTAAATCAAATACCATTCCTGTATAAGTGCTCGTTTGACCTGTTTTTATTGTGCCGTTTCCCTGATTAGAAGTGACTGATTTTTGGAATACACCATTTTTGTATTTATTCACAACAGCGTACGCATACACTCCTCCAGAAACAGCTGGTGCTGGTTGATCTAAAACAAGCTTAGACCATGCTGCATGACATTTATTACTGTAACGTAAATACACTGTTCCTACTTTTTTACTACCTTCGTACACGGCTGTAGACTTTGCATTAAATCCATCAGCATCACACGTTGTACTTCCCCCGTATACCTTTGTTGTTGCTGGATTTTTTCCGTCATAATAACTACTTAAATCAGTAGCTGCAAATGTACTTTCTTGAAAACTAAATAATACCCCGACACTCACTACACTTAACGCACATACTTTCATTAGCTTTTTAAACATTTTAAATCTCCCCCTCAAAATAAGTACGTATAATAAAGACAATCTATCCCCTATGTACGCCCCTCCTTTCATACTTCCTAGAGGCATCTTACAGAAACCAATAAACGTTGTAAATTTCCTTATGATTATTGGAATATACGAAGAAATTTACGTATCCATCTAAGAAAAAAAGTTGAGAAATACACATTTTATAGCATCCTTTATTTAAAACATAAAAGAACCGATACTCGTTTCATGCAAGCATCGGTTCTTTATACAAAATTGCCATTTTTACTACTATATAAAATAAATATTTCTCCACTTAATCCGTTGTAAGAAACTCCCTCGTTACATCAATAAATTGCTGCAGTGGCACTGTCATCCATTTATCTTTATGCCAAGCAATTTGTGTATAAATCGGTGAAATTGCATTTTCTACATGTAACTCTTTTATCGTTCCCTCTCGTATATCTTTTTCTACTACTATCGCGGGTAAAACGGCTATACCTAAATCTGCAATAACACATTGTTTAATTGCCTCTACACTAACGAACTCAATTTTATTTGCTGGATACACATCTTCTGTACGAAGTAGCTCTTCAAATAAAGTCCGGTACGAGCACCCTAGCTCTGTTAGCAACAGCGTCTCACTTTCTAAATCTTTTGTAGAAATGGAAGCTTTCTCGAGTAAATGATGCCCTGAAGCAGCTACTATTTTTAATTCTTCTTTCATAAGCGGCTCCACATGTAAAGCATCTTCTGTTTTACATTCGTCCAAAATAAAGGCAAGATCGACTTTTCCCTCCATCAATTGTTCCTTCGCATCTTTATTGGAATGCGCTGGTTTAAATATAAGTTTTATTTGAGGAAATTGTGCTTTAAACCTCTTTAATATAGAAGGAAGTCTATATGTACATTGACTTTCCTGCGCACCGATTATTAATGTCCCTGCTATTCCCTCATCATCTTTCACAGCCATTTTTGCTTCGTTACTGAGTGCAATCATCTTGTCGGCATATAGTTGAAACTTCCTACCTGCTTCAGTTAAGAAAAGGCGTTTTCCTAATCTTTCAAATAACGGCGTACCTAGCTCAGCTTCTAACGTTTTAATTTGCGCTGTTACGCTCGATTGAGCAAAGTTTAATTTCTTCGCAGTTTGTGTAAAATTCAAAGTGTCCGCGGCTATTTTAAATGTAACTAATTGTTTTATCTCCATTTCTCATCCCTCTTTTCAATCGTAATTTTCGATTGATTTCATCGAAATAATCCTCTTTGTCTATCGATATTTGTATTGTATGATAAAGAGCATCGACAAACAATATAAATGGAGGTATTCCATATGAAAGCACTTTGTTTCGAACAGTTCGGAAATCCGGATGTACTACAATATAAAGAACTAAATGATCCAATCATAAATCCAAATGAAGTTCTTGTCCGTACGAAAGCAATCGGTTTAAATTTCGCCGACATTTATAGACGCCGCGGTGATTATCATCTCGCTGGCAACCCGCCGTATATATTAGGTTATGAAGGGGCTGGCATTGTTGAAAAAGTAGGAGCTGACGTTACGAATATTAATCCTGGAGATCGTATTGCATTTGCTGACGTTCCATTCTCAAATGCAGAATTAGTTGCCGTTCCATCTGAAAAAGCAATTACACTTCCAAATTCTATTTCTTTTGAAACAGCCGCTTCTGTCTTATTACAAGGATTAACAGCACATTATTTAACGAAAGATAGCTATGAAATAAAACAAGGTGATATAGCTTTAGTACATGCCGCAGCTGGTGGTGTTGGGCAACTTCTTATCCAAATAATTAAACTACTAGGCGGAACAGTAATCGGCCTCACGTCATCAAAAGAAAAAGCACAAATAGCTACATTAGCTGGTGCTGACCACATATTTTTATATACGGAAGCATGGCCGGCGAAAGTACTTGAAATAACAAACAGTAATGGAGTAAATGTTGTATATGAATCAGTAGGTTCTACATTAGAGGAAAGTTTTAGCGCTACTAAAACTGGTGGCACTATCGTATTTTACGGAATGGCCGGCGGTAACCCTGCGCCCGTTGATCCGCGTATGCTGATGGATACTTCAAAAACTTTAACTGGCGGAGACCTTTGGAATGTGCTTACTACTTTTGAAGAACGTAAGCAGCGCTCTACTCAATTATTTGATTGGATCACTACTGGAAAATTAAACATTGCGAATCCTACTACATTCGCCTTACAAGATGGTGCTCTTGCACATAATTTATTAGAGAGCAGAAAAAGTACAGGGAAGATTTTATTAATCCCGTAATTCACAAAATGAAAAGGAAGCTAGATTTCTCTATCTTCCTTTTCTTATTTTTATATTTCCACACTTTCTTTCCCTTTTGCAACGTAACTCATATCCCCAACAGACTCGACTGTATATGTTCCATCTTGATATACAATCTTTGTCACACTTGCATTTTCCACTCCAAGTTTTGTTTTACTACTGTCTAGCATTTCAATTAATGCAGTAATCAAAAGCCCATGAACGACAACTAAAACGTTGCCACCTCCATTTGCAGCAGCTTCTTCACTAACTTTATCAATCTCTGCTTTTATACGAGTAGAAAATAATTCCCAATCTTCCGCCTGTTTCGTAGGGTCTGCTGCTCTAATCAGATTAATCACTTCTTGAATAGAAAACTTCATAAGTTCTTCTGGTGATGCAACGCCTGCAGCTTTTCCAACCACATCCCACATATTTTCAAGTTTTTCACCTTCAAAAATACCAAAATTTAATTCTCGTAATTTTTTTCTTTTCTCAAGTTTTAACTTTGATTGCTCACTATATTTTAATACTAAATTAGCAGTTTCAATCGCTCGGCCGCTATCACTACTATACGCATTCGTAAAATGAACATCTTTTAATCCTGTTCCTAAATTAGAGGCAACTTCAACACCTTTTTCTACTAACGGGGAGTCTGCCCAGCCTTGCGCGCGATGATTCGTATTTAATATTGTTTTTCCGTGTCTTGTAACATATAACGTAACTACATTCTCATTGCTATCTGTTTCTCTATTCTTCATCCTTTTCTCTCCTTTTACATTTCTATATCAATTTTACCATCTTAATTATTCATTGAGCAAAATATACGTAAGTGAATTTGCTTAATAAAAAAAGCTATCTTTCTGTATATCTCTACAAAAAGATAGCATCTTTTATGATTACATTTCTTAACTGATATTCCTACTCAGCAAATGCACTCGAATACTGAACAACTCCTTCTACACCTTCAAGAGCATTCTCCCTTAATTCCATCACCATAAACACCTCTTCAGGCACTTCAAATGGTGCTTTTATATTCCACTTACTTGCTTTCTTAAAGCCAAATTTCGGATAGTACTCTGGATGTCCTAATACTACAACTGACCCGTATCCAAGTTCTTTCGCTTTTTCTAACGCAGCTCCAATAAGTTTTCCACCAATTCCTTTTTTCTGATGGCCCCTAGCAACTGAAACTGGTGCAAGTGCTAATGATTCTTCAGAAATCCCATCCTGTTCTATCGTAATTTCCGATAACATAATGTGACCAACGATTTCCTCATCTACTGCAACGATTGATAATTCAGGAATAAATGCGTCACATTCTCTAATACGTTTTACAAGTTCATGTTCCTTTTTATCACTAAATTCTTCATTTAAAAATGCTTGTTGTACAACTTCTTCTGTTTTTCTGTAATCATTTTTTTGTTCTTGTCTAATCGTTACCATTCTATATTATCCTCTATTCTTCCTTATTTCTTTTTGGATTTTACGAAGCGCTTTTTTCGATCCGCGCTCAATATCATGTTGCATTTTTCTTTCTTTATAATCGACAAATAGTGTATTTAAATCATATCCCTCTGGGTATAATTCCTTCGCCGCTACCTCTAAAGTAATACGTTTTACATTCACTTCAACAAATTCACCGTTATAATATACAACGACGTTATAGAAATTATCTATTTCCTTATAGATAATACCAAAATCATCATAATCTAATACATTTACACGATCGCCGATTTTGTACTCGTAATGATTTTCTCTTTTTCCTTGCACAAATTTCGGTTTTCTAATTTTGCTTTCATTCACTTTTTCTAGAGCGTACTCTTTATTTCCCATATACTCTTTCGCTCTTTGCAGTACACGCTCTCTTACGTTCATTTTATTCGCAATCCAAAGCGCATTACTTTCACCTGATTTACCGATTACTAATTTATAAAGTGGTTCTAGCGTCTCACTATTAAATTGCATCGCCGCATTCATAAAATCATCATGCATTTCTGAGAATCGTTTAATTTCACCATAATGCGTACTCGCAACTGTAATACATCCCGCAAGATAAAACTCCTCTAAAATAGAAATTGCAAGTGCTGCCCCTTCATTCGGTTCAGTCCCGCTTCCTATTTCATCAAATAATAGTAGCGTATTATTATTTGACATCCTCATAATTTCAGATAGATTTTTCATATGAGATGAAAATGTACTGAGTGCATTTTCGATACTTTGATTATCACCAATATCTACAAATACATTTTCGAAAATAGCAATTTCTGTTTCTTTATCTCCAGCGATATGCAATCCTGACATTGTCGCTAAAGTTAACAATCCGATTGTTTTTAATACAATTGTTTTCCCGCCTGCATTTGGTCCTGTAATAATTAAACTACGATAGTTTTGACCGATTTCAAAGTGTAACGGTACTACTTTTCCGCTTAAAAGCGGATGCTTACAATTTACTAAATGAATGTAGCCATGATCATTTAACTTTGGCTCTATTCCATCGATCGATTTACTAAACTTCGCTTTTGCAAATACCATATCATACTGACTAATTAATTCCATATTAATTTTTATATGATAAATATTTTCTACTACCATTCCTGATAAAGTCGCTAAAATTTGATACTCTTCCATCGCTTCTTCTGCTTTCAAACTAGCGAGTTCCGCATTTAACTTTGTAACAGTGTGTGGTTCTATAAATACAGTAGAGCCTTTAGCGGACGCTTCAACTATACTTCCCGCAACTTGATTTTTATAAGAAGATTTAATTGGAATTGTATACCTATCATCCTTCTTACTAATAAAGAACTCTTGAATATACTTCTTATTTGCACTACTATTTAAAAACTTCGTTAAGCGCTCTTTTATTTTTCCGTCTACAGAATCAATGTTATTTCGAATTCGTTTTAACTCTTTACTCGCAGCTGCATCAATACTATTACCTTTAATGGAAAAGTTGATTTCCTCTTCAATACTTTTATATTCAGTCATTGAATTCGCATAAGAAGCTAATACTGGCGCAAAAAATTCTTTATCTAACATAAAATTTTTAATCTTTCTACAGCCACGTAAAAAGTCTGAAACACTTACTAATTCTTCTGGATCTAAAATCATCCCTTTTTCTAATTTTTGAATTGTACTAGCAATATTTGAAATGCCGAAGAAAGGAACATGCCCTTCTGCATCTACTATAGCTCGTGCTTCTGTCGTTTCATTCAAGCGATTCCTCACTACTTTTATACTCGTACTCGGCTCTAATTTATTTAATAATTCTTTACCTAATCCACTTACACAATAAGATTTCACTATATCCTTTAATTCGTTATATTGTAACTTTTCAAAAGTCATCGTATTCATTTTGTTTCTCCTCACTTTGATTGATTTCTATCATAAATGAAGATACCTACTCATTAGATTCCAATGAGCCCTACATTATTCAATTACCATTTTTATACATTTAAAATATATACAAAAAAGCTGCGGGGATACCGCAGCTTTTACATTTACAAGGCATGAGTAATAACATATGAGGAAATAAGCCATAAAAACGGATGGCAATCCCCTTATTACACGCTTTATAAAGTATTGTAGGTATCTTCATAGGTATCGAAATAAATCCATGACAAAATTAGGGGTATGATATACATAAAAATCCCCTGGTCTTATCCGATTTATTTCATTAAATTTTTCCTATTTAGTACCTACCGCACTCACAAAAAGCACCTCTCATTAATTTATATTATAGTCATTGAAATCTAATTTACTGAAATCATCATACTATATGTTTTGTGAGAAGTAAAGGTGTCATACTTTTATAACTATACAGAATATAAAAAGAAGAGGAAACTTATATTTCAGTCTACCTCTTCTTTTTCAACACCAATTTACTGCTGAACATATATAGAAACTGAGCCTCCACTTACATGGAATTGCCCCCATCCATCCTTATTAATTGTTACAGTATTTGTTTGATTACCCGTAATATCGTACCATACTTCCCCTGCGTTATTCTCTCCAACTTCCATCCACTTTGCCCCTCCTGGTCCATCAGAGATTAATGTTGCTAAACCAGAATTAGCATGTACACTATCACCTTCTCTTGTCCAGCCAATCACATCTGGATGATCCAAATAATCACGCTGCGTACCATATGCAAAGTTTTTTCGTGCCGTTAAAATCGGATCAATTTTGTCCTTTAACGCTGGAATTTCATAGTTACTATTTCCTTTTGTACCATAGTAATCACCATAGAAAACAGAAGGATATCCCTCTGCACGCGTTAAAATAAATGCATATGCCAACGGTTTGAACCAAGGGCTCACTACAGATTCCAATGACTGACCAGGCTGTGAATCATGATTTTCAACTAGCGTAACTGCAAGTGTAGGATGATTCGCAACTACTGTTCCTTTTAAAATATTTCTCATATCATAATTCCCATTTCCTTTTGAAGCATAATGAAAATTATAATGAAGCGGTGCATCGAACACAGATTGATTATAATTGACCTTCGCTAAATAATTATTTAAAGTCTGGATATCATTTTGCCAATATTCAGCTACTGCAAACATTTCTTTCCCCGTTTGCTGTCTAACCTGATTTACCCAATCGCGTAAATATTCATGATCAATATGTTTAACAGCATCTAAACGAAATCCATCTAAATTTAATTCATTCGCATACCACGTTCCCCATTTTTTCATTTCATTCGCAACATCTGGATGATCAAAATCAAGATCCGCATACATCAAATAATCATAATTTCCATTCTCGCTAGACACTTCCCAGTCCCACGCTTTACCTATGCCCCTAAATTTATAAATTCGGTTTAATTCCCTTCCTTCATCCCAATCCGTTCCGTCAAAATGATACCATTTCCATTTGAAATTAGAATAAGAATCTCCGCGCCCCGGAAAGTTAAATCCCGTCCACGCACTAATTTCATAATCACCTGATACTTCAACATTTCGATTGCTCGGATCTACCTCAACTGCTGTGACAGTTTCCGTATAATCAGCCCCACCTTTATGATTCATAACTACATCACCGTATACATCGATGTTTTTCTTATGTAAAGCGTCAATTGCAGAT
This sequence comes from Bacillus sp. BB51/4, assembly GCF_008368845.1. Classification (NCBI taxonomy): domain Bacteria; kingdom Bacillati; phylum Bacillota; class Bacilli; order Caryophanales; family Bacillaceae; genus Bacillus; species Bacillus sp. BB51/4. The sequence goes on from NZ_QOSC01000009.1 coordinate 362,324, forward strand.
TTCAATTGTTCTTTCGTCCCATATTTCGTCCGCACTGTTCCCTTTTGATTGAATTCACCTAAATCATATAAATCATATGCTCCATATCCTACGTCATTTTGCGTAGTTCCTTTATATGCAGGTGGTATCCAAACAGATGTAATTCCTTTTTGCGCTAAATTTTCAGCATCTGAATGCAAGCGATTCCAATGATTCCCATCATTCGGAGCATACCACTCAAAATACTGCATTAACGTTCCATTGTTAACCGTATCTGCATACACTTTACTTCCCCCATGTATACTAGGTAAAAACAAAACAACCGACAAGCCGACTACTGTTATTTTTTTTAACATATTTACAACATCCCCTTCTAAGAAAACGTTTGCATAGTTTATCGGAATTATTATAATATTCGTTCTAGAATTAGTAAAGTAGCAATCTCTCACTCTCCCACATTATTTTTTAATCTAACATCAAATATTCACCAAATACTGCACCGTAGTTTTTATTTCACATATTATTCAAGATTGTTTACAATTTATCTATAAACGCATAACGGAGGGATTTCTATGACGGACTTTCAAAAACAATTTTTTTCAAGATTACATATAGAAGAAAAACACAAAGTTTCATTTGAAGATTTACCTAACATTATGTGCGCAATGGCACAAACTGTCCCTTTTGAAAACTTAAATATTCTCGAAAACAGCTTTACACAAATATCAAAAGAAAATCTAAAAGAAAAAATTTTAGTAAACAACCGTGGCGGTCTTTGTTATGAACTCAATCCTACTATGTATTACTTCCTTAAAGACGCTGGATTTGATGTTCATCTCGTTTCAGGAACAGTGTACAATGCTGCAAATTCTATATGGGCTGTGGATTCTGGCCATATCGCAACTGTTTTAACACATCATAATGAACTTTATTTAATTGAAGTAGGATTCGGATCATACTTACCTCTTGCACCTGTCCCTTTCTCAAGTGAAGTCATTCACTCCGTTACAGGAGATTATCGTATTCGTAAAGAAATGACTGAAAAGGGAAACTACATGTTAGAGATGCGTAAAAATAATGAGTTTTTGGATCAATCTTCTGCTGATGATTGGACGTTAGGCTATGCATTTTATATAGAAGAAGTAGATGAAGAAAAAGCAAATGCAGCACAAAAAATTATCGTTGAACATGAGGGCTCACCATTCAACAAAGTACCTCTTATTGTAAAATTAACTGAAGATGGGCATGCATCTTTAACAAAGGATAGTCTGACAATAACGAAAAACGGTAAAAAAACGAAAGAAAACGTTACAGATGTGCAATATAAAAAGCTTTTACATTCAAAATTCGGCATTACATTATAATTTTTTAAGCCTTGCTATTTTTAGCAAGGCTTTTCAATTTTCAGCAGGGATTTTTTGCAATTTGTTGTATTTCATAGTTATATAGGAATATAACTACATATTTAGAAAGGAAATGATTATGACAGAACTTAAAGATCGACTACAAGTAGCTGATAAGGAGAAATGGGATTTAACGGATATATACCATAGCATTGAAGATTGGGAAAGCGATTTTCATAAAATTGAAGTATTAACGAAAGACTTACATGAGTTTAATGGCACTATTCACGACGGCAATAGCTTATTAGCTTATTTAACAAAGAGTGAAGAAATTTCTAGCATAATATCTTTAATGTTCGCTTATGCGCGATTACAATCTGACCTTGATACGCGCGATACTGACGCCCAATCTCTTGTCGATAAAGTATCACAATTACACGTGAAAGTAAGTGCGGCTAAATCTTTCTTTTCCCCATTCTTACTTAGCGTAGATGAAAACACATTACATTCTTACATAGAAGAAGCAGAAGGCTTACAATATTATAAAGAAGATTTATTTGAATTATACCGTTATAAAAAACACGTATTGAATAAAGACCAAGAAGAGATTTTATCACAAATGGGTGAAGCACTTTCCTCTCCGCAGCATACATATGGCATGTTAAATAATGCGGATATACTATTTGGTGAAGTGACTACTGATGATGGAGAAAAAGTTACTTTAACGCGCGGAATGTATGCAAAGTTAATAGAAGATGAGAATCGCGAGAAACGTAAAGAAGCCTATAAAGCTTATTACAAGCCATACGTTCAATTAAAGAATTCTATCGCTTCTACTTTATCTGCTGCTATTAAAAATAATGTTACTGTTTCAAAGCTAAGAAAATATCCATCAGCTTTAGAAAAGTCATTATTTGGCGACATGGTTCCGAAAGAAGTATATGAAAATTTAATTGAGACGACGAAAAAAAATATTCAATCACTACATACCTATAATGAACTTCGAAAAGAAAAATTAAATGTAGATGAACTACGTCAATACGACTTGGGCGTTGATTTAGTAGCGGGTGTAAAACAAGACATTCCATATGACAAAGCATTTGACATGATGATCGAATCACTAGCTCCATTAGGTGAAGAATATATTGAAACATTAAAAAGCTTTAAAGATAAACGCTATATCGACGTAAGAGAAACACCTGGAAAACGTTCCGGCGCTTATAACTTTGGTGTATACGGTGTTCATCCTTTCATTCTTTTAAATCATCACGATGATTTAAATAGCCTTTTCACTCTTACTCATGAATGTGGACACGGCATGCATACACATTACTCACACGGATACCAACCAAGAATTTCTGCACACTATACTATTTTTGTCGCAGAAGTTGCTTCTACAGTAAATGAAGTGCTATTAATTCATCATTTATTAAAAGAAGCCAAAGATGCTAATGTACGTAACCATTTAGTAAACCATTTCATCGAGAAATTTAAAGGCACTTTCTTTACACAAATCATGTTCGCTGAGTTTGAAAAAATCACACATGAAATGGTGCAGCAAGGTAAACCATTAAATGCCCAAGTCTTTAGCGAAGTTTATGAAAACTTGTTTAGAGAGTATAATGGCGACTCTCTCGTATTTGACGAAGAAGTAAAATACGGCTGGGCTAGAATACCGCATTTCTATCGTCCATTTTACGTGTACAAATATGCAACTGGATTCGCTTCTGCAATCCAAATTGCTGATAAGTTATTGAGCGGCGACCCAAATGCTCAAAAACATTATATTGAATTCCTTAAAGGCGGAAGTTCTGACTATCCATTAAACTTACTGAAAAAAGCTGGTGTTGATTTAACTACGCCAGAACCGATTGAAAGTGCATTAAACCGTTTTAGCTCACTTGTTGAAGAATTTTCAGCATTATAAAAAAGCATGCAGAGTATATACTCTGCATGCTTTTTTCATTTCGGTTACTTTATGCTAAATGTTGCTGCGTCACACAGTGAATCATGCCACCATACGCAAACAGTTCATTTACATAAATACCGACAATTCTTCTTCCCGGAAACTGCCCTTCAATGATTTGAAGCCCTAACTTGTCATGCTCATCTCCATATATAGGAACTAATACAACTTCATTTCCAATATAAAAATTCAAATATGAGCCCTTACAGTCTGCTTCTTTTACCATTTTTCTTGTCACCGGTACTGGTATGAGCTGAAATGGTTTTCCATCTATATTTCTTGCTTGTCGCAATTCTTGATAATGCTTTTCGTATGCTTCCAAAAGGTATGATTCACTTTCCCCGAAAGGATCATATTCATAAAGAATTGTATTTTCATTTACAAAACGCGCTGCCCCATCAATATGGTAATCTGTATCTTCATCATAATTATCCTCTCCGCGAATACCAGTTATCCATATAAAATTCGTTACTCCCAGATACTTCGTTAACTCTATTTCAATCTCTTCCTGACTTAGTGTAGGATTTCGATTTTCGTTTATAATAGAAGTTTTTGCCGCCATTAAGGTGCCATTTCCGTTTATCTCTATTCCCCCGCCCTCCAAACAGACACTAGATTTAACTTTTGGAATGCTAAACATTTCACTTATTTCCGCCGGAATACCCGCATCATTTTCATACGGATATTTCTCACCCCACCCATTAAAAATCCAGTGTGTTAAGCAGAGATTGCCTTCCTTATCTTTTACAAAAATCGGTCCATTATCCCTTACCCACACATCATCCGTCTCTTGAACTAAGAAATCAATTTTATCCATATCCACTTTCGCTTCCATTAACTTCGATTGGACATGTACTTTTTCTTCTTCATCATATACAACAATATGCACAATTTCTCCGTAATGAAGCTCCTTTGCCATCGTTATCCAAATATCATCTAGCTTAGCTCTGTAACCTCCACCTCTATGAGCTTTATCATGAGGCCATTGGAGCCATGTCCCCCCATGCTTTTCCCACTCAGCTGGCATATAAAACAAACTATTTTCCATATTTCTCATACATGTTCACCCCTTCTTCGAATGTAAGTTCAGTCTAAACTTTGACATCGTGTTAAGGTCAACAGAAATATATTAACTACTTCATAAACTGATTCTTTATTTCCCCTTGTGATACACTACTTCTCCTTGTAAAACCGTCACTAAAACTTTCGCATTCGGAATCTTATCGGCACTCATTTTAGTAATATCTTCATCTAGTAATACCATATCGGCTGATTTACCTACTTCAATTGAACCAGTAATAGTATCAAGACCTAATGCTTTGGCGGGCTTAATTGTATATGCATCAATAGCTGCGTATACATCAGACAAGCCCTTTTCATCAATACTTAGCGCATTCGAAATCGTCACAAGTGGATTTAGTTCATTTACATCCCAATCACTACTAAGCGATACGTTTGCTCCTGTTTTCCATATGCGTCCTAACGGCATAATTCGTTTCATCTGTTGATCTGAAAAATACGTACTTGCCCAGCTTTGTTTAGGATCTTCTGCAAAATCATGACCTACTTGGAAATCAGCACTAATACCTAACTTAGCAAAACGATTTATATCACTATCTGCTACCATCTCAACATGCGTAAGCGTATAAGGCTGATTCGCCCCTTCTTTTTTCGCTGCTTCAATTGCATTTAAACTCTCTCTTACCCCGCCATCTCCAATCGTATGAATGAGTGCACCGTAACCAAGTTTATTCAGTTCCGTCAACCACCATTTCATTTTTTCTTCTGGAATATAGTTCAAACCGTACGGTGTTCCTTTAAACCACTCAAATTTATATTTTTCTAGTATTTTAGCTGTACTGTTAATGCTAATTCCATCACTATACATTTTCACTTGATTAATAAGCATTCGAGATGATACATCATCACGTTTAATTTTTTTGAAATACTCCATTTGTTCTGCTTCATTTAAGTTCGGATATACCCACGGACGAAGTACTACTCGTGATGTTAACTTTTTCTCATCATTAACTTTATTCCAAACATCTAACCAGCCTCGTTTCCAATAGAGACGTCCATCGCCGACTGTAGTAATTCCATTCTTCGCAGCCTCATCTAAACCGTCTAACAAACCGTCATAATTTTTTTCAAAGAGATTAGGTTGAGAATTCCATGCTTTTTCCATTACGATATCCCCTGCTGTATCATACAGAATTCCAAAAGGTTCTCCTGTCTCTGGATCCCGGATGATTCTTCCGCCTTGCGGATCTTTCGTCTCTTTATTTATTCCCGCTACTTCCAATGCTTTTGAGTTAACCCATACAGAATGAGAAGTTCTTTCCATAATTAATACTGGGTTATTGGGAAATAGCTCATCAAGGACTTGTAATGGCGTTTGATGTTCTGATTTTTCATCCATATCTTTTAACAGCTCTTCTAAACTGAATCCTGTTCCGCTTATCCATTCCCCTGTCTTTACATCTTTTTTACAAGCTTTTAAATACGATCGTTGTTCTTGCAGCGCAGCATCCGGTGAAACACTACAATTCCCTGCTGCTGGTGATTTTGCTTCAAAAATATGATTATGGTTATCCACAAAACCAGGGAGAATAAAACGTCCTTGTAAATCCACCACTTTCGTATCTTCATTTATAAATCCTTCTACATCTTTGTTTGAACCAACAAATGTAATTTTCCCTTCTTTAACGGCCACAGCCTCTACAATGTCTTGCTTGCCATTTGAAGTATAGATCGTACCATTTTTAAACACTACATTTTTGGGCAACTGATTAGGTAGAACAAAGCTACCATTCTCACCTTCTCCTACTCCAGGAGTACAAGCTGAAACCCATGTCACACTTAGAATCAGACAAACAATCATAATTGTTCTTTTCATATTTTTTCTCCTTTTTATTATGATGAATTGCTTACATAAATAGAATAAGGATTGACATAGTGTTAATGTCAATCCTTATCTTCAGTCTATTTTCATCACTAAAAAACAAATTTGTGTCACATATTCCTCTACTAAACAATCACATTCAGGTCCGATACGATAAACTTAACTAAATCTATACAATTCAATCAAATTTACACAAGTTAGTGCTTCATCGTGTTCTCGCAGCCCCAAAGGGACGAGGGGTATAACACTCCACACGAGGCAGTATCGTTACCTCCTATTATCAAGCATTTATTTTACCCATCTTGATAAATTTATCGCAGCATTTACATCCCTATCGTGATGGCTATTGCACCCAACACAGTCCCATTCACGAATCTTTAAACTCCACTGTCCTTCTGGTTGAACTGAATGGTCGTATTTACCTCCGCAACATGAGCAAATCTTGCTTGAAGCGAACCATTTATCAGCTTTTACATACTCAATGCCGTACTTCTCACACTTGTATGATAAACATTGAAAGAAGAAGTTTAATTTTTGAAAGGAAAATGCTTTCGATAGTTTTTTGTTTTTTAACAGGCTTGAGATAGATAAGTCTTCCACAACAATCCTCATTGGTTTGGTTTTCACCAATTTAGCTGTTGCTTGATGGATATGGTTATTTCGGATATTCGTAATTTTCCTAGATAACCGCAGGTGCTCAGCTTTCGCTTTTTCATATCCGGCAGATTGAATTTTTACACCTTTTTTAAATCTCCTAGACATATCTCTTTGTGTTGACTTTTTCCTTTTCAAAAGTTTTTTAACCTTGGCATCTTTGTTTATATTTCGTTCTTTCATACCATTAGAAGCTACAAACAGCTCTTTTAAACCAACATCCACACCGATCGACTCATTGGTTAGTTCTTGTAATTCAAAGTCTTCTTGGAATCCTACACTCATCCACCAGTGACGACCGTCAAATGTAACTCTTGGATTGGATGGTTTTTTGTTTCTTGGTAGTTGTTGGCTTGTTTTCACTTCTCCAATAGACTGAATATGAACTACTTTCTTTCCTATAATCAGTCTTTCATAATTGGCATAAAATCCTTGGATTAAATCTTTTTTAGATTTATAAGAAGTATGATAACCATTTTTGTACTTTTTGAACGAATTTTTCCTCGCCGTATCAAAATCTTTTGAAGCCTGTTTAGGAACTTGTGCGTTGATGTCATTTAACCACTCATATCTCTTTTGCTTCTTGATCTTTGTAAATCGTTTCTGTAAAGCTAACTGTGAAACAGATTTTCCAAATAGCTTATAATATCTATCACTCATTCTTTTACAATAGTTATAAGCGAATCTTGCAGCACCAGCATGGTTTCTAAGCACTTTTTCTTGTTCAGGCGTTGGAATTAGTCTGACTTTCTTCGCCAATATCATCAGAATGTAACTCCTTTAATGAAAGATTTGTTCTTCTGAATCGTAGCGTGTTCCACCAGCATTCTCCTGAGACCCCTCGGATGCAAACCTGTTAATTCTGATACTTGACTAACTCGTAAAAATTTCATTATTATTCTTACCTCATTGAACCTAACGTAGCACATACGTTCGATACATTCAATGAGGTTTGATAGATTTAATTAAATGTATCTCGTTCAACTAAGGGCGCAATTCCTTAGCCAGTTCTCTTATGAACTTCTCATGTTTTCACATGAGCGCAGACTATATGTTTATCTCTTTAGAGATAGAGGATTTTTCCACCACCATAGGCTTGTGGTGTACTCTCGTCAGTTATACGAGATAGTCGTTGAACGTTCATCTTATCCATTTTGACTTAGATGATTCGAGGCGGAAGACCCATTGTTCTAGTGTTTAGGATTTAACCTTGCACGATCTGATTGATTTTTTCTGCTTTCGCGACATTCACGCTCGCTATTTCTAGCCACGTTGTAGTTCAATCAGCTTTAGGGATTGCCCGCAGTTAACCCTCACTACTAGCCAATCACTTGACTAGCAGGGCTTACTGATATATTTAATTAACTTTCTTTATAATTGGTTAAATAAATCGTAACAGTTAGTTACCCTTTACGTAAACCTCATATGGCGAATCCTCTATTACATAACCATTTCTTTCAATCCATTTTTCTAACGCAATATATGCGTAACCTATATAGTCATAACTTCCATAATGCATAGTAGTAACAATTTGATGCGGATTTAGTTTTTTTATTTCATATTCTTGTACTACATCTTTATTGTTCCTATGCATGACCGGAATTCTTAATTCAATTTCGCTCTGATTTGGAATATACTCTTCATCATAAAAGACTGTAGAGGGCGAACCGACTATTTGAAAGTTACTCTTTTGTACTTTTTCATATAAGTCATAAAAATAATCATCCATATCATCTATATTTATTTGCAGTCTTTGAGCAATTACTGTTATTTCATTTCTCATTCCAATAAATATATCGTAATTTCTATTGCGAGCGATATTTAAACCATTATTCATACTTACCATTTCATTCATTTCTGAAATAACCTGTAAATTTTGTTTCACCTCATGAGATAACTCTATAATTTGTGCTTGCATATGTTTCACAAACGAATCTTGATCTGACGACTGAAGAATGATTTTAATTTTTGGTAGCGGGAACTTATACTCCCTTAACTTTTTTATTTTCAACGCTATTTCTAACTGACCTTGCTCATAATATCTATACCCATTTTCCGGGTTCACATATGCTGGTTTTAATATATCCTCTTTGTCATAATGCCTTAGCATCCGTGTACTCATTTTACAAATCCGTGAAAACTCAGTAATTGTATACATATACTTACCCCTTGAATACATTTTCTTATACGCTTATTTTAAAACCAATCAAAAATCTTCCTTACTGAAAAATCTCCATTCTGATTTTTCAAGCTCTTCATTTTTGAAGGTAGCAAATGATGAGGACAGTACCACGTTAAACAATTTATTGCGCCTCCCATTGTTGATATTTCTCCTACATGAATTTGAATAGCTTGTTTCTCCGTATGTTGTTGAATATATCGTAAAACTTCCCTATCCTTAGCTAATCCAAACTTAGGAACGTAAATCGTTTCACATGTTTCTAACATATTTATATACAAACCTTTTGCCGATGCTATTTCTTGATCATATTGCCCCTTTTCTGTATATGATGACGGAACAACTATAAATTCAGCTTCTGGCATTTGCTCTTGAATAATTTCTTGAACATTATATCTAAATTCATGATCCCCTAAAAAATCACTAATAAACATTGTATGTTCATCAATAAATTTAACCATTCCGTCTGCGTGTGCAAGTACATCTCCTTCTTCAGCAGGAATAATAATAACTCGACTCACATCTAAATCCCATTCCAGTTGCTCTATAATTTCTTCTTCCGTCCACTCATAATTATCATCAAATATGCGTTCCGTTAATATAACAGTATCTTTTTTATTCCAAATCAGATTTCCACCATCTAATATCAATGGAGATTTCACATATTCAAAGTCATTCTTTTTCAACCATTTATTAAATTGTTGATCTAAATATCGCCCTTGATCTTTCGGTAAATAATTTGGGCGATATTTAAATTTAACTAGATGACTTGTTACAACTGGCGCAACATCTCTTAGCCAAATATCATCATACTCAAAAGAGCTTGTATGAAAGCCTTGCTCTTCAACAGATAAAGATATAAGTTGATCAGTAAATGCTTTATTTTCATTTAAGTATTCATTAAAATAAATCAGGTCTTCATAAAATGGACGATAATATGCATTTGATTTATCTGGTATTGCAGTAAAAATAATTCCATTATGTTTTTGTTCCATACTATTTACCTCGCTTTTTAATAATGGTTGAATAACTAATTTCACTATGTCAACTATTTACCTTTTCATAACAATTTTCGAAACGTGCACATTTCATGAATGGATTATAGCACGGAGAAATATTATATATTTATATAAATATATATAGCCGTGGTTGAGCGGAAAATTGACTCTTGACAGGTTTTTAAAATACAATAATAAAAATTTATATGAAAGTATGAAATTTAATAATAGAATCATAAGCCCTATCATTAGGAAACTAGTTAATATTATTCCTTTCAATGCCCTTGCTCCTTTTTACAAAAAATAAAACATGACAAAATAGATAAAGGTAACAATGTACCTATTTTGTCGGAAGGTTGCTGAATTTCAATCGATTATTTCAATTGAATCGGTTGTTGCTGTGTAACACAATGAATCATGCCGCCATTTTTATAAAGCTCTCTCACATCAATACCAACTACTTTACGATCTGGATATAACTTCTGAATCGTATCGTTTGCGATTTTATCATTCGGATCATTATAATTAGGCACCAATACAACTGTATTCCCAATATAATAATTAATATACGACCCCTTATAATCGAGAACTTTTCCATTTTCTAAAGTAACTTTATCTTTACTAAGAGGTAAGTATTCATACTTATATTTCTGTCCTGACGCATTTTTTGCATCTAACAATGCATCCATATCCTTGTTTGACAAACCCCATTCGGCTAGGTCATCTTCTTTCATCGTTACAATCGTAGATTTACCATGGAATTTAGCAAATCCATCAATATGAAAGTCAGTAATATCTAAATTAGGCACTCCGTCTAACCAAATAAAGTTTGTTACCCCAAGATCACTAATATATGTTTCAATGTCCTTTTCTGATAAATCAGGATTTCTATTTTTATTCGTCACAGCACTCCGGGTTAATAAAGCAGTCCCATTACTGTCTAATTCAATTGCACCACCTTCAAGGACAAACTTTCCCCAATCAATTCTTTCAATCCCTGATTGTTTACTAACATTCTCACGTATACGAGCATCATTTTTATAAGGAGTTTTCTTCCCCCAACCATTAAATGCTGGATCTAATATTTTGAGATTTTTATTATTGTCATAAACAAAAATTGGTCCACTATCCCTTGCCCATACATCATCAGTAGGCGAGATAAAGAAATCAATTTTATCCATATTCAGTCCTTTATCTATCAAAAGCTTATTAATGCGCTCTTTCTCCTCCTCATCGTATGCAACAATGTGGACTTTTTCACCTTCAGTTAATGCACTTGCCATCTTAATCCAAATCGGTTCCACTTCCTGCTTATACTCTTCACCATATGTAAATTCATGAGGCCATTGTAGCCATGTACCTTCATGTTTATCTTTTTCATCTGGCATCGTATATTTCCCAGCATTTTTCTGTACCTCTACTTTTTCACTCTCTTTCCCTTTAGCATTTTCATTATTCCCCTCAAAAGAGCATCCACTAATAATCGTTGTAGATAATGTAGCCATTAAGCAAAACTTTACTATTTTTTTCATTTTGTAAACCTCCTGTTCTTGTCTCCAATAATGTAAAGCTTCACATAGTGTGAAGCTCAAGCTTTTTTGTAGATGTAAAATTTAACAATTAATCTTACGCATAAATTCAATACGAACAGATGAACTTCACGCAGCAACTTTCCTATATTTAACATACATATCATTTAACTTCCTATATAAAATTATTCTAATAATCCCTCTTCATAGTTACTTCTTCATTGAAATTTCCCAAATAAAAAATCGGTATTGATAATTACATATCAATACCGATTTACAAATTATTATTTTCCTTCTATTAAATCATTCGCCATTTTCCTAAACTCCTGATTAAACGTATCATTCATATCATTTTGTACGTTAGAGAATAATATTACAAACGTTCGTTTATCCCGGTTAAAATTATTAAATGTATTCCAACCAGCTAATACACCATGATTATGATAATAATCTGGATTAGTATAGAAACTAAATCCATATTTTCTTACAGGTGATGCAGTAAACATATCTAATACACTTTGTTTAGACAGCAGTTTTCCATCCATAATAGCCTCATCTAATCTTTTCATATCTTCAACAGTCGTATACATTTCACCACACCCATACAACCAATTCATTTTTAAGCGGGGTGCAGCTATTAACTCATTATCTTTTTTCGTATAACCTTCTGCTAAGAAAATATCTTCAGGAAGGGTAGCCCCCATTCCTGATTCATGCATTTCAACAGGCGTAAAAATATTTTCTTTCACATATTCAGCGAGCGGTTTATTCGATATCTTTTCTACAATATACGCAAGCACCATATAATTATAATCTGTATATTTCCACCCAGTCCCTGCAGGAAATTGCAATTTTTGTGCACCAATCCACGTTACTAACTTTAATCGTGACGCCGCATCAACCCTACCTTGTCCCTGATCTGGCAACCCAGACGTATGTGTTAACAAATTTCGTAACGTAATGTTTTTATCTGCCGGAAATGAAGAAATATACTTATTTACATTGTCTTCAATGTTTAATTTCCCTTTTTCTTTTAGTTGCATAATAGATATTGCAACTACTGTTTTCGTAATAGAACCAATACGATATTTCGTTCTTGGCGTCGTGACTACTTTATCTTTCACATTCGCATACCCATAACCTTTTCGTAAAATCACATGATCTTTACTAGCTACAAGAACACTCCCATTAAATCCTTTTTCTTTTAAATATTGATCTAGTTTTCCAGCTACAACTTCATAGCGCTTTTTTTCATTTGCATCAACTTCTTGCATACCGTCCTTTTGCTTACTATTTAAATTAGAAAATGCCTTTATATCATATTTCTTACCTTTATTTACATGTATTAGTGCAACGACACTCCCACAAAAAATAGCAAAAATAAAGAAAACAATTAACCATTTCTTTAGCATAATAGGAACCCTCTTTTATCTAGTTTCACTTAACGCGCATCCATTCTATTCTATATCTTTTAATTTTCAAATATTTCATAATATTATCTATCTATTATTCACCTATTTAAACTAGATTCCTTTTTCTCATATTCAGTTTTTGGCTACTCTCTATTGTATTTCTTTCTTGCAAAATTTCCACCTTACAATCGGATACACCCTACTATAATTTCAACAGCTTATGTAACATTTGTTACACATAATAAGAAATGGAGTTGTTACGATGAAAAATACCGATAAACACAATCGTTTAAATGATATGATGTTCCATTACAGAGTAACAAAAAATAACATAGTTTTAATTGAATATTACGGAAAACAAATTAAAATATTAAAAGGAAATGATGCTGAAAAATTTTTAAACAAAATAAATCATGCACATAACGATACAGAAAAACAACTCATTATGGCTAAAGTAACAGGTAATTTCAAAAGAGGCAATGAACGTCATTGAAAACAAATCTCATTTATTTTTTGATTATATAACATATAAAAAAGAAATGTCGCACATTCGGCATTTCTTTAGATTTTCTTCATATAAAATTTACATTACTAACTTTCTTTTATTTTTTGTTTTTACTATATAAACTCACTGCCGAGATACATAGTAATACCACTATACATAACCACGCATACGTATAGCCTTTTTCATCTACAATATAACCAAATAAAACAGGTGCAACAATAATCGCAATTTGATTGAATGTCAGTGCCAAACTAACTGTTATTCCAACACGTTCTTCACTTGCCAATTCAGCAACTTCGACGATAAAAAGACTAAACCAACCAATCGAAAAGAAGCCTAACAATGCACTTATACCATATAATACTCCACTCGTTACTGTATGTATGCACATTACTAACAATAGAATCAAACCGATAGAAGCGCAGACAGCTATAAATAAAGGTATGTGCCGATTCCCCTTATAAAACAAATCACTAATAGCTGCTAATATAACACGGCCAATCATTCCAGAAAAAAACATAACCGAAAATATTGTTCCGGCTACAATAGATGGAATTGATTGTTCCCTTACTAGAAATTTCATAAAGTGCCCAACTAACACCATTTGCAATGAAATCATGCAAATCCCCGTTATATAAATTGGATACAACTCTTTTTTGCATATCACTACTTTTAGCTGCGTCCAAAAAGAAATTTTAATATGTTCTTTCCTTACTTCCTCCTGAGCATATGGCTCTTTATAAAACATAAAAAATAATAAACCTCCAATTATACAAATGCATGCCATACTATTTATCGCGTAAGTCACATTATATTGTATCGTAAGAAAAGGGATTAACACTCCCGCTAACGCACCACCAATCGGTATACCAGCTTGCCTTATTCCCATCGCTAATCCACGATTTTCTTTTGAGAACCATTTTAAAATCACTTTACTTCCTCCTGGCTGGGAAACACTATAAAACATTCCTACTAATAAAAGTACAAATAACAGTCCATTAAATCCACTTACTATATTGGTTAGTAAAAGCGAACCTCCTAGCAAAAATGAACTTATAGAAATTAACAACTTTTCATTATATTGATCAAGTAGCCGCCCAACAAAAAGCATACAAAATAATGGTCCAACATTTACAACACTTACTAACAATCCACTCTCCATATTCGTAAGCTCATATTCTTCTTTCCAAAATAACGCCAAAACTCCAACACCATACGTTATAAGTGTCGCTGTTGTTTGAGCAATCGTCGCAACAATTAACATCATCCACTTATAAGTACTTTTCATCCTTTCTTCGATTAACACAATCATCCCTCCACCCACTTCCATTGTATGAAAGTTCTGATATCATATAAAATAAAGATTCATCATATAATCCATCAAAAAAATTGATACCTTTTCGGAGGGATGATACGTGGACATAAAAGATTTAACTGTATTTTACGAAGTTGCGAAGGAAAATAATATTTCTCACGCAGCTAAAAATTTGAACTATGTACAATCAGGCGTAACAATGCGTATGAAACAACTAGAAAATGAATTAGGCGTGCCTTTATTTTACCGTAACGGAAAAGGTGTAACTTTAACTTCTAACGGTGAGATTTTATTAACATACGCTAAACAAATTATCCACTTAATGGATCAATCTATAAAAGCGGTTCAAAGTAATGGAACTGAGCCAAAGGGCACGTTGAAAATTGGATGTACAGAATCTACAACTGCGGTAAGGCTTCCCTCTATATTAACGGCCTACTATGAGAAACACCCAAAAGTCGAATTGATTTTAGAAACAAATACGACCGAACAACTAATTAGGCTAGTGTTAGAAAGAAAACTAGACGGAGCGTTTATAGCTGGCTCTACTCAGCACGCTGAACTTCATACAAGTGTCTTTCGGGAAGAAGAATTAGTTCTCATTAGTAAAAAACCTTTATCCTCCTTTAAAGACATAGGAGACATGAATTTACTTGCCTTTAGTCACGGGTGCTATTATAGAAGTTTATTAGAAGACTGGCTTCAAGAAGAAGACATCTCGCCTAAACGAGTATTAGAATTCGGAACAATTGAAGCGATACTTGCATGTGTAAAATCAGGTATGGGCGTAGCGATTATGATGAAATCAATTTTAAAGGAGCATGAACATGACCTATCATTCAATCCTTTACCAAATAGATTCAAAAAAGTTCCTACTACTTTTATTACTAGAAACGATATATATCACTCAGCTGCATTACAAAAATTTATGGAGATGATTTAACAATGCGTGAAAAGAAAATACGTGGTATGAAGCGTAAAACTAACACGATGATAAAGCGAATTGAAGAACATACAAAAACGTTCCCTTCTGCTTTCTGTGACGATGAATATTGGTATATGCCCTTACCAGTTTCTCAAGCTTTTATCGAGTCTCATAAAACACCTAGAAAAGTAAAACGATTATGTATACAAACCTTAATAGATCGAGTAAATCATTTAATAAAAATAAAACCGAGTGATACACATACATATCGAGTTATTACTTTAATTTCTATAGAGAATTTATGGAGATCGCAAATTATCGTATTCAAAAACGATGACTACTTTCATAAATTTTTCACTAGAAATAATGAATTTCAAAAATGGATACTTCTTTCGAATGAAATTGATTTTTGGGAAACATGGGGAATTTCAATTTGTCCTACTGTCCAAATGTTACACTTTCAAGAAGTCATTTATGATGAGGATGCAATCTATGAAAAAGAGATTTGGTTTGTTGGAGAGTTATCTTAAAAGGGGAACTTTCAAATAAAAAGCTTCTCTTTTTCTACTTAATAAAATCGCTATATAATGAATTTATCATTTTACTATATAGGAGGTTTTCAAATGGTAATCCCTAAATATCCTGATGTCCCTACTCTTACGAAAAAACAAATCGATCAAATTACAGAAATCACTTTTCTAAAAGAAACCACACCACAAAAATGTGATGCCATTTTCGTTTTTGGCGGTTCTCATCCTGGCAATTGGCAAGCCCCTCTAAAAGCTTATCAACAAGGCTTAGGAAACCAAATTATCGTTACAGGCGGTACTAGTTTGCATGGCATGAAACATCCGAGCTGGAATTACGGGGATTTATCAGAAGCAGAAGTAATTGTAAATAAATTAATGGAACATGGCGTACCAAAAGACGTTATTATATTCGAGACAAACTCCCTCCATTCTATCGCTAATGTAATGGAAGCGAAAAAGATTTTTGATTTCACAAAGATTAATCGATTACTCTTTGTATGTAAAAGTTTAGGAGCTGGTCGACAATATAGAGTATTAAAAAAACATTTACCTAAAACAATTACTTGTATCCCATATACATTTGATACAAATTTCGATGGTGAGTTTATAATTAATAGATATAATTGGATGGAAAATAAGAAAAGCCGCTCTATGATTTTTGGAGAATACTTGAGAAATGTTTGCTACGGTAGAAAAGGCGGCATTGAGCCACCTGAAAAAGAAGTTCAAGGCTTAGAAGAATATGTATCCTACTACTATAATCTAGCATAATAGAAAAAGGTATACCACAACGTCGGTATACCTTTTATGCTATCTTACTTATCTTTCTTTTAACACACTATGTAATCGATCTGGATAATTTGTAAACATTCCTGTAGCACCCCATTTCATTAACAATCTCATATCTGGTTTCTCGTTAATTGTATACGGGTGAATTAACAGTCCATTTTTCCTAGCCATTTTCATATATGACTCATCAATAATTAATTCTCCGTTATCATTACGTAAGTTCGGTCCAATACCAACTGCATATTTTTTAATTTCTTGAAAATCATCATTCGTTACACTTTTCGGTTCATGTGTAATACCAGACCATTCAACAATCTCATTGTTTTCATTTGGATAATACCAAAGCAGTTGAACTAACGGAATATTTTTATTCATACTATGAATCTTTGTTAAACTGTCTTTACTAAATGATTGAATCATAACACGGCTAGAAGACATGTTTTGACCTACTAAATTATATTTTTTTAATAAAGCTAATAATTTCTCTTCCATTCCTGGATACACATCTGGTGATTTTGTTTCAATGTAATACTTCATGCTTCTTCCGTACTTTTGGAAGATTTCTTCAAGAGTCGGAACCTTTTGACCAACGTACTCTTGCTTAGCCTTTTCTGGATAAGCTTTATTGAACCAAGATCCTGCATCTAAGCTTTTTATTTCACTTAATGTTTTATCTCGTACTTCACCTGTTCCATTTGTAGTGCGATCAACTGCTGTATCATGCATTGCAATTAATTGGCCATCCTTAGTTAATTGAATATCTAACTCCAAATAATCCGCTTTCATTTTTTTCACAAGATCATAAGAAGCAAAAGTATGCTCAGGTGCATGTCCACTTGCTCCGCGATGTGCAATATTTAAAAACTTATTCGTATTCCACTCATGCTTTCCTTCTGCTTTCGCATGAACAGCTCCCCCAGCAAAGATACTTCCCGTCATAAAGAAAATAACTAACACGCTAATAATTTTTCTCATCCTTCTAACCCTTCCTACGTTGTAAATTTCAACAAGTTAATGAGATTTACACGAAATAGAAGATATATTTTCATTATTTTTATAAGCTTATATTAAAATTTCAGTCTTACGAATATACTTTCCTTATGTTATTAATATAGAAAACTATTTATTTTCTATACCCCTCCTTTCCACATGTAACTTCCCTATTGTGTACGGTTCATCCAATAAAAAAAGCCATAATTTATTTAGAGGACACTTCTGTACCCCTAAATAAATTTATGGCTTATCTCAAATATCTCCGGCCTCGATTAACTTGTCGAAATTAATCATACCAAACCTATTAAAATTTGTGAATATTATTTTTTCAGTACGGTAAAGCTTTAATCAGTATAAGTTATATATCTATCTTATACTAATTAGTATTTGAACACATCGAATTTTCTGTACAGCCTAATTCCTATCTAACTTCTTTAATTTCCATTCATACAAGATAAAATTCTATTGTCATTTGACGTGATATTTACGTAAATCTAGGTTTTACTTAATTACAAATTCTTAATTTCGTATATCCTTTCTTGCAAGTTTAGGTTTCTTTTGAGAATGTGGTATATTTACATGTCCCGAAGCAGCCACGGATTGTCTCCTTTCCTTCCTTGACAATTTAGGTTTCTTTTGAGAATGTAATTCTTTTAAATGTCCCGAAGTAATACCTTGTTTTCTAAAATCAAAGTAAAAATATACATGTGTACTTAGAGCTAAGAACACAACGGAAAAAAATGAGAAGAGAATGATTAATAAAATAGCCATAGCCTTTTGGCTCAAAATTCCAATACTAATTTGACCAATCATATAACCTAAACTTGAAAAAAATACAATTTTAGGGATTTTTACATCTTGATCCGTTGTCCCTCTTAAGCGGGCTGTAAAATATTTAATCCAGAATAATTCAGATTTATAAACAATTAAACTATATGCAATAAGCGATAAAATAAAAAATAAAGGCGACTCTATTTTTACGAATTCGTAAGCTAACTTTTGCACAGCTATAAAACTACAAAATGAAATACTTAATGAAACAAATCCAGAATATAGTAAATGTTGCAACTGAGACTGCCGGGGCTTATAAATGGAAACCCAAATCCCCCATAGATTACATATCACATAAAATGGTAAGGCTACGTAGGAGTATATATTGAACGGTGGAAATATGAATAAAATGATAAGTAGCATAAAATTCATGATAACCCACATAAAGGCCCCTACTACATTCCTTATATCAAATGGTATTAATATTCGTATACAATTCACTATGTTGTTGCCATTATATTTGTCCATTATGCATCCCATCCATTTCCTTCCTCTTCAAATCAACATATACCCATATGTATACGCCATATACACTACACACAACAGCCAATAAAGAAAAGACTAAAATTAAGACCGTCGCTAAACCGTTTTGTGATAATGTACCTATACATATTTGTCCAATAACATATCCCAATCCTGATAAATAAACAATTGGAGAAATTTTTATATTGTCATTTTCTTCATTGTTTAATCGCTTTAAAAAACTTTTCACTCCAATAGAAATCAATTTATAAATTGTAAAAATGTAAAGCACAAAAGTAACAATAAAAAACAGAGGTGTTTCAATTTCAATAAAAGTATATGCAATCTTTTGAATCACTATAAAGCTTCCAAAAGAAAAAGTTATTCCCATAAATCCATTATATAAAATGTGTACCAACCTTGGCTCATTTGGTTTACAAAAAAATACCCATCCCCCCCATATATTAGCAATGAAAAGAAAAGGTAAAATTACATATAAGTATATAGTAAAGGTTGGAGGAAATAAAAATGGGGTTAAAATCATAAAATTAATAACTACCCATACCATAACGACACTCGATCTTACACTGCCAGGCATCAATTTCTGAATAATTTGTTCCGTGCTCTTTCCGTGGTATTTTTCCATATTAATCTCCCAAAAACTAAAAAATTTTATCTAAAACTGCTCCGATTCCAGATTTAACTCTATCTTTTATCGAATCCTGTTTACCATCATGATTCCAATCACCTTTGTTAAACTTAATTCCATCTGTTACTATACTAGCTCCTATAGAAACACCAAAGCCAATACAAGCTCCAGCAACAGTTCCGATTGGACCTCCCAAAAAAGTTCCAACCAATGCACCTGCTTTGGCTCCCGCAAAGGCACTTACAGCAGTTGTACCAACCCCAATTGCTGCATAGCCTAAAGCACTTGTTTTTAATTTTAATCAATCTTTAAGAAATTCTTTTGGTGATAAAATATGTCTTTTTACATCGTCTATTTGCTTTACTTCGGCTAGAGGTAATGTAGTATGTAATCTCTAGGAAATATAATACAATAAAAAAATGATTCAATCTAGTAATTGCCAACACTTATATCTAAAAACTAAAAAAATTCTAATAACAACAAAAAGAAAGAGAATTAATTTACATATATTTTTATAATAATAATGTCTCTTCACTACACAATCTTTATTTTTTAAGCTAAAAAAAGAAGTATCGTCCTATAAAAGACAATACTTCCTTAGTTACTTAAAAATCACATAATAAATTAACCATTACCTCTTCAAGCACTACATCTAGATTTACTACCTCTTTTTCCGAACGCCATCCTATAAAGCCATCTGGTCTAATTAATACAGCTCCTCCATTCTCTATCCCATATAATTTACTAAAAATATCTTCTTGAGCAATAAAGTCTCCCCTTAAACCAACGCTATAAAATTTTATATTTATTCCTAATGTAGATGAAACATTCTGTACACACTCAGCCCAAGTACGATTTTCTGCTATAGTAAGTAATACAAAATCGTTACCCAATAAATCAAGTATTGAAATTTCTTTCCCATCATATGTTCCAAAAAAGTGTGGCGCTCGCGTTCCAGGTCTCCCGTTCAACTCTACGCTATCCATTCTATGTGGAGTGACTGAGTCATCTATAATCGCCTCTGAACAATACTGATATCCAACTGTAACAGCTAAACCGTCCATATTATTTAAACTACCTTCTTCTCTATTCGCCGCATGAAACAGTAAACTACTCGCATAATCTGTCGTTAATTTTGCAACAGGATATCTCTCTTTATGATATGTTTCTAACAATTTTGGATTTGCTTTCCCTTTTATAACAGCCGCTAATTTCCAAGCTAAGTTATGCGCATCTTGTATGCCTGTATTTGAACCAAATCCTCCAGTTGGCGGCATAATATGGGCAGAATCACCAACTAAAAAAATGCGATTATCTTGAAATTTTGTAGCAGTACTTTCAGTCGCTTCCCACGGTAAAACACTTACTATTTCTGGCTCAACATTTGTGCTTCCAATTGCGGTTTGAATAATTTGTTTACAGCGTTCTATAGTGAAATCCTCTGGTCCCTCTACTTTTAATGGATCGTAGGATACATGGTAAATCCATTTTCTTTTGTTATCAACTGGTATAAGCGCACCAAGTACTTCCGGATGAAGTACCATAGTAAAACCAAATGCATCTCCTTGTATAAACACACTTAAATCCGCTTCAAAATAAATATTCATATAATAGCCACCGATTGTACCTCGTCCCTCAGTACTTATCCCTAGTTGCTCACGTATTTTACTATTCGCTCCATCTGCTGCAATTACATAGTCACAATGTATGACACTTTCTTTTTCTGTTTCACGATTTCGAATCGTTGCTTTTACCCCGTTTTCATTTTGTTCAAATGAAACTAATTCATGATAAAAAGATAGTTGCCCGCCTAGCGTTTTCGCTTCTTGTAACATCATCTCTTCTAAAATTATTTGATAACACGCAGTTTGTTTTGATGGACTAATCTTTTCTATTTTTTGAAGTAACTCTTCATCGCTTCCGTATTGCGTCGCTCTCATTTGTTCCAATTCTTCTTTATTCGCCTCAGCTATTGTATGAACTACTATTCTTCCTCGGCAGTTCTCTAATGCTTTACCTTCCAATTTAATTCTTTGTTCCAAACCTAATTCTCGAAATAACTCCATTGTACGGAAAGTAAGACCGCCTGCTTTCGGATGAATGGCAGTAGACGGATGCCTTTCAATAAGTAAGTACTCCATGTTATGTTTTGCAAGGAATAGCGCAGATGCTAATCCTGATAATCCTCCTCCAACAATTAAAACTGGTACATCATTCGATTTCATAAATTTACCCTCCACATCATTGTTCTGAGCTCAGTGATATAAATATAATCAAAAAAAACATTAAAATATAGACTTATATTTCATTTTGAATTATCATATAGATAGATTACGCCCCAAAACACTTTTACATTTTCATACATCTATAACCCACCTAAATTGTGTCTGTATGAAAATGTAAAACAAAAGAACTTACTTTACGTTGAACCATGTTCTATCGTAAAAATCAACGATAATACAAATATTATAAGCTGTTGTAACCTTATGGATTATATAAGGTTACAACAGCTTATTTTATTGTTACATCATTTTTTGTTTTTAAAACTTCATCTATTGTGTTATGTAGTCCTTCTAATCCCTTTTCTATCTCCCTATAATTTTCAACATAAAAAATTCATTCGTCTCGATTTTCTTTCCCAATATTGCAGCTCATACAACAATCATGTAGCATTATCGTATCGAAGTAATGGTCCATCATCTTAAACCTTTCGACTAATTAGCAGGAGGTAAAGTGATTGAAATGAATAAACAAGAACAATTAAATATTATAAAAAGAGATTTTATTGATTCACAAAAAGTGTTATTGGCAATTGGTGATGAAACACGGCAAGCTATTTTGTTAGTTCTAATGGAAACAGAATGTCAAACCGGATTACGTGTAGGCGAAATTACGAAACAAACACATCTTTCTCGACCAGCAGTATCACATCACCTTAGAATTTTACGAGAAGCCGGTATTATTTTAATGCGAAAAGAAGGTACAAAAAACTTTTATTATATTGATATACGTACAAAATTAAGTTTATTAAAAAATCTTGTATTAGATATTGAAAAGCTATTGCACAACTTTTATCCCACTTTAACGGGCAGTAAGACCCCCACCTCAGAATTCAGCGAAAGCAAAGAATTTAGATAGGGGATCAACTGCCCATAAAAGTCCGATTGGTGAGGGCTAATAATCAGTGGGGGATGGAGAATCCCCCACTGATTAAAGTTTCACTTTATTGAAATTTGGAGGTATAAGAAATGAAAGCGATGATAATTGATAAGTACGGAAAAGTTCCAATGCGTATGGCCGAGGTACCTACTCCTGAAATAAATGAGTATGAATTGCTCGCAGAAATTCATGCAGCTAGTATTAACCCAATTGATTTTAAAATACGTGATGGAAAAGTTAAAATGTTACTGAAATATGAAATGCCTCTAATCCTTGGGAATGACTTTTCCGGTGTCATCACGAAGGTTGGATCAAAAGTAACTCGTTTTAAAGTCGGTGATGAAATATATGCTCGTCCAAGAAAAAATAAGATTGGTACTTTCGCGGAGTATATAGCCATTCATGAAGATGATATAGCTTTAAAACCAAAAAATTTAAGTTTTGAGGAAGCGGCGTCGATTCCACTCGTTGGCTTAACATCTTATCAAGCTTTACATGACATCATGCAATTACAAAAAGGACAGAAGATTTTAATTCACGCTGGATCTGGTGGTGTTGGTACTTTCGCAATTCAGTTAGCAAAAATAATGGGTGCTACCGTTACGACGACTGCTAGTGAAGCTGGTGCGAATTTAGTAAAGTCACTTGGTGCAGATGAAATTATTAATTACACAACAGAAAAATTTGAAGATATGCTAACAAATTATGATGCGGTATTTGATACAATCGGCGGGACAACACTTGAAAAATCATTCAATATTATAAAAAGCGGTGGCAACATTGTTTCTGTTTCAGGTATGCCGAATGCTCGATTCGGTAAAGAATTCGGTTCAGGATTTTTCAAAACACTCTTATTTTCATTAGCAAGTAAAAAACTTACTGCACTTGAAAAGAAGCATAATGCTCAATATTCATTTTTATTTATGAAGCCAAGCGGCGATCAATTACGCACTATTGCAAACTATATTGAAGCCGGAAAAATCAAACCTGTAATCGATCAAGTTTTCCCTTTTGAAGATGCTCAAAAAGCAATGGAATATTCAGAGGCCGGAAGAGCAAAGGGAAAAATAATTGTAAAAATAAAATAATAACAAAGACTCCATTTTCTTAAAATGGGGTCTTTATATTTACTGTTAAATAGACATAGTGCAGTGAAGTCCTTACAATAGATTGCAAGGGGAAATATCATATTATACTTTTAGCTAATTTTACAAAGAATACATACGTACAAATACATAATAAAAAAATAAACAAGGAGGAGATAAAATGACTACAAATAATGAAGCAGGTTGGAATTTAGACAATAGTTATGCGACTTTACCACATTCATTTTATACAGAAATCCCCCCTACTCCCGTAAGTTCACCGGAGTTAGTTAAGCTAAACCATTCACTTGCGATATCTCTTGGCTTTAATCCTGAAGAATTGAAGAAAGAAGCCGAAATTGCTATTTTCGCCGGTAATGCACTCCCAGAAGGAGCTCATCCATTAGCTCAAGCATATGCTGGTCATCAATTCGGACATTTTAATATGTTAGGCGACGGTCGTGCTCTTTTAATTGGTGAACAAATTACTCCTTCAGGTAAACGTTTTGACATTCAGCTAAAAGGTTCTGGCCCTACTCCGTATTCACGCCGCGGTGATGGTCGTGCTGCACTCGGTCCGATGCTACGTGAATATATTATTAGCGAAGCAATGTATGCACTTGATATTCCAACTACCCGCAGTTTAGCAGTTGTCACAACTGGTGAACCAACCTATCGTGAAACAAAATTACCTGGAGCTATTTTGACTAGAGTAGCAAGTAGCCATATACGCGTCGGCACATTTCAATATGCTGCAGCTCGCGGCTCAATCGAGGATCTTCAATCGCTAGCTGACTATACAATAAAAAGACATTACCCAGAAATTGAAGATCATGAAAACCGATATACTGCATTGCTACAAGAAGTCATCAAAAAACAAGCAAGCCTCATCGCTAAATGGCAACTTGTTGGATTTATCCACGGTGTAATGAACACTGACAATATAACAATTAGTGGAGAAACGATTGATTACGGCCCTTGTGCATTTATGGATAATTACGACCAAGGAACCGTATTTAGCTCTATTGATACACAAGGTCGCTACGCATATGGAAATCAGCCATATATGGCCGCATGGGACCTCGCGCGACTAGCTGAATCTTTAATACCAATCCTACACGAAGATGAAGAAGAAGCATTAAAGATTGCTCAAGATGAAATTTCAAAATTTAGCGTACAGTATGAAAAACAGTGGTTCCTTGGAATGAAAAAGAAATTAGGACTATTTAGCAACGAAGAACAAGATCACTCACTTATTGAGCAACTTTTAAAAATGATGGAGAAATATAAAGCGGATTACACAAATACATTCCGTTCATTAACTCTTGATACGTTAGAAAATACGCCTCTATTCGATAGCCCTGAATTTAAAGAATGGTATAAACTGTGGCAATCTCGATTAGAAAAACAAGAAGAATCGAAAGAAAATGCCTACGAAATGATGCAAAATAATAATCCATCAATCATCCCAAGAAACCATCGCGTAGAAGAAGCACTAGAAGCAGCTGTCACAAATGGCGACTATAGCGTAATGGAGAAACTTCTTGAGGCTCTATCAAATCCTTATGCGTATTCTACAGATCAAGAAGAATACTGCGTTCCACCTACGCCGACGAATCGCCCTTATCGTACTTTTTGTGGGACTTGATTGTTTAATATGTAAAAAGGTGTGTTCATACAAATTGTGTCAACGCACCCTTTTTATATACTCCCCTCTCAACTAAAACTTTAAAACGCTTCTCCCCCGATGCCCTTTCTTTAATCCAAAACATAATCCATACTATTCCAATAAATTTACTCATAAGCTTGTTAAACAAATATTGAGAAATAAAAATTCCATTTCTAAATATTGTTATTTTTGATAGTATTATTTATAAGAATATTCAAAAAGCGAGGGGATTTCATGAACGTTCAACTACAAGGTAATGAACAAGTTACGAAATTATTTAATGACTGGTATGCAGCTATGCTAAAACAAGATGTGTCCCAGGCGACAAACTTAAAGCATGAAATTGAGGAAAAGGAACTAAACTTTGAAGAAGAGGAAAACTTAGCATTATACAATTCTCTACTAAATTTTCGTTTCAAAGTTTTAACTGATGGTTTAAGCATCACAAAAGATAGTTTCAATAAGATAGATTCTTACTCGATTTCACCTAATCACCAACTTTCTTACTACTATCATTTATTTAAAGCGATTCATGCTACTTTAACAACAAATTATAATTTAGCAAGTGAACATTATGAAAAAGCTGAGAGACTACTGGTAAATGCCACTGATGATCTAGAAAAAGGGGAATTTAATTATCGAATGGCTATTTTCTATTATCATTTCTACCAGCCAATTGAGGCTATTGAATATGCAACCAAAGCGAAAGAATTCTTCATAAAAGCTGTAGGGTATGAAAAGAATGTCGCCTCTTGTGAAAGCGTATTAGGTGCAGCATTTGTATATTTAAAACAATACGAGCAAGCAGAGGAAAAATATAATTCAGCAATCAATATTTTACAGAAACAGGATGAAGAATCATTACTGTTAAGAGTGCGTAATAACTTAGGTTGGCTATATGCTAATCAAAACTTATCAACATTAGCTATTCGTCATCTATCTGAAGTGACAACAAAAATGCCTACGCATTTTAAAGCGATTTTCTTACAAGCAAGGGAACATTCTAAACTTGGTGAAATAAATATCGCTTCAGAATTTATTAAAAAAGGATTAAAAATTTGTACAGAACTTAACAATGAAGAATATATGCTTCACTTTAAAATTTTAGAGTCCCTTAACAATAACGAGTCAACTGAAGACTTAGAAAAAATTATTCTTGAAGGAATTACGTATTTCGACAAAGAATCTTTATATAACTATACTCAGGAATATTCAGAAAAGTTAGCTGTTAAACTTTACGATGAAAATAACCATATAAAAGCAAGTGAGTATTTTCATAAAGCGTTACAAGCAAAAGAAAAAACGTTTGAGAAAGGGGCTTTAAAATGATAAAAAAAATTAGTTCTATCGTTTTAGGATTATCTGTACTAGGTATTGTATCTATTGGTCTAAGTAGTTCATTTACATATCAAGCAGGCCATGCGGATTTCCCGGCACCACAAAGACCTGACCTTGTTCAATCCGTTGACGTAAGTAAAGACTATAACTCAACAACAGCTGTAAAAGCGCTTTAAAAAACGAAAGACCTTCAATTCAGAAGGTCTTTTTAAATACGCTTATTTAGAATATTTCCCTTTCATGTAGACTTTATTTTCTCATCAACTCCGCAATACCCCTACTCCCCTCACTACCAACTTTCTCAAGTTTCTCCACAACTAATTTTCTTCTTTCCGCAGAATGATTTTGACTTAACTTCGCTTTTCCTTCTATTTTACTAATCTTAATTTTAAAACCAACTATCCCTTTACTTAATCCTGCCATATAATTCGGATCTACATCATCAAGTGAATAGGTACTCTTTGGATTTTCATATGTATGTACTAAATCTTGAAGAGAATCTTTTAATTCCTGTTCACCCTCAACAATTTCCAACTCTCCATATACATGTACTGCAACGTAATTCCAAGTTGGTACTGCATTGTTCGTTTCATACCATGACGGCGATATGTAGCTATGTGGTCCTTGGAATACAGCTAATACTTCTTGATTCTCACTATCTTTCCACTGTTCATTCGGACGTGCGAAATGGCCATGTAAAGTTAGAGTCTCCCTATTTAATAACAACGGTAAATGCGTTGCATATGGTTCCCCATTATGTTGAGAAAATAATGTCGCAAAGCTATTTTGTTCAATTATTTCGTACTTCATCTCTTCATCTTGTATTGCGAAATATTTTGGTATGTACATAAGCTCCCTCTTTTCCGGTCTTTTCTATTTTATTTCTTATTATATTTAGTAATCGCAGCTTCCAACAGGGACAGTTTGTCATTATTTTATAGTGGCAGCTTTCAATAACGAAAAAAATAGGTCGCACGTAATCAAAATCAATGCGACCTTAGTTTATTAAATTCACTTTCCCATTTGGTGTTATATTCTTCGATAGTAATTCTCTGTTTCAATATATCCCTCTTCCCAATACAATTTACAACCTTTGAATATGAGTATCCTTAAAATCCGTCTCATATTTCAATCCATATCCAAACATTCGATCCATTCCAATATGCGCTGTCCATATTAACCCAATCATTATAACGGTATCTATCTTAAAATAGACACCTATGATAGCTATTAATATAGATATAATATATGTGTGACATAAATTATAAATGTTAGCACCAACACGATTATTTATACCGTACGCTAACATTGATAAATCCGGTGCTAAAAGGAATACCCAAAATATAATCCAACTAAATTCATATATCGAATACGTATAAATCGTAGCTAAGAAAACAACAAGTCCTTCAAAATGTACAATACGTTTTTGCATTCTTTATCATTCCTATTTTTCTATATTTACCGATACATTTTCATCACTGAAAGTATTCTTTGCATTTTTTGACCAGATGGTTGCTAATATCGGTCCTGCAATGTTATGCCATACTGCTGCTAATACACTTGGGAGTGCGGCAGCTGGTCCAAAATGTGCTGTTGCTAGCGCAACACCTAATCCTGAATTTTGCATTCCTACTTCTATTGAAATAGCTCTTCTTGTCCCTTCGTCTAGTCCAAGTACGAACGCTGTTATATATCCGAGTAAAAAGCCAAATGCATTATGGAGCATAACTGCGATAAAGATAAGAAGACCTGAAGAAGTAATGCTACTTACATTCGCTGAAACCACCGCTGAAACTATAATGATAATTGCTACAACTGATATTAAAGGAATAACAGTCATTCCTTTCGTAACAGTTGTAGGGAAAAACTTCTTCACTACTAATCCTAAAATAATAGGTATGATAATGACTTGTACGATAGAAAGAAACATAGAAATAGCATTCACTGGCATCCATTGTCCCGCAAGTAATAATAAAATAAGAGGTGTAGCAATTGGTGCTAGTAACGTTGATAATGACGTCATTGCAATAGACAACGCTAAGTTCCCTTTTGCTAAATAAACCATAACATTTGATGCAGTGCCACCCGGTACTGAACCGAGCAACACTAATCCAGCTGCTAATTCAGCTGGCAGATTCATAACGTAGGCTAGTACGTATGCGACAAGTGGCATAATAATAAACTGAGCACATACACCGATAATAACTGGCAATGGTTTTGTAGCTATGATTTTGAAATCAACAGCCTTTAATGTTAATCCCATCCCAAACATGACAACTCCGAGTAAAATCGTTATGTAACTAGTTAACCCGAGAAATGGTCCAGGAATGAAATATGCAATAGCTGCAATACAAATAACCCAAAATGCAAAATACTTTCCAGCTATATTACTTATCGCTTCTAGTACTTTCACCCCATCATCCCCTATCCTTCAACTGAAAAACTTTATTCGGATTCAAAATATTTTGCGGATCGAGAGCTTTTTTTATTTTTTTCATTACGAGTAATGCCGCCCCATGTTCTTCTTCTTGATACTTCCGTTTTCCGATTCCAACGCCATGTTCTCCCGTACACGTTCCCCCTCGTTTAAGAGCATATAAAACGATACTTTCATTTATTTCGTCCGCCTTTTCCACTTCTTCTTTATCGTTTGGATCAACCATTAAGAGCACGTGGAAATTCCCATCTCCTACATGACCAAGAATACCACCAACAAGGCCAACCTTATCTAATGTCTCTTTCGCATGTTGAATTGCCCCAGCCAATTCTGAAATTGGTACACATACGTCTGTACTCATAAGCTTTTTACCAGGATAACTATGAACGTAAGCGTATGCTAGGTTATGCCGTGCATCCCATAATTTATTTCTCGCTGCAGTTTCCGTTTCAAAAGCAACTTCTTTACATGTATGATCAAAAACAATTTCCTTCGTAAATTCAATATCTTGCTTTAGCCCTGCTTCATTACCGTGAAACTCTAAAAACAGTGTAGGCTCTTCTCTGTAACTTGTTTCATTATAATGATTTACTTGTTTCATAGATAATTCATCTACAAGTTCAATTCTTGCAATTGGAATACCCGCTTGTAGTATATTAATAACAGCTTCTACTGCATTATTTATAGTTGGAAACGATGCTCTCGCAGCCATAACATGTTCTGGTATGCCGTATACTTTTAATGTTAACTCTGTAAAGCATCCAAGCGTACCTTCTGATCCTACGAAAACACCATTTAAATGATAACCTGATGATGACTTCGCTGCTAAATTTCCAGTATGTATTACTTCCCCATCAGCAAGAACGACTTCTAAATCACGAACTTGATCACGCATTACCCCATACTTAACTGCTGTCGTTCCGCTCGCATTTGTGGCAGCCATTCCACCTAACGTTGCATCTGCACCTGGGTCTACACTAAAAAACAATCCATACTTTTTTAATTCTTTATTAAGCTGAGAGCGAGTCACTCCTGGCTGTACTCTTACAAGGAAATCTTTCTCTCTTATTTCGAGTATTTTATTCATAAGCGAAAAGTCCATTGTAATTCCTTTTTCATATGGAATAACATGTCCCTCTAAACTAGAACCTACCCCAAAAGGAACGACAGGTTTTCCATGCTCACTCGCTACTTTCATTATTCTACTAACCTCTTCGGTCGTTTTCGGAAAAACAACTACATCAGGTAAACTACTAGTATGATAAGATTCATCTTTACTATGTAACTCTCTTACTGTCGTATTCACAACTACTCGATCTTCGGGAAGTACACCCTTTAGTTCATTTACTAAACGTTCTACTGTTATCTCCATCGTACACACTCCTACTTTCTATAAATTAGAATTACAAAATATGTTAAGGGTTTTATACATAATAATCCGAAAAATTAAATAATTCAAGTTTTACATATACAAAATTCATTTCTTACTTTCGAATAAACAAAAAGAACTTGCAGCAATTGCTGCAAGTTCTTTTCTATAAAACTATATTTTAAACGACTTCTTTATTAACAACATAAACCAAACTAAAGTAACTGCCATTAACGAATGGGAAAATCCTACAATATAAGTTAACCCTTTAAAGTCCGCTCCATTTAGCTGAAGCAGCCCTCTCGCTGCCAATGAACCTAACATTAAAATTAATGCAATATTATGTAAAACAAACCACTTATTAAAACTTTTCGCTTCATGAAACGCGAATACTTTTGCTAATCCTAAAGCAATTAAAAAGAAGAAAAAGCCGAGTACAAGTGTATGTGTATGCAAAAGATTTAACAAAGTAGAGCCTACAATCCCCTTATACTTTCCATACTCCCTAGCGAAAATCCCTGATAATAAACCGATAATCAAATACGTAAACGATGCATTATATAATTTCTTCATTATGTACCTCCTTGAGTAGAATTTGTAGTGTGTCATATTTAGTAATAATGATAGTTATATAGTAAAAACTCCTAGTTACCTAGGAGTCATTGTATAAGTATCTCACTCTTTACAATCAATTCTAATTATAAAATATCCCTTTATACAAAACAAACGAACTTTATGTGAACAAGTAGAGCATAATTAAAATATGTTGCACTTTTGTATTTCGCAACCCATACTAATTGTTATAACTATTAAAGGTGGTGCAATGGATTGATAGTTCTTGAAACTGAACGACTCGTTCTTCGCTGGTTTGATATAAAAGACGCCCCATTTATTCTAGAATTAGTAAACGATCCTGCATGGATTCAGTTTATTGGTGATAAAAGGATTAAAAACTTAGACGATGCAAAAAAATACATCTTAAACGGACCAGTTGATATGTATAATAAAATGGGCTTTGGTCTTTACTTAGTAGAGCGAAAAGAAGATTTCACTCCACTTGGTATGTGCGGACTTATTAAAAGAGATTCATTAGAAGATGTTGATATCGGCTTTGCCTTTTTAGAGAAATTCCGTTCAAAGGGATATGGTTTTGAATCCGCTTCTGCTGTAATAGACTACGGTGTACAGAACCTAGGTATGAAACGAATTGTAGCCATTACTACTATTGATAACATCAATTCAGGAAAGCTTTTAGAAAAAGTAGGATTGCAGTTCGAAGAGATCATTTCAGACTCAGGGGAAGATTTAAAATTATTCGGCTATAACGCATAAAAAGGTTCGCCATTCATGGCGAACCTTTTTTACTAATTTTATAATAATATGTTACGTTACATGATAGTTCGCGTTAGTTCTTGTAATTTCCAATACCCCTTTCATATCACATTTTTGGTACTTTATAGAAATGACTCTTCCGCTTATAAATTTATTATATTAATATAATAAATAAAGGGAGTGAGAATAAATGGAACAACATGATATTAATTCTTTAGAACAACCACTTTTTTTCTAATTCTTCAATTCATTGCATTTATATTAATCATTTTTATCTTATAGGGGTCCTGCCGCATGCCCATCAAGCTAATATTTTGAGTACCCCCACAACAAAAATTTTATCTCTCCACAGTTAGTTGTCTATGAGAATTCAGTTCGTTTTTTATTTTGGGATATTTGCTTTTCTTAGCTTGATGGGTGTGGGATCACCATATTATTTGAGAGTGTACATATCCCTTGTTGTTTTTATTATGGATAGGATTAGGCTATTTAGTATGTTTCTCTACATCTAAACTACTATAATGGTTGTTTTATAAATTAACAACATTGCAAAATTAACCAAGTATTTTCGAAGTTTTTTTGTAATAAGTCTTCTTTTTTTATCCAAAAATATAGTCTACCAGAATCTCCCCAATACATTTCCAAATCATCATTGGTATCAATTTGTAAAAGTAACATCCAATCATGAGGGCTACCAGGCAAACGTTTTATCTCTTTATCTGAAGGATACGCATTTCCTAAATAAAATCCATTTGTAACAAGATGACACTCTTCAGCCATTTCTTCTGATTGTATAGCTTGTGCTGAACCGAGTAAATGATGAAATCCATCGTTCTCTTCTCTGACATATGATTCTTCTATTTCTTCGTAAAAATCCCATTCATCATCATCTGATAAACCTGTTTCTCCAATTTTTTCTTTTGCCAATGTCCATGTTTCTTCAAATGAAATTAATGAAGAAGGGAATATTTCCGTTGTGATTTCTCTTCGTTTTAGATTTTCTATATTTTCTGTATACAGAACACGATGTCCTCCAATATCTTTTGGGTCAAACCCCCATGGTTCTTCTTCTACATCATAAAAGAAATACAACATGCCCTTCGTAGGCAGTGGATTTCCTTTGTGATAGGATTGTACTTCCTCTAAATTCAGTTGTCCAATAAAATATAGAGGCATGTCATTTTGGGTTGGAATCTCTAATTCATCAGGTAAATCAGGAAAACCTCCGAATTTTGATGTTCCCACTGCTATTTTTTCATCAGCTTCTTGGCATAAGTGTATTTGAATCGTTGGTTCAAGTGTATCTAACATGCGCTTCTCTAGATGTACGATACCATACTTTTTGAGCACATTTTGTAGCATTTTTTTCATTATGTATCACCTCATTCTTATTGTACAACAACAAAGTTTTAATTCATCTTCAAAAAAGAAAAATAATAATATCGTTGATAATATTTAAAAAGAGATTCAGGTGCATCGTTATCAAGCTAAGATAAATTTGTATCCATATAATCAAAAGAACGCTATTCTTTTTGTAGAAATATACAGAAAGGATGGCGTTTTTAATGAACCCTATCATTTCAAATGAATTGAATCTTTTCGCACAAGAGCTACAATACTTTTTATCTCCAATAGTCCTACAAGATATCGCTAAACAAGTTGGTTTTGTACAGCGATCTAGTAAGTATCAAGCAAACGAACTCATTGCCCTTTGCGTATGGCTCAGTCAAGAAATCGCTAGCACATCACTTACACAATTGTGCAGTCAGTTAGAAGCTTCAACTGTAGTACTGATGAGCTCAGAAGGATTGAATCAACGCTTTAATTCAGCAGCTGTCGCATTTCTTCGAGAAGTTTTTACTTCTCTTCTCACACAAAAACTCTGTTCAAATCACTCGCTTTCCGCACACATGATCTCTACTTTCAATCGTATCCGTATTTTAGATGCGACAGTGTTTCAACTGCCTGATCATTTCGCCACTAACTATCAAGGTTCAGGTGGGAGTAGTAATACGGCAGGCGTGAAAATCCAATTGGAATATGATTTACTTAGTGGTCAATTTCTTAACGTGCAGCTTGGACCAGGAAAGAATAATGATAAAACATACGGTACCATCTGCCTTGAAACCGTAGAGGCGGACGATTTGTGTTTACGTGATCTTGGTTACTTCGATTTAGGAGACTTACAAACTATTCATGATAAAGGAGCTTACTATATCTCGCGGTTGAAGCTGAATACACGGATTTATATCAAGAACCATGAATCAGAATACTTCAACAACGGCACGTTAAAAAAGCAAACAGAATACATCCAGCTTGATATGACACAAATGATGTCGGGTCTAATCCCTGGTGAAACGATAGAAATTCCCGAGGCCATACATTGGCCAAAATCAGAAACTTCCAGCACGTGTCATTATCCATCGTTTAACCGATGATCAAACGCAAACACGCCTGAAAAACCAAGCGATACGTGAAAAGAAAAAAGGCATTGTCATGAAGGATAAAAGTAAACGTTTAATGGGTATGAATGTATATATCACGAACACGTCTCTAGAAGGAGTACCAACGAACTACGTGCACTCACTGTATTCACTTCGTTGGCAGATTGAAATTTTGTTTAAAACGTGGAAGTCATTTTTTGAAATTGATGAATGTAAAAATATTAAAAGAGAACGCCTAGAGTGCCATTTATATGGACAACTCATCGGCATTCT
This sequence comes from Bacillus sp. BB51/4, assembly GCF_008368845.1. Classification (NCBI taxonomy): domain Bacteria; kingdom Bacillati; phylum Bacillota; class Bacilli; order Caryophanales; family Bacillaceae; genus Bacillus; species Bacillus sp. BB51/4. Next base: position 397,391 of record NZ_QOSC01000009.1, read on the forward strand.
CCTCTGTTCTTCTACGATGTTTCAAATGCGACAGTTTCTGCTTGAAAAAACAAAGCAGGAGCTGAGTGAATACAAAGCGATTTATATGATTAAAGATTACTTTCCGTTACTGTTTCAAGCGATATCCATTGGCACAGAAGAACTTTTGAAAATTTTGCATCGTCTCTATCTACTGCTCAAAAAGAACGGTCGTAAATGTCATCGGTATAAGAAAATGACCATCTTTGATATTCTAGGGATTGTGTATAAAACGACGGTGAAGCATAGACAAGCTGCCTAGCGAAAAAATCAGATTTTAATAGGCTTCTTTAGTATGCCTACTTTTCTATCAATTGTTAGTTTTGAACCAAGGATCGTTCCATATCGAGTAAGTTACTTGGTTAGCTTGATGGGCATGGGGTGGGACCCCTTTATGAGTTATTAGAAAAATAATTGTCTATATAAGTCTTTATTTTTTCAAAATTCTTTTCCATAAATAAGATTGCTGGTACTTCAATTATTGGAAGATTATTTTCATTATCAAAAGCTGGACACGGTTTGGGAACTACCAAATAGTCAACTGAGTTTTTATCCCTAATATAATTAATTGAAACATCATAATACTCAGAAAAATATCCCTTCAAATCATCCTGTTTCCTTAAAAATGGTAGAGAAAATATTGAACCATAATTTATACCAGCGTCGACAATTAATACAAAGCATATTTTTTTCATGATACACCCTCCTCGTATAATAAGTTTTAAGTTAATAACTGTTCCTTGAAAATTAAATAGTTTTTATCTTCAAGAGCTACATCAAAAAAATGATGTATGGGTAAAATTTAGTCTTGGATAAGGTAACACTGATAAAAACAGGTTTCCTTTTTCTTTATATTCAATTAAATTATATCATTATTTTACATAAATTGGAGGGATATATATGATAGATTATAGAATATTTTCAAGAGAAAACTATTCAAATAAGATTGGAGAGCTTGTAACAATGCTTGAACATACAAGAGATGTTACATTGAGCGAAATAACCAAAGTGATTTAGATTTCTTACCAAACGGTAGTTCAAACACTATTGGTTCTCTCTTATCACATATTGCAGCGATGGAGTTTGTTCATCAAGTTATCTCGTTTGAAAAAAGAGATTTAACTGAAAGTGAATATCTAAAGTGGCGAATTTCTTTAGAACTTGGAGACAAAGCAAGGGAAGGAATAAAAAAGCAATCTTTAGATTATTATTTGAATGAATTATCACAAGTTAGAGAAAATACACTAACATATCTGAAATCAAAACAAGATAGCTGGTTATTCGAGGAAAACAAGTGGGATAATGGTGTGCCTTATAATAATTAATACTTGTGGTTTCACGTTATGGAAGACGAAATTAATCATCGTGGACAAATAAGAACAATTAAGCGATAGATGGGAATGAATAAATAAATCTTATTCACCCAAAGGGTGCTTTACTTGAGAAAGTCACTAGAAGAGTCAAATGATAACTATGAACTGCCCCCAATTGCTAGGTTTTGTTTAACAATTGGGGGCAGTTCATTTATAGCGCATAGGTAATCAGCTTTTTGTTAATCATGAGGTAGATATTTTTAACTAAAAAACCAATAATGGAAATATATTACATCTTATGACCCGTTTTTACACGTATCTCGGCTGAACCCCTGATAGGCTTTATGTTCATAAAGATTATCAAGGGAAAGGTATAGCTTCAGCTCTTGTTGATATGCTTGAGTTAGAGGCAAAAAGATTAAACTTTTTAGAGATTATCACAGAGGCCAGTATTACTGCCAAGCCATTCTTTAAACACAAAGGGTACCAAGTAATCTGTTCACAAATTATAGAACGTAAGGGCATTAAATTAACTAATTATCGAATGGCTAAAAAGATAATAGCATAATTTCGCTCTACTACTAGCTATATACTCTATAAGGGCATCCATATTTTGAAACCACAATTTATACCAAAGTAGCTGTTTGGCCCCAGGTTAAGAAAACAACTATAAATTCATCACTAAGCTAAAAACCGATTTCCTTAGCGTACAGGAAATCGGTTTTTTCTTTGCTAGAAGTTGCTTAGCGTATAATTTCCGCGTTTTGTCGGCAGGACCCCATGCCCATCAAGCTAACTAAATAAATTACTAGGTACGAATTGATCCTTGTTTCAAAACTGGCAAGTGATAAAAAAGTAGGCATGCTAAAGAAGCCTATTAAAACGCGATTTTTTCGCTAGGCAGCTTGTCTATTCTTCACTGTCGTTTTATACACAATCCCTAGAATATCAAAGACGGTCATCTTCTTATACCGATGACATTTACGACCGTTCTTTTTGAGCAGTTGATAAAGAGAATGCAGAATTTTTAAAAGTTCTTCTGTGCCAACGGCTATCGCTTGAAACAGTAATGGAAAGTAATCTTTAATCATATAAATTGCTTTATATTCACTCAGCTCTTGCTTTTTCTTTTCAAACAGAAACTGACGCATTTGAAACATCGTAGAAGAACAGAGGAGAATGCCGATGAGTTGTCCATATAAATGGCACTCTAGGCGTTCTCTTTTTATATTTTGACATTCATCAATTTCAAAGAATGACTTCCACGTCTTAAACAAAATTTCAATCTGCCAACGAAGTGAATATAATGAATGCACGTAGTTCGTCGGTACTTCTTCTAACGACGTATTCGTGATATATACATTCATACCCATTAAACGTTTACTTTTATCCTTCATGACAATGCCTTTCTTCTTTTCACGTATCGCTTGGTTTTTCAGACGTGTTTGTGTTTGATCATCGGTTAAACGATGGATAATGACACGTGCTGGAAGTTTCTGATTTTGGCCAATGTATGCCTTGGGGATTTCCATCGTTTCACCAGGGATTAGACCAGTCAGCATTTGTGTCATATCAAGCTGGATGTATTCTGTTTGCTTTTTTAACGTACCATTGTTGAAGTATTCTGGTTCAGGGTTCTTGATATAAATGCGTGTATTCAACTTCAACCGCGAGATATAGTAAGCCTCTTTATCATGAATGGCTTGTAAGTCTCCTAAATCGAAGTAACCAAGATCACGTAAACACAAATCGCCTGCTTCTACGGTTTTAAGACAGATGGTACCATATGTTTTATCATTATTTTTTCCTGGTCCAAGCTGCACGTTAAGGAATTGACCATTAAGTAAATCATATTCCAATTGGATTTTCACGCCTGCCTTATTACTACTCCCACCTGAACCTTGATAGTCAGTGGCGAATTGATCCGGCAGTTGAAACACTGTTGCATCTAGAATACGGATACGATTGAAAGTAGAGATTATATGTGCAGAAAGTGAGTGATTTGAACAGAGTTTTTGTGTGAGAAGAGAAGTAAAAACTTCTCGAAGAAATGCGACAGCTGCTGGATTAAAGCGTTGATTCAGTCCTTCTGGACTTATGAGTGTAGCTGTATTTGCATAAAGCTGACTACATAATTGAGTGAGAGAATCACTTGCTACGTGTTGACTAATCCAAATACATAAAGCGGCCAAATCTCGTGCGCCATACTTACTTTTACGTTTTACGAAACCCGTCTCCTGTGCGACCTGTTGAAGGATACTTGGAGATAGGAATCTCTGTAGTTCTTCAGCGAATAAATGAAACTCATCTTGAATCGATAGATTCATACAAAAACGCCATCCTTTCTGTATATTTCTACAAAAAGAATAGCGTTTTTTACTTTTTATGGATACAATTTTTTAGCTTGATGGCGATGGGGTACCTTCAAGATCTTAAGCTTGATGGACATTTGGTCCCAACCCATATAGTATAAGACTGCCCTCATTTTGAGCAAAAGCAATAATGGTTTAAAATAAGGTATGAGACAAAGTTAATAAATAAATCGGAGGATGAAATGTATAAATTATTGATTGTTGAAGATGAAATGAATATAGCATATACGCTAAAAAAACATCTTAAAAAATATGGATATCATTGCCTCATTGTAGAAGATTTTCAAAAGGTATTAGAAATTTTTCAAGACTTTCAACCCCACCTTGTCATAATGGATGTTACCCTTCCTGCTTTTGATGGTTATTATTGGTCCCGTAAAATAAGACAAATATCAAATTGTCCTATTGTGATTCTCTCTGCTCGTATGAGTGAGGCAGATCAAGTGTATGGCATTGAAAATGGGGCTGATGATTTTATTACTAAGCCATTTTTATTAGGAGTGATACTTGCAAAAATTAATGGACAAATTCGTCGTATATATGGCGAATATGCAAGAAATGTACAGGGGAAAATTATAAAAATAGGAAATACAGCTTTAAACCTGGACACTGTACGATTATGCACACCTAATCAGGAGGAGCTATTAACAATAAAAGAACTCCAGCTATGTACAATGTTCTTTGAAGCGTATCCTAATGTTGTAACAAGACAGCAACTACTTACAGCCATTTGGGATGAGGAAGAATTTGTTGAGGAAAATACATTAACAGTAAATATTGCAAGAGTACGAAAGAAATTAGAAGCCATTCATTCTACTTTAGAAATTAAAACTATACGAGGAATTGGCTATCAATTAACGGAGAAACTCACATGAAGTTATTTTTAAAAGACCATATGAGCTTTATTATTTTGTATATCATTACATTTATTAGCTTACCAATTATGATTCATCGATTAGATGGTTTTGAAAATCATTATACCTATTTTATATTTCTAGCCTTCTCTCTATTAATCATACTACTTTTTTGTCGTTATTTACGCCGTAAAAAAATGTATGCACATATTGAGAACAAGAGCATCCATACGGACAGTCTTATGATTTATCAGCCAATAGCTTCATACGAAAAAGCATACGCAGCTCAGTTGCAATATATTCAATCCTTATTTCTATCAAAAGAAGAGGAATATAAGAGTTCATTACATAATCAGCAATTAATGATTTCTCATGCTGTCCATCAAATGAAAACGCCACTTTCTGTCATTCAACTGCTTATACAATCTAATCAGTTTAAGGAACCAAATTCCCTTGCAGAATGGCAAAAAGTAAAAGTTGAGTGCGATAAACTAAACTTCTCTTTAAATCAGTTACTAACGTATAGTCGCTCTACTAAATTATTAGCAGATTTAAAAATAGAACCAATTCCGTTAAAACATATTGTGCAGGAAGTTATTAATGATTTAAAGGATTATTTTATTGAGGAAGAAATCTTTCCTAAGAGCACTATACCGGAGCATATATTTCTCTATTCAGATCGTAAATGGCTAAAGGTTGTGGTTTACCAGTTATTAAGTAACGCTGTTAAATATGGAGAAAAATACTCATCCATTATAATCCACTATGAAAATGGGCAGTTACTTATTAAAAATAAAGGAGAAACGATACCTGAAAGTGAAATAAAACGTGTTTTTGAATTATTTTACACGGGAACGAAAGGACGTACAAAAGGAGAAGCAACTGGTATCGGTCTCTATTTAGTAAAAAGTATTCTTACTACATTAAATCATCCATACCATCTATATTCTAAAGATAATGAAACAATATTTACAATAGACCTCTCAAGAAGTATAGAAACGGCTACCAAATAAGGTAGCCGTTTTGAATGTGACAATTTTGTCATATTGCTGTCATGTTGAAAGATGTTAAGAAGTAAAAGGCCCATCTATAATCAAATACTGAAAGATACAAAGGAGTGAGGTACTGATGTCAAACACCATTTTAAATGTAAAAGAGCTTCAAAAAGTATATACAGGAGAAATTTCCTATCAGGCATTGAAAGGTATTGATTTTAATTTAAACATGAATGAGTTTGTTGCGGTAATGGGGCCTTCTGGTAGTGGAAAAACAACTTTTCTTAACTGCATTTCAACAATCGATAGCCCAACTAATGGCTCAGTAACAATTAATTCAAAAAATCCTTATGAATTAAATGATAATGAACTAGCGAAGTTTCGTCGCAAAGAATTAGGGTTTGTCTTTCAAGACTTTAACCTTGTTCATACCTTAACAGTAGAGGAAAATATTTTATTACCTTTGGTACTTGATTCTGTAGAAGCTAAGGAAATGAGCAAACGTTTAGAGAAAGTTGCAATTTTTTTAGGTATTAAAGAAATTTTAAAGAAACGTACATTTGAAATTTCAGGTGGACAGAAACAGCGTGTGGCAATTGCTCGAGCTGTTATTCATGAACCAGGGTTATTATTAGCTGATGAACCAACTGGAAACCTAGATTCTAAAGCGGTAAATGATGTTATGACATTGTTTGAGTCAATTAACAAGACCTTTAACACAGCTATTTTAATGGTGACACATGATGCCTATGTTGCTAGTTTTGCACATCGCGTAATCTTTATAAAAGACGGTATTCTTTATAATGAGGTGCATCGAGGCAATAATAAACAGAAGTTTTATCAAGAAATTATGGACACACTTACATTTTTAGGTGGTGGACAGCATGAGTTTTAATCATATTGTCCTTCAAAACATTTTGCGCGATAAATGGACATATATTTCTTATTTTTTAAGCAGTGTATTTTCCATTTTGATATTTTTCTTATTTTCGATTGTAGCATTTCATCCTATGTTAGCAAGCATTCAAACAGGAAGCACACTTAGCCTTGTAATGATACTCACGAGCTTTATTGTGTATATTTTTTCATTCGTTTTCATCATTTATTCGATGTTTTCATTTTTGAAAAAGAAAACCAAAAGTCTTGGCATTTTTATGATTACTGGAGCATCTATGAAGCAAGTGCGTAGGATGGTGTTCAGAGAAAATATGCTTATTGCTAGTGTAGCAATTATAAAAGCGATTGTGCTTGGGCTTGTAATCGCCCCGTTGTTTTTAATGGTCACCAAAAGGGTGTTACAAGTGAATAGCTTTGGTATGTATATACCAATACAGGCTATCGCATTAACTATTATTTTATTTGCAATTTTATTCTGTATCGTTTCTAAATTTATAACACGTTTTATTAACAAAGAAGAAGCTGTACATCTGTTAAAAGCAGATGTAACACAGGAAAAATTAATTGTGCCTGCACCATGGAAGTTGTTACTATCAGTAATTACCAGCGTATTCTTAGCACTATCGCTCATATTAGAAATGAATTGGGTTGAATCATCTGGAACCATCCATTACATTTTACTATTTGTTAGTTCGCTATTAGCCATATATTTCATTATCACGCAGGGAATGTTTGTATCAATTCATGTATTACAAAAACGACCGTCGTATTACAAAAAAACAAATATGCTTTACGTTTCGAACATAAAGGCCAAAGGTCGCTCACATTCCCAACTTATCTATTTATTAACAGTCTTGTTGCTAGGTGTATTTTTATGTACAAATGTACTGTACAGTTCCTATTACAATATAAATACGAGAGCAGAATCAATAGATCCGTACAGCTTTGAATATATCTCACTCTCAGGTAATACACCTGAAGTTGAAAAGAAAGATATTTCATTTATTGAAAATGCATTAGCAAAACAAGGTGAATACGATGCATATTATTCTGCATTTAAAACAGATAAAAATCATAATATTGGCTTTATGTCAGTTTCAAATTATAATGCCCTTGGTTTTCATAAGACAATTTCACTAAAGGATGATGAATACTATGTTGCAGCAGGAAATAACTATGCTCTTCCAAATATAGAATTTATTCGTGACTACCCGTTTGGAAAACTTAAATATGCGGGCCTTGAGAAACGAAATATTTTAACTTCAGGTTTCCAAAAAATGTACTATATCGTCCCAGATGTTGTTTATGAAACTATTGACTATCCTGTATTTAAAGTATTTACTTATGAAATTGATAATTGGACAGAAAAACTCGACTTATCCGAAACGATTCTTTCCAAAATTTCAACAATACCAAATGAGCGCCTAATTTCTTCTAAAATTAATTTTTACGAGATTGAAAAAACTACAGTGAGTCTTCTATTCTTTATCGGTTTCATGTTGAGCCTTATCTTCTTGAGCGCGGCAATGAGTATTCTTTATTTCTATCTGCAAACGTCATTTGAAGAAGAAAAAGAAAAATATACAGGAATCCGAAAACTTGGCTTTTCTGTGAAAGAATTAGTTGCTGTTGTGACTAAGGAGTTGGCAACTTTAATTTTTGTACCGTTTACACTTGCATCTATTCTTCTATGTGGAATAATGCTTGCAATGCGTAACCATTTTTCATCAGCACTTTATGGAGTCACAGCAATAGGCGTAGGAATATTTTTATTGCTATTTGTTATAAGCTTTTTCATCATTCGACGAAGTTATTTGAAAAAACTTATGAATTAACAATGCATGTTTTTAATAATATAGGTGCTTGATCTAAAAATAACATAGAAATTATACCTGAAATTATACTTTTCAAGGGGTTCTTTTCATGAAAAAGAACCCCTTGGATAAATAAGAGATGCTCTTACTATAGAAACTTTATATAAGTATATCGTTGATGTAAGAAACAATATAGTTTTCCTAGAGGACTAATAGTATTTGAGTAATATATAAATTGGAGGTTTTATATTTTATGAAGTTAAATGCTTTTCAATTAAAGATTTTTGCAATGATTCTTATGGTCATTGATCATGTATATACTTACATTCCAGGTATGCCAATGTGGATGCATCATCCAGGGCGTATTGTAGCACCCATTTTCTTCTATTTTGTAGTGGAAGGATTTTTCTATACACGAAATCGTACAAAGTATGCTACACGTGTATTTATGTGGGCAGCGATTATGTTTGCTGGTTCAGCGATTATTCAATATATCTTCCCGACAGAGGCTGGATTATTAAATAATATTTTCTTATCACTTGGGCTTGGGATAGTATTATTATGTGCCATTGATTATACGAAACGTACAAAAAACTATTTACTCGGAATCCCAACTGCAATTATTGTGGGTACATTAGGAATGTTTACAGAAGCAAGTTTCATGGGCGTCATCATGACATTAATCTTCTATTTCTTTAGAGAAAAGAAAATGTGGTTAATTATCACATATGTATTACTTTCATTAATGGAAGTCCCAACGTTACTTATGGCGGGAGAGATTTTCACAGACATGGGTTTATTTGGTTTTAACAACCAATGGATGATGGTATTCGCATTACCATTCTTCTTTTTATACAACGGCGAACGTGGTGTGAATAATGCATTTACAAAATATATGTTTTATATTTTCTATCCGGTCCACTTATGGATTATCTATACAATTGGATATTTTATGAGTAAATAAAGATAAAAATAATAAATTTATAAGTTTCTAAATGAAGTTGTAGGGAATGAACCTTACAGAAAGTTTTTATTGGATTCAAATTTTTCTTAGAGTACAAAATTCGCATTTTGTTGGTACTACTTCATCACTATCAAGCTAACAAAACTAAATTTCCTTAATATGAAAAAATACGCTATTCTTTCTGTAGAATCATAGGAAAGGATGGCGTTTTTTAAATTTTATAGATACTTTGTGGTAGCCTCAAGTAGGAGGATTTAGCACAGGCAAACAATAATATCTTTTGTTTAGAAAGGAGAATGTTTTTTGAAATACACAATTAATGATTGATGGTTTTATTTCTAGGCCATCCTTACCAAAAATATTGTTCATCAATATAAAAACAGATGAAGATACTGTGGATAAAGTTTTTAATCAAATAGGGGTTGATAGTAATAAACTTAAGGGATTATTTATTGCACATACATATTATGATCATGCGTTTGATTTAGTTTATATAGCTAAACGAACTGGAACACATGTATATGGTTCAGAATCAGCAATTAACATAGGTATTGGTGGTAATATAAATACGAACCAGATGTCTGTATATGAAGTAAATAAGACTATGAAGTTTGGTGATTTTACTGTTACTGTCCTTCCATCGAAACATTCACCAACCTTTGATGAAGGAGAAAAAATAAAAAAAGACACTTAAACAACCTGCTAAAGCACTAGATTATCATGAAGACTCTTCTTATGATTACTTGATTACACATAATAATAAAACTTTCCTTGTTAAACCAAGTGCTAACTATATAGAAGGAGCATTAGATGATATTCGAGCTGATGTCTTGTTTTTAGGAATAGGGGTATTAGGAAAGCAGGAAAGTACTTTCCAAAATACGTATTACGAGCAATCTGTACGAAAAGTACAACCGAAGCTTGTTATTCCAATACATTGGGACGATTTCAACAAACCATTGACAGATACTCTTGAAGCAATGCCTAAATATGCGGACAATACCCAAAATGGATTAGATTTTATAATTCAAAGGACAAAAGCAGATAAAATTGATTTTCAAATACTTCAAGGTTTTAAAAGTATTTACTTCTAAAAAAGGGATCCACCACACCTCTATCAAGTTAAGAAACATAAAAAACGATAATAATGAACTTCCGCGCTAAAAAAGCCACAAAATTTTCGTTTAGGGGGCAATCTGTTCTGTTAGCTTGATGGGGATGCGGCAGGACCCCTTATATGGAATCTTGTATAATGTCGTACTGAATTTAAGTATGCCTAAATGGACTGCACATATGGTAGCTACGATACTTTCCCTTGGTATTGCCTATCAAACTTTTATAAATTTCATTTAAATTTTTTTATTATGCGTAACAAAAAGGTCGCCACTCACGGCGACCTTTTTACTATTTCACTTCTACCGTATAATTCCCTGTTCCCCCGCCATACTGATACACATGTAAATAATATTTTCCTGGATACGTGTAGTAACTTCCTACTAACTTATTTCCTTCTTGCTGGGCATACGTAACATAATTATTTAAATCCGCTTCTGAATAAAGAACCCAGTTTACTCCGATATTATTTTCCTTCGTTACATTAATTTGTAGGTTTTTCGCCGTTTCGATATTAATTTCAAAGTAATCACTCGTATCACCATTTCCTAAACTAGCACGTAAAACTTGATTTAATTGCAGTTTATTTGCTGTTTGGAATGAATTATTCGGCTCTTTTTCTACACTGTTATCTTCTTTCTTTTGAACCGTTACATTCGTTGTAACAGTATTCGTTAATCCTTTGTCGTCTGTTACTGTCAATTTTGCCGTGTACGTTCCTTCTGTTGTATACACGTGAGTTGGATTTTGTTCATTGCTTACAGTACCATCACCAAACTCCCATTTATAAGCAACAATTTTTCCATCTTCATCTTTTGATCCATCGCTTTTAAACGATATTGCTGCATTTACATTTCCGCTATATGGACCATTTATAATCGCAACTGGTGCTTTATTCACAGCACCTTCTTCTGTATTCATACCATGGAACACAATATCATATTCAAATTGCCCTGATGCATTCACACGATAATTCACAAAGTAAGCTGTTACTGTTTTGTAGCCTGTCCATTCTTTTGCACTTAAACGTTTTAACGTATCATTTACGTTTTGTGTAATTGTTTTCCAGTCTTCATATTCCCCTTTTGCAGTAGTACCTGTATACGTTCCTTGCAGTGTAAATGTATTAAAGAACTGTGATTTATTTTTCTTAACTGATACATTACTTAATTTTGCTTCTGCTGTAATTTCTGCCGCAATATCTGAAACTGGTTTTGGTACGTGAGTTGCTAAATAATCATCTGATACTAATGGAACATTAAATTTCTCACGGTTATCGACTAACATTTGCATATAATCTTGATACTCTTTATTTAAATTCGCATCTTTACTTAAAGTAGAACGGTATGCATCATATGCTGTTACATCATTTTTTCTAATAAGATCATGAACTTTGTCAAACATATCATATCTCTTATTGTACATATACGATTGTAAAGCGAAGGAATAATTATAGAAATCCCACGTTCCATACTTTGCATTTAACGTTCGCTCTGCCGTATAACGTTCTGCTGGATTTGAAGATATTCCTCCTATAATGCTCTTTCTCGGTACAACATTATCCGTTCTCGTTGCCCCCGCAAAAAACTCCGCATTCCCTTCTTCAAACCAAGATAATCTCTCATTCTCATACATCTTACCTTGTCCCCAAAGCCCTGGTACTTCATATCTACCTTGTAAGTAATGAGTAAACTCATGTCGGAACAATTCTTCTAAACTATAAATACTTTCTTCTGGCGTACGTTCATAAGTAAAGAACGTACCTGTTCCTTCTATATAAAGGCCACCGTTATTCGTTTCATATCCGTACAATTGACGATTAAATTGATATTCAGCTGGACTATTATAAATAACCATCGTTAATACATCATCAGGATTTCCTTTTTCTAAAGGTTGATCACTTTCAACTGTACGATGGAATTGTGCCTTTACTTCTTTTGCCGCCCAATATAGACGTTTTACTTTTTCTTCTGTCACTTTATCTCCAGCCTTTAAAACAATTGCCCCATCATCAAACGTATACGTTTTCGGCAAATACTTTTTCTTCCCGTCTTCTCGTATTTGATCTAAATTAACAACATTTCCATTTGCATCTTTCCCGCCATAATTCGTCGCGATTTGCTCAGCCGCTACGAAATATTGCTCTCCTAAATACGGATACATTTTCATCGCGTCTGTTACAACTTGCAATCCTTTCGTTCCTGTACTATGGAACGTACCAAGTCTACCTGTATAATAAATACCATTATTAATTAACCAACCATTCTTCTCTGTCACCGTTCCAATTAAAGCAAAACGACTTAATTCATTAATATAGCTATCAATTTTTTGGTACCATACTGTATCTTTCGGTGCTTTTCTCGTATCGTACAAATACGATTGAATGTCGTAATCAACACCTTGCATAATATCGTAAATCGCATTTCCAGCTGAAAGATTGTCTACCAATGTAGAAAAATTATCGTTATATTGTTTAAAAATCTTTGCAGCTGATGTTATCGTTTCCACATCACTCGAAGCATTTCCTATTAATTTTCCGTATGATGATACAACTCTATTTTGTTCTAACGTACCGAGTTTGAAATTCGGGTTATTCGCAATCGTTTTTAATGCAGGTAAGCATTTATCATGATAGCTCCGCTCATTTAGTTTACTTAATTCTGTATGATAAAATCCTAAATAAAACCCTGAACGTAATACTTCTACTAAAGTCTCAATCCCTTTGGAGTCATCTTTCGTATAAACTTGTCCTTGCTGCTTCAATTTATCAATAATTGCCTGCATCCTACTATCATTTTGATAGAATGCAAGACTATCCTTATTAAATTGAAATAGACCCGTAATTTGCTCCCAATCAATTGTTACAAGTAAATCTACTAACTGCTGATTGCTTAATTGATTTAGTTCAGCAATTGTATAAGTTTTCGCTGCAGCTAATTGCTTACTTTCTTTTTTTACTTCAGGTGGTCTTTGCGACAAATCAGCAAATTGTAGCCTTTTCTCAAAAGACTTATTTTCAAGCACTTTTGATGAATGAGCTAATTCTTGCACTGGCAGTTGCACACCAACTGGTTCCATTTTTAGCACATTCCGATAAGAAACTTGCTCTCCCTTTTTACTTTCTGCCAATGTGCTCCCTTGAAAACTCCCTAACATTAAACTAGCAAAACTTACCCCTACTAACACTTTTTTTGAATAGCCTTTCATGCTCTCCCCTACCTTACATTTTTTAGTGTCCCGCACCATTATTTTACTATTCTTACTTTTTATTCTGTATTGAGAAAAAATAAGGGAACGTTCACACATGTATCCATGCCTAGCAAAATTAACACTTGACTTTATGTGAATTTTATATCAAAAAAAGATAGATAATAGCGAAATGTCTGCTATATCTACCCTCGTTTTCAACGCTATGATTTTAACTTTATAAACGTAACTTCCGGTAATGTTTGCATATGCTGAATAAATTCATTCTTTTCTTCTGACGATATATTTTTCAGCTGCATTCCTACCTTATATACTATTTCTGCGCCTTGCTGTGAAGTCTCCACTTCATATGAAAGTATTGGAATGTCTTTCATATGAAGTATTTCTAATATTTGCTGTACCGCCTCATGTTTATTTATACACATTTGCACTGTTATATTTTGCGGAAATAAAAATTGCACCTTAAAAATACGGCTCACAATCTCTAAACCAATTAAAACTAGAATCGTCGCTCCAATGCCTACTACATACATGCCAGCGCCAATTGCTAATCCAATTCCTGCTGTAGCCCATAAACCAGCCGCTGTCGTTAACCCTTTCACCGCCTGTTTTTGAATAATAATTGTACCTGCACCTAAAAAACCTAATCCACTAACCACTTGCGCTGCAATACGGCTCGGATCAAGAGCCGTATGTTCTTCATTCATAATATCTGAAAAGGCATATTTTGAAACGACCATTATTAAAGCACTCCCTACCGCTACGAGGAAATGAGTCTTTAATCCCGCCTCTTTTGATCGAATTTCCCTTTCAATACCGATTATTGCTCCTAACAAACCCGCAACACCGATTCGTATAATCAAATCAAAATTTACACTCACGAGCCCTTCCCCCTTTCATTCATTATAGATAGATAAAACAAAAATTATCACACACATCCATTTATCGATATAAAAACATTTTATTAAAATATACTTAATATCCTAGGTGATTTATGTTAATATTTTCAATATTAACATAAATAGAATTCAGCCCACTTTTTATACGAAAAACCATAAACTTTACTTTCCATTTAAAAACGGGATATGGATTGCATAAAATGAGGTTGAGAAATTTTAGAAAACGCTTTCATTTTGTATCGTAATTTTTTATAAATACTACATAAATAAAGGAGCTTACTAACAATGAACGTCTCTTTACTTACACCTACTACCGATTTACAAGAAGAATACTTAGATTTTTATAAAGAATGGAAAGATAGCGGTGAAACAATGATTCCGTGGGTTATCTCAAAAGACCCCTCTAATTTCACGGCAATGATTCAAGAACTTCACGATGCGCATAACGGAATAAACCTCCCTGAATCTTGGGTACCAGACTCTACGTATTGGCTCGTTACAGATGAAAATAAAATTGTAGGAGCTGTTAATATACGTCATAGTTTAACCGAGCATTTATTTAACGCTGGAGGTCATATCGGTTATGGCATTCGCCCTTCTGAAAGAAGAAAAGGTTATGCTACGAAGTTATTAGAATTATCGCTAGAAAAAACGAAGGAATTAAACATCGAGAAAGTACTTGTCGTTTGTGACGAAGTGAATACAGGATCAGAAAAAACAATTTTACATAACAGCGGGCTTCGTGATGATGATTTCATCGAGGAAGATGGAAATGTAGTAAGAAGATTTTGGATTAAGCTATGAAAAAGTCATCCGATAAAAATAATCTTGTTATAGAGAAATATAGTAGAAGTAATGAGCTAAAAGTAAAACAACTTATTGATTTATACAATGAAGACTCTTATCTATTTAATTTATTACGAGATAATAAAACAAAATGTGCATATGTTGCCTACTATAAAAAAGATGTAGTAGGCACCTTTCTCACCTGGAATAATAACTTCCATCCATACTGCACATACTTTCGAATATATACGAACCCTTTCTATTCAGTGCTACACATAGAACAAATTTTTTTAACCGAGATTCTAAAACGAGAAAACTTCAAATTACCATTACAAACCTCTATATGGGAAACATCGGCTCATTTAAAAGCCTATTATGAAGAACATAATTTTACGGAAATCCGAAGAACATATATGCCGATATTAGACGTACGAAAAATCATAGCTATCGATACAATGCGTCATTCAAATTATCATGTACAAACCTTATCAAACATCGAGTCTAATAATAGCTTCTTTGAAAATCTAGCTCACTTAGTAAAAACGAATTATGAGGATACTCACTTAGCAAATCCCGTTGCCTCATACCCGCTCGAAACTTGGAAAGAACAGATCTTAACTGATGATGTGTTACTAGATGGGAGCTTTGTAATGATAGATGAAGAAAATAAAATTATTGCGTACTCTTTCCTCCATACATCAGAAAGAGATAATACGGTAGAACTAGGATGGTGTGGGACTCACACTACAGAAAATTTATCCTTACTGAAACTTCTCGTTTTCAAACAATCTATGTATGCAAGTGAACATGGTTATTCTTTCATTCAAGGTGAATTCGATTCAACGAGTATATATGCAATGGAGATATTAAAATCCTTTCCTTTCAATCCTTGTGCTACTTGGATTACGTATCAAAAAGAAGTCGGAAAGTGATTATACACCTTCCGACTTCTTTTATGCTGTCTCTATTTCAAACTGCACTGTAATACCACTAGGATCTACTACTGTAAATCCGTTTGTACTTTCGTTTACTTTATGTTGTTTTTCTATTAATCTTTCTTTCACTTCATCTAACGCTTCTTTATGCGGTAATACAATTGTATATACCTTAAGTCCAGTTGCATACGCTGGTGGATGTGGATTATTTACTCCGTTCCACGTATTTGCACCTATATGGTGATGATATCCTCCTGCAGAAATGAATAAGCAGTCATCTTCACGCTGTTGCACTTCAAATCCTACTGTCTCTACATAAAACTCGTGTGACTTCTCTACATCCGCTATTCGTAAATGTACGTGCCCAACGACAGTATTAGCAGGCAATCCATCAACCTCATAATCAACGAGCGTTGCCAGTTCTTTTAAATCTAGCGGCGTACTTCCTCCTGGTCCTTCTCCCCATTGATCACGCGGGCGGTCTGCATAAATTTCTATACCATTCCCCTCTAAATCTTGTAAATAAAACGCTTCGCTATATGTATGATCACTTGCACTATTAAACCTTGAGATCGGTAAAATTTCATTTGAATATGTATAACGTCCTTCTTGCTCATCCGGACTATCAATTACATTCTTATTACGAATCACCCCAAATAATGCCGAAGCAAAAGCCTCACGAGTTGGAACTAAAAAAGCTACATGATATATACCAGTCGTACGCGGCTCTTGCAATACCCCGTCCTCTAATTTTTCAAGAACAAGTAACGTGTTCTTTCCACCTTTTCCTGATAAATATGCTTTATTCTCCTCACGCTGAATTACTTTTAAGCCTACTACATTCTCATAAAAAGCAATTTGGCGCTCTAAATTTTGCACTTTAAATTCAACATGACCAATACGTGTTTTCGGATGAATTTGTACCATGAATAACTCCATCTCCTTATCCTTATATATTTCCAATACATATAACCGTTACTATGAAGGATACAACTAAAATCACCCTATGTAAATAAGAAAAGTCAGAATTTATAATCTTTTTTATTTCCATAATAAAAAAGCCCCCTCTTCTAACTTTCAGAAAAGGTGACTTTACGAAACAGTCTACTATTATTCTTATCTCATTTTATGTACTTCAGCAACTAACTTTCCACCTTGAATGCCCATATAAAGTTTCACAGGTGCATCATTCGTGTTTTCAAACACTAAGTCTAAGTATGGATACGCAATTGTAGCATCTCTTCCTTGTGGAACATAACCTACCGTTTTAGAATGTGTCGTTCTCTCTACCATTTTCAAACCAGCTTGATCTGCTGCATTGTATAATGTTGATGATGTTTGACAAACACCACCGCCGTATCCATCTACTAATTTACCATCTACAATTTCTTTTCCTAGTTGATATCCTTTATCTGGCGTTGTATCACCAATTAATGCATTGAAAGAGAAACTGTCTCCTTTTGCTAATACAACTCCATTTATGCCCGCTGCTGACAAGCGAATATTCTCAATACGGCCACCTGCTGAGCCACCTAAATTCGTTTCATATCTACCAATTACCGTACCACTTCCTTGCGCATCACTTAATGTTGCGATAGGCTTTTTCTCAACAATAGGTAATTGATATGAAGAGTCCCACATACCAACGTTTAATAATTTATCTACTAATTCTTTTTCCATTAACTCATAAGCAGGTTTTCCTTCTTGCCAACTTCCATCAGGTGCTACGCGTGAAGGAACCATCTTTTTATCAACGCTTTTCCCAACCTCACTAGCAACCTTCGTTACCGATTTTTTAAATTTTGCTTCATCTTCAAAATAACCTAGACTCGATAAATCTAGTTTTTTCACTTCCGTACCAGTACGACCATCTACTAAACTAATAGAATCCTGCACCTCTGCTTTAGCCTCTACCGTGTGGCCACCAATGTCACTTACTAATGCAACATCACTTACTTTTGCACCACAACCACTCACTATAGCTACACATAACACCCCAACTAATATACCCTTTACTTTACGGAACAATATACTCTCCCCTTTTTCCCAATATTACTTTTATGTATTATTTCATTTTTATGTATGTTTTGTTACAATCATTTTACAATATATTTATAAAATGTTACAAGTTATTTTTCACTCTATATAAATTACTCTTTTCTTTTCTAAATGTCTATACATATTTACATAAAAGTTGGAGTTCGATAGAATTGTAACCTTTATGTAACCTCACCTTTTTATCCAGTATATACCATAAAACGAAAGAAATACAAATGTAAAACTCCATATTCTTATTTATAAAGAAACACCTTGTGAACATAAATAGGTATTTGCCGTGCCACACTCCGCTTTCACACATACATTATGGTGAATTAACCTATTTTAAAGAAATGGAGGATATTTTTATGTACCCCTACAATCCATACGATCCATATAACCAAAATGGTTATCAACCTCAATATGATTTACAAGCACAATACCAACAATATATAGATCCAACAGAACAAGTTAATCCATATGATCAAAATCGACAATTCCAACTGCCAATCTCTTTTCCTGGTACTGGAAACCGTCAACTAGAAAGACGAGTAAATGAGCTTGAACAAAGAGTACGTCAATTAGAAAACACGGTTGAGCGTCATACACGTAGATTAAACCGCTTAAACCAGCGTTTACGTACAATAGAAAACAGACTAAACATTCCATTTTCAGCATTAGAAGACGGATTTTAATTTCGAAAGTAAAAAATATATAAAGGAAGGGGCTCCCCCTTCCTTTATATAAATTGACGAAAGTTTTTTCCATCTCTATACTGATAAGAGTTAATGAAATGAAACAAGGTGATAAATATGGATTTTGAAATAAATTATCTTTCCTTTTATGTTGTACAAGTAGAAGGAAAAGGTGAAGCTGTTGATAAACGCTACAAACATTTTCAAACGTTAGACGCTGAAGAGTATGAAGATAGCTCCTTAAAAGAATTTTTGAATGGTGAATTATTAAAAATTTCAAAGCGAAAAGTAGAACGTCATGCGAAAACAGAACAAGCTCCGACAAAGATTGGTCGCTTCATTGTAGAAGAAGGGCACGAACTTGATTCAAACCCTCATTACAACCTCTTTAATCGCATTCGCTTTGCGGAAACAAAAGAAAACTTCAAAGATATGAGTGAACCTCTCGTTTATACATATCTGGACACAAGTGCTGTACGCGGTGGTGTATTTTTAATTGCGCAAGCAAAACTACGCAAATACTTTGATGATCCATTCGTTTTCGTTATGAAATGTGACTTCGAACCGAAAGTCGCTTCTATTTCAGATGAATCCACACTGATTCGTAACGTTGAAATGGCC
Organism: Bacillus sp. BB51/4; assembly: GCF_008368845.1. NCBI lineage: Bacteria > Bacillati > Bacillota > Bacilli > Caryophanales > Bacillaceae > Bacillus > Bacillus sp. BB51/4. The sequence continues at coordinate 416,911 of NZ_QOSC01000009.1, forward strand.
ATCACAACAAAAAATATGAAATCTATCCAATATCCGTACATGCCTGAAGAAGGTATGGTCGAAGTAGGCGAACTAAAAATTCACCAAGCATCACACGCCCGCTACTTTGAAGACTTCTTAAAATTCGTCGAGTACGAACGCTCTATGCCTGAAATTATGAAAACACAAGTAATGGACATGGTATATGACCAAATTGAAGATGTATTTGAAGAAGGTACGGAAGAACGCGAACAATTCGACCAAGCAATGGAAGTATGGGCTGCCAGTCCGAAACGCGAAATTATGGAACAATTTTCAACTGAAGAAGTAATGGAGGCTACCGCTCAAATCGTCGAGCATGCTCCTGAAGTGGAATTAAAGTTAAAAGCAGATCATATCTCTGTGAAGGCCCTGCTTGCTGATTTCGGGGATCAAATACATATCGCAAAAGTAAATGACCGATACGTACTAATGATCGAAGCTGATACACTTACGTTTGAGAAAGGCTTCTCTCCGATTGAATTTCTGAAGCCAGATGAATTGCAAGATGTGATTGAGCGGATTGAGAATAAGCAGCAGTATTCTTATGATCCGAACGGGATTGAATAAATCCTTCCATATATCTATTTTTACTGAGCGCTTTTAATAAGCGCTCTTTTATTTTGAACTTAGTTGACCTTTATATTAAAAACCGATTCTTAGTAGAATCGGTTTTTCTGCTTTATAACAAAATATGTTTATTTTTAATCCAAGATAACAATTGTTGCAGAATCCAGTAGATTCCTTCCTTGTTGTACAAGCGTATTTCCATTAGAGTAGTCACTATGTATGTTGGTAAAATGAAAATTTCACTTCACTACCTCAAATTTATTGTACTCGTAAAAAGATAATTGAAAACGATATTCTGGATGCTCTCTTACCCAATCATAGGCTTCTTCTAAAATATCCATTTTGTTTTGCAAGTCATTAAGTTCACTACATTCGTCCCTTTTCTGTTTGCACAGAGGGCAGAATCCATTCACTATTTCGGCACTCGTCGCCCTAATAGTTTTACTTTCTAAGTCAACTACTAGACGAAGAATAAGAGAATGCTCAGCTTTTGTAGTCACCGTCATTTCAGCAAGCCCATCCTCATTCCAAAAGACACCGTTTAATTCCATCTGTACGGTGACGTCTTTAATATCCAAGTCTATCACTATCACACCTCCCTTGTATAAAACTCATATTTACTCTTCGATTTTAATCTTTAATACACCACGCTTTAAAGATATATTAAGCTTTTTCCAATTCTTCTTCTTTGCTATGAAAGGAAGTGTAATTACTGCTAATAGCGTGGTAAATATTATCCCAAAAACTAAAACTGTTACAATGTTAAAGATTGCTTCCATTTAACTCTACCCTCTTTCATTTCTATGGGCTCTAGTTTTATGAATGTATTTAAAAATTCTTACCCCACCTTAATTTTCAAAGCAATTATAATGGCCCAATCACAACAAATCAATTCCTATTTAATATGAATACTTTATTCATCCATCAATACAATGACGTTAAATTTATGTAGCTAGAAATAGAGGAGAATGTCATTTAACCTCTACATTCTCCTCCATCTCAGCCAAATACCTAATCTGTCTTTCCGCTTTTCTAACCGCCGTACGAAAATGCTTTTTCAAAAGTTCTACTGTAGCTTCACTTATATAATATCTTTCTGTTATACTTTCCCACGTGTCACTACTTTCAAATGCACTCCAAACGAAAGGACGCTCTGTATTTTTTCTCATTTCTTTAAATACCCATTTTCGCATCTTTTTTTTCGCTTTTTCTGTTAGTTTTCCGTTCTCTACAAGTTCAAGCTCACCATGTCTTTTGTACCGTTTATGAATGTCTCTCTCGCTATATACTTTAAGAAGTATATTCGCTGTATTCTCAGCATCCGCTAAAGCTCGGTGCTGCTTTCCTTCCCACGTTAAACCGAGCTGTTCTACTGCAAATTGTAAACTTGGTGTATGCTCAAATAACTCTTCATACGCTTGGAAAACAAACTTCTGCAAATCAAATTTGCTCTCTTTTTCCATACATGGGCATTCTACACCGTGTAACGTACAATCATGAGATAGAAAACGATAATCTTCTCTTCCCCATGAAACAAATACAGAGTCTTCTCCGATAAATTGAATAAATTTCTCTATAATTTGCGGGAATTTCTCCACACCAATTAAATCTTTCTTTGTAATTCCTGTTAATTTTGTCGTATGACGAGTGAGTCGTGCACTCGGCTTTACTAACTCCGAAAATTCTCCAATTACCTTCATTGTACTTGCTTCTATTTTTACAGCTCCGATATCAACTATCTCTGACGGATCTTCTGATTTATACGGCCTGAAATTTCTCTCTATATCGAACACAATAAAATGTGTAGCGTTTTCCAATTTATTTACCTCTTTCTAAATTCCTTTTCACACACATACTCTATTTTCAGTATTTATTTATTCATGCACTTTATGCATGAAATACTTCGTCTAATAAACGAAAATTTAATCTCATTATTATATGTACATAGGAGGTTATTCAATAAAAATGCAAAAAAAAAGAAGGGCAAGCCCTTCTTTTTTCCATAATTACTTCTTGTTAACGTTTGTAGCTTGAGGTCCACGGTTACCTTGTTCTACTTCGAAAGTAACTTCTTGACCTTCTTCTAATGATTTGAAGCCGTCGCCTTGGATAGCTGAGAAATGAACGAATACGTCTTCTCCGCCTTCAACTTCGATGAAACCGAAACCTTTTTCTGCGTTAAACCATTTTACTTTACCGTTTTGCATTTAAAAAATCCTCCTACAATGTACCTATATGTACATATTCATTTTCAACCACTTTACAATAATACTTCAAAAATTAAAAAACTGCAACCCCAGAGGAGATTTAACATTGCTATCCTCCTCGGAAGTTACAGCTCATTTAAATCTCTATATTATTAAAAGTAAAATGGTTTAAAGTAACTATATCATATCAATATAATAAAAGTAAAGTTTTTTTTGCTATATAATTTTTTTCTTCCATTGCATCGCTTTTGATTCACCTGATCCAGCTACAACATAACCCTCTTTTTGGTTAACGATGCGCCAGCCATGCCCTTTAACTGAGTCACATACTGTAACAAGTCCTTCTTCTAGAAGTACACGACAAACCGTACTAATCCCCGCCTTATTTTGCGTTGACGTTGTATATAGCACATGTTGATCTACACTCAAGGCTAAATAGCTACTTGCTTTCTGCTCACTTTGACATGTGTGCCAATATGTTTTTTCACTCTCAATACTTTCATCTATTTTACAAAAAGAAATATTCCCGCTAATCCCCTTGCACGATCCACTCGCTGCTACTATATAAGAATTGTGTACAGTCAACGCTGAGATCATCTGATTCATCACGATTTTAATCCTCTTTAATTTACGTGTCTCCAAATTAAAGAGCCAAACACCACCATATTTAGCATGTATTTTCGTACCAATAAATAAGTAATGTTTATATAAAAATAACGATCGAATAGATGGTGCCCCGCCACCATACTCAAGAAATGGATGAATGGTTTCCCATGTCGAACCAAAATCATTAGAACGATACAACGTTTTATCTCCATGAGCAATGACTGTTCCTTGTACATTACTACACACATTCCAACTCGTTGCTTTTGTTGGAAAACGCTGAACCGTCCAGTTCTCCCCACCATTCATACTACGAATAAAAATCCCTTCGTCACCTACACCATACACTACATTATCTTCGCTATGTAAATCCCTAATTCGTTTTTGAAAACCATTTAATATTTGTTTCCATTCTCCGTCTCGTTCAATAAATAAGCCATTATATGTAGTAGCTAACATAAGTTTTCCATCTCTTAACTTTGTAATAGCGGTCGCACTTAACATTGTCTCCACGTTGACACTCCCATTCTTAGAACTTCTCAGCAAATGCAATTGCAAAATTACTGCATTTTTCAACATCCTCTTCATCTTCTGGAGCTAGTTCGATTTTCAATCCTTCTTGTACAAGCTCTGCACCGCGTTCTACAAGTCTTTCTTCAAATATCGTTACCGCTTCACAAAATAGTTCATACGCCGTATCACCTGATCCGAATACCGCTACTTTCTTCCCTGATAAATCTATATTTTCTAAGTCCTCATGGAAATCTTCCGCCTCAAACGGTAATTCACCATCGCCCCACGTATAAGATCCTAAAATGATTCCATCATAGGCTAATAATTCTTCAACATCCATGCCTTCCATTTCTTGCAATACTACTTCATGATCAAAAGCATCTAAACTAACTTTTATTAAATCAGCAATACTCTCTGTATTTCCTGACATACTTGCATAGGCTATTAAAATTTTTGCCACTTCGGCATCCCCCTCTTACAATAAATGATTCTCATTCTCATTATATTAATAATGAGAATCAATTTCAATTATATTTTTCATTTTTATTTATTCCATATAAAAAAGCACAGATGACTATACAATCACCTGTGCTTTTTTATTACTTTTTAAAAATACCAAACGGCTTTCCAACTGGTAATACAACTTTACCGAAGTGTGTATTTAACACTGCTGCTGCTGAACCATAGAAAGATAATAATGAAATACATAGTTCAGAATACGCTGCTAAATTATGCATTGCATGCGGCATAACACCTAAAGTACTTAATGAAAGACCAATAAATAAGAAATCAATAAGGACGAAAATCATAAATAATACTTTATGTGTTTCCATTGCACCAATTGTCATAAAGATTGTGAAAATCAAATATCCAATAAAGGCTACACCCAGCTGTTTTGAATCTGCAGCTTGTGCTAATTTTTCGCCAAATACTCCAAGTTGAATTAACCAAGTCATTCCAACACCTAACCAAAATAGGCCGTAGGCACCGAATGCTGTTGTACCGAACGTATTGTTATGCTTTGCATCGTGAATGCACGCAAAGATTTGTGCAAATCCTCCTAAAAAGATTGCCCACGGTAATACAAGTGAAACGCCATCTGTTAAGCCTAACTTTTGAGATGATGCTACAAGTGTTACCATCGCTAATCCAAATAGACCAATTCCAGATGGATCTGCTGTTGTCATTTTCACATGATGTGTAGTAGTTTGATTGCTCATATAAACCTCCTGATTATAAACATACTCGAATACAATACTTAAATCAGAAGACTATGTCAATGGGTTTTTTTGTATGTTGTCAGACCTTACTTTTTATAATGATTACATATACTTCCGACCACTTCATACGGTTTTATACTCACTTTTTCCAACTCGTGTATCGGTAACCATAACGGAATATAACTCCCTCTATCTTTCAGTTTGAATTCTTCAGCTTTACCACTTCCGAAAACTCCATCTATAATATGGGCATTAAAATAATACTCCGTACCTTTATACTCCACCTTTGCAATCAGATGCTCCACTTTTATATGTACCCCTAATTCTTCATAAATTTCTCGCTTTGTTGCTTCTTCAGCTGTTTCTCCTTCTTCAATTCCTCCGCCTGGAAAAACATAATATGTTTCCCCTTCTCGAATACGTTTTATAAGAGCAATTTTCCCTTCCTGCACAATGATAGCCCCGCCGCGATTTCTTATCATTTTATTACCTCAATACGAATCGCAACTGTTCCCCACTTTTTTTCTTGTTCTTTCGTATATATTTTGTATGTACTTTCTAGCATTTCCTCTAAACTATCATTTTCACAATCCAATAATTTGTGATCAATTTGTTCGTACATTGCTTTAAAGCTTGCGTATCGTTTTATTTCCGTTACTTTTACAGTCATCGTTGCTGCTGTCGTAAGGTTCGTAAATACAATATTATCGCCTTGTTTTATAAGTTGACGTTTTGTATCGTATAAACGTACTTCATATACTTTTTTTCCTAATTGAATTGATTGAAAAGGTTTATTATATAATCCCATTTTGTATATCATTCATTCCACTCCTTTTTTATGTATTACGCCTACTACTATTTTTGTGCATTACCAATTCATACAACACAGTTCGACTTATTCCAAGTTGCATATAATGTTCCATATCCATTACTTGCTTTAGAGAGGATGCTAAATTTGTTATGTTATTTTTAAATCAAAAACCTGAATATAATAAATATGATATTGGTGATTATACTTATAGTAAAGTAGGTCCAACCATTTTTTCTTGGAATGATGAAACAAAATTAAAAATAGGTAAGTTTTGTTCATTAGGAGAAGAAGTCGTTTTTATACTTGGCGGTGAACATCGCGCAGACTGGATAACGACATACCCATTTAATGCATTTTTTAATGAAGGAGCACATATTACTGGTCATCCTTCTTCAAAAGGTGACATCGTAGTCGGCAACGATGTATGGATTGGTTATCAATCCTGCATTTTATCTGGTGTTACAATTGGTAACGGAGCCATTATTGGGGCAAAGAGTGTTGTTACAAAAGACGTACCTCCATATGCAATTGTAGCTGGTAATCCTGCAAAATTTGTTCGATATCGTTTCCCGCAAGAAACGATTGACAAGCTAGAAAATCTCGCATGGTGGGATTGGGATATTTCTGTTATAAAAGGAGCCATTCCATTTCTACTTTCCAACAAAATCAACGAGTTTTTTACCTCACCCGAAAATGAATCTATGTGATTAATACAAAAAGAGCATCTTATTCTGAACTGCACCTCCAATTGTTAGACAGCACCTCCAATTGTTAGACACAGTCTAACAATTGGAGGTGCAGTTTTTCTATGGCTAAATTTACAGCTGATGAAAAAATACAAATCGTTCTACGGTATTTGAACGGAAATGAAAGTTATCGAAAAATGGGTAGAGCGATCGGTATAAGTAACACAATTATTTTGAATTGGGTAAACCAGTATAAACAGAATGGTGTGGAAGCTTTTCTAAAACGTTGTACAAATTACACACAACAATTTAAACTAGACGTACTAAACTTTATGATTGAAAACGGTATGTCCTTATTTGAGACGGCAGCTATTTTTAACATTCCTGCCCCTTCAACGATTTCTGTTTGGAAAAATCACGAGACCAGACAAAGCGCAAGTAGTCTATGAATTAAGGCATAAATATTCGGTGAAGGCACTCGTGGAGCTAGCTAATATTCCACGAAGCACGTATTATAATTTAGTAAAGAAAATGAATCGTCCAGATGTAGATGCCGATTTGAAAGCTGAGATGAAAGCGATTTATGAGGAAAATGAAGGTCGTTATGGTTACCGTCGCATTCGTGATGAATTAACGAATCGTGGTCAGAAAGTGAATCACAAAAAGGTTCAACGCATTATGAAAGAGCTTGGATTAAAGTGTGTTGTGCATATGAAGAAATATAAATCCTATAAAGGAAAAGTCGGTAGAATTGCACCTAATATTTTAGAGCGTAATTTTTATACAGATGCACCGAATCAAAAATAGGTAACGGACATCACAGAGTTTACATTGTTTGGAGAGAAACTGTATGTATCACCTGTATTAGACTTGTATAATGGTGAAATTATTACCTATACAATTGGTTCTAGACCGACGTATTCACTTGTTTCAAAGATGTTAGAGAATGCATTAGAACATTTGCCTGAAAATCACCAACTACTGATGGATTCTGATCAAGAATGACATTATCAAATGAGACAATACGTCCGTACACTTGAATCAAGAGCTATTGTACAGAGCATGTCTCGAAAAGGTAACTGTTACGACAACGCAGTAATAGAGAATTTCTTCAGAATTATGAAGGCGGAGTTCCTCTACATAAAAGAATTTGAAAGTGTAGAGCATTTTAAAATAGAATTAGAAATATATATAGATTATTATAATACAAAACGGATTAAGGCAGCTTGATAAAATAACCGTGTCTAACTTTTAGGGGTCACTTCATCACTATAAATAGGAGTGCTCGTTTTTATTTTCGTCTATTCCTTTTCGGGCCAAATTTTCGCGTTTGGTTCTAATAACCACTTGTGTTCTTCTTCCATGATACGATCATTCCATGGGTTAATTTGGATTTCTTTTTCATTTCCTATTGTCATCCTTTTTTATAATTTTCGTATGGTCAAACAATCCACTTGCTGACAATCCGATAATCATTCCTTGAAATATATTCATTTTGATATCTTGAGACAAAAATAAAACACCCAGTATAATGCCAAGCGTCAAATTAAATATCGGAATATATTTTGTTTGCAATCCATTTGTTTTAGCAATTTGCGATAACCCTATAACAGCCCCAATCATTGCCGTAATTTCAATCATTACATACCGCCACCTTTCAAGAGGAAGGTCAGAGCTGCTCCAATTATTCCACCAATAATAAGGCGTAATATCCATGTTGTATTTGCACTAATCTTATCTAATTGCTTATTAATATTAATAATGTCTTTTTCATTACCTGCTGTCCTCATTTCTAGACCTCTAATCTCTAATCGTATATCTTTAATATCTTGTCTTATTTCCTGAACATCACCTTTCATCTCTTGCAAACCATCCATTATTTCCACCTCTCTCCTACTTCGTATTTAATTAAAAATTAAAAATCTTAATATGCATATATTTGTCTTTTTATCTCATTATTTAATCCCTTCTGGTTTAACGTCCACCTCAATTTGTCCCTCAATACTATCCTCGGTAACTACTTTTGTAGGAACCTCTGTTGCTGGGTTTCCCGTTTTTACAATGGAAACAGTAATTGGACTTCCTCTAAACAGCTCCACGTTGACGTTAAAATTGCTAGCGGTAATAATCCCAGCATTCACTAAATTATCCACAACGTCATCAATTTCCATAAATTGATTGTCATCACTTGGCATGATTTGATTTAGAATTTGGTTCTGAAATTGATTTTCCTCTGGATGTGTATTTGTCATATCTTCCTCTCCCGTTTTAATTTTGTTTATTGATTTTCTAACAATCTCATTTAGTACGTAAATTTTGCTATGTAGTTTGAAAAATAATATCTTAATTTAATTAAAGGAGTAATATTTACTCTCCGATTCGAAAGAATATTCAGATATTTAATGAGTGCAGTATTTAACAGAAAAACTACCAATTCGGATCACTTACGTCGTAACCTAATATCAAAAATATGTTTCTAGTAAACATATACTATTTCTAAAACACAACGTAGATTGTATACACTTAGTTCAGCTACACTAAAAACAAACGATTTGTGAATTTAAATCTTCTAATTATAAATTTTAATCCCTGTCTATTAGACAGGGATTAGCAGAATAAGAATCAGGCTTTTTATTTAATTAAATACTCCATTATTCGCACATCGTTGTAGAATGTGCACTAAAATTTCCTCTGTCACTTTTCCATGTGGATGTGAGTTCTCATCAATAATTCCTCTTTCTAATCCCCATTTCCATGCATCTCTCGCCCATTCTAATGGCTCTCCATTTTGGTAGCTCACATTAGAGGCGATTGACACTGTACTTCTAGTATCTGAGAATACTTTGTTATTGTATATACGTTGCAGCATGTGTACCAGGATTTCTTCCGTCACTTCTCCATGTGGATGAGAATTTCCATCTACAATTCCTTTTTCTAGTCCCCATTTCCATGCATCTCTCGCCCATTCCGATGGTTGCCCATTTCTATAACTTGTATCAATAGAAACCGATACTACGCTTCCAGTACCTAAGAATACTTTGTTATTGTATACACGCTGTAACATGTGTACTAAAATTTCTTCTAAAACTGTTCCATGCGGATGAGAATTTCCATCTATAATTCCTTTTTCTAATCCCCATTTCCATGCATCTTTTGCCCAATCTGATGGCTCTTTATTTTCAGAAGGATCAGGTCCTTTTCCTAAATGGTCTAATGGGTTCACAGCATTACTCTTATTAATATTCCAGCCGCCTTTATGCAGTTCAAAATGTAAGTGTTGGCCACTAGAATCCCCAGTGTTCCCCATAACTCCAATAGTTTGTCCTTGGGTAACATAATCTCCTACGTTCACCGTTCGAGAACCACTACGCATATGAGCGTATACAGTCTCCCATGTAACTCCATCAATAGTATGCACGATCATAATACATTCACCGTAACTAGATGAAAAATACGAGCGACTAACTTTTCCATTAGCCGCTGCATAAATCGGATGATACCCTGCTTCAGCAAGGTCTATCCCATGGTGATTTGGTCTGCTGCCTCTAAAACCACTTGTTACTCTCGTTGTATCTGTTGGATAAATAAACTTTGCCATACTAATCTTCCTTTCTTTTTTGCACAGTATAATCAAGGTACTTAAATGAGTACCTTCGTTTACTTTTTTATTTGACAAGAATCTTTATAATATGAAAATCTTATAATTACTTAAATACCCCATTATTTGTACATCGTTGTAGTATGTGTACTAAAATTTCCTCTGTTACTTTTCCATGTGGATGTGAATTCCCATCTATAGTTCCTTTTTCTAATCCCCATTTCCATGCATCTCTCGCCCATTCTGATGGCTCTCCATTTTGATAACTTACATTAGTGACAAATGCTCCTGAGCTTCCAGTACCTGAGAATACTTTGTTGTTGTATACACGTTGCAACATGTGTACCAGAATTTCTTCTGTCACTTCTCCATGTGGATGTGAATTTCCATCTACAATCCCTTTTTCTAGACCCCACTTCCATGCGTCTCTCGCCCATTCTGACGGTTCTCCATTCCGGTAACTTGTATCAATAGCGAAGGATACTGCACTTCCAGTACCTAAAAATACTTTGTTGTTGTATACACGTTGTAACATGTGTACCAAGATTTCTTCTACTACCGTTCCATGTGGATGTGAATTCCCATCTACAATTCCTTTTTCTAATCCCCACTTCCATGCACTTCTCGCCCACTCTGATGGTTCTTTATTTTCAGAAGGATTAGTTCCCCCATCAAAATCAACATATTGCTTAACAATTTCAGCGTAGAAGAAATTCCCTCCGTTTTTATATCGGTAGCCACCATTGTATGCCACAGCAATTGGATTACTATATCGAACCATGGCACCTGTTGTATTTCCAAGTGATGGTGCAACAACCGTTTTAGAATACAGATCCGCCACCGGTAATGAATGTTGTTTCTTGTTTGAAGCTAACCAGCGAAGGTAAGCTCGTCCAAAATTATATGATTGAACAATGGCACTTAAATCTGTAATACCATTTTTTTTCGCATCATCAAAAGCTCCTTTTAGATGCTTTACTCCATAATAAATTGAATCTTTAGGATTTTTAATTGTATTCATTGGCCACCCTTGTGATTCACTTGATTGCATAATATCAGGTGTTTTTTCAGAATTCCCGTCACTTTCCACCATAATGATTCCAAGTACGTAAGGAATTAACTCAGGTACTCCTTGTGCAGAACATTCACTTTCTACCATTGATTGCCAACGTAACACTTGTTGTGGCAAATTCTTTGTTTTAACTGAAGTAGCTAATATACTCATTACTAAACATCTCCTTATTTTCCCATTATGCTTGCCTAAAAAACTACTACCATATTAAATATGACTATCAGCCAAATACCCATTAATCTATAAAATTACTTCATGTTGCTCACCTTCTTTCACAACAAAAAGAGCAACCATAAATATAGTTGCCCTTTCGTCGAAATCTTATATTACTACTATAAATCACTTTTTCAATACTTTCTGTACACTGCATGTAGCCTACAAAAAGGTAACATTAAAACCCATCTAAAAACTTGACAATCTTTCTTATTTCAGCGTGTTTTCGTCGGATATAGCCTGTACTATAATGCAAGTCAAACGCTATTTGTTCTAAAACTATCCTATCGATATGTTTCATCTTTTTTAGTTTTACTTTAATACAAATAATTTTTTTAATTAGCGAATCCAGCGAATGATTTTTTCATCAAATTCTACCCAACCTTTATCTTTAATGTAAATCCAATTGTTATCCCTAAACTCAATTACCCATTGTCCTTCGCTTACTCGATCACGTATACCACTGTTGTAATTCGCATGATGGTAACACTCTAATCCTTTCCATTCATTCCAAATGACACCTTTACTCCTACCATCTTTTTCGATACGTATTGCTGTTTCAGGAACCCAGTTGTCATTGGCGATTTTAAACCAAAATCTTTTCCCATCCCATGCACTCTCTAAATATACATGGCCACTGCCAAGAGGAAGCTTTCCTACTACTTCCGCAATTTCATTTGGTTCTTTATATACCCAAGACTGTCGCTCTAAACATTGTAACCAACCTAAGTTATTGGTTAACCAATCTGGTGGTAATGATACATTCTTTCGGGTGTCTACATCTGTAGGATCAGGATTATTTGAATTAGAGCCCTTTCCTATAAACCATTCAATAGTTTTATTTCCTACTAAGTAATTTAAGTCTACATTACCAGTAATTCCTGCAACGCTACCAGTTTCAGTATATTGCCATAGATCACAGCTATATGCAGGTTTACTGCCACCATAACGAGGAATCCATAAGAAATCTGCACTCACACTATTTAGTCCATAACTTGTATACATGTGATGTGACACGTATAATCCAACTTTCCAGCCCGCTGCACGACATGTATCAATGAAGGCCTGAGATGCTTTTGCTAAGTTAGTGGGTCCACAACTAGCAAGTGTGTCATCTTCTACATCCAATACAAGGAATTTTGCATCCTTGTCTGCACGATTCATAAAATCTCTTGCTTCTACAATAGCGTCTTGGACACTTGTATAACATCCATAAGCATAATGACCAAATGGAACTCCATATGCTTTACAACCTTGGACATATTCTTTATATTTTGAATCAACCTTATTAGATCCATATTGTACACGAATAATAGCCAGCTCCAAATCATTACTCGCTTCAGCCCAATTTATATTTCCATTATGATAAGATATATCTGCTATTTTCTTCATTTATACATGCTCCTTTGTTAATCATTGATAGAAATCCTTTTTCTAGCTACATTGTTATTTAGCTTGTGATTCTAATTAATAAAAAATAAAGAAGAGTCGCTCCATAAGGACCTACTCTTCTTTTTAACAAATCTATCGAATCCAACGAATAATTTTTTCGTCAAACTCTACCCAGCCTTTATCTGTAATATAAATCCAGTTGTTATCTCTAAACTCAATTACCCATTGGCCTACACTTACTCGATCGCGTATACCACTGTTGTAATTTGCGTGATGGTAACATTCTAGCCCATCCCATTCATTCCAAATGACACCTTTACTTCTACCATCTTTTTCAATACGCATTACTGTTTCAGGAACCCAGTTATCATTGGCAATTTTAAACCAAAATCTTTTCCCATCCCATGCAGTCTCTAAATACACATGCCCACTGCCAAGAGGAATCTTTCCTACTACTTCCGCAAGTTCATTTGGTTCTTTATACACCCAAGATTGTCGCTCTACACATTGTAACCAACCTAAGTTATTAGTTAACCAATCAGAAGGTAGCGTCACGTTTTTACGTGTATCTACATCAGTAGGATCAGAACCATTTCCAGTGTTACCACCGTCTCCTTTTCCCAGATAGTCTAACGGATTCACAGCATTACTCTTATTAATATCCCAGCCACCTTTATGCATTTCAAAATGCAAGTGTTGGCCACTAGAATCTCCAGTGTTCCCCATAACTCCAATAGTTTGTCCTTGTGTAACATAATCCCCTACATTCACCGTTCGAGAACCACTACGCATATGAGCATATACAGTTTCCCATTTGACCCCATCAATATTATTCACAATCATAATACATTCACCATAACTAGATGAATAATAAGAGCGACTAACTTGTCCACTAGCCGCTGCATAAATCGGATGATAACCTGGTTCTGCAAGGTCTACCCCATGATGATCTGGTCTGCTGCCTCTAAAACCACTTGTTACCCTTGTTGTATCTGTTGGATAAATAAATTTTGCCATATTAATCTTCCTTTCTATTTTTCACACCATATAAAAAAGGTACTTACATAAGCACCTTGATTTACTATTTATATATTTTTGGCCTATATACTAATTTTTCATACCATAAGATTGATAGAAAAAAGTTCTCCGTCGTTACCTTACATCAAGATTTCCTTTAACCATGTATTGTTTTCAAAATATAATGTATGTTTAACACATCCAGATATACTTTAGTTTTCTCAGGTGACTTTTGTGAAGTACTTCAATAAGAGCACTATCTTTTTTAGCGAATCCAACGAATGATTTTTTCGTCAAACTCTACCCACCCTTTATCTGTAATGTAAATCCAGTTGTTATCCCTAAACTCAATTACCCATTGACCTACACCTACTCGATCGCGTATACCACTGTTGTAATTTGCGTGATGGTAACATTCTAGCCCATCCCATTCATTCCAAATGACACCTTTACTTCTACCATCTTTTTCAATACGCATTACTGTTTCAGGAACCCAGTTATCATTGGCAATTTTAAACCAAAATCTTTTCCCATCCCATGCAGTCTCTAAATACACATGCCCACTGCCAAGAGGAATCTTTCCTACTACTTCCGCAAGTTCATTTGGTTCTTTATACACCCAAGATTGTCGTTCTATACATTGTAACCAACCTAAGTTATTAGTTAACCAATCAGAAGGTAGCGTCACGTTTTTACGCGTATCTACATCAGTAGGATCAACTCCTCCGACAAAATCTACATACTGTTTAACAATTTCAGCATAGAAGAAATTTCCACCATTTTTATATTTATAGCCACCATTGTATGCCACAGCGATAGGATGACTATATCGAATCATTGCGCCAGTGCTATTTCCAAGAGATGGCGCAACAACAGTTTTAGAATACTGTTCTGCCACCTGCAGTGAATGCTGTTTATTGTTAGAGGCTAACCAACGGATGTAAAAACGCCCAAAATTATATGCTTGAACAATTGCACTTAAATCTGTAATACCATATTTTTTTGCATCTGCAAAAGCTCCTATTAAGTGCATTACCCCGTAATGAATTGACTCCTTAGGATTGTCAATTGAATTCATCGGTCTCCCTTGAGATTCACTTGACTGCATAATATCGGGCGTCTGTTCAGCATTACCATCACTTTCCACCATAATAATTCCTAATACATAAGGTACTAACTCAGGTACCCCTTGTGCATTACATTCATTTTCTACCATTGTCTGCCATCGGAGGACCCGTTGCGGCAAATTCTTTGTCTTAACTGACGCAGCTAACATACCCATTACTAAACATCTCCTTATTTCCCTATTATTTTTGGACCAAACACTACTATTTTACTAAGTACTTTTAACTTCTAAATACCTATTAACCTATTGAATTACTCCATAGTACTTAGCTTCTTTCACAACAAAAAGAGCAACCATAAAATAGTTGCTCTTTCGTCGAAATCTTATATTACTACTATAAATCACTTTTTCAATACTTTCTGTACACTGCATGTAGCCTACAAAAAGGTAACATTAAAACCCATCTAAAAACTTAACAATCTTTCTTATTTCAGCGTGTTTTCGTCGGATATAGCCTGTACTATAATGCAAGTCAAACGCTATTTGTTCTAAGGTCATTCCATCAACATACTTCATTTTGAGTATTTGATGATCTAGTCCTGTAAACTTATTAATTAAAATCTTTAAATTGAACACTTCATTCATCTTATGTCCTAATTCATATCCAATAGCTTCAATCCGGTCTTCTACTTTAGCCCCTTCCGATTCAGCGGTTAATCGTACATGTTGCAAGTCACCACTAGTCCAGCGCTTTAATTCCGCTTTTGATTTGTCTAAGTTATATTCTAAATATGTAATTTCTTCTTCTAGTTTCTGATAATCTTTCAGCCAGTCAAACATACAATAATCCCCCTACTTTTCTTTATTTAAATTCTGCTTTTATTGATGTAACCAAAGATAAACTAACCTTAATAATCAATTTAATCGGAAAAACGGATATTTATTGTGATTTGTATTTTCTTAATAAAGCTTTTAACCTCTCACGCTCTTCTTCAATCGTTACCTCATTAATATGTCTATGTTGTTCTCCTGAGTCTTCATCTTCCTTTTGATGTAACCATCCTGGTACCATTTCATTTCGTTTTGTGTATCCTGAACCAGATTGTTTTTTATTTTTACTAAGATCAAACTGTTCATCTAGTACAGCTACGTCATTTCGTGTTTTTACTTTTTTTGTTTCCCACTTTTTGAGAATCCCACGTACATATCTCCATTTCGGTACATTTTCATCAAGAGATCTATTTACTGCTTCAAGAACCAATTCACTTCCCAATACTCCACAAAATTCACCAAGCTCTGCGATAGCTATTTTACTTAACGAAATACCGTTTTTCAGCAAATAGCTATAAGCTATTTTAAAATCTTCATCCATCAATCTTTGTGATAGTGATTTATCTTGATTATCATGATGATAATTTGTATTTGGTATATCCGTATTTAGTTCTTTAGTACTTTGTATATCAGTATTTAGTAGCTTGCGGTTTTCCACCGTTAGGTTCCCAGCAACAGGATTATCAACAGGTGGGTTTTCCACTGGTGGAAAATCCTCCAATGGGATTTCGTAAATAATAGTCTCCCACCTAACAATTTTGTTTTTTACATCTTTAATAGGAAATCTCTTAATATATCCGTACTCTTTTAATTCTTGCATTCCAGCTCTTAAGCTATTAATACCATCTTTTGCGTGCTGCGATAATTCTTCCCTATAAAACACCCAATCATCTGGAAGTGTAAGTATGTATGCTAATATCCCCTTCGCCTTCCAAGAAAGCCTTTTATCTTGTAAACCCGTATTATTAATAACGGAATAATTATTATCCTTTTTAACTCTAAAAATCCCCATAATATCTACCTCTCCACTATTGTCAAGATCAAATACCTACATTCGAGATTCTGTACTCACTATCAATAACTTCCCCATGATGAAACCTACTTTTTATTCCTTTCAAACCAACACGACATTAAAAAGAACTTTAAGTTCGATTTATTACTAAAAAAAAGAGCATCTATACTCATATCAAAATACTTAGCAATCTTCTTAGCTGTTCCCATTGATGGAGTTCTTTCTTTTTGATCAACCATTCGAATATACCGTTCAGTCACTCCACAATAATGTGCAATTTCTTTATATAAATTCTTTTGCGGATCGTACATTTTATTTCCCATTATCCCACTTCCGAAAGAACAATTAGTTCTAAATATAGATTACAGAACTAATTGTTCTGTGTCAATGCAAAAAAGAACAATTTGTGCTAAAATAAATTCAAAAGAGAACAATTAGTTCAATCAGAGAGGTGAACAATGTGATAGGAGTTAGAATAAAATCCTTACGAAAAAAAGAAAATTTAACACAAAAACAATTGGCTGAAAAAATTGGAGTATCCCAAAGAATGATAGGCTACTACGAATCAGAAGAAAGATTCCCTCCACATGATGTTCTAACTAAATTAGCGGATTGTTTTTCAGTTTCAGCTGACTATTTACTAGGACGAGCTGTTACGGACGAAACTAAGAAGCAATTAACGCCAAAAGATGAGAAAGACATAGCAAAAAGAATGGAAGAAATAAAAAAAGACCTTCAAGGAGAAGATGGCTTAATGTTCTCTGGTGAACCTATGAGTCAAGAAGCTGTAGAATCACTATTAGATGCAATGGAGTATATTGTAAAACAAACGAAAGTAATCAATAAAAAATACGTGCCTAAGAAATATCGTAACCCAGACGATAACTGATGCGAGCTTAGGAGGGAATACATTGAAATTCGTCATTAGAGATCTAGTCCAACAACTTAGCAACAAATACAACACGACAAACCCCTATGAGCTTGCAGATTACTTAAAAATACATGTACTAACATGGGATTTACATGAAGAAATAAATGGTTTTTATAAATATGAAAAAAGAAATCGTTTCATTGTTATTAATACTAATTTATCTCCATCTATGCAGAGAACTGTTTGTGCTCATGAATTAGGACATGCAGTCCTACATACTCATGCAAATACACCTTTTCTGCGTAAGAATACATTCTTTTCCGTTGACAAATTAGAGATAGAAGCAAATACGTTTGCTGCGCTTTTGTTAATTGACCAAAAGACCATTCAGCCTGGTGATACAAAAGCATGTATAGCATACAAAAATAATATTCCAGTTGAACTCTTAGAATTTTATAAACCTTGCTAAAGAAAAAAAGACATTTTATTTATTAAAACAAGGAGAAAGCCCCCATTTGAGTGCTTTCTCCTTGTTTTTATAAGTGGACCTTGTAGGACTCGAACCTACGACCGAACGGTTATAAGCCGTTTGCTCTAACCAGCTGAGCTAAAGATCCAGAGCATAAATTTTACTTTATAGGACGTATTCACATATACTACTTCTTTGATCTCAGGTTCCTCAACAAATTTAAGATCTTTCCCGTATAGATTAAAAATCTGGTTCTTTGCATCCTCTTTTGATAGAGTACTAGACTGATTTAAGTCTCCCTGTTGCTGTAAATCTTGAGCACTATCTCCTGAAATACTTGTAAGTACACCTTCATCAAAATTATTAAGTACTCTTAATATGTTTAAGTTAAAAACAAATCAAGCTATTTATAGCGTAACAAAACATTGAACTCAAGTCATTGAATTTGTATTTCTATATAATAATTGAGTTGCTTATGATATTGAAATTAAATTATTATAGTTATGTTTCAAAAGAATTGGACAAACTAATTCTTAAACTAAATACGGTAAAAGTAGAGGCTTATTTCAATTGCCTAATAGCTTCTTTCCTAAGATCTGTTTCTATATGCTATACTGACTCTTAATTACTTGTAGAAGAAATGATAAAAATAAAGGTTTTTTTATCTATTATTTTGTTTAGTTCTCCTTCAATTAAGTATCTTTCTTTACATTATATTGACTGTTAATCATTATATTCTATATTATAAATATAATGATATAAATAATACCAAGGAGGTTTACAACATGAAAAACATAATGGAACTCCTCAACAATCCATATATTAAATATCCATTAATTGTGATTTCAGCTATAGCTATAATAAAAACAGGTTATGATTTAGGTTCATTTATTAAAAAATTAAAATATTTTTAAATTTTAAAAATCATTTGACTTTTTTTAACAATAGATCCATTGCTTTAAATGATATAGAAAAAGCACTACGGATTAAGGCAAAATTAAAAATGAGCCCGGTACATACCGGACTCACTTTTATCAAGCTGCCTAATGAAATAACCGTGTCTAACTTTTAGGGGGCACTTCACAAAATGCTCTTTTTTGTTTTATTTTTTATGTTCGTGCAAATGATTACACGGAGAACATTGAAATGGAATTCTATCTAAGCAATTAAAGTTTGTTTCACAAATTTGTTCGATCGTTGGGACGAACGGTATGACCACAATATTACTTTCTATTATTTGTGTAACAGGCGGTAACACTGTACCTACTTGGTGTTCGAAGCGAATACTCGCTTGATTTATATAATTTCCTGAACCACTTGGCGCGCTCTGAACTACTACTTGGAACGAGACTGTGCGTGCTTCACCTGGATTTAAACTTCCTATAAGAAATCCTGATATTGGGTTTACATTTGGCACTGGCGTATTATCAACCGTTACACTTCCAAGGACAAATTGAACACTACTATCTAACATATCTTGAAAACGAATATTTTGTATTACAGTATCACCCGTATTTGTAATAACTGTCGTAAACGTAATAACATCTCCTATTGTTGCTGTTTGATGGTCTGCCGTTTTTACGACTGTCGTTGAAACATTTTGAGGAATAAACGGGATAACAACTGTATTGCTATCGCCTTCAACTACTACAGGCGGTTCATTTGGATTCACAATTGCAAGCCCACTCGCCGTAGCTGTATTTGTAACTAAGTTATTTATTTGCCCGCCTGTTATTACAACTTGGAAATTAATAATTGCCGCATCATTTGGCTGAAAATCCCCTAACGGAATACCAGTATTCGGATTGGCAAACGGAAGAGGTACATCATTTACCGTTACCGTGCCATTTATAAATAACGTATTCGGATCAATGATATCCGTTAAAACAATATTCGTCACAGGAACTGTACTATCATTTATAACAGCAATTCCGTAAGTGACAACATCTCCTACCATCGCTACTTCAAAATCCGCTCCTTTTGCAACAAATAAAATTGCAGTATTTACTGTTACAATAACAGTATTACTCGTGTCCATTACTGTAACCGGCGGCTCTCCTGGTACTAAAATATACTCTGCTAACGCCCCAGCAACGTTCACTACTGTACCACCATCTGGAAAACTTGTAATTGTAGCTTCATATGTTACAAGTGCCGTCTCACCGACTGGGATGTCTGGTATCGTAAATCCAGCCTGTGGATTTAACCCTGGCTGCGGAACTCCATTTATCGTTACACTATTTGGAACAAATTCAGCTTCCTGAGATAACACGTCTATAAATTGAACATTCATCGCATCAGCAGTACCTGTATTTAATATACGAACAGTATACGTTACCGTTTCTCCTACTCCAACAATCGGATGATCTACTTCTTTCAGCATATCTAAACTGCCTCTATTTACTGGTGTGACTGTCGTATTACTTGAGTTCGTAATTGTAAACGGTGGTTCTCCTGGAATCAATTCGAAATCACCAGTTACTCTCGCTGTATTCATAATGCTACTAGAAGGTGGAACCGCGATTACATTTACTTCAAATGTAATTAATAAGCTATCCCCTACTGCAAGATCTGGTAATGAAAAGCCTACAAATGGATCTAAACCTACTTGCGGAATTCCATTTATTTGCACACTTCCAGGAACGAATTCTAAACTAGGTGACGGAACATCGATAAACTGAACATTCGTCGCTGTTACCGTTCCCGTATTTGTAACTTGCACACTATAAGTTAACGTATCCCCTAATCGTGTTGCTTCTTTATTTACGGTTTTTATAACATTAAATCGTCCTCTATTTACCCTTGTTATTGTCGTATTACTCGGCTCTGTTACTACAACTGGTGGCTCTCCTGGTACTAAAGTAAAGTTTCCCGTTATATTTGCAACGTTCGTAATGGTTCCTGATGACGGGATGTTTGTAACTGTCGCTTGAAACGTCACGATAACTGTTTCTCCAACTGGTATATCTCCAACTCCAAAGCCAGTAATCGGATTTAAGTTTGGTTGCGGGGCTCCATTTATCGTTACACTACTTGGTACAAATGACGCTCCTGCTGAAATTGTATCAATAAACTGAACATCATTAGCTGTTACTGTTCCTGTATTCGTTATTTGAACTGTATACGTTAATACATCTCCAACGAGAGTAGCAGCCCTATTTACTTGTTTAATAACATTAAATCGTCCTCTATTTACAGTTGTAAGTGTTGTATTGCTCGGTTGGTTTACTACAACTGGTGGTTCTCCTGGTACTAATATAAAGCTTCCCGTAATATTTGCAGTATTAGCAATTGTTCCGTTTGATGGAACACTGACAACTGTTACTTGGAACGTAACTTCTACACTTTCACCTGGAGTTATATCTGGAAGCGGGAATCCATTATTAGGATTGAATCCAGGTTGTAACACACTATCTATCGTTACACTATCTGGGACAAATGTGATCGAGGACGGTAATACATCACTATATTGAACATTCGTCGCTACCACTGTCCCTGTATTTTGAACTACTGTTGTATATGTGATTATATCGCCTACTGCAACAATCGGCTGACTTACTGATTTTAATACATTCAGACCAGGTTCATTTATTTCTGTTAATGTCGTGTTACTTGTCGTCGTCTCTGTAATAGGTGGTTCTGTTCCACTTACAGCAAATGTAGCTGTAACGTCTACAAAGTTAACAATCGTTCCACCTTCTGGTATGCTTGTAACCACTTCCTGATATGTGACAAGTACAAAATCATCTACAGGTATATCTGGAACTGTAAAACCTATGAAAGGATCTAATCCTGGTGCCGGTACCCCGTTTATGCTCACACTTCCTGGTACAAATGCTACACCAGTGGAAGTAGTATCGATAAATTCAACATTCGTCGCTGCCACTGTTCCAAAGTTAAAAATCAATACATCATACGTTAATATTTCTCCTACAGTGGCTACTTCTTTATCTACTAGTTTTAATGGGAAAATCGAAGCTATATTAATTGTCGTAACGACTAAATTCGTTAATATCGTTTCCGTAATCGGTGGTTCCTGAGGATTTGGTTGTGAAGTAAACGTAACGTCTGCATCATTTAATATGACTTCATTATCTGGAATTTCTGTAATCGTCACTTGGAACGTTACCTCAATATTTCCACCAGCAATTAATAATGGAGTAACTGTAAATCCTATTTCTGGATTTAAACCAAGTTGCTGCACTCCACCTATCGTTACACTATTTGCTACAAATGTTGTTCCTTCTGGAATGACATCTTGGAAGAACACATCTGTAACAGGGATAATCCCTACATTCGTTATTAGCACAGTATACGTTAATACATCCCCAACAGCCCCAGTTGCAACATCAACTGTTTTTGTTGCTGTTACTTCACCAGGAGGAGGTAACGGGATTGTAACTACCGTTGTATTACTTGAGTTCGTTGTTGTTACAGGTGGTTGTAAAGGATTTAATAAGAAAGTGGCTGTAACAGATGCTGTATTTAATACTGCCCCACGTGTAGACGGTGCAACTACCGTAACTTGGAACGTTACTGTCAATGATGTTCCAGCTGCAATATTAGGAAGCGGGAAACCAATATTTGGGTCAAATCCAGGTTGTGGCGCTCCATTTATCGTTACACTATTTACTACAAATATTGTTTCTAAAGCAATTGGATCAATAAAAGAGACATTCGTTGCTGTTACTGTGCCGTTATTTCGAATGACAATAGAATACGTGTAAGTTTCTCCAAGTGCTGCTTGTTGTACAGATGAAGATTTTTGTATATTTAACCGAGCTGTATTTACTTGCGTCACTACAAAGTTACTATTCGTAACAGTCGTTATAGGAGGACCAGCCGGATTTATAAGAAAACTTGCAGTTACATTCGATTGATTTCTTATATTCCCACCACTCGGCACGCTCGTCACTGTAACTTGAAACGTAATTGTAGCAGTTTGCCCAACTGGAATATTAGGTACTGGGAAACCTGCCATAGGATTCGCGCCTTGTTGAACAACTCCATTTATCGTCACACTATTTGCTACAAACGCAGTACCAGACGGAATTGGATCTTGAAAAATAATATTCGTTGCAGGAACAGTTCCTGTATTTTGAATAAGAATCGTATACGTTAACGTATCTCCTACTCCTGCTTGTGGTGTATTTACACTCTTCATTACATTAAGTGATCCTACATTCACTCGCGTCACAACAATATTACTAATCGTTACGATTGTAATTGGCGGCTGGAGAGGACTTACTTGGAAATCCGCAGTTACATTCGCATTATTCGGAAGAACTCTATTTGGTGGTACACTCGTGATTGTCACTTGAAAAGTAACTGTTACCATCCCTCCTACTGGAATATTAGCAAGTGGAAATCCAGTTGTTGGGTTTAAACCTGGTTGTGGCGCTCCATTTATCGTTACACTATTTGCTACAAACGTTGTTCCAGTAGGAATCGGATCAAGGAATGATACATTTGTTGCTGCTACTGTTCCACTATTCTGTATACGAACTGTATACGTTAACGTATCTCCTACTCCTGCTTCAGTAGCACTTACACTTTTCATTACATTTAATCCTGAAGAATTCACGACTGTCATAACAGTATTACTTGGTACTGTTACAGTAATCGGTGGCTCTGTTGGATTTACAAGGAAATCACCAGTTACATTCGCATTATTTACGACATTATTTCCTTGGGGAATTTCATCAATTAATACTTCAAACGTAACAATTACACTCGCGCCAGTAGGCAAATTATTTAATTGGAATCCAAGTTCTGGATCTGCCCCTTCTAGTAAAACACCATTAACAACTACACTATTTTCAATAAATAATGTCCCTTGTGGAATTGAATCTTGGAAAAATACATTTGTAGCTGGTACACTACCTGCATTTATGATTTCGATTGTATATACTAAAACATCCCCTACAGTTGCAACATCCGTATTCACTGCTTTCACAACTTCAAAGCTCCCTGATTGTACAGTTGTATTCACAATATTACTCGGAACATTGATTGTTACTGGCGGTTCGCTCGGATTCACTTGAAAACTTGCTGTTACATTTGCTTGATTTAAAATATCTTCATTTTCTGGATCCTGTACAATTAATACGTCAAATGTCACTACAACTGTTTGAGCCGCAGGAATATTTGGAAGAGTAAATCCTGTATTCGGATTCAGTCCACTTTGCGGTACTCCATTAATTGTTACAGAATTTGCAACGAAAGAAACAGCGGAAGAAATAGTGTCTTGGAAAAATACATTTGTTAACGGAACGTTTCCTGTATTTTGAACGGCAATCGTGTACGTTAAAGTGTCACCGACTGCTGCTTGCGTTGTATTCACTTCTTTTATTACATTTAAACCACCTGTATTCACTTGTGTCACAACTGTATTCGTTTGCCTATTAATCGTTACTGGTGGTTGATTCGGTTTAACGACGAAATTAGCAGATACATTTCCGCGATTCGCAATCGTACCTCCTGATGGCGTAGATGTCACCCGGACTTGAAATGTAACCGTCCTACTTCCACCTGGAGAAATATTTGCTACTGTAAACCCAGTCGCTGGATTTGCTCCAGGCTGTGAAGCCCCATCCACAGTCACACTATTTGCGATAAAAGTCGTTCCAATTGGGATTGGATCTTGAAAAATAACGTTCGTTGCAAGTACATTTCCTGTATTTTCAATTGTTACAGTGTACGTAAGAATGTCATTTACTGTCGCAAAAGCTCTATCTACTGTTTTTCTTGTTCTTATGTCAGCTATATTAATAGTAGTAAATACAGTATTACTTGTCGCTTGCCCGGAAACTGGTTGTTGACCAGGTACTGGAGTAAAGGTAAATGTTGCACTCGCACGGTTCGGAATTGGATTGACAAGAGGATTAGATGTTACTCGAACTTGAAAGCGCACTACCGTCGTTTGCGAAGCATTAATACTTCCTAGATTAATACTACTTGCTGGATTTGCTCCTGGACGTCCTACTCCATTTACCGTAACGCTGTTTGCTACAAATGTTGTTCCTGCAGGAATACTATCAACAAAAATAACATTATTTGCGGTAACGTTTCCATTATTCGTCACATTAACCGTGTACGTTAATACATCATTAAGCGTTGCCGTCTGTAAATCTACAGATTTTTGCATACTTATAGTTGCTTGATTCACTGTCGTTTGTACTGTATTGGAAGAAGAGGTACTTGTAATAGGTGGACTACCGACGAAAGGACGGAATTGATATGACACCATTGCACGATTTGAAATAGGATTTGGATTCGGGAATGATGTTATTCGAACTTGAAATGTAACAATTCTTTGCGTGTTATTTGGGATTGTACCTAAATTAATTCCATTAGCAGGGTTTGCATTCGGCTGCGTTACTCCCCCTACCGTTACACTACCTGCAACAAACGTCGTTCCGCTCGGAATACTATCACGTAATACAACGTTTTCTGCGCTTCCTGTTCCTGTATTCGGGACCGTAATCGTATAGGTGAGAGTATCCCCTACCCCTGCGACTGTTCTATTGACCGATTTAACAGGATTAATAATTGGCCCCGTTGCATCAATTTGAACACCAAAACCAGCTGCAGCGTATCCATCTCCATTTGTAACGAAGCGAACCGTTGCTGACGTTTGATTGTTTATTAAAGATGAAGAGGCATCTACATTCGTAATATCCCACCCTTGTCTTCGGACAGCCAAAGCTACCCCTAACGGCTGATTCAAATCTCCAAATGTACCGCTCGTATCTAAATTTCCACTGTCATTACAAATTTGTGACTGAAAGAAATTATTCGCGGGATTTCTTGGTCCGAATAACGCAACTGTAGTATTCGCATTCGGCCCAAAGCGAAGCTGATCTCCAGAAATGTTAGAATCACCTTCTTGGGCAGTTACAAGTACCCTTCCTGTTACAGCTCCTGTTGCCGGAGTAGCAAATCCAGAAATAGTAGCATCAACTGGTGGTGATGAAGCATCGATAATTTCTTGACCTGCATATACTGACAAATTTCGAAGCGGTAAACTTGCATTTTGATACACAACCTCAAGCGTCCAGCCAGCTGAACGACTAATTGTTGGATCAGCTGAAGTTCTTGTAGCCGGTACGGCCCCTGTCGTATAAGTTCCTGCCCCACCTGCACTTACAAGATTCGTTACATTAGCAGAGCGAGCATAATAAAACTGGTTTCCTACTGAACCTTGCTGCGCGGTAGCAGGGTCTGGCGTAACTGAAAACGTTCCTGCTGGTGTTGTAAATGTAATATTATCATTTAAAAATGGTAAAACATCTTCCGTATCAGTCCGAAAAGTACCAGCCCAAACCAACTCTGCATACAAAATACTACTCCCTGCCGGAAGGTTTAAAATTGCACTTGAAGAATTCAATTGCCAGTCATCTGTTGTCCCTGCTGGGAATCCTGGTACTTGCAGCGCTGTATTTACTGTCGTAAATACAGCAAGTGTACCAAAAATATTACCTGGCGCAGGCGATGTAGGACTAAGTCCCAACGTATTCCCAGTGAACGTGACGGCACCAGTTACTGTTGTCGTAAAGCGATTCATAAAAGGCACACAATCATCTCATTTCAATTATAGTAAAAAGTGCTCTATACTATAAAATGTAGACAAACTATACAATGTACGTTGTCCAACAAAATTCCGCACATACGAAAGGAGTTTATAAAACTATGCGCTATGTTATCGTAACAGGAACTTCACAAGGTTTAGGTGAGGCAATCGCCGCGCAATTATTAGAGGAAAACACAACCATCATCTCTATTTCTAGAAGAGAAAATAAAGAGCTTACTAAACTTGCAGAGCAATATAACAGCAATTGCATTTTCCATTCCTTAGATCTTCAAGATGTACATCATTTAGAAATTAACTTTAACGAAATCATTTCATCCATTAAAGAAGACAATGTATCTTCTATTCATTTAATTAATAATGCGGGTACAGTTGCACCTATGAAGCCGATTGAAAAAGCAGAAAGCGAACAATTCATTACGAACGTTCACATTAATTTACTTGCCCCTATGATTCTTACATCTACATTCATGAAACATACGATAGGCTGGAAAGTAGATAAACGTGTTATTAACATTTCATCTGGTGCAGGAAAAAATCCTTACTTTGGATGGGGCGCTTATTGTACAACGAAAGCTGGTGTAAATATGTTTACACAATGCGTAGCGACTGAAGAAGAGGAAAAAGAATATCCAGTAAAAATCGTCGCTTTTGCACCTGGTGTTGTGGATACAAATATGCAAGCACAAATTCGTGAAACAAATAAAGAAGACTTCACTAATTTAGAACGATTCATCACACTAAAAGAAGAAGGAAAGCTATTATCACCTGAATATGTGGCAAAAGCTATTCGTAGCTTACTAGAAACTGAGAACTTCCCGCAAGGCGAGTTTATTAGAATTGATGAATAATAAAAAGGCGTGCTAAAATAGCACGCCTTTTTATTCTACTTCTCTAAAAATATGAGCACAGACTCCGCAATTTGTTCATAACCAATTTCTTGATAAATTTTATTAGACGTAGGGTTCGCTAGATCAGTATATAACGTAGTCGTCTTATATCCTTCATCTAACATACGTTGACTAAGTGCAGCGACACAACTAGATGCGTACCCTTTTTTCCGCGCTTCTTTCGGTGTATATACGAAATTAACTGTTATATTGTTTGTAGTCGGTCTCGTTTTTGCAGCTACAGAAACAAGCTTCCCATCTACATCTAAACCAAATAGCCGACGGTTCGTAATTAATGTATGAGCGGTTTGTTTCGCTTCTTCTTTCGTAGTAGGAAGCCTTACATCTTCGCAAAATTGATAAATCCACTGTTCTATTAATGGTAGCTCATCACTACCTATTTCTCGAAAAGCCCCATCCTCGGTCCACTTCTTCTTAACTTGTTGTAATGCATACACACCCTGTTCCATTACAACATTCGTTTTCTTATTTTCTAACACGGCAATCTCTTCCGCTAATCTCTGTACAGTTTCCTTATTACCGATCAATCCAGGAATGTCTGGATATACTTTCGATAACTCTTTTGCAAGTTTCACTATATCTACTTCCGGAATTTCAGAAGTTGCAACAATCATTTGTATCTTCTCTTCTGTTTGAAGAAATACAATTGCAATTTCTTCTCCTCGTTTCGCTACGCCCATAAACGTCGGTTCTTGAGCTACTTGTAATATACCTAACATTAAATTATTTTCCTGCTCATTCTTTTCTAAAAATGGTGTAACATCTTCTTTAAAATGAAGAATCTCTTTATATACGTGTAATTGAATCATCGACAATCTCTTCTCTCCATCTATATTTTAATTAAGTATTGGCGATTAATTCATTAAATCCTTCTTTTACGATTCAATATAATTCGAAGTGAACATATTCAAATCAGTTTCAGCTTGTAAAATTCTCTGTTTTTCTTTTTCAAATACCTCTTCTTCTTTTTGAAATGACTCTTTTCGATTTTTAATCATACGCTCCATTTCTTTTTTACTCGGTCCACCGTATACATTCCTTTTTTGAATAAAAGCTTCTGGCGATACAATTTCTTCCCACTCTTTTTCTAACAAATGTACTTTAAATTTTTCTTGTAAGTATATATTTACATCTTTGAAATGTAATTCATGTAGCTCCTTTTTCTGCTCCAATGACATATTCGCAATAACACTCGCTGCATGATGCGCATGCCGAAATGGAATGCTATAGTTTTTTGTTAAAACATCTGCGAAATCAGTTATCGTAATTGCATGTTTATAAGAACGACTTTTTAACGTTTCTTCTTCTACTTTCATTGTTCGAATAACTGCATTCATAATACAAAAAACACGAATGGTCTTTTCAATTCCTTTATATAAATACGGCTGCAAATCATCTTCCGTATCGACAATATCACCAAATGGTGTATTATGAATCATTTGAAATACTGTAAATGCTTCTCCTAAAGCACTACTCGTAATCGCACGGGCGTGTTCAATGGAAACTGGATTTCGCTTTTGCGGCATAATACTACTTATTTGTACATATGGCTTTGCAACAGTAATACCATCATATTCTTTCGTCGCTAATAGTAAAAAGTCATGAATCCATCTACTCGTATTCGTCATAATTACCATAAGTAACGAGCTAACTTCTAATAAATAATCCGCTCCAGCAACAGCATCATATGAGTTCTCAATTACATTTGTAAACCCAAGTAAATCGGCAACTCGCTCTCGTTTAATTGGGAAACTTGTGGTAGAAAGAGCGGCGGCTCCCATTGGAGACTGATTTAAAAGTTTGTACGTTCGTTTCATTCGTTCTAAATCTCTCTGCATCGTATCATAAATCGCTAACGTATAATGACCAAATGTTGTGGGCTGCGCTGGTTGTGTATGTGTATAAGCTGGCATAATCGTTTCCTTATGATCAGCAGCAAGTTGTAGTATACTTTCTTGCAATAACAAATGATGCTCCATTAATCGTAGTACATATCGCCTTAAACTCATACGATACATCGTTACCCCCATATCATTTCTACTTCTACCAATATGCATATTACTTACAAAATCGCATTTCGCTTCTTGAGAAATTAAATGTTCAACTAGAAAAAAGAGATCTTCATGCTGCTTTGTATATAGCAATTGATCTTTTGGAATTCCCTCTACCTTTTTAAGAGCGTTTAATATAACTTTAGCTTCTTCCTTTTTCATTAGACTTTCTTCTGTTAGCATCACAATATGCGCTTTATGCACTTGAAACATATCTTTCAATAAGTAATTTCGCTGAAAATGAAATACATGTTGTAATACGCAATCCACATATGTTTTCCCAGGGAAATCAGCGCCTTCACTCTTTATAAAATCTTCTTTACTTTGTTTCATCACCTTTTCCCCTCTCACCTAAGTATTACTACCCATCATACCCAGAGATAGGAAAAAAGTGCTTGTACATAAAAATAAACTCGGTGCTCTCTGCACCGAGTTACTTAATAAAAGTCGCATCATACTTATCACTTTGCAACACTTGAAAATGTAAGTTTGCTAAATGTTTCCGTATTTCTGCACTGTCGTCTTCATTTAAATCATTTGCTAAGAACACTATTTCTGTACAGTTCCCGCGTTTATCCATCGCATAAACTGCTTTTGTAACAGTCCATGGCGTATAGCCATTTTTTTGCCCTGCATGTCTAAATGTTTTACGATATTTCTTAGCACTCATATCTGTTTCAACGATATTCGCCCACACTTTTTCTTCGGCTTCTGTCAGTCCACCTTTATGATTTGCCTTTTGAAGCAGTACCATATAATCGTTTGCAGAAGCTGCTGGTAATCGATCTGACCAAATTTTATCGTAACGTTCCTCTAAATAAAGAGGTATTTCCTTCTGTAATAATGGCCCCTTCTTTTTTAAGCGTTCATGAATAATCATCGCATATTCACGATATTGCTCTTGAGACATTTCTTTTAACTTTTTCTCTATTTTATATTTCGGAACATGTAGTTCTTTATGCAAATATCCAGGGATGTATAAAGATGAAACAATCGGAAATAGCGGCTGATGTGCTGGAAGCGATAAACTTCGTAAATTACGATTAATATTATCTAATCCTAACACTTCCATCAAATATTCAGCATTCGCATTCGAACTAAACTTAACCATTCCTTTTGCCACTTCTTCTAAAGAAACTGCCCCTTCTGTTATCTTGTCTGTCTTTTGCAAATACCTTTGCCATCTATCTTGTGCACCTCCATCTGTATTCGGCACATAATAACGATTTATATCATTAATGGAAACGAAACTAGACGGATCAATTTTCCCTTCCGTAACTTGTTTCGTATATTCAAGCGCCACAATTAACTTCATCGTACTAGCAACTGGCAATACAACATTTGGATTTACAGAATAAACAACTTTATCATTTCTCTTCACGAGAAGCGCACTATTTTTTTCATCTTTATGTTCTTCAATAAAGGATGCGATATACTGTGCATCATCATTATTTGAACTCCACACTTTTTTCACTAAAAAATTACCCGATATTAGCAAAACGAAAATACCCACAATCACTGCGCATACTATAGTTTTTTTCAAGTAAAATTCCTCTCCTATTGTATAACTCTTCTCTATCTATCTCTTTCAAACAAAATAATGGAGATGATTATTTTAGTAATCATCTCCATTATTTTAACTTGTATTCTCCTATTATGTCTACGTCATAATTTTCACGAAGTCTTCGAGAAATTTTTTATAATGTAATGACCAACCAATTCGCACCCAATTCTTTAAGGATTTTGCATCAGGTTGTGGACGGAAATCCGCAATACTTTCTCCCTTTGCAATCCCTACTGTATCCACATCAACACGACGGTACACATAATCCAAAATAGACGGATTCGCCGCAACCATCATTGTAACAACGTCATGTACTGGGCTACCTGTTATTTTCGGATTTAACTTTTTATACGCTTTATAATAATACGTAAATATCGGTTCAATTAATTTATTAAAACTCGTTTTAGAGTGTTTCGTAATATATTTCACCATTTCTGGCGTAATAATTGCTTCAGATGTAACGTTAAGTGGCACTAATGTCACATTCTTGGCATTTTGCATAACTAATTGGGACGCAATCGGATCACCATGGAAATTCGCCTCTGCGACTGGTGTCACATTGCCGGGCATTAAAAAAGCACCACCCATTATATAATATTCTTTCACATACTTCATCATCGGCTTTTCTAAAATAAATGCTGTCGCTAGTGTCGTTGACCTACCAGCATCAACAATGATTAATTCTCCTTTATACTTTTCAAGAATATCAAAAAAAGCACAAAAAGGTTTTATATTTGGCGAAAAAGCTTTTGGAGGTTTAATTGGTCCTAAACCGTCTGCCCCATGAATTTCTGGATAATACGTTGTAACATCTCCGGATAAAGGAATTTTCGCACCATTAATAACAGGTATATCTTCCCGCCCTGCCATTTGTAGCAAATATGCTGCATTACTTGTCGCCTTTTCTTGTGTTACATTTCCATATCCGGTTACAACACCAACAATATCAATATCAGGATGCATAATTCCGTACATGATGGCTAAAGAGTCATCAATTCCTGGGTCTCCCAAAAATAATACTTTTTTCATCGACCTCAACTCCATCCCCTCAATTGTTATTAATTTATGAATAACCTTACATATACAGAATAAAAAAGAATAAATTCACACAAAAAAACGTAGTCCTCTATAAGGACTACGTTCTTCCTCTAACCTATACTGTTTTTCTTCACAGCACCCATACTTCCAATGATATAAGCTATAAACGCAAAACAAATTGGGAAGACAACTGTATGTATACCGAACGGATTTGGATAGAAAAGATGAATACACATATATGACCCTACCCCAACTAAAATAGAGGCAAGCGCTCCTGTTGCATTTCCTTTTCTCCAATATAACCCTAATACGATTGGCCAAATGAATGCTGCTTCTAACCCACCGAAAGAAAATAAATTTAACCATATTAAAAAATCTGGTGGCTTAATTGCTGCTGCATAAACGAGTAGCCCTACGATACCAGTAATCCACAAACTTCCTTTTCTGATCGTACTGTCTGCTGCATCTTTATTTATGTAATTTACGTATATATCTTTAATAATTGATGAACTTACAAGTAACAATAACGAGTTTACTGTAGACATAATTGCTGCCATTGGCGCGGCTAAAAAAACTCCGGCTAACCAAGGTGGTAACACTTCCATCGCGAGTAGCGGCATTACTTTATCTGGTACCGTTATACCCGGAAGTACGACTCGTGCAAATACACCTGTTAAATGCATACCAATCATAATTGTACCTACAACAACCGTTCCAATTATTAATGCTTGATGCATAGCTTTTGAATTTTTATAAGACATGGCACGCACGCTAATTTGCGGTAAACCAACAACACCAATTCCAATTAAAATCCAAAATGATGTCACATATGATTTCGTTAAACTACCATCCGCTCCGAATGGTGTAATTAAATTCGGATTGATTTGAATAAGTTCCTGCATAATCTTTTCAATTCCACCACCAGCAATGACAGTAGCAATTAAAATGATTGTCGTTCCAACTAACATAATAATTCCTAATAACGTATCTGATAAAGCAACTGCACGAAATCCACCAATTAATACGTACACAAGTACAGAAAAAGTAAATAAAAATAGTGCTGTTGTATAAGATAGACCCGTTAGTGATTCAATTAATCGGCCACCGCCGACCCATTGAGCTACTGTTGCTGAAAATAAGAAGATAATAATACATAACGCAGAAAGTATAACAACTGCTTTATTATTGTATCTTCCCTTTAAATAATCGATAAGAGTAATGGCTTCCATCTTCCTAGCGATAATTGCAAACTTTTTACCGATAACCGTTAAAACTATATACCCTGTTACAACTTGAATCGCAGATAATAATACCCATCCGAGGCCCATATTGTACGCAATACCTGGACCACCAATAAAGCTACTAGCACTACCATACGTAGCAATCATTGTCATCGCTAATAATAAACCGCCAAGTTCACGCCCACCAAGAAAATATTCTTGTAAAAATTTATTATGAGCAGTCGCTTGTACGCGTCTTGAAGCATATACACCAATTAAAAATACAACGATAAACGAAATTATCATTGGAATGATTACATACCAATTCATCTATTATTCCTCACTTTTTTCTTCCTCATCGAGTGAAATATCTTGAAATACAAAACGAACAACTAAACTAAGTAAAATAACCATAACGATAAATCCAACGATACAGCTATAAAAAAACCATGCTGGAAAACCGAATACATATGTATATTCACTTGGATTTTCACTACCAAGCCCATAAGCAAATCCGTACCATATTATAAAATTGATAATAGCAAGTCCAAGACCAATTAACGCTTCTCTATGGGCAATTCGAAAGCGTGGATCATCATGATAATTCTTCATTTTCTCCCTCCTCTCACGATGTATTATTGTACCATTGTTCTTCTAGTTTTTCCTACTAGAAAGCAAAAACAAGCAGGATTTTTTATAATCATATAGAAGTTTCTC
Source organism: Bacillus sp. BB51/4 (assembly GCF_008368845.1). Lineage (NCBI taxonomy): Bacteria > Bacillati > Bacillota > Bacilli > Caryophanales > Bacillaceae > Bacillus > Bacillus sp. BB51/4. The sequence continues at coordinate 451,171 of NZ_QOSC01000009.1, forward strand.
TTACATTACATATTTTTTACAATTGTAACACAAATGAAATTTGAATTTTCAGTATTTGTTAATTATGATTAAAATTAGAGGCTTTCCATCTAGTTCCCACATCCTTGATTTCGGAATAAACGCCGTCTCGTACTGCGTTTACATTATATTTTCAAGGGGGTTATACAATGAGTCAACTAGCTGTAAATCTTCATGAAAAGGTAGAAAAGTTTCTTCAAGGTACAAAAAAGTTATATGTGAATGGATCCTTCATTGAGAGCGCTTCCGGAAAAACATTTAAAACACCTAACCCAGCAACCGGCGAAACACTTGCCGTCGTTTCTGAGGCTGGTCGAGAAGATATTCATAAAGCTGTCGTTGCAGCTCGCATGGCTTTCGACGAAGGTCCTTGGTCTCGCATGAGCACTGCTGAGCGAAGCCGTCTTATGTACAAGTTAGCTGATTTAATGGAAGAACATAAAGAAGAGCTTGCACAGCTCGAAACATTAGATAACGGAAAGCCAATCCGTGAAACAATGGCAGCAGACATACCACTTGCAATTGAACATATGCGCTATTATGCTGGCTGGGCTACGAAAATCGTTGGTCAAACAATCCCTGTTTCTGGTAATTACTTTAACTATACACGCCATGAGGCTGTTGGTGTCGTCGGTCAAATTATTCCTTGGAACTTCCCACTTCTTATGGCAATGTGGAAAATGGGAGCAGCGCTTGCTACAGGATGTACAATCGTTTTAAAACCTGCAGAGCAAACTCCACTATCTGCTCTATACTTAGCTGAATTAATTGAAGAAGCTGGATTCCCGAAAGGTGTTATTAATATCGTTCCTGGATTCGGTGAATCAGCTGGACAAGCTCTCGTTAATCATCCACTCGTTGATAAAATTGCATTTACTGGTTCTACTCCAGTCGGTAAACAAATTATGCGACAAGCATCTGAATCATTAAAACGCGTTACACTTGAGTTAGGCGGTAAATCACCAAATATCATCTTGCCAGATGCTGATTTATCTCGCGCGATTCCTGGTGCACTTTCTGGTGTTATGTTTAACCAAGGACAAGTATGCTCTGCTGGATCACGCTTATTTGTTCCGAAGAAAATGTATGATAATGTCATGGCTGATCTCGTCCTCTATTCTAAAAAACTAAATCAAGGTGTCGGTCTTAACCCTGAAACAACAATCGGTCCTCTCGTTTCCGAAGAACAACAAAAACGTGTAATGGGCTACATTGAAAAAGGGATTGAAGAAGGCGCTGAAGTACTTTGCGGAGGAAGCAATCCATTCGATCAAGGCTACTTCGTTTCTCCTACAGTATTCGCCGACGTAAATGACGAAATGACGATCGCAAAAGAAGAAATTTTCGGTCCAGTTATTTCTGCAATACCTTTTAACGATATTGATGAAGTAATTGAACGTGCAAATAAATCACAGTTCGGCTTAGCGGCTGGTGTGTGGACAGAAAATGTTAAAACAGCACACTATGTTGCAAGTAAAGTACGTGCTGGTACTGTATGGGTAAACTGTTATAACGTCTTTGATGCAGCATCTCCATTCGGAGGTTTTAAACAATCTGGTCTTGGCCGTGAAATGGGATCTTACGCATTAAATAACTATACAGAAGTGAAGAGCGTTTGGCTCAACTTAAATTAACGAAAAAAGAACCTGGCCTATCCGGTCAGGTTCTTTTCATTATGTATTCCTTTAAACTTGTAGTCCTCCGCTCACATTCAATACTTCTCCTGTAATATAGGATGCGTATTCTGACGCTAAAAAGGCAGCTGCGTTCGCAATATCTTCTGGCGTTCCAATTCTACCAACTGGAATCGCGCCAACCATCTTTTCTTTCACTTTATCTGGTATCGTTTTTGTCATATCTGTATCCATAAACCCTGGACAAATCGCATTGCACGTAATGCCGAAGCTTCCAACTTCTTTCGCCGCTGTTTTCGTTAAACCTACAACTCCTGCCTTTGTAGCAGCATAATTCGCTTGACCTATGTTTCCTTCTCTACTAATTGAAGATATATTAATAATGCGTCCATACCCTTGTTGTCTCATGTAAAGAAGCGCTGGCTGCATACAATAAAAAACACCTGTTAAATTTACTTGCAGTACTTGTTCCCATTCTGGTTTCTCCATTTTATGTAACATAGCATCTCGCGTTATTCCTGCATTATTTACTAAAATGTGCAGTGTACCAAATGTTTGGACAGCGTATTCAATTAAGGACTTCGCATCATTTTGATTACTCACATCACAACGATACTGCTTCACTTCATATCCTTCATCTGATAATTCACGTGTCGTTTTTTGTAGCTTCTCTTCATTTACATCGCTAATTAATACTTTAGCCCCTAGTTTTGCATAAACCCTTGCAATCTCTTTTCCAATTCCCTGTGCAGCTCCTGTTACTACAGCTGTTTTCCCATTTAAAAACTCCATCCCTATCCCCCATTTCTATTACTTATACTGTATATTTCGGCTCTTTGCTTCCCAATTCCTCTTTGTATAAAAAAGTCTATTTGTGTCAAACTAACTTTGCAACGTCGCATAAAACACAAGGAGATTGTGTCGAATGAACAAAAAAAATTTCAAGCAAAACAAAGCTGCTGATGGCATTGATGTTGAGTTCTCTCGTGAACTCGCTGACCACAATGACTTAGAAGCAAACGCACGTGCAAATGCCGCTGATGCACGTCAAAAACGCCAGTCAACAGAAAAATAAAGAACGCACAACCTTATTCTTTTCAACAGGGACCTACTACCCAACAAAATAAACCGAGAGATATCCTCTCGGTTTATTTTCTATATTTTTTTATATAATGTGCCAAAGTAAGTAGCGGATATATATAGGCATAGCTATGATAACGAATATAAAACCCACCTGGCAAACCTGTTCCGGTAGGATATTTTTCATTCACATAAGGATTCGCAAGCAAATATGAAATACCTTTTCGAATAGCTGGTGTTTCTTCATCATGGTAAGAAATGAGAGCATCTAACGCCCATGCTGTTTGGGATGGTGTACTAAATGGTAAAGTAACGAACCTTTTTTCCACGCTACTTTGGCACGATTCCCCCCACCCACCATCTTCATGCTGTATATGTTCTAACCATAAAGCTGCTCTTTTCATTGATGGATTGCTAGATGGAATTCCGAGTGACCGTAAACCCGTCATAACAGCCCACGTACCATATATATAACAAATCCCCCATTTCCCATACCATGATCCATTTTCCTCTTGCACATTCATTAACCAATTTATCGCACTTTGTTTTTGTTTCTCAGGCAATTCATTTTGCGCGTATGTCCCGAAAAGCTCTAACACTCTTCCTGTAATATCTGGTGTAGAGGGATCTGTAATCATATCGCTTGCATTTTCGATTGGTAAATTTGCTAATAAATTACTCGTCACACCTTTTTCAAACGCTCCCCAACCACCATCATTATTTTGTAATCCTTTAACCCAATTGACCCCTTTCTTCCAAGCATTATCTACATTTTCGTTCCCTCTACTTCTTGCCAACGCTCTTAGCACGGCTGTTGTATCATCGACATCTGGAATTGTCGTATTCACATCTGAAAAACCCCAACCGCCTGGAGTCAGCGCCGGAGCATGTACGCTCCAATCAGCTTTTTTTGTATGCTGTTTTTTTAATACATACGCTGCTGCATGTTGAATCATCTTATTATCTTTCGAAGCGTGGGCCTCTTGTAACGTATAGCTGAGTAAAGCCGTATCCCATACAGTTGAAGGAGAGTTTTGCAAATGATTCCCTCTTTCCATCTTCCATATATAAGATGTTATCCCTGCTATAGCTTTTTGAATCATTGATGATTGAAGAGAATGTCCTAACGCGAGTAAAGCATAAATCATATAAAATGAGGCAGTTGCGTAACTATATAACGTTCCATTTTCATCAATACGCTCTTTCATAAAACGTTCGACTTCCTCATATCCTTTATGGTGTAAAGAAAGTGGATACGATATGATTTGTTTTACATCACTTAATAACGTTTGAAACAACGGAGACCGTTCCTCCCGAAACCATTCCCCGCCCCCGCCTGCGATATGATTTAAATTTGGCAGTAACTTTTTTCCTACTCGAAATCTTTTATTTAAACAAACCATCATCGGAATTAAATGGATACGTGCTGAGCTACTCAATTCAAATATACTGAGGGGTGAATCATTTTGCAGAAACATAATCGGTGTTGGCAAATGAAAGAGCGAAGGGTATTCATATTCTCCATGAATTGCTAATAAAAACTTCGTCATAAAATGAGCACGCGCCACGCCTCCACGTTCCTTAATAAACATTTCGGCTCGCCTCATATTCGCATCTTCTTTTGTATATTTTTTTGAAGCTAGTAAGGCCGCATAAGATTGAATTGTAGCAGATAAATTGCCACCCACTTCATCTTCATACAATTTCCATGTTCCTTCATTTGTTTGAAGTGATGCTAATCTTTTTACAAACGGTTCTATCTCTTTATCTCTACCTAATAATTTTAATAAAAAAATCATATGGCAATCTGTTAATGGTGCTCCTTCAAAACAAAACTGCCACGTACCATCTTGCCGTTGCATCGTTTGAAGTGCAGTTGTTCTTCTCGCTATTTCTTCATGCACTTTTTCATATAATAACAAGTTACTCACCCACCCTTTCGAAATCCGTATAACGATATTCAAAAAGGTAGCTAAATATGTATGAAAACAAAGAAAAACAGAACATATAAAATGTTCTGCTCATAAGCAATATCCCACTCCGACAATAATCCCTACTAAAGCACCGACTACTACTTCATACGGTGTATGCCCGACAAGTTCATTTAACTTCTTATATTCTGTTTGTCTACCGTGAAAGAACTCATTCAATATTTTCGCTTGTTTACTAACTGCAAGTCTTACTCCTGAAGCATCATACATAACAATTATTGCAAAGATAGCAGCAATAGCAAATAAGGTACTTTCCACACCTTCCACAACGCCAACACCTGTCGCAAGTGCTGTAACAGTTGAAGCATGAGAACTCGGCATCCCACCTGAAGCGAAAAACTTTGCAAAATCAAATTCACCCGTTTTGAATAATTTAAAGACTACTTTCGTTAATTGTGCTAGAAACCATGAAATTACAGCGGCCATAAGCGGATCATTATGTAAAATTGTTTCCACGTTCTCAGCTCCCTACTGACTATAATGGAAATCTATATAGTATCAGTATAAAGAAAAATGCGTAGAAAATACTACGCATTATGATACTTTTGCTGATTTATTTTTTATAAATTTCGGTTGCTTCTGCACTAAAAACTTTGTTTTCGCTATTGAAAACACAAATAATGCAACCCATATACAGAAAAATGCCATCATATGAGTAGATGTGAAATGTTCACCAAATACGAATACACCTAAAATCAAACTAATCGTTGGTGCAATATATTGTAAAAATCCTACCATATAAAGCGGAATAAGTTGTGCTCCTTTTGCAAAATAAAAAAGTGGTAAAGCTGTAACAATGCCTGCTCCTATTAATAGTAACGTCGATGACATGGAAATAGATCCAAATGAACCGAATCCATGCGCTCCTGTCATAACGAGATAAATAATTGCAAACGGCGTCACTAACATTGTTTCCATCGTAAGACCAATTGTCGCATCATAGTTTAACAATTTTTTCGTTAATCCGTATAATCCAAACGAAAAGGCAAGTGATAAAGAAACCCACGGAATAGATCCGAAACGGACTGTTAAAATGATAACCCCTATTCCAGCTAAACCAACTGCAACATATTGCCAAAAGTTTAACTTTTCCTTTAAAACGACTGTACCAAGTAAAATACTAATAAGCGGATTAATATAATATCCAAGACTTGCTTCAATAACATGATTATGATTAACGGCCCATATGTAGACAAACCAGTTTCCGCTAATCAAGACTGAAGCTATTGTTAATGACATTAATAATTTAGGTCGTTTAAAAAGGTTCACGAACTCCCCAATAAACTGACGAAACCTCTTCGTAACACCTAATACAAGTAACATAAAAACAAACGCCCAAACGATGCGGTGTGCTAATATTTCATCTGCTGGAACTTCCTCAACCCATTTCCAATAGATTGGTAGGATTCCCCACATCGTATAAGCACCAGCTGCATATATAATCCCTTTTTTTTGCTGTGCTGATTGACTCCCCATCTTCCCTTTTCTCCTCTTCTCATTTTTCTCCATTATACGGTCCCGCATGCTCACTTTACCAATAATCAATCTGCAATTCTTTCGACATTTCTCATACAACAAAAAGTAAACATACTGTTATAACGACAAGTAATGGTATACCGAAAACAAATTTCTTTTTATGTGTTTTATGGTGAAACATATACATACCGATCCAAGCACCAACTGCGCCTCCAGCTGCCGCTGATAAAAACAACGTACTTTCTGGCGTTCTCCACTGTTTCTTCTTCGCTTTTCGTTTATCAAGCCCCATAAGGCTAAAAGCTATAACGTTAATAATAATAAAATAAATCCATTTCATCGCTTTCTCTCCCTATGAAAAATTCGCTTAATGGTAACATGAAAAAACGATGGAAACAACTGAAGAACACTTTTTATTAATTAGTTACCTTTATATTTAAATAATGAACTAAAATCGCAGTTAAAGCAATTAAATAGAAAGATGTTATAAGCAGAATCTTATATTGCATTCCCTTCATCCACTACCATATCATCGAAAAAACTTCTCTCAATCTCTTTTTCATCAAAATGAAGAACTACAATTAGTCCTACATATAAAGAAACGAAATTTAGAAACCATTCCCCATTATCATCTTTCTTAGCTAAACATTTAAATATCTCTTGAAATTGCATACGTTCATCTGCAGCAACAACCGGACGCACACCAAAATATTTCAATACGAGATTCAGCTTCAGCTGCACGGATAATGATAAAATATATTTTAATATCTCCGTATACTCCGCACTATCTTTTTGACTATACAACTTCACAAGCTTTTGATGTAAAGTAGAAATCGATAATTCTTCGTCAGTCACTTTAGTTGCTTCTATCGTTTCAATCATCTTTTTCATATCCATTACATTCACCCCTTCTGCAAAAAAACAAAAGCCAAAGCGTATTTATTTTATAATCAGCAATAATTGAATATTTCTCATCTCTCGTTCTTCTTTACTAACTAAGTCATACTTTTTTAAAAGATGAAAGATATCATTTAATATTTCCTGTGAATGATTACCTTGCAAAAATCCCTTCAATCCTGTAAAAATCTCTTTAGGCAAAAAACTCTTTTGACTTTCAAGCTTATTCATTACATCTTCCATAGAATGATCGATATTACACGCCATACTAAACTTCCCCCTCTATCCTCTATAAATAATATCCTCCGCTAACGATGTAAACACTTCTCCTACAAGAGACTCTTCATCATATACAGATGAACCGTTATTTTCTTCTCGTTTTGCAAAAGGTATTTGTGCAATCACTTCTGTTTGCAATTGTTCTGCAAGCATTTCGCCGCCACCTTTTCCGAAGAGATAATTTTTCGATCCATCTTGTTCTTCATAATAAGCCATATTTTCTACAATCCCTAAAATCTCGTGTTTCGTATGTTTTGCCATAACACCTACTCTAGATGCTACGAATGAAGCTACATTGTGTGGTGTTGTAACGATAATTTCTTGCGCCTGCGGGATCATTGCTGCAACATCAATAGCTACATCTCCTGTGCCAGGTGGTAAATCAAGAAGTAAATAATCTAATTCTCCCCAGTGCGTATTCGCGAGGAAATTTTGAATCCATTTATTTAACATCGGTCCGCGCCACATAACTGGGTTATTTCCTTCCGTAAAAAATCCCATCGACATAATTTTAACACCGTGACTAACAACCGGAATTGCTGTTTGATCAATCATCGTCGGTTTTTGATTCGTTTCCATCATAGCTGGAATGCTAAAACCATATATATCTGCATCTAATATCCCCACTTTTTTGCCCATACGAGCTAAAGCAGTTGCAAGGTTAATTGTCACCGTTGATTTTCCAACTCCACCTTTACCGCTCGTTACAGTAATAAATCGTACCCCTGAATCACGGTGAAGCATGCTCGGCATACCAGTTTCTGTTCTACTATTTTTCTTTAATTTCTCTGTTAGCGCAGCTCGTTCTTCTTGTGTCATAGAACCAAATGTCAAATCTACTTTAGATGCACCAATTGCCTGAAGAGACTCTTCCACATCTTGTTGAATTTTTGCCTTTAATGGACAACCTTGAATCGTTAGCACTACTTCAAGTTTAACCTCTGTTCCATTCATTTGTATATTTCTAACCATATTTAATTCTACAATACTTTTGTGTAACTCCGGATCCTCTACATGTTTTAATGCGTTCATTATTTGTTCTTGAGTAATCATAGAACTCATCCCTTCTCGTATTCGAATTTATATACAACATCTTCTTGGCGAAAAAGCTTATTATCCCCCACTAACGGGCGGGATTAATGCGACTATATCTCCAGCTTTTATCATCTCTTCATCCGTTACAAACTCTTCATTAACAGCCACCATCACTCTATCAAACGATTGTAAGCAATAGCTTGCTTTGAGCCATTCTTTTAATTGCTGAACTGTCATTTCTTGCTTTTCTAAAATTACTAGTCGATTCGATCCGACTTCCTCACGTAAATTTGCGAACAATAAAATTGTAATCATCTTCTCATTCTTCCTTCTTCGGTTTTCCATCCGGATATGCCGTATTTTCAAGTTGATCTCCAATCCACATCGTTCCATCTTCCCAAAATTCTTTTTTCCAAATTGGGACGATTCGTTTTATACGTTCAATCGCGTATTCATTCGCTTCATACGCTACTTTACGATGCGGTGATGAAACTGCAATAACGACCGCAATATCCATGATTTCTAACCGCCCTACTCGGTGCGTAATTGCTACTTTTGCATCCGGCCATTTTCCATTCATTTCTTCACCAATTTTCGTAAGTTGTTTTACTGCCATCGGTTTATATGCTTCATACTCTAAATGTAATGTTCGTTTTCCTTTTGTTAACTCTCTCACCGTACCAATAAAAGTTGTAATTGCACCTGCTTCTCTTCTTGCGACTTTATTCGTTACTTCTTCAACTACAATCGGTATATCTACAATCTCAAATAGCGCTTGTCCCATTAGAAACACCTCTCACTTTATAAAATGCCCAAGGCCATTCACTACCTTCGTTATCTTCCAGCAAGAGAACATCTACGAACATATCTTTTTTATAACCTCTCGTACCACCTGGAAGTACAATAAATATATTTGTCTCTGCTAGAGAAGAAACCGAGCTAGATTTATCAAACCCTGACGGATAAGCAATTAATTGCCCTTCGTTATATGTCAGTTTTGCTCGCACAAATCTTGTAAATGGATTTGGTTTTAAAAAATCTTCTCCTAATAACGCTTTTTCTCTTTTTACATGTGCTTTTTCACTAAACATATACGTCCGAATACACGGTCTTACAAATAATTCAAATCCTACGTAACAAGCAGATGGATTTCCTGATAAACCAAATAATAACTTGCCATTTAATTGCGCTACAGTCGTAACACTTCCTGGCCGCATTGCAACTTTATTGAAAAGAACCGATGCACCTAACTTTTCGTAAATAGCTGGTAAATAATCGTAATCCCCTACTGATACACCGCCTGTTGTAATGAGCATATCCACTTGGCTTAACGCTTCTTTTACAGCTGTGAAACATGTATGAAAATCATCGCTAAACTTCCCAAAATATTTTACTCTGCCGCCCGCTCTTCGAATTTGAGACAATATCATATACGTATTACTATTTCGGATTTTCCCTGGCTGTAACGAATCATTTACATCCAGTAATTCACTACCAGTCGCTAACAATCCAATTACAGGCTTTCTCGCCACTGGTACCTCACTATATCCGAACGTAGCAAGAAGAGCTGAAATCCCTGGATGAATGTATGATCCTTTTTTTGCAAGAACCGTTCCTTTACGAGCATCTTCACCTTGAAAAGAAATATTGTCGCCCGCTTTGAACGATCGCTTCACTTCCATATAATTGTTGCCAGCTTCCTCATATTGACGAGTCAGCTCTAACATAACAACCGCATCACACCCATTCGGAATTTGTGCTCCCGTCATAATTCGAACCGCTTGAAACGGACCTACTTTCTCATCGAATAGCGATCCTGCGCCAATTTCACCAACTACTTTAAATACAATTGGCGTTTCATAACCCGCTAAATTCGTATCTTCTGCTCTAATAGCAAACCCATCATACGGTGAACGATTGAATGAAGGTACATCATGGTCAGCTACTAAATCCTCCGCTAATATACGTCCGTAAGCTAATTCAATAGGTAGTAGTTCCTTTAAGCCGTTACTAGCAAATCCCATTACTTTACGAACAGCTTCTTCAACCGTAATTGGCACTCTTCTTTCCATTATTGACAACCCTTTCTATTAACCGAATACGCGATAATATAATTGTTTCGCTTTCGAAATATCATTTGTACCATGAATGAAAACACGACCATCTCGAAAAATAACGACGCGGTAATCATCTAGTTGGCAAGATAGTAAATACGGATTCCGCTCTACTTCCCCCAGTTTTTTTAATACTTTTTCTATATCGTCAAAATCGTACTTCCTATTTTCTATCGGCCTAATTTGCACTGTATTTCTTCCGCATAAAACAGCCACCTTCGTTTGGTGTTCGTATGATAAATAAGGATAAGTTCGATTCAAACCGCACGAGGGGCAATCGTCTGTTTTGATTTTCCCTAGTTTTATAAAATGGTTTTGATTACTCCATATATCAAACATGAAAAATGTTTTTCTAATTGCTGAGAAATCTCTGACTAAAATTTTGAGTGCTTCCGCCACTTGATATGCTGCGACGATTTGAACAGTCGGGCTAATAATTCCAGCGGTATCACATGTCACACCTGTAACAGGAACGTTCTTCAGCACACAATGTAAACACGGTGTCTCTTGCGGAATAACCGTATAACTCATACCGTACGATCCAACGCAAGAACCATATACCCACGGGATATTATGTTTTTGTGATAAGTCATTTATTATAAATCGAATATCAAAATTATCTGTTGCATCAATTATTACATCTACATTTTTTAATAGGTCCTCCATATTTTCTGCAACTGCATCCATTATGAAAGCATGTATTTGTACTTCCGAATTAATTTGTTCTAGCCGATTTTTAGCAGCGATTGCTTTCGGCATTTTCTCTCTCACATCTTGTTCAGAGTACAGTTGTTGCCTTTGTAAATTACTCCATTCAACGTAATCACGATCAATAATCGTCAATTTGCCAATCCCTGCACGTACGAAACTTTCGGCACTTGCACTTCCTAATGCGCCTGCTCCTACAATTAACACATGTTTATTTCGAATTTTTTCTTGCCCTCTACTCCCAATTGGTTTGAACAACTGTTGTCGTGAATACCGCTCAGCCATTACATATCCTTCCTCTCACGAACTCTATTTCATATTAGAATGTTGTTTTTGATAACAAGCAAAATAAGCAAATCCAACAAATCCAGCTCCCCCAATTACATTTCCGATAAAAACAGGAACAAAATTTCTAGCAAGATCCATCCACGTCAGATGACCTGCAAAAATAACTGCTGAAATAACAAACATATTTGCTACCACTTGCTGAAATCCAATCACTACAAATGCCATAATTGGAATCCAAATTCCGATTATTTTCCCGACAAAATCACTCGTCCCATAAGCGAGCCAAAGCGCAAGACAAACGAGCCAATTACATCCAATCGCTAAAATTAAAGTTCTCCCAAACGTTTCATGTAACTTTCCTTCTGCTATCGCTACCGTTTTATTTAAATAATCTCCCTCTGTTAATCCGCCAAGATGACCGAAACAATACGCAACAAAAATAGCTCCCACGAAATTCATGAAAGTAATCCAAACCCAGTTATTTAGTACACTTACCAATGTAATTTTCTTTGCATAAAGCGCCATAGAAAGTGACATCATATTTCCGGTAATTAATTCACCTCCTGCTAATACGACGAGCATTAATCCAACAGGAAAAACCGCTCCTCCTAAAACATTGACCAAACTACCCCAGCGCTCTGGTAAGTTACCTAAAACGCGAATGTTAAGTAAAAAACCGAGCGAAATAAACGCTCCTCCTAAAAAACCGAGAATAAGCATTGCTGGCAACGTCTGACTTACTTTTTGAACACCGGCCTCAATTACAAGCTCAGCAATTTGTTCCGGTTTATGAAATGCCATTACTAATTCCTCCATTTTCTCCAAATAAAAAAGCAGCTTCAAAAAACCTCCTCAAAATAAAGGTTTTTGAATGCTGCTTAATTTCTCTGCACATCTTTTACAGAGATATCAATCATCACTTTTACTATAAAATAGAAAATCTACAAACGTTGCATACTTTCCATTTTGTATATACTTCCTCAAAGCGTCACTTTTATATATCAACCACCAATATGTGACATTTCAATTTTAGGTATTCTTTTTTTACTTGTATTATTTAAGCGTTCATCTGAATACCGATCTTCTCGATTGTTCCATATATCGCGTACGATATATGTTATTTCCTCGTCAGTGTATCCAGATCGAAGTAGTTCTCTCAAGTCATTTCCTTTAGAAGCGAACAAACAAGTATATAATTTTCCTTCTGCAGAAATACGTGCTCTCGTACATGATGAACAGAAGGAATCTGTTACTGATGAAATAATACCTATTTCTTCATCACTTCCAATATAACGATAGCGAGTCGCAACTTCACCTGCATAATTTGCTTCTATCCGTTCTAATGGCATAACTTGATGAATGGCATCTACTATTTCTTGTTTCGAGACGACCTCTCTTAATTCCCAACCGTTATAATTCCCAACGTCCATATACTCAATAAAACGAAGAATATGCTTATTTTCCTTAAAGTATTGCGCCATCTGCAAAATATCTTGTTCATTTTTCCCTTTTTGAACGACCATGTTAATTTTAATTTTCATACCAACTTCAGCTGCAGCCTGTATTCCTTCCAGGACCCTTTGCACTTTGCTTCTATTACCATTCAAATAGAAAAACCGATCTTCTTCTAAGGAATCTAAACTAACTGTCACACGTGATAAACCCGCCTTATATAAATCAGGAGCAAACTTTTTCAGTAGTGATCCATTGGTTGTTAAACCGATATCCTCCACACCATCTATTTTATTAAGGCGCTCAATAAGCTGCGGAAGACCTCTTCGAAGTAACGGTTCTCCGCCCGTAATTCGTAACTTTCTTACACCTAAAGAAACAAAAATACGTGTTATCCTTTCAATCTCATCAAAAGATAAAATTTTATCATTAGACAAAAACGAATAATCCGGACCAAATATTTCTTCTGGCATACAATAGCGACAGCGAAAATTACAGCGATCAGTAACAGAAATACGTAAATCCTTTAAAGGGCGTTGTAGTTTGTCTAATGTGACAGGTTTCATCTTTATTGCCTCGCTTTTACTTATTTTATATTTATAACACGCTCTGGATGGGTATATACATTTAAGGATTCATTCCGAATAAACCCTATCGTAGTAATACCTAGTTCTTCTGCTAGCTGCAAAGCCAACTCAGTTGGAGCTGATTTTGACAGTATAATTTCACAACCAATCTTTGCAACCTTCAATAATATTTCCGAAGAAATACGACCACTAAAAACAATGATTTTATCTTTTATAGAAATATTATTTTTTAAGCAATAACCGTAAATTTTATCTAATGCATTATGTCTACCGATATCCATTCGGCTTAAAATAATACCATTCACATCACACAAAGCTGCATTATGAACGCCACCTGTATGACGAAACGTCTCCGCAGATTGCTGCATTTCTTTCATTAATCGAAAACAGTCTTCTGCAGCAACCTGTACATGGACTCCATTCATTTTCTTTGCGCTTAGTGCATCATTCGCAAAAACAAACCCTTGTCTACTCATACCACAGCATGAAGTAATATATCGTTTATTTTGCATTTGTTCGTAATATGGATTCACTTTTGCCGTCGTGACATGTACAAATCCTTCTTTCTCTTGTACCCATATGTCATCAATCTCTTCATACTTCCGAATGATTCCTTCAGATGCTAAGAAGCCTATTACCATATCTTCTATATATTCTGGAGTACTAACCATTGTAACAAACTCCTGTCCGTTCATTTTAATCGTGACTGGAAACTCTGTTACAATACTGTCCTCTATATGTTTAAACGCCCCATGTTCATAACGAAAGATTTCTCTTTCTACCTGTATCGGGTTCACGATCAGTATCCTTCTCTCACGTTATATTTTTATCAAAAACAAATACCGAAACTGCAATATCCTCTTCTACTTTCATATCTGAAAATAAATTCACTAATTTCGCTCCAACAAGTTCCTCCAAGTGTTCACGGGAATTCGCAGCATACACTTCTTGAATCATTTTCGTTCTAGCCATATGAACCATTTCCGCACCGTCCATCGTACTTGAAATGAATTTTTCAGTAGGTGTTAAGTTTCCATAAAGGGTCGCAATCGCCATATTTTCAGCAAATACAGTATGAATTCTTTCTGGCCCTTTTCCGAAAAGTTCTTTTCGAAGTTTTCGTATCATATCATTAAATTCATGTACTTTTTTTGACATACAATTATACCTCCCAAAAGCCTCATTTTACTTTATTATATATTTTACCAAAATGATCCTTCCGCCCAAACTATTTCGTACAAACATTTGGGCGAAAAGGTTCACTTCATGAAGTTTATTCGTCTTTTAACCCTTTCCCCATACCTTTTAAGAAATGAAGTCCAAACCCGATAGCACGGTTAATGTCTGGGTCTTTCAATACTTTCATAAGATCGAATACCCCTACTTTTTTGTTACTCTCTAGATGTTCATTTCCTTCTTCTAGTCCTACTAATAAGCTACCTATAAGCTTTTTCGTAAGTTCCGGATCAAGTTCTGTTAAAGCACCCGCAGCACCCATCATATTATTAATTAAATTTGTAACAGGCTCACGAGTCACTTGGCCAAGAACAATCTTTGCGATTGGTTCTTTCGCCTTTAGCATAGAATTTGCAGCTTCTAGCATTCCGATGTCATTTAATTCCCCAACAATATTAAACATTTGATTTAAAGCTTCTTCATTATTAGCTAGGAGCTCTTTTAAATCATCTAATTTTTGCTGTTTTATTTCTTCCTCAGTTAATTCTTGTTTTTGAATCATTTTTATAGGTGCAGCCATATTTTTCTCCTCCTACTTATCCGTTAAATGCACATACCCTGGACGTGCCCACTTACGATTCACCTCAATACCAGCTTGAGGATGACGTTTTTTGTTACGCGGGTTCGCTTTTGGCATCGGATTTGCGCCATCAACTTCTAGCACTTCCATACGCACTTTCGTCTGTTTATAAGCAGGTGTGTTCGTACGTACGTCCACAGCAGGACCTGTTAAGAAATTAATTGCTGTTTCATTATCTGTAGAGTTCATCGGTAAATATAACTCATTCGCTTTTACACGGTCTGTTACAAGTGCACGTAATTTTAATGCTCCATAAGGAGAGACAAGACGAACTAATGAACCTGTTTTCACTCCACGTTCTTTTGCAAGTGCTGGAGAAATTTCAACAAACACACCAGGTACTTTCGTTTGAATACCTGTTGATTTATTTGTCATATTCCCTTCATGGAAATGCTCAAGCATACGACCGTTATTAATGTGAAGATCGAACTCCGCTGGGAATTCAGCTGGACGTACCCAGTCAGCAATCGCAAAACGAGCCTTTTTATCCGGGAAGTTAAATCCATCTTGGAACAGAAGCGGCGTATTCGTGCCATCGAAACTTCCCCAATGGAAACTATTCCATCCTTCAAGTACTTCATAGTTTGCTTGTGAGAATAGTGGTGATAAACTTGCCATTTCAGCAAAAATTTCACTTGGATGACTATAACTCCAGTTTGCACCTAATTTATTCGCAACTTCTTGCACGATCCACCAGTCTGGCTTCGCATCTCCAAGTGTAGGAAGAACTTGATATAGTCTTTGTACACGGCGTTCTGTATTTGTGAAAGTACCTTCTTTCTCAAGAGATGGCGCTGCCGGTAATACAACATCTGCATATTGAGCAGTTTTAGATAAGAAAACATCTTGTACAACGAAGAAATCAAGGCTCGATAACACTTCATGTACATGGTTCGCATTAGAGTCTACAAGAGCCATATCCTCTCCGACAAGATACATAGCTTTCATTTTCCCTTCGTCAATTGCGTGAAGCATTTCAATATTATTAAGACCTGGTTTACTATTAATTTTCACTCCGTAAGCCATTTCAAATTTCGCACGTTCCATATCGTTCGTAACGTGCTGATATCCTGGGAGCCATCCTGGTAAAGTACCCATATCACAAGCACCTTGTACATTATTATGACCTCGAAGTGGATATGCACCAGCACCTGGACGACGATAATTACCTGTTGCAAGAAGTAAGTTTGAAATCGCAGCGGAAGTATCAGATCCACCTGTATTTTGCGTTACTCCCATACCCCAAAGGATACATGTACCATCTGCATCACGAATCATTTCAGCCATTTGAATAAGTGTTTCTTTAGAAATACCAGTCATTTCTTCTGCATATTCAAGTGTATATTCTTTCAGACTCTCTTTGAAATCTTCAAAGAAGTTTACATTCTCATCAATAAATCGTTGATCGTGCCAGCCTTGGTCAATCATATATTTCGTAACAGCCATTAACCATACTTGATCTGTTCCTTGTTTTGGACTAATAAAGACGTCTGAACGCTCTGCCATTTCTGTTTTACGAAGATCAGCCACAATTAATTTTTGTCCGTGTAATTTATGCGCACGTTTAATACGTGTAGCTAAAACAGGATGACCTTCTGTCGGATTACAACCTACAATAATAACAAGACCGGATTTTGCAATATCTTTAATCGTTCCAGCATCTCCGCCCATACCAATTGTACGGAATAATCCGTCTGTCGCTGGCGATTGACAATAACGTGAGCAGTTATCAATATTATTCGTTTCAAATACTTGTCGAGCTAACTTCTGAATTACATAATTGTCTTCATTCGTAATTTTAGATGAAGAAATAAAACCGACAGCATCTTTACCGTATTCTTCTTTAATAGATCCTAATTTACTTGCAACTACATTTAGTGCTTCTTCCCATGTAGATTCAACAAACGTTCCATTTTTACGAATTAAAGGTTTTGTAATTCTTTCTTTAGAATTTACGAAATCCCAACCGAATTTTCCTTTTACACAAGTAGAAATTGCGTTAACTGGCGCATCAGAAGAAGGCTGTACTTTAAGGATTTTACGCCCTTTCGTCCACACTTCAAATGAACAACCTACACCACAAAATGTACATACTGTTTTCGTTTTCTTCGTACGAGTATCACGCATGGCCGCTTCCACTTCTGATACCGCAAAAATGCCGCTATATCCAGGCTCAACTTCTTTAATTAAATCTACCATCGGTTCAAGAATATCCGGTTTTAATCCCGTCATAAATCCAGCTTCACCGAGCATCGTTTTCTCCATTAAAGCGTTACAAGGACAAATGGTTACACATTGACCACAGCTCACGCATGAAGAATCATTAATATTTACTCCTTCATCCCAAATAACTCGTGGGCGTTCCGCTTCCCAGTCTATCGATAACGTTTCATTTACTTGTAAGTTTTGACACACCTCAACACATTGACCGCATGCAATACATTGATTAGGATCGTAGCGATAAAACGGATGCGTCATATCAACTTCACTTGCATCTACTTTTGGTTCATAAGGATATTTTTGATGTTCAATTTCCATTAATTCTGCTGTATTATGCAGTTTACAGTTCCCATTGTTGTTGTCACATACTGTACAGTATAATAAATGATTTTCTAGTAACCGATCCATTGCCTCTGTTTGTGCTTCTTTGGCATGAGCAGAATTACGTTCAATGTTCATACCTTCTGTCACTACTGCCGAACAAGAGCGCACTAACTTTCCGTCAACCTCTACAATACAAGTGTCACATGTTTGAATAGGATCTACTTCTGGCACGTAACAAATTTGCGGATGTTCAATCCCGTTCTCATTAATAACACCCAATATCGTTGAACCAGGCTCCGCTGTATACTTTTTTCCGTCAATTGTAATATGAACCATGTTGTTATTCATGGTCTTTCCCCCTTTTTGAGAATAAAAAAACTCCACCACGAAAATATACGCACCACATTTCGGCACGTTATTATCATGGTGGAGTAGTTTATTAGCACATCTTGCTAAAATACCAATCCATTTATTCATAAATAAAACGATAGATTCATAACAGATCATATCACGATTCCATCTTTAACACTGTAATTATAGCGTTAAAGCTAAAAATATACAATATAAAATTTAAACTACGCATATGTCCGCATGGAACTATCCATAATAACCCATATAAAACATAACAAGGAGTAAGCGAACAAATGGGGTCTTTTAATAAATGGATACGTGGTGAAAACTCATTCTCTGCACAAGAACAAGCTGATCACCTTTTAAATAAATCTATCTCTTCCTCTCTTTCCCTTAATCTAAAGCACTTGTCCAAACTCTTTAGCGGTATTCCAGAATTAATTACACGTACTTTTCCGTTAAAAAACGGAAAAGTAGCTGCAATTATATATATGGAAGGACTTGTAGACAAAACTGTTATTAACATTGATATTCTTCGCCCTCTCCTATTTAAAGAGTGGAATGAAGATAATTGTTGGGAATCCTCAGTTACAGTCGGGAATATAAAGAAAGTTCAGCAGTGGTCAGACATTGAACAGTCCCTTTTACATGGTAAAAGCATTTTATTTATAAATGGACAACTTACAGCGTTAGAACTAGATACGCAATCGGCGCCAAAAAGAAGTATTGAAGAACCTACAACAGAAACTGCCATAAAAAGCTCACACGAAGGATTTAATGAAGTAGCGAGCGACAGTCTTGCACTTATTCGTCGATATATTCCAAATCGCGAATTGAAAGTGAAGGAATTCACTGTTGGTGAACGAGCTACTTCAAAGGTTTTTTTGCTGTACTTAGCAGACGTTGCAAACGAAGACGTTGTACAAGAAATGGCATGCCGCATCGAATCAATCAAAGTGGATGCCATTATTACTACCGGAGAATTAGAAGGGTTTGTTGAAGATAATTCCTATACTCTCTTTCCGCAATTATCAATAACCGAACGCCCTGATACAACGGCCCATCACATTTTGGATGGACGAATTGCTGTTATTGTAGACCGCTCACCCGGCGTATTAATTGGACCTATGACCTTTTCATCTTTTTTTCAGACGATAGATGATTACAGCTTCCGGCCAATGATTCCATCTTTCATACGACTACTTCGTTTTACCGGACTATTTATTGCAATATTTGCTCCAGCTCTTTATATTGCTATGATTTCCTTTCATTATGAAGTGATTCCACTTAAATTATTGTTAACAATTGGAGAATCTCGAGCTAAAATTCCTTTCCCCCCTATATTAGAAGCACTTTTGATGGAACTAGTACTTGAAATGCTCCGCGAAGCTGCGGTTCGGCTTCCTGGTCCCGTTGGACAAACGATTGGCGTCGTAGGAGGGATTGTCATTGGACAAGCTGCTGTCCAAGCAGGAATAGTAAGTAATGTTATGGTTATCGTCGTATCTATTACTGCAGTCGCTTCTTTTATCATCCCTAACATGGAAATGTCAGCAGGAATTCGGCTTCTTCGCTTTCCAATGATGATAACCGCTTCTTTGTTTGGGGTCATTGGAATTATGGTCGGGATGGCAGTTATCATCATCCATATTCTTTCTATGGAATCACTTGGTGTTCCTTATGGTAGTCCTTTTTCTCCGTCATTTGCTTCGGATTTAAAAGACATTCTTGTACGTTTACCATGGAAACTAATGAAGAAACGACCACTATCCCTTAACTTAAAACAAGAGAATCGACAACGCGATATAGAAGAAACGGAGGAAGATAAGTGACAAAGCGTGCAAAGAGGGAGATTAGTTTATTTCAATACATTTTAACGATTAGTGGTGTTCAAGTAGGGTTCGGTGTACTTACACTGCCACGTGAAGTTGCGCAAGGGGCGAATACAGATGGCTGGATGTCTATTATAATAGGATGCGCTATCACTACTTTAGTCAGTCTATGTATTGTAAAAATTATGGAAAAACATCCCGGGTATACTTTACTTGATGTGCTAACTCGTTATCTTGGGAAGTGGCTAGGAAGAGTAGGAATGATTTTTTGGATTTTATATGCTGTTCTTGCAGCTGTATCCTTAATTTTTTCCCTCTTATACGTTATTCACATTTGGATTTTACCTAGATCTCCAATGTTTTTAATCATGATGTTATTATCTATCCCAATGGTTATGCTCGCATGTAAAGGTGTTCTTATTATTAGCCGCTATGCTGTTTTTACTGTCTTATTTACACTCTGGATGCCATTGCTATTATTTATCCCACTTAAAGACGGGCATTGGGTTTATCTGCTTCCTCTCCTTAAAGAGGGATGGCTACCAGTTTTCAACACAGTAAAATCAACTATTATTGCCTTTCTCGGATTTGAGTTTGCATTTGTCCTTTATCCTTATCTCAGTAATAAATCATCTGCAAAAAAAGGAATCGTTATTGCAAATATGATTACTTTATTCGTTTACCTGCAAGTTACGTTCGTTTCTTTCGTTTATTTTAGCCCAGATGGTATAACTAAGTTTTTATGGCCCACTCTCTCTCTTGTTACACCATTTCACTTTTCATTTCTGGAACGGTTTGAAATTATCTTTTTGTCATTTTATCTCTTCATTATTTTTGATTCTTGCATTCCTTATATTTTTACTGCCTCAGATGGAATCAATCAGTTACTTAACAAAAAAGGGAGTTCATTACCTATTTGGTTTTTATTATTCGGGTGTGTTTTCGTTTTATTTTTTTATATCCCATCCTCGTATCAAATAAGTGCATTGCGGGAATTTTGGGGAACTGCAAGTTATTTTATCGTTTTTCTATTCCCAGTCGTATTTCTCTTATACATGACACTTTATCAGCATTGGAAAAGGAGAAAAATTTAAATGAGACGCTTTATTTTCACTATATTTTGCTTTCTCATAACCTTTTTAACAGGATGTGGAGGAGATCGGCTCGACTTAGAAAAACAATCCATTTCATTAATTTACGGGTTTGATGCAAAAGCAAAAGGAAAATTAATTGTATACCACGTAAACCCTATTTTTAATGAAGATGTGGAGAAAAAATACGAAACTCATGAAGCGACAGTACATACCCCTCGAGAAGCAAAAGCAACATTTAATAGTTCAAGTAGCGGTTTAGTATCTACAGAAAAGTTACAACTCATTTTATTTAGTACGAAATTTTTAAAACAAGAAGGAGCTATGCCTTACCTTGATGTTTGGTATCGCGACCCTAAAAATACTGGAAATATGCGCATGGTTGCAGTAGACGGTTCAATCTCTTCAGTTATATATAATAATTTTAAAGATAAGCCTGCACTTCCTGAATATTTAACAGATTTAATTAATACGAACAAACTATACAATCGAACCGCGTTTACGACATTCCATGAATTCCATAGGCAAACTTTTAATAAAGGTATAACACCTGCTATCTCAGAAATAAAAAAAGGTAAAAAAGATATTCTCGTTACCGGCTCTGCATTATTAACTTCTCGCGGAATCTATAAAATGTCTTTAAATCGATATGAAAGTGCCCTTCTTCTTCTATTACAAAAGAAAGCGAATATACCCGTTTCACTTACACTGAAAATCCCTTCTCATTCAGTTGAAAGTAATAGTCATCTAAAAGATACAGACGGCGACGACTTCGTAACAATAAATGTTCTTAGCATGAATCGTGACATTCACACAGGCTATAGCGATAACCGTTTCAAATTTAATATTGCAATGAATTTTAAAGTTTCCGTATCTGAACTTACATTCAACATGGATATAGACAAAGGTAGAAAGAAATTAACTTCACTTATTACAAAACAACTAAACAAAGATTTAAACGATTTAATCCACAAAATTCAAAAACAGCAACTTGATCCATTCGGGTTTGGTGATTATGCGAGAGCATTTCAATATAAAGAATGGAAAACGGTTGAAGACGATTGGCCGAGTGCCTTTTCAAAGTCTAATGTGAAAGTAGCACCTACTATTAAAATTTTAGAGAACGGGATTATTAAATAAAAAAACACGCTACTTGCTCTTATACGTGTAAAGAGTAAGTAGCGTGTTATCATTTTTATTTTGAAGCTTCCTATACAGTTACGCTTCTGTTTCTGGTTCTTCGTTTTCCGCCTGTTCCAATCTTTGCTGCTCCGCAAGTTCGGCTGAAATCATTCCATAATAAATTTCTGGATACAATCCAAATATTTGATATACACTTCCTAAAAACGGCATCGGAATCCCTCTTTTCTAAAGTTGTATTACCACTTTTAAGGATTCCCTATTCATTCATTATACATTCGTTTTTGGCGTTTCCTCTTCATCATGAACGCTTAATAAATTTTGCCACTTTTTATAAGGAGCACTATTTGGATCTACATAACCTTTCGCATACGAACGATCCCACAATTGTTTAATAAACATTTCTTTCTCTTTCTTTGCAACCATATCGGCACCTGTACCGTAATAGTTTTGGAAATACAACTCAATTTCATCAAGGAATAATCTTAATAATTCATCAGAAGTTTCTTCTAACGTTGGATCATATTTCGCCTCACGGTCATACATTAAAATCATATCTAAAATATTATGGACATGCTCTTTACGAAGCCATCTAATATCTTGAGCACCTAATACGAACGGATGTGTATATAAATGTCCGCCCTGTATCATAGCTTTTTCTTGTTCTTCTTCAAATCTGGACAAGATGTTTTCATAAATAAATGGGTTATGAAGCAACGCTCTATGCAATTTGTAACTTTCGCTTGAAATATTTTTCCCCATCGATTGAATTAAGAAGCTACGTCCAACGCCGTTATATTGATACACGAACTGCCCATCAACAGCAACTAAACTAATCCAGCGATACATATACGCGTATAGTAGAGCGCGATTACATTTATCGTAATCTAACTTCGTTTGCGTTGCATTTAAGTCTGGCATAAATGCTGGTAAGTGCCAATACTTATCTAAATGCGGCGTTAAACTAGATTTTTTACTATTCAACTTGTTTACACGGCGATAGTACGACTGAAAATAATCACCTTTATCATTCATAAATCCATTTGCGATATGTCCAGACGACAGCTTAGGAAAGTCTTGCAACGATAAACCGTAATGCGCACGATAACAAATGACTTCAAATGGCGAAAAAGCTTCATGTACTGTATCTTTTTCTTTAAACATTTCTTGAATTAATTCCTCTTGTAGTTCTTTCTTTAAAGATGGATGTATACCCCAATATTGTAATTCCCTATGATGGGAAACTTTCGGAACGAATGGACTTGCTAAATGGAACAAGTCTTCAATTTTTTCACGGACGTATTCATCACGATCACGCTTCTTATAATCCGCCTCTTTTCGTAACGCCTCAACGATATTCAGCTCTAATTTATCACGATAGCGTATTTGTAATTCATCGTAGCAATAACTTAGTATGTGCTCACGATAAAAGTCTTCCACCTTTTTCGATTGAATCTCTTCTGTTTTCGCATCTCGGCAATATTCCCCGTATAAACTCATATAAATTTCCGCAGAGATATCTTTCGGTAATACACCTAAATTTAAATGTTGCTGCATATCTTGCCATATCTTTTCTTGCAACTTCTCTTCAGCTAATACGTATACATTCGTTGGGTTTGTTTTCCCTTCAAATTCCTTGCTTCGTTTTTGAATTTCAAACAATAAATTTTCACGCGTTTCATGTAAATTATCAAAAAACCTTTCCCAATATTGAATCATTTTATTAACTGCTTGATAAAGCGATTGATAAACGAGTTCTAATAGCATTTCTTTACGATACTCGTTTAATTTGTGTACGTACTGCGTTACAATATCTTCAAATTCTTTTTTAAACAAACGCTGCTGATTATTCATCATTTTCCCAAACCAGCCTTGTTGCTGCGCGATTTCTACTCGGCGCACAGCTGTTACCGTTCCATCAATATTACTCACATTAAATTTCTTATCGTAGTTTTGAATTAAATTACGCTTTTGTTCATTATTTTCATGTAGTCGATTCATTTTTTCGACTAACTGCTTTCGAATTTCATACAACATAAAACGAGCTGATACTGGATGAACAGGATCTGTTTTCTTTAAAAACCATGTATTTAATTGATAGGACTGTCCCTCAGAACCACTTGGTGAAAAACGGTCTGATTCAATCATGTCATATAAAAGTGTCGTTACATGTTCATGTACACGGCTCGGAATCGCATACGCATATAAACGAACTGCATGATCCACCCTTGCTACTTCACCTTTCATTTGTTCCATCATTTTCAGTTTCGCAGCTGAAATTTTACACTCATGCTGTAGACGATTTAATTCCTCGTCTTTTTGCACCGTACGCTGTACATAGCTTTCTACAGCCTCTAAAAACTGTTTAGATTTCGCAACACCAACCTTACCACCTTCTGCTCCTTCACGCGTTTCATTGTACATTTGTCTATAGAAAATATGAGCCTGTTCTGGGCGAGTAGCAAGATGTTCTAAGTCTTCTAAATAACTTTTCCCACGCTCTGGCTTTTCACGCTGCATCCCGCGTTTGACGTCTTGGTCATATCTTTGCTTCTTCTCTTGAAACAGTTGATCTAAATGAAGCCACGATTCATCTAAACCTTGCACGGCCCATTTTAAGGCGCAATATTTTAACACGTGCTCATATGGATAAATAATCTTTGCCGTTCCTGCCCCGCAATATCGCCCTTTCCCGCTTGATTCTGCTAATTGCTGAATTTGATTATCTTCCTGCGCAAAATGATTTGCAGACATCGGACTAAATAACTGTAAATAAATCGTATTTGCCATTTGCTCCATATAATCTGATAAATTATGCAGATGGTGTCCATGTAAATTTTCGTAATCGTATAAGAAACAATAATTGTACGGTAAATGGTGTTGTTTAATCGTATGATTCGTTCTTCCGTCTTCATCTACTTGATCAGGTCGATATTCTAATTCAATCGTCACTCCGCCACGTTTTGATAATTCTCCAGTAGAACCGAGTGTAATGGCATGTAATTCTTTTAACGATGCATAACCATTTGCTTGCACCGTTTCAAACTCTTTCCCACTAACCGTTCTCGTCTTCACCAACACATCCGGCATTAGAAACGCACCACGTATTAAAATGTTATGATGCTGCAGTTTTTTTCGAAGCATTTCACGTAAATATAATGCAATTTGCAGAAACATCCCTGAGCCTGTTCCGCCCGCTAGTGATGTTACGATAATGACACGCACACCATATTCCGTTTGATCACTTGTAACCGGAAAAATCTTCTCAATTTCTTGCCAAAAGGACGTCAATTTATCTTCTTTCATCGCAGCACGTAACGCTAAACGGGAAATGACACGTAACTGCCCTGCCCCTTCTGTCAGTGGTTTATCAAGTATAGTCGGGTCCATCGGAAACCACTCTGGAATCGTTGGATCTCCTGCAATATACTCTCTTGGCGTTTTACTAGAACTCGTTTGCGTCTTAAACTTTCGAATATGATCAAATTTACTCAATGTATTCACATCTGTATCAAATACGTGCATTGCTACCTTTTTTCGGCGCTCCTCAGGTAGCCTTTCATATATTTGATGTGTCACAGTACTACCGATTCCACCTAAACCAATTAATATCGTTGGAACTTGTAACGTCATGTGAACCACCTTCCTATTCTTGCTTGTTTGAAAAGAGGAGAGAAAGATAAGACTCCCTCCTTTTCTCTACCTACTATTCACACTCATATTTGTAAATTTCTTTACCATACCCTCTATCAATTACTAAAAGTTCATTTGGATATAGCGTCTTATGTTCCATTCCAACCTCATCTTCTGTTATAAACATCCCATCAATAATCATTCCTACTACTTGTGACTCTTTCGCTACAAATATTGATTTCGATCCTTTCTTTGCTATAAACGTAACGGATTGCACAGTCTTTCTTTCTGCTCGGAATGGAATACCAAAATAGTGCTTCCACCATTTATTTTTAAGTAATTCTGGCTCAGATTGATATAACCAATCTTTCGCTACCTCTTGATCCCATTCGTAATACAATAGTGCTTTTCGGTGAAATCTTGGACGAGCAATCCATCCTAAAACGATTATTCCTACTACTAACAATAATAAAGTGATAGGAATAACAAACTTAAAAATAAGCGCATATTTTTCATAGAACGGTGCATTTTGAATATGAAGTGATATATTTTTCTTTACTTCTTGTAATTTTGAATCTTGCACTACGATGGTAGCTTCTACGGTGCCGGTATCTGTGAAATTGAATGTGTCGGAGTAATGAGGGCGAGGATAAATGTAAATTTGATTATCCTGTTGTTTTATTTCATAGTTGATTGATTGTTTAGATGTGACACCAGTAGATTTTAATAGTTTCTTTACAGCTTCTTCTGTCATCGGCTTACCATCTAACTGTGGTTGTATAATAAACGGTTTACTATTCTCTAAATTCGTTACTTTTTCCTCATAATCTTTCGTAATAGTTTGCAATGATAATTTGGGTTTTTCAGTTACTTCGATTTTAAATTCCTTCGTCTGTCTGTAAAACCCCTTTATGTTCATATGAACTTTCCCGCGCACTAACCCTTTATCGATCTTCGTTTCGTAGTAAAATACGTGTTTTTTATCGTCCCACTTCATCGGGTACTGTTTTCCGTCTATTTCTACTTCTGACTGAAAATATGAAGACTGAATTGGTAATTCCGTAGGCTTCGCTTCAATAACAGCAGTAACACCTTCGTACATTTTCTCCACATTTTTTTGACTACTATCGTCTTTGTCATAAGTAGAAACAGTATAGTTAAGCGCCGGTTCAACTAGTACTTGTAATCCTTCTTTCTCAATATCTCGATCCACTTCTATCGTATAAGTTCCTGGTTTAATAACTCCCTGATTTTCCGTACTTATATGAACTATATTTCCGAACAATTTCGCTTCTCCTGGTGCATGTATGGAATAAGAAGATTGTAATTGTAATGGTTTAGAAATTTGTGTGACCTGATAATTAGACAAAGAAGGCGATTGTCGTACAAGCGTCATACGCTTTAACGGAAATGGCGTTGTAATCTCTACTTTCTTCCCTACTACTTTCGTTTTTACAATCGTTTCAACCGAGGAGAACGGATCACGATTTGCAACTAATGCTGCCACTTGATTGACGCTTTTTACAATACCATCCTCTCCACTAGATGGCATCGTAACGCCATTTATCTCTTTCTTCCATATTTCTTTAAACGTATTTAGTTGTGCCTTTTCTTGCTGCCCTAAATCCTCTTCCATCGTAATTAAAATTGGATGTAACGATATCTTTTTTGCATCCATTTCTTTCTTAAACTGTGCTAGCTTCTGTGTAATTTGTTCTTTTCCGCCAACCTTATCTTTCTCTAAATCATTAAATGCCCCGTCAGTTAAGACAATAAGCCAAAATTCACGTTTTCCATCTATATCTGCTTCCTTTTTTATAGATTGCATCGCCGTCTCTACTGCGCTAAACGGAGTATTTAAATACGTTTTCCATGCTCCAATTCCCTCAATTTCTGTTTGTCTCTTATCCTTCGTTAACGAAATGTTTAATGGATCATTCGGCTTGCTCATTGGAACATAAGAGAATTTATCTTTTTCATCTAATAGCGCAACTAAACTTTGCAAAGCATAATTGGCATATTTCCAGCGATCGTTATTTCTCATGCTGCCCGAATCATCATATACAAGTGAAACGACCCTTTCCTTTGCCTCCTCTCCTTTTGCAAAAGTCCAAAAAGGATGTAACCATATAAATAGAAACAACATGAATGTGGCACAAATTCGAATTTTCATGATGAGGCTTCGCCACCTTTGTAGACAAATTCCTATGTTTAAATTTATGAGAGGATACAAGATATATGACTTGTATTTTAGGACAACTAGCACAGCATAACTTTATTATGTAAACAGATATATATACTGAATATGATTCCTTCTAGCGTTTTCTATCCGATACTATAAGTAAAAAAGCCTGTTTAAGCTCTACACTTAAAACAGACTTTTCCTACTTTTCATATTGAAAACACATAACAAAAAGTTTGATTTTAAATTAACACATTACTTCAATTGTAAATCCACCAGGTGCTTCCACATAAAACGTATACGCATGTGCACTTTTAGGAGCCTCAACCAAAAATCCATCTTCCTTCAACCTTTGATTTATCTTATCTACTTGTTCATTATTTTCTTGTGGAAATCCTACATGAAATGTTTTTGGATAATGTACGTCTTTCCCTTTCATTAACGTTAATATAAACCCATCATTATCACGCATAACCGCAAAGCCATTTCCCCTTGCTCCGCTACAAGTTAAACCGAAATATTTTTCTAAAAACTCTCTAGTAGCTGCTACATCTGAAACTGTTAAATTAAGATGTTTAATTTTCAAACCATCACCAACTTTCTTAATTTTCTAACATTTTACCATACAATGAAAAAACACGCCTTCACAGCGTGTTTTATTGCTTCACATACACTTCAACAATTGGATTATCTTTATGATCCGCATGTAAGCGTAAATTCTCTTCACTTGTACTATAAATACTAGCTAATAACATAATCGTTAACACATTAGGAGTTTTTGCATCGCTCCCATATTTCCTTTCCAGCGCTTCCTTATATTCAAAATCCAAATCCCCCTGCACATATGTATACACTTCAAAACCATCTTCTAAATTGCAAACTACTGTATCGATAATATCTGCCCCAACTTGCTTCTTCATTTCCTCTCGCAAAGCTTCAATAAACTCTTCCCACGGTACTTCATATGTCTGAAACTGATTTGTAGATTTCATGCCATTTCCTCCTTATATATCCTCTTCCTATATTTCCCCTTTCCTATAACAATTATGATAGATAGGACATTCGTACAAGCCGCACTTGTCCCCGTTACATATCGTATTACTGTAATGGGGAAGGAGGAAAGAACATGCATAGACAAAAATGTTACGATACGTGCCAACGTTATTTCGGTAAAGTCGTTCGCATTGAAGATCGTGATGGTCGCATTCATTTAGGCAAAATAATTGATGTGACAAAAAGCTCTGTATGGATTGAACCAGTGCAACAGCGCTCATCTTTTGATACAGGATTTGGATACTATGACGCATATGCAAACGGTGGCTGTGACCTTTGCGGGGGCCTTAGCAGATGTGATAGTTGTGGATTTGGTTGTGGTGGTGGATTCAGCGGCTGTGGATGTGGCGGTCGTGGTTGCGGTAGTTGTGGCGGCTGGGGAGGCGGCGGTTGTGGATGGGGTCTTGAACTCGGATTTGGTTTCATCTTCGGAATTACATTAGCTGCATTATTTTTCATTTAACATAGTAAAGAGTTGACTATCTTTAGTCAACTCTCTTTCTTTATTTTTCACATATAAAAATACGATGACCTAAAATATGTTGGTACATAAGCCGTACATTTTCATGTTGCACCCATGCCTCATATAACTCATTCGGAATAAATTGTGATACATTCCATTCCGGCTCTTCTATATAGCCCGAGATCGTTTCTGCAATTGTGCCACCGCCAGCAATTGTAATTCTTTTTAAATTTGCTTTCTGAAATAATTGTACCCATTCATTCTCAGTTAATAGTTCTTTCATCCCGTATAGTTGGGCAATTTTTTCTTCCTCACTCTTCTCAATGTGCCTATCAATAATCATTTCAATGACAACAAGTTTACCCTCTTTCTGTAGTACACGATAGCACTCCGGGATAACCCTTTCTTTCTCTGTAAAAGCGAGTATTGATTCTCCGAGTACGAACTCAAATGAGTCATGCAAACAAGGTAATTGCTCTACATTTCCTTCAATTAATTGGATGTCTATTCCTTCAAACGACCATCTATCTTTCGCCTTTTGAATCATAATCTCATTCTTTTCAACCGCCGTTACTTTATAACCATATTCTTTTGTCATATATGCCGCTGTTTTCCCCGTACCACAGCCTATCTCAAGGACATTTGCTCCATATTTAAAAGGTAGTTGTGCTAACAATTGTTTTGTTAGCGTAAAACCACCAGGATGAGCACTTCCTATTCCGTAATAAGCTAGGAAATCGATGTAAGTATTTCGTTTCATGGGATTCTCCCTTTTTTATTTTATATATTCGAGGAAGGAATAAAAGTGCATAGAAAAAGCATTTTCAAGTGCTCTAATACCGCAACTTGAAAATGCTTTTTCTTTTATCCCGCTATTTGCTGGGTAGCTCAATTGGTGAGGACTAATAATCAGTGGAAAATGGAGCCCCACTAATTAAAGTTTCACTTTATTATTTCTCTTCTACATAAGCCCATTTAAAGCTATATTCCGGACTAATATTATGTTTCACAATCCCCTTTACATTTGGTTTCATAACATATGATCTACCACTTTGATATAAAGGTACAAGCGCTACATCATCTTCAAGTAACAATTTTTCTGCTTTCCCTAACTCTGTCCAACGTTTTTTGGCATCCGCCATCCATTCTGTCTTACTTTTATTAATAATGTCATCATATTTTGAATTTGAATAGCTCATCTGATTCTGCGAATTTTTTGTTTCAAACATATCAAGGTATGTCATTGGATCCGCATAATCTGGATTCCAGCCGCCATATGAGAAATCATAATCTTGGTCTGATTCTAATTTTAGTTTTTGCTTAAATGGTTGCAGTTTAATATTTACTGTTACACCTTTTAAATTCTTTTCAACTTGGTCTTTTACATACTCCCCAACTTTTTTCGCATTACCAGTATCATAATTTAATAACTCTATTGTTATTTGATCTTTTCCAAGTTCTTTTTTCGCTTCTTCCCAAGCTGCTGCTGCCTTTTTGGAGTCTTGTTTTAAACCATTCTTGAACGTTTCTGCGAAATCTTTACCGTCTGGTCCACTCGCTAAACCTTTTGGTACTAAGTAATCCACTGGTTTTGAACCATCATTTAAAATAACATTCGTTAAAGCTTTCTTATCAATTGATAATGCAATTGCTTCACGTAGTTTTTTGCTCTTTAACGGTGTATCTTGCCCACCACGTTTTTGGTTTAGACGTAAGTAAAACGTACTTGTTTCCGAATATGCGCCAAACTCTTCTTTATTATTTCTATACTTATCAACAAATTCACCTGATAAAAGTGTGAAATCAATCGCACCTGTGTCATATAAATTTACTCTAGTAGCTGGTTCTTTTACTACACTATAATTGATTTCTTCTAGTTTTACAGTCTTTTTGTCCCAATACTGCTCATTTTTCTTTAATTTCCAACCTTGCTCATGCTTCCAATCAGTAAGCACAAATGGACCATTATAAATTGTTGTATCAGACTCTAAACCGAATTTATTCCCTTTTTCTTTCACGAACTTTTCATTTAATGGATAGTAAGACGCAAATGCCATTAAGTTCAAGAAATATGGTACTGGTCTTTCTAGTTCCACTTCAAGCGTATAATCATCTACCGCTTTTACACCTAATGTAGAAACTTCTCCTTTTCCTTGATTAATTGTTTCCGCATTTTTAATATAGTAAGCGATAAATGCATACTCAGCAGCTGTTTTTGGATCTACTAGACGTTGCCATGCAAATACGAAATCTTTCGCTGTTACTGGATCATCGTTTGACCATTTTGCATCTTTACGTAGTTTAAATGTATATTTTTTACCATCCTCGCTTTTTGTGCTAGATTCTGCTACAGCTGGGATTGGCTTATTATCTTTATCAAGGCGATATAAACCTTCCATTGTATTCCCTAAAATTTGTGAGCCAAGTGTATCTGTATTTTTGGAAGTATCCATCGTCGGAATTTCATTCGTTTCTGTACGATTTAGCACTTGCTTTGCCGCATATTTAATATCAGATTTCTTCTCTTCTCCACCATTATTAGATGTCGTTGTCGTTTTCTTCTCCCCACCAGAAGATCCAGAACACGCTGTTAACGCCATACTCATCGCTAAAACTGGCACTACAACCGCCGTAAACTTTTTCATCTTTTTCTTCATTCTTGTACCCTCCCCAATTATATGTACGAAACTAACTTTGAGAGATTTCTAAATTAAATTATCAGAAAATTATTACTAATTATCATTCTACTAATTTTCCTTGAATTGTAAAGTATTTTTAAAAATATTCATAATAATTAATTTATTTTATTCAATAACAATCTATTACTACTATACGAATTCTCCCCCATCTACTATATGTAAGTACCACTTTTCTTATTCTTTTCTATTTATTTAAATTTAATTGAATAGTAAAAGAGCGTTTTAAAAATAAATAATATATTTTTTAAACGCTCTTTTTTCTTATTTCCCTTCCGTTACATACGCCCACTTAAAGCTATATTCTGGACTAATGTTATGTTTCACAATTCCTTTTACATTCGATTTCATTACATACGCTCTTCCTGTTTGATATAAAGGAACTAGTCCAGCATCTTCTTCAAGGAATAATTTTTCTGCTTTCCCTAACGTTTCCCAACGCTTCTTCGCATCACCCATTAATTCATTACCTGCTTTTTGTACCATTTCATCGTATTTTGCATTTGAATAACTCATTTGGTTATATGGGCTCTTCGATTCAAACATATCAATAAATGTCATTGGATCCGCATAGTCTGGACTCCAACCTGCATAAGAAATTTCATAATCTTGTGCAGTCTCTAATTTTAATTTTTGTTTGAACGGCTGAATTTTTGTATTAATCGTTACACCTTTTAAATTTTTCTCAATTTGATCTTTAACATAATCAGCAATCTTTTTCGCAGTTCCATCATCATAACTTAGTAATTCAATTGTAACTTGATCTTTTCCAAGTTCTTTTTTCGCTGCTTCCCACGCTGCTGCACCTTTTTTCGGATCATATTTCAGACCATTTTTAAATGTATCTTGGAAATCTTTACCGTCTGGTCCTGTCGCAAGCCCTTTTGGAACCAATTGATCCGTTGCTTTTGAACCGTTATTTAAAATAACATTTGCTAAACCTTTTTTATCAACTGATAATGCGATTGCTTCACGAAGCTTTTTGCTTTTTAACGGTGTATCTTGTCCGTTACGCTTTTGATTTAAACGTAAGAAGAATGTACTTGATTCTGCATACTCGCCATATTCTTCTTTGTTCGATTTATATTTATCTACAAACTCTCCTGATAGTAGTGTGAAATCAATTGACCCTGTATCATATAAGTTTACTTTCGTCGCAACTTCTTTTACTACACTATAGTTAATTTCTTCTAATTTCACAGTCTTCTTATCCCAATACTTATCATTTTTCTTTAGCTGCCATCCTTGTTCATGTTTCCATGAAGACATCACGAACGGCCCGTTATACACCGTTGTATCTGCTTCTAAACCGTACTTATCTCCTTTTTCTTTTACGAATTTTTCATTTAACGGATAGTATGACGGGAATGCTAGTAAATTCAAGAAATATGGTACTGGCTTTTCTAATTCTACTTCTAGTGTATAATCATCTACTGCTTTTGCCCCCAAATCTGTTAGAGGTTTTTCACCTTTATTAATTGCTTCTGCGTTTTTAATATAGTAAGCAATAAATGCGTATTCTGACGCTGTATTTTTATCAAGTAAGCGCTGCCATGCAAATACGAAATCTTTCGCTGTTACAGGATCACCATTCGACCATTTTGCATCTTTACGTAGTTTAAATGTATATTTTTTGCCATCCTCGCTTTTCGTACTAGATTCTGCAGCAGCTGGGATTGGCTTATTATCTTTATCAAGACGATATAATCCTTCCATCGTGTTCCCTAAAATTTGTGACCCTAACGTATCAGTAGATTTAGACGTATCCATCGTCGGAATTTCTTGATTCTCTGTACGATTTAATACTTGTTTTGCTGCGTATTTAATTTCGGATTTGTTCTCTTCCCCACCACCATTAGACGTCGTAGTTGTTTTCTTCTCCCCACCTGATCCAGAACACGCTGTCAACGCCATGCTCATCGCTAAAACTGGCGCTACAACCGCCGTGAACTTTTTCATCTTTTTCTTCATTTTTGTACCCTCCCCAATTATATGTACGAAACTAATTTTGAGAGATTTTCTAATAACTAGTTATCAGAAAATTCTTATTAATTAATATTCTACTAACTTTTCCGTTTTTGTAAAGTTATTTTTAAAATATTCTAAAAATTATTTTTTTGTGATAGTAAAAATTATTTTTTACAATTACCACTATACAAATTCTTCCTATTTACTATATAAGTAGCATTCCCCTTGTGCTTATTGATTTGTTTACAATTTAATCTCATAATAAAAAAGCATTCCAAAAGTAGTCTACTTTCGGAATGCTTTTTTAACTTATTATTTTTCAGTTACATAAGCCCATTTAAAGCTGTACTCCGGACTAATGTTATGTTTAACAACACCTTTTACAGTCGGTTTCATTACATAAGATCTAGCATTTTGATATAAAGGTACAAGTGCTACATCTTGCTCAAGTAATAATTTTTCAGCTTTTCCTAGTTCTTCCCAACGTTTCTTCGCGTCACTCATTAACTCTCCGCCAGCTTTTTTAACCATTTCATCATACTTCGCATCAGAGTAGCTCATTTGGTTGTGAGAGTGACTAGATTCAAACATATCTAAATATGTCATTGGATCTGCATAGTCTGGGCTCCATCCACCATACGAAATATCATAATCTTGCTCTGATTCTAATTTTAGTTTTTGTTTAAACGGCTGCAGTTTAATATTTACTGTTACACCTTTTAAGTTTTTCTCAATTTGATCTTTTACATATTCCCCAACTTTTTTCGCATTACCAGTATCATAGTTTAAGAACTCAATTGTAACTTGATCTTTTCCAAGCTCTTTTTTCGCTTCTTCCCATGCAGCAGCTGCTTTTTTCGCATCTGGCTTAATACCATTTTTAAACGTTTCTTGGAAGTCTTTTCCGTCTGGTCCATTTGCTAACCCTTTAGGTACTAAGTAATCAGCCGGTTTCGATCCATCATTTAAAATAACATTTGCTAAATTCTTTTTATCAATCGATAAAGCAATTGCTTCGCGTAATTTTTGGCTCTTTAATGGTGTATCTTGCCCACCACGTTTTTGATTTAAACGTATGAAAAATGTACTTGGTTCTGAATATGTTCCAAACTCCTCTTTATTATTTCTATATTTGTCAACGAATTCTCCAGTCAATAAAGAGAAATCAATTTGGCCACTATCGTATAAATTCACACGAGTTGCTGGCTCTTTTACAACACTAAAGTTAATCTCATCTAATTTCACAGTCTTTTTATCCCAATATTGATCATTCTTCTTTAGTTTCCATCCTTGTTCGTGTTTCCAATCAGTAAGAACGAATGGACCGTTATAAACTGTTGTATCAGATTCTAAACCGTATTTATCCCCTTTTTCTTTGACGAACTTTTCATTTAGTGGATAATATGACGGGAATGCTACTAAGTTTAAGAAGTATGGTACCGCTTGTTCTAATTCTACTTCAAGTGTAAGATCATCAACCGCTTTTACACCTAATGTAGAAACTTCTGCTTTCCCCTGGCTAATTGCTTCTGCATTTTTAATCGGGAATGCGATAAATGCATACTCAGCAGCTGTTTTTGGATCTAATAGACGTTGCCATGCAAATACGAAATCTTTCGCTGTTACAGGATCACCATTTGACCATTTTGCATCTTTACGTAATTTAAATGTATATTTTTTACCATCCTCACTCTTCGTGCTTGACTCTGCCGCAGCTGGGATTGGTTTGTTTTCTTTATCTAATCGGTATAAACCTTCCATTGTGTTCCCTAACATTTGAGAACCTAAAGTATCTGTACTTTTCGAAGTATCCATTGTTGGAATCTCATTCGTTTCTGTTCGATTTAGCACTTGTTTCGCTGCTAATTTTTCCTCTGATTTACTATCTCCGCCAGAGCTAGAATTTGTGCTTGTCTTCTTATCTCCACCTGATGTAGAACATGCTGTTAATGCCATACTCATTGCTAAAACTGGTGCTACAACTGCTGTTAATTTTTTGATTTTTTTCTTTTTCACTTTCTGTACCCTCCCTAATTCTTAACGCTCTCATTTAAGAAATTTCTGATAATTCTGTTTTTCTTTATATATTTATCAGAAGATTCTTATTAACTATTATTCTACTAATTTTTTGAGTTTTGTAAAGTGTTATTATTGAAAATTTTTAAAAAATTATTTTTTTACAGTAATATTCATAAAAATTCCATAATCTTTTGAAACACTATATCTCATTGAATTCTATGCATTGATTTAATAGTCTTTATATCCCCTCACTATAAAACACTTGTAAATTATTGTTAATAAATAATGTATATCGTAACAAACCTCTTTTCTACAAAAATAAAAAAAGTCAGCAAAGCTGACTTTTTTATCCGGCCATTTTCTCTCTTTTCATTTCTTCTACTATCCTCTTATACTTCTCATCATCAAATTCATTTTCAATTTTTGCAACAACTACAGTCGCAATACCGTTACCAATTAAGTTGACGATAGCACGTGCTTCTGACATGAAACGATCTACACCAAGTAATAGTGCTAACCCTTCTAATGGAATAACATTCATTGCAGATAGAGTAGATGCTAATACAATAAACCCTCCACCTGTTACTGCTGCTGCACCTTTAGATGTAACTAACAAAATAGCTATTATAGTTAATTGTTGACCTAGTGAAAGATCGACGTGAAAGACTTGAGCTAAAAATATAGTAGCCATCGATAAATAAATCGTTGTTCCATCTAAATTAAAAGAATATCCCGTCGGAATGACTAAACCTACTACCGGCTTCGAACACCCGAAGTCTTCCATCTTTGTCATCATTCGCGGCAGTACTGATTCTGATGATGATGTCCCGAGAACAATGAGTAATTCTTCTTAAATATGCGCTAAATATTTCCACAAACTAAATTTATACAGTTTACAAATAAAATTTAAAACAATAAAAACAAATAATGCCATTGTTGCATATACACAAATCATTAATTTACCGAGTGGAATAAGTGTACTTAAACCATATTTGCCAATTGTAAACGCCATTCCACCGAATGCTCCAACCGGTGCTAATTTCATTACAATTGATAAAATGTTAAAAAATACTTTCGATAATCTTTCAAAAAAGTCGATTACCGGTTGTCCATTTTTCCCTAACATCGTTAACCCTGCACCGAATAAAATGGAGAAGAACAAAACTTGTAAAATGTCACCTTTTGCAAATGCTTAGAACATGTTAGACGGCACAATATGTAAAAAGAAATCCATCCATTTCATTTCTTGCCCGCTTTGTACATATTGTGAAACATCTCCGCCCTTTAGTTTTGAAGGATCTAATCCATCTCCTGGACGTACAACATTCGCTACGATGATACCAATAAGTAAAGCCGCTGTTGTAACAATTTCAAAATACAATAGTGCCTTCCCGCCAACACGACCTACCTTTTTCATACTTCCCATACTTGCAATCCCAAGCACAATTGTTAAAAAGATTATTGGTGCAATAACCATTTTAATCATATTGATGAACGTTTCACCAATTG
Source organism: Bacillus sp. BB51/4 (assembly GCF_008368845.1). Taxonomy (NCBI): domain Bacteria; kingdom Bacillati; phylum Bacillota; class Bacilli; order Caryophanales; family Bacillaceae; genus Bacillus; species Bacillus sp. BB51/4. Next base: position 489,027 of record NZ_QOSC01000009.1, read on the forward strand.
GCTTCATCTCTTGTCCAACACTAGGCCAAATGGCCCCTACTGCAATACCACAAATAATCGCCACAATAACTTGGAATGTTAAATTCTTTACAATTCTCATTTTTATTCTTTCATTTCTCCCATACGATTTCAATAATTGCTAATGATGTATTTTATGTAATAGCCCCCCTGCTATTTAACTTAAATCACATTATTATGTTACGCTATTATCCATAATTCGAAAATAGTATATAACATTTAATTTAAAATGTCATACTATTAAACGTAATAAAAAAGCAGACATTATGCCTGCTTTAATTCTCCTCAATCTGCTTTTCACTTAATCCTAGATGTGTTCTAAGAGTATTACTCAAACTCTGTAGATCTTTTTTATTAGGGTTATAATAATATACACGATTCCCATTTGGACCGTTAGGTAAGTATAAATCATCACCAGCTAATTGTATTTTTTCAACTGAACCGTTTAAACCGTATTTATAAAAAGATAAAATATCATCCATTACTAAGTTTGTTTTAAAATCGCCGTCAACTGCCTCAACTATTTTTTCTAGCTTCGTAATTGATCCTACACTTTTTAATTTACTTAACATCGCTTCAATAACAAGCTGTTGACGCTGACCTCTCATTGCATCACTATCAATATGACGCGTTCTTGCCAGTGCAAGTGCTTCTTCCCCTGTTAATGTTTGTAGTCCTTTTTTCAAATGGATTGCGTCAGGTTCATCTTTACTATTTTGCTCTGTAAATTCAACTGGGACATTTACTTCAATCCCATCTAATCCATCCACAATTTTAGTAAATGCATTAAAATTAAACTTCACAAAATAATCAACAGGCACTTGTAACAATTTTTCTACCGCTTCCACTGAAGCTTGCGGTCCTCCATCTTTACCATTTTTAACGAAACCACTTCCATATGCATGCGTTATTTTATCTTTTTTCTTTTCTACTGGTACATATGTATATGTATCACGTGGTATGCTCGTTAATTTCACAGTCTTATCATCTTTATTAAAAGTAGCTAACAGTAGTGCATCTGTATGAAATGCACCATTATACTCCTTTTGTCGTTCTGGATTTTCATCAATTCCCATAATTAAAAGTGAAACATTATTGGTGATCGGTTTTACAGTTTCCTCACGTAATTTTGATTTTTCACCACGTGCTAAATTAACATTTGATTTTTGTACGAGATTAGCAGTTTTCATATATACGTAAGTACCATATCCAACTCCGCCAAATAGTAATATTGCTAACAATACACTTATTATTGTTGTCTTTTTATATTTTCGCTTATTTTTCTTTTCTCTTGAAGAAGGGTGATTCTCCATATCGTTTCCTCCGTTTTCTATTCATCTAATATATTTTTCAATTTCTCATAATTAGCGCTTTCCTTTTGAAATGCATTCTCTTTCAATCCTTTGTTTATTTGTATCCATTCGGTCGTGATTGAATATTGAATCATACCTTCGTGGAAACTAAGGAACTTGAGCATAATCCCTGTATTTTTCTCTACAACCATTTCAAATTTCCCTCTTAAATCTTCAGATGTACTTACAGGCATTTCTATATTTATTGTCCCTTCTATTTTGTAGCAATCCAGTCCAAGATACTTCGTTTCTTTATAATTCCAATCTTTATATCGAATTAATAGATCCGCAAATTCTGATTGAATACTATACTTCGCGAATCCCACATATTCATCATCATATCTTTTTTTCTCACCCGATTTTCTCAATAACCTTTCCGTAGGATTTAATTTTAATAGTTCATTGTTTCTTTCTTTCGAGCTCCATTTTGTCTCTTTATATGTATACTTCTCATCATCAAATTCTTTTTTCTTGCCCTCGTTATATATAAGTGTTCGTTTTTTCGATAGCTTATCTTCTTTCGAAGAGATACCTCTTTGTTCCTCCGTATCAATCGTATATTTGTATGTTGTAGCAATTCTTGACGAACTAGAATATTCCTCAAATTGTCCTGAAATATTTTTAAAATGATCAATGGAATCTAGCATCTTTTCATGAATCTTTTCTTTCTCTGGATAATTTACGTTCGATTTCATTTCCTCTTCATTTTCATAATCAGAAAACGCCTTTTTCTTTACATATTCAAATACTCCGCCGTTTTGAGCAAAAATTTGATCAGAAAACTCCGACATAGACACAATAGAAAGCGCTAGAACAGCAGCACTTATAACCATCATATAAACTCTGTAACCTTTCTTTTTTACCGGAAGATTATGTAGTGTACCATTAATCTTTTCATTTAACTCTGGCGGCACTATAACATTCTCTTCTTTTATTCTCTTTTTTAATTTCTCATCAAATAATTTTTCATCATCCATCCTTTGCACCCCCTATTCCATCTTTAATCGTTTCTGTAGTTGTTCCCTCGCGCGCGACAATCTCGATTTCACTGTTCCTTTTGGTATTTCTAAAAGCTTCGCAATGCTATCTTGATTCATATCTTCATAGTAATACAGCACCGTAACAGCTCTTAATTCTTCATGTAACGATTGAATCGCATTACACAAATCTATATCTTCATACTGATCACACGCGCTCATATTGTAATCATTCTCTTCTATCACAATTATATTTTTATACGCTCTAATAATATTGTTACACTCATTCATTAAAATTCGAATTAACCAAGTTTGAAAAAACTCTTCTTTCTTTAATTTTTTTATATTTTCATAGGCTTTTAAAATTGTCGTCTGTATCGCATCCTCTATATTTGTCTCATCACGTAACATAGCCTTTGCTATTCGGTACATCTTCACTTTTTCTGTATGTATAAGCGCCATAAACGCTTCATGATCACCTTTTTTCGCTAAAGAAACATCGGTTTCTTCTTTTATAATCATTTTATATAAAGGGATTACTTTCACAATTGCTCCTCCTGTTTCATCCTCACTTCAAATTTAACTTTACATGTATTAGACGGATGAGCCTAGAAAAAGGTTCATTTTTTTGAATATTTCCATAAAAAAAGGTAAACATTCTTCATGTTCACCTTTACTCAGACGTAATCCTTAAGAAATATCCATCTGGATCTACAACTTTAAATCCTCTCGTCTCCCATGAATATGTTTGAATCTCTTCTTGTATCTTGCATCCCTTCTCTTTACAACGTTCATATACATCTTCAAGTCGGTCGACAACGATAATTAGTTCAAAGCCATTTCCCTTCATTTCTTTTCGATTGTAAAAATAGTGATTTTCATTCAATGTATAATCATTAGCTAGTAATAGAGAAAACTGATCGTGATTGAATCGTGCTGCATGCTCACTTCTTTTATACAATTTTAATCCAATAATTGTTTCGTAAAACAATACTGACTTTTCAATATCATGTACATATAACTGAACCCGGAACAAATAATTCATTCGTTTCCTCCTCATCAAAAAAAGTCCACTTATATAGTGGACTTTCTACTCTATAACGGTAAATCCCTCTTCCTAAACACCACAATCGCTACGATGAAAATACAAAGAGCTCCAGCAGTTAAACCTATACTTACCGGCCATATATTATACGTTCCTTCAGCAATTTCTTTCGGACGAAACAGTGTAAATAACGATAGACTTTTCATCCACTCTAACTTATCACTTAATTTACCTACCATATCTAATGCGAAAAATAAGATAGTTAAACTTGCTGAGTAGCTAAGTGCCTTTCTTTCGTCATTACATATACAAGAAAAGAAAAATGAATAAGCACTAACGACTAAAAATATGAGCCCTCCGACTACGTTTATCCTCAGGAATAATTCTTTATTTAAGTTATTATCTTCTAAAAACCATTCTGCACCTACTATACCCGCTACATACGTAACAGCTACAATTATCAGTAGTCCCAATATAAGAATAGCCGCTTGCGTGATTGCAATTTGCACTCTAGATACAGGTGTTGCTAACAAGTATGCCATTGCTCCTTTATCTACATGACGAGCAATTAAATGCGTTGCAACTGTTACACAAAAAATTGTTAAAATAATAATAAATAATAGACTATAATATTCGCCAGCTAAAAAATCCATTACGTTTTGAATCGGACTTTCCATACCAACAATTTTTTTCACACTATCAGGCATAGCACTTATTAATTCATTTAACCCTTTCGCTGATACCATTGAAGGGAATATCCAAATTAATAACCATAAATAAAGAGCTGCACCAGTTGCGTAACTCAAAATACTTTTTTGTGTCTCTTTCAAACTAGCTAAAAACAATTGCTTATTCATGCTTTACCCCTTCTTTCTTATCGTAATAATGCATAAATAAATGTTCTAAATCCATTGCTCTCGTTTGAAGTGCCGTTACATTATAGTTTGAAAGTGTTTGTAAAACCGTTTGATAGTTTCCTTGTACAATAATCGATGCTTCTCTACCTTTCACCGCTTCAAATTGCAAATCACACTTTGTAAGAGACTCAATTTCTTCTTGCGACGATACTGTTACATCTATCACTTGTCGTCTCATGCTTTGTAAATCATGAATATTTTCAACTGTTACAAGGCGCCCATCTTTAATAATCGCTACTCGGTCACATGTACGCTCAATCTCCGTGAATATATGTGAAGACATAAGAATCGTTTTTCCTCTTTGCTTTTCCTCTAATATTAAATCTATAAACACTTGCTGCATAAGTGGATCGAGTCCCGATGTCGGTTCATCTAAAATTAACACTTCCGGATCATGCATAAAAGCAGCAACAATTCCTACTTTTTGCTTCATTCCTTTAGACATTTTTCGAATCGGTGTTTTCACATCGAATTGCAGACGTTCTATTAGTTCATCACGTCTTTTCGTATCCTTTAGCCCACGCATTCCTTGCATTAACTTTAAAAACTCTAATCCGTTCATTCCTTCAATAAAAGAAATTTCTCCCGGTAAATATCCGACTTGTCTTTGAATTTTCGCTGCTTCATTCCAACAATCTAATCCGAAAATTGATGATTTCCCAGCTGTCGGTTTTATAAATCCCATTAAATTACGAATTGTTGTGGATTTCCCGGCACCATTTGGTCCTAAGTAGCCAAAAACTTCCCCTTCTTTTACATCAAAGGTTATATGAAACAAACCTTTTCCATTTGAAAACTGTTTTGTGACATTTTGAACTGAAATCATAATTCCACCTCATTTTTTGAAATATTTAATATGTGATATTTCAAAATTATTGTACTCCTCATCTTTCATATTCGCAACAACTTTTTGAAATATTTATATGTCCATATTTCAAAAATATTGTTTTCATCTATATTTTCTTGTATATTTTTATTGAGGTGATTGTATTGAACGGCTTTGAAAAAGTGAAAGAAAAGAAAAAACGTGCCATTAAAGATGCGGCCTTTAAATTATTTTCAGAACGTGGATTTAATGAAGTGAAAATAGAACTTATTGCAAAAAAAGCTAACGTTTCTCAAGTTACCATTTATAATCATTTTGGAAATAAAGATGCGTTATTTAGGGAGCTTATACAAGAATTTATCATATCTGAATTTCAATATTATAAAGAGCTTGCTGAAGAAAAATTACCTTTTCATGATATGATGCAAAAAATGATTGTAAGAAAAATGAATACTGGCGGGTTATTTCAGCCTGATATGTTACTACAAATGATGAAAAGAGATGAAATTCTCCGAGAGTTTATTTATAGTTATCAAAATGAAAAAATACTGCCATGGTATTTAGAAATATTAGAACAAGCACAGCGCAATAATGAAATTAATCCCCATCTTACTAAAGAAATGATGTTACTTTACATTCAAATGTTTACTAAATTAGGTGATGATTTCGGGGCACAGCTTCTTGAAGGAGATCGTGAAAAACATATACAAGATATCGTTACGATGTTCTTTTATGGACTGTCCGTCCCAGAAAAATAATTTTTCCTACAGAACAAATAAAATCACCAAAAAGCCCTTTGGATATTGAAATCTCAAGGGCTTTTTCATGTCAAAAAAACGACTAAAACAAATTTTAACTTAAAAAAGTTAAATGCTGCTTAATAGATAACACCTTATTGTAGATTAACTCTTTTAGCATAACAGGCTGAATTGAAATAATCGTTTCACCGAAATTCAGAAAATAACTTGAAATAAAATCAAATTCTTGCTTGTTAAAATAGCCTGTTATAGTATAGTTTTCATTTTCTTTTTGTATCCTCATAGAAGGATAATTCTCTTTATCGAAAATATCTTTTCCTTTTTGATTAACGATGACACGAAAATCAATTGCATCAGGCTTTCTGTGAAAAGTAGTAAGGTAACTTAGTAATTCTTCAAGATTTTTTGAATTCGTATTGCTTGTTTCCATAATAGAAAGAATTTTATCACATCTAAGTATTTGAACATTATTTGTCTCAAAATTAAAGATTTTAGCATACCACTGGCCAAATTTAGATTCTATTCGAATAAATTGGGCGACTAATACTTTCTCCTCATCTTTTTTTAAATATGTTAAATGATAAACTTGCTCAGCAAAAATCCCCTGTAAAATTTCTTTTAAGAACGGACTAAAATTACTATGATTTGTTACTTCAAAAGAAAGCGTTCGTTCCATAATTGAAATATTTTTACGCACATTATCAGGTAATACATGTTTAAATTTATTTTCAAGAGCAATACTTTCTATATTGAATGGTTTTGTCTTGTATCCATTTAATGTAAGAATCGAAAAGTATAACGCATACATTTCATCCACACTAAAATAAATTGGTGATAACACACTATTTTCTATAATTTTATAACTTCCATTTCTACCTAATTCAGAATATATTGGCACACCTATTTCTTCCAATGATTGAATATCTCGTAAAGCAGTACTTTTAGAAATATCATATCTAGCCATTAAATCTTTTAAATTAAAATATCTTTTATTATTTAAGAAAATAAGCATGTCATTTATTCGTTCCGTTTTTTTCATATTCCCCTCCTGAAAGGTGTCATGTATTGAAACCTTTTTAGTCTATATTATAATTATTAACTAATAAAGGAGCTATAAATTTATGACATTAGAAATAGCTATTTTTCTTTCAATGAATGGGCAAGCAAAGGCGGCAATTAACTTTTATACACGTAATTTAGAAGCAAAGAAGCTAATGGTTGTTACGTATGAAGAATTGGCCAAAAGAGATCGTTCTTTTAAAATTACAAGTGAAAATAAAGATTATATTGCTCACTCTGTTTTACAAATCGGGAATACAAAGCTAATGATAGCAGAAGATACAATGAAGCCTAATGAACGTTATAACGTTGGAAATAACATGTCGCTTTGCATTCAAAGCGCTAATTTAGAAGAAATACAAAGATTTTATAATAATTTAATTTCTAATAAGCATGTGAAAATAATCTCTCCGCTAGAAAAAAATATATTTAGTGAAGCATATGGGATTATTGAAGATCCTTACGGCATACAAATTCAGTTAATGTATGACAAGCGATTAAACTAAATAATTAGTCATATTCACATATGCCTAATAAAAAAAGACACGAAATTCGTGTCTTTTTTTATTTTACATTGATGACTCTACCCGTTTCACTACTTTCAATCGCTAATTGAATAAGTCGAATAACTTCCAAGCCTTCTTGTGCTGTTACAGGTGGTTTCTCACCATTTACAATACTATCTCTTACACCTTTATAATACATGTCATAACAGCCAACTTCTGTCGAAATACGCTCTAGCTTTTCTTCCGTATGTAAAGTAGCAAAATTCTCTTCAGCGTCTACTCCATAACCGTTATCGCCTGGCTTCATTCCATTTTTTAATTGTTCTTCCTGTGAATCCATACCGTATTTCACGATAGAACCTTTATCTCCATGCAGTGTAAAGTGTGGACCTGCTTGCTTTACGTAACTGCTACTATGTAAAGTGACACGTTTAACACCGTAGTGGAGTATAACATGGAAGTAATCATCAATTTCTGCACCTTGTCTTTGTTTGATTACATCTGCACTTATCGCATCTGGTTTCCCAAATAATGACAATGCTTGGTCAATTAAATGCGATCCTAAATCATATAATATACCTGATCCTGGTAAATTCTTTTCTCTCCAGCGATCACGTACATTCGGGCGAAAACGATCGAAATGCGCTTCATATGCGTATAGATTCCCTATTCTGTTTTCTTCTAACAATTTCTTTATCGTTAAGAAATCATTATCAAAACGGCGATTATGATATACGCTTAACACCACATTATGCTGTTTTGCTAATGAAATTAGTTCTTCGCCTTCTTCAATTGAAACAACGAATGGCTTCTCCACAACTACATGCTTACCATGTAAAATTGCTTCTTTTACATATGGAAAATGAGTTGTATTCGGTGAAGTAATGACCACTAAGTCAATATCAGCACGATTTACTAATTCCTCAATTGTGCCAACAACTTCAGCATTTGGTAATGCTTGTTTCACGAGTTCTTCTTTTGATGATAAAATAGCACGAATATCATATTCTTCTATCGTTTGTAATAATGGAATGTGAAATGTTGTACTAGAAAATCCAAACCCTACAATTCCTACACCTATTTTTTTCATGTTGCCCCTCCATTTATCCCGCTTTAACGGACAGTAAGACCCCTACCTCAAAATTCAGCGAAAGTAAAGAAGTTAGTTGAGGAATCAACTGCTCGTAAAAGTCCGATTGATTAAAGTTTCACTTTATGAGAACGATTTCATTCAGTTATTATAACAAGATTATTATTATTTACATAATAATTTGCCTAGAAAAAAGCATCTTGCCATTATTCATAGCAAGATGCCTTTTTTATTCCGGTCGTTTTTTCGTCCACGTTTCAATAACTTCACCTGTATCGTTAACATCTAGCACTAAACTACCGTTACTATACCGGTCTTTATTTCGATACGCTTTTGGATCAATTTCTTCTACGATGTGCTTCTCTGTCTTCATGTAAACTAGTTCATCGTCTCGAACAATTTCAATACCGACAATACGGTATGGATTACGTTTTAACTCTTTGAAAATAACAAGACCTCTCTTCGCCCTCGTTGATTTCTCAATTTCTGATGCTTTTAGACGTTTTACAGCACCGCGCTGCGTTACGAGAATAAGTTGATCTTTGTCACCATTTAACGGTTTACCAGAAGCGACATAGTCATCTTCTTTTAAGTTAATTGCTTTCACACCAGCGGCCCTTACACCGACTGGACTTACTTCATCTTCATGGAAAATAAGTGCATATGCACCATAGGTTGCAAGAACAATATCACTCGTTCCATCTGTTGCAAATATATCTACAACATAATCATCTTTTTTCAAATTCACAGCGACGAACGCTCTTGAATAACGCTGAACTTTATATTGGTTTAATTCTGTTTTCTTAATCATACCATTTCGTGTAACAAATACGATAAATCGTTTTTCTTCTTCAAAGTTCGGTACGACGGTCGCCCAAATAATCATTTCATCCCGCTCGAGTGAAACGAGATTCGCAACGTGTTGACCTAAATCTTTCCAACGAATTTCTGGCATTTCATATACTGGCAGATATATATAGTTTCCTTTATTCGTAAATAAGAGGACTGTCTCTGTCGTATTCGTATCGAATCGCTCCAGTAAGATGTCACCCTCTTTCATACCGAAGTCTTTCCCGTTCGATGCATTATGTGAACGCCAACCTGTTCGTTTCACATATCCTTCTTTCGTTACAGTAACGATGACATCTTCCTGCGGAATCATAACTTCCACATCGATTTTAATTTCCTCAATTTGTTCTTCAATAATAGCACGGCGATCATCACTATATGTTTTCTTTACTCTCTTCAAATCTGTTTTAATAACTTGAAGAAGTCTTTTTTCACTTTGTAAAATTGCCTGTAATTCTGCAATTTTTGTACTTAATTCATCCGCTTCTTTTTCTAGTGCTGTAATATCTGTATTTGTTAAACGATATAATTGCAACGAAACGATTGCTTCTGATTGTGCTTCTGTAAAGCCGAATTTAGCACTTAAGTTATCTTTCGCATTACGCTTATCTTTAGAAGATCTAATCGTTTCGATTACTTGATCTAAAATTGATAATGCTTTCATTAAACCTTCAACAATATGTTGACGATTTTCCGCTTTTCGTAATTCATACTGAGAACGCTTTGTTACAACTTCTTTTTGGTGTCCAATATATGCATCCAAAATTTTTGGTAACGTCATAAGTGTAGGACGACGATTATTTATCGCAACCATATTAAAGTTATATGGAATTTGTAAATCTGTATTCTTATATAAATAATTTAAAATACCTTCAGCATTTACTTCTTTTTTTAACTCTACAACGATACGAAGACCTGTACGATCTGTCTCATCACGTACTTCAGCAATTCCATCTAGTTTTTTATCTAGACGTAATTCATCCATTTTTTTAACAAGGTTCGCTTTATTTACTTCATACGGAATTTCTGTAATAACGATTTGTTGCTTACCACCACGAATCGTTTCAACTTCCGCTTTTCCGCGAATAATAATTTTACCTTTTCCTGTTTCGTACGCTTTTTTAATACCATCAATCCCTTGAATAATACCACCGGTCGGGAAATCTGGCCCTTTCATAACTGTTAATAAATCATCAACAGTACTATTCGGCTTATCAATACGCATCATCGTCGCATCAATTACTTCCCCAAGGTGATGCGGAGGAATTTCTGTTGCATAACCAGCTGAAATCCCTGTAGATCCGTTCACTAATAAGTTCGGGAACATTGCTGGTAATACAACAGGTTCTTCACTCGTATCATCGAAGTTTGACACAAATTCCACTGTTTCTTTATCAAGATCACGTAATAACTCAGATGCAATTGGTGATAATCGCGCTTCCGTATAACGCATTGCCGCTGCTGGATCGCCATCAACACTACCATTATTACCATGCATTTCAACTAAAACATTACGTACTTTCCAAGTTTGACTTAAACGTACCATCGCCTCATATACAGAGGAATCACCGTGCGGATGGTAATTACCAATAACGTTACCGACTGTTTTAGCTGATTTACGAAACGCTTTATCATGTACATTTCCTTCTACATACATGGAATATAAAATACGTCTTTGTACCGGTTTTAAACCGTCACGCGCATCTGGAAGCGCGCGATCTTGAATAATATATTTACTATAACGTGCAAAGCGGTCACCTAACACGTCTTCAAGCGGGAGGTCATGAAACTTCTCTGCCTGCATGTTATTCCACCTCCGTCTCCATAATCATTTCATTTTCTAAAATGTTTCCTTCTTCTTGCATACCAAATTGTACATTTCGTTCGATCCATTTACGGCGAGGTTCTACTTTATCACCCATCAATGTCGTAACTCGGCGCTCCGCTCTTGATGCATCGTCAATTTTCACACGAATCAACGTACGTGTTTCAGGATTCATAGTTGTTTCCCATAATTGATCGGCATTCATTTCGCCAAGTCCTTTATAGCGCTGTAGCATGTAGCCTTTACCGACCTTTTTTGTTACACCATCTAATTCTTCATCAGACCATGCATACTCAATCACTTCACTCTTACCTTTTCCTTTACTTACTTTGTATAAAGGAGGAAGTGCAATAAATACTTTGCCAGCTTCGATAAGTGGTTTCATATATCTGTAGAAGAACGTTAATAACAATACTTGAATGTGCGCACCATCTGTATCAGCATCGGTCATAATTACAATTTTATCGTAGTTAATATCTTCAACAGCGAATTCATTCCCTACACCACCGCCAATAGCGTAAATGATTGTATTAATTTCTTCATTTTTAAAGATATCAGCAAGTTTTGCTTTTTCTGTATTGATTACTTTACCACGTAACGGTAATACCGCTTGGAAACGTCGGTCTCGACCTTGTTTCGCGGAACCACCCGCAGAGTCACCCTCTACTAGGTACAGTTCATTTTTTTGCGGGTTACGTGATTGTGCTGGTGTTAACTTACCACTTAATGTACCTTCTGATTTCTTTTTCTTTTTACCAGTACGCGCTTCTTCTCTCGCTTTACGAGCAGCCTCACGTGCCTGCGCTGCTTTAACTGCCTTTCTCACAAGAAGTGTAGCAACATCCGGGTTTTCTTCTAAAAAGTAAGCTAAATGCTCAGATACAATTGCATCAATTGAAGAACGAGCTTCACTTGTACCTAGTTTCCCCTTCGTTTGTCCTTCAAACTGAAGTACTTCTTCTGGTACACGTACAGAAACGATAGCCGCTACACCTTCACGAATATCTGTACCTTCTAAGTTTTTATCTTTTTCTTTTAATAGTGAAACTTTACGAGCATACTCATTGAACACACGAGTCATTGCTGTCTTAAACCCAGCTTCGTGTGTTCCACCATCTTTTGTACGTACATTATTTACAAACGAAAGAATATTTTCTGAGTAGCCATCGTTAAATTGAAATGCTAGCTCTGCCTCAATTCCATTTTGTTCACCAGTGAAGTATACAACCGGATGGATTGAATCTTTTTCTTCATTTAAGTATGAAACGAAAGCTTCGATTCCTGTTTCATAATGAAAGACATCTTCTAAATCATTTCGCTCATCTTTTATTGAGATTTTCATCCCTTTTAATAAGAATGCAGATTCACGTAATCTTTCACATAATGTTTCGTAATTGTAATTTGTTGTGCTGAAAATCGTTGTATCTGGTTTAAAATGTATTGTCGTACCAGACTCTTTCGTCTTCCCGATCTTCTCCAGTGTCGTTGCAGGAATACCACCATTTTCAAAGCGTTGTTCATAAATATTTCCATCACGTTTAATCGTCACTACTAACCATTCTGACAAGGCATTTACAACTGATGCCCCAACACCGTGTAAACCACCACTTGTTTTATAGCCACCTTGACCAAACTTACCACCGGCATGAAGTACAGTTAAAATAACTTCAGGTGTAGGTTTCCCAAGTTTATGCATTCCCGTAGGCATTCCTCGCCCTTTATCAATAACGCTAATACTATTATCTTTATGTATTACGACAGAAATTTCGTCGCCAAATCCCGCTAACGCTTCATCAACGGAGTTATCTACTATTTCATATACTAAATGATGCAATCCACGGCTATCCGTACTCCCGATATACATACCCGGGCGTTTTCGAACGGCTTCAAGTCCTTCTAGCACTTGAATTGCATCTTCATTATATTGGAACTGATGCTTCGCCAAACTCCTTGCCCCTTTCCTAATTAAATCAGAACATATGTTTCTATTATAGAATAACGCCTCGACTATAGTTTTGGCAAGTTATCTTATCTCTTTTATATACCATTTTCAATAGAAAAATCCTTGTTTTTTCACAAGGATTCCTCTAGGCTACTATTTCAGAAAAATAATCGTTTGTCAACGAGAAATGGATATGTATGCCAAGATTATACATTCCAAACCTTTATCATGATCCAAATGATCAATATCCAAAATGGGATAACGAGTAATAATCCCCAAAAACAGCCTTTAAAAAATCTCATGATGAACACCTCGTTCATCGGCCCTACTTATCTATAACGAGGGCTGAATTAATCTTTCTCTCTTTAAAACCTATACTACTTTGTCATCGCATGTTCTACTTTAATACAACGATCCATTATTACAGTATAGCCTTTTTCTTTTAAAAGTTTATATGTATCTTCATCTTGTACTCCTAATTGTGCCCAAAAAACATCTGCATCAATCTCTACAAACTCTTTCGCAACATCCATTAAAAATTCTGAACGGCGGAATACATTTACAATATCAACATGTTCCTTAATATCCTTTAGTGAAGAAACTGCTTTTTCTCCAAGCACCTCATCTACTGTTGGGTTTACTGGAATAATGCGATACCCAGCATCTTGCATTGCTTTTGAAACCATATACGATGTACGTTCTGGCTTATCTGATAATCCAACAACTGCAATCGTTTTGCTTTTCTTTAATACTTCACCAATTTCCGTACGAGTTGGGTTTTCAATTGTCATAATTTATCCCTCCTATTCCTTTAGTATAGCCGATAAAGAAAGTCTCTTTCAATATGAAAGAGACTTTCTTTTATTTCAATTATTGATTCTTTGTAGCTGAATTATCTGCTAAAGTAGCTGTTTTCGTCATTTTTTGACCGTTACGATAGAATGTAACTTCTACTTTCTCGCCTACTTTTTTCTTTTCATATAAATATTTACGGAATTGAAGTGAATTTTCTACTTTTTGATCATCTAATGATACTACAATATCATATTGCTCTAAACCAGCTTTTTCTGCAGGTGATATTGGATAAATTTTACCTAATACAACGCCGTTTGTTACTTCTTTCGGTACTTTCAATTGATTTACTGCATAAGCTTGCACATCTTCTAATGAAACGACACCTACTCCAAGAGCTGGACGTTTCACTACTCCGTCTTTTTCAAGTGATTCAATAACTGGCTTTGCAATATTAATTGGAATAGCAAATCCAATTCCTTCAACTTCTTGTTGTGCAATTTTACTTGAATTAATCCCAATTATTTCACCGTTTTGGTTAAATAACGCACCACCACTATTACCTGGGTTAATCGCTGCATCTGTTTGAATAACTTGAGCATTCCAATCTGCACGCTTATCGCCATCAATATCTACTGGAATTTCACGTTCTTTGCTACTAATAATACCTTCCGTTACACTTCCATCAAAACCTAGTGGGTTACCGATTGCAATCGCTTTTTCACCCGCACGAAGTTTACTTGAATCACCTAAAGTGGCAACTTTATTTACATTAGATCCATCAATTTCTACAACCGCTAAATCTAACCAAGGGTCTTTCCCTACAAGCTTTGCTTCTACCTTTTTACCATCACTTAGTTTTACAGCAAGTTTATTTGCTCCATCTACTACATGGTTGTTCGTTACAATATACGCTTTATTTCCTGCTTTTTTATAAATAACACCTGATCCTGAGCCAGCTTGTTGCTCTTGGCCTGTCGGTTGCATTGCAAATGGATCAACACTTTGTTGCATATTAATAACACCTACAACAACATCTTTCGCGCCTTCAATCATACCAGGTAAATCAGTTTCATTTTTTGCTTTATTGACAACAGGAACTACAGTACCTTCAACTTTTGAATCCGAACTGAATGATGATACAGCCGCTCCATTATTTTGAGCCCATGGCATATATGGTGCCGCAAAACTAATTGTGACAGCCCCAACTACAGCTCCGACTAAACCTGTGAAAAAATAACCTTTTTTACTACCTGATTTTCTCACTTCTCTCGTTTCACTATGCTCTTCATTTAAATTTGGTCCGTCGTAATATCCCATGTTTACTTCCCCTCTCTGGTGAATTCGTATTTTCAGTATAGTCACGTTTTGTGTCCTTCTTGTGAACTCATCGTGAAATCCAATTAAAAAAATACTCTTATCTAACATTGTAGACAAGAAAAGTATTTTTTGTACATTCCACCTACAAAAGAGAGTATAAATTTGCTATATCCCAAAGCCAAAGCGCATAGTAAATTAAAGGTTATTCTTCAAATTTATAACCAACTCGAATAACAGTACCGATATGCTTCGCTTTATCTCCTAGCTTATTTCGTAGTTTTTTAATATGAGTATCAACCGTTCGGTCATCACCGTAGTAATCATATCCCCATAACTGATCTAATAAATGTTGACGTGACAACACAATTCCTTTGTTCTCCATTAAATAAACAAGAAGTTCAAATTCCTTATGTGTCAATATAATTTCTTCTCCATCTACTAACACAGTTCTAGATAGACGATTTACTTCTATTCCAGCCAAGGACATAGCATTTTCTTCCGCTACTCCTACCACGCCATCCGCACGTTTCAATAATGTCTTCGCGCGAGCTACTAACACTTTCGGGCTGAAAGGTTTCGTTACATACTCATCTGCACCTAATTCGAACCCTAGTAATGTATCATCCTCATCCGAACGGGCTGTCAACATAATGATTGGTACTGCTGATTCTTTTCTAATTCGTCTGCAAACAGACCATCCATCTATTTCTGGTAACATTATATCTAACATAATCAAATCAATTTCATGCTCTGCAAATAATTCTAACGCTATTTTTCCGTCTTCTGCTTCGATTACTTCAAAGCCTTCATTACGAAAATAATCACTAACGATTTCACGTAATCTTCTTTCATCTTCAACAAGTAATACTGTTTTATTCATATCATCTATCCCGCCTTTTTACTCTTTCAATCGAATAATACGTTGATTGGAGCTTCCGCGAAATGGAAGTGTTAAATCTTTTTTCTCGATTTCAAATCTTCCATCGACTAAAACATCCCCATAATGTAACAACTCTATCATATCATTATTTTGAGAACTCTGTATCTCTTCTAACGTATAACCTGTATACATCCAAAGATTTTTTTTCAAGTCTTTCACAGCTTTTGCTACTTTTTTCACTTCAGCAGCTTGAAAAAATGGATCTCCACCTGAAAATGTTACATCAGTTAATGTATTACTTGCAATCTCTTTCACAATTTCTTCTACTGTCATTTCAGTTCCATTACAAATATTCCACGATTTCGGATTATGGCAACCGAAACAACGATGCGGACAGCCCGCAAAAAACACGACTGTCCGCAACCCTTCTCCATCTACTACACTATCATGAATGATGTTCATCACTTTCATTTATGCTTCACCCGATCCATCTCTTCACTACGTTTCGCACTATTCCACTTCGACATATCTCCTACAAGATAACCTGTTATACGTCGAATTCTTTCTATATTGGCCTCATCTTCATTTCCACAGCTTGGACATTCATTTCCGATAACTCCGTGATAGCTACAGCACTTACAACGGTCAACAGGATGATTAATTGAACCGTATCCAACGCCATGATCTGCCATCGCTCGTACAATTTGTTTTAACGCCTGTTTGTTATGCATAGCTGCTCCGTCTAGCTCAATATACGTAATATGTCCCCCGTTACATAGGGCATGGAAAGGTCCTTCTAAACGAATTTTATTTATCGCTTGAATGCTATAGTAAACTGGGATGTGAAATGAATTCGTATAATAATTATGGTTCGTTATACCGCTAATCACACCAAATTCTTCTCTATCTTTTTTCACAAACTTCCCTGATAACCCTTCTGCAGGAGTTGCAATTACTGAGAAATTCAGTTCATGTTCTTCCGTCGCTTTATCCATTTTATCTCTCATAAAGGAAATGATTTCATACCCGAGTTTCCATGATTCTTCATCTTCTCCATGATGCTTTCCTGTTAAAGCTACTAAGCACTCCGCAAGACCGATAAAACCAAGACTTAACGTCCCTTGCTTTAAAATAGATGCTACAGAATCTTCAGGCTGTAACTTTTCTCCACCGCGCCATACACCTTGTGAATATAAAAATCGAAAATCTCTTGCTCGCTTCGTACATTGATACTCAAATCGTTCTAATAATTGCTTAATTCCTAAATCTAAGTAATAGTTTAACGCTTCAAAAAACGCTTCTTTTGAACCACTAATTAACGCTAATTTCACTAAGTTAATAGACGTAAATGATAAATTCCCTCTTCCAATCGCCGTTTCTTCTCCATGTATGTTAGACATAACACGGGTACGACATCCCATGTAACATACTTCACTTTCCGGTCGTCCGTCATAATGCACTGCATTAAATGGCGCATCTAAAAATGAAAAATTAGGGAATAATCGTTCAGCCGTTGTCTCTAACGCTAATTCAAATAAATCATAGTTCGGATCACATTCTTCAAAGTTCACACCTTTTTTCATTTTAAAAATTTGAATTGGAAAAATTGGTGTTTCTCCTTTACCAAGACCAGCTTGTGTCGCTTTTAAAAGTTGTCTAACTAATAACCGTCCCTCTTTTGATGTGTCTGTTCCATAATTAATAGAAATAAACGGTACTTGTCCCCCGCCCCTACTGTGCATACTATTTGAATTATGAACGAAAGCTTCACACGCCTGATACGTATCATTTTCTGTTTCTTTCCATGCAAATTCTTCTATTTGTTCTTTCGTAAGCGGATATGACTGTAATCGTTTCTTATGTCTCGCTACTGTTTTTCTCACATATGGAGCTAAATCAATATCAAAGAGTGCAAATGATTGACCACCGTGCTGCATATTTTGATTCGCTTGAAAAATAATAGACGAAAGAGCCAATGCACTTTTAATATCCTGCGGTTGTCTCATATGCCCATGTCCGGTATGAAAACCGTTCGCAAGCATTTGCGCTAACGGAATTTGCGAACAAGTCGTCGTTCCTGTCGCATAAAAATCTAAGTCATGTGGATATAATATATTTTGATTTATCGCTTTTTTCACTTGATCTGACAATAAATTTTCAACTGCATAATATTTCGCACTCTCTGATGCGAACGTTCCCATTACTCCCATTGGAGAGCGACCATCTACATTTGCATTTTCTTGCATTAAATCTTGCTCACTACCGTGGACAATCGTTTCAAACACTCTCATTAATTCTTCTCCACGTACATTTCGTTGTAACATTTATAACCCTCCACCAATATGTTGTTGTCTTTTGATTAAAATGTTACTACATATAGTCTTGATGTTTCTGTGAGAAATGTAACATTCCTGTGAAATTTTTTTCACGAAATAATGAATTTTTCATTTACAAAAAAGAAATGTGCTCTTTACAAATGTATGGTACAATATACGGGAAAAACTCTTTTTACCCTTTATCAACACATTTGAATAAAGGAGACTGAACTTATGGTTACTACATATCTTTTATTTATCGTTGCCTACTTACTTGGCTCGATTCCATTCGCACTAGTCGTTGGAAAAATCGGCTACGGAATCGATATTCGTGAGCACGGAAGCGGTAATCTAGGCGGAACAAATACATTCCGCACACTAGGGAAAAAAGCAGGTTTTATCGTTACAATTGCTGACATTTTAAAAGGTACATTAGCAACAAGTCTACCGATTATTTTCGGATTAGATGTTCACCCACTATGGTTCGGATTAGCAGCTGTTCTTGGACATGTGTATCCGATTTTCGCGAAATTCCGTGGTGGTAAAGCTGTTGCAACTTCTGCTGGCGTGCTATTATGCTACTCTCCAGTTGTTTTTGCAATATTAGCTGTTGTCTTTTTCAGCCTTTTATTTACAACAAGATACGTATCACTTTCTTCTATGGTAACAGCCGTCGTTGCTGTTATTGCATCCATTGTTAGCGGGGATAAAATCTTCATTATTGCGATGTGTTTATTAGCAGGTATGGTTATTTATAAACACCGTGCAAATATCGGACGAATTATAAATAAAACTGAACCGAAAGCAAACTTTTCAAAAAAGCAAAAATAAGATCGTAACCCACATAACGCAAAAAGAAAACGTGAAGCATATTAATAGCGTCTTTTTGCGTTATTTTTTATACTAAAGAAAAAGCAACATAATTTGGAGGAACTATACATGAATCTTTCCGTAACAAAAGAAGCAGCACAATGGTATAAAAACGAATTAAACTTACAATCGGGTGAAACACTACGCCTTTTCGTACAATACGGCGGTTGCAGTACTGTGCAAAAAGGACTTTCTTTAGGTATTCGTAAAGATGATCCTGCACATCCTGCTGTTCAAACTCAAGAAGAAGGTATTAACTTCTTTATTGAAGGCGATGATGAGTGGTTCTTCGATGGACATAATTTATCTGTTACATTTAACGACGGTGATGATTTCCCGCAATTTAATTATGAAAAATAAAAAAACGTGGCTTCTGCCACGCTTTTTTATTTTTTCTTAATTTCCTCATATTTCGCATACCACTCAGGATATAACTTTTTAAATGATACGGGCCTGAACCCTTCTTTTTTCGCGCAAATATTCGTCGTACTTGCAGTAATACAAAGTTCACCTTCACCGTTATATATTTCATAACCATATACAACGCGAAGCGGACTAACAGTATCAATCCACGTTTTCACAATTGCTTTTTCTCCGTAACGCATCGCTTTACGATATGAAATTTGCAAATCTAACACAGGAGAAATAATTCCCTCTTTCTCCATTTCAACATATGAAAATCCTAAATCTTGTATAAGTTTCGTGCGACCTAGTTCAAGCCACACCAAATAGTTTGAATGGTAAACAACACCCATTTGATCTGTTTCCGCATAACGGATTTCAACTTCATGTTCTGCTACAAACATATGTATTCGCCGTTGCCATAAACTTATAAAAATCTATAAATTTTGTTTATTTCCCTGTTCTACGTGTCCGATTTCACAGAAGCTACTTTCGTTTGATGTAACACTCCGAGGGTGTAAATTCGGATACAACGAATCCTACATATTAGCCGTAACTTTTTTAGATGTTAACTGGCTAATTCATACCGTGACAAATTGATAGCCGCATTTAAATCCCTATCCATTTCGTGACCACAAGTGCATTTGTATACACGGTCAGAAAGTTTTAGTTCTTTGTTGATGCTTCCACAACTGGAACACATTTTTGAAGAAGGATACCATGTATCAGCTTCTACAAATTCAATACCATATTTTTCACACTTGTATTGAATTTGTCTTTTGAACTCATATAAACACTGCTTCGCAATCGCTTTAGCTAGGTGTCTATTCTTCAGCAGACCTTTCATATGCAACGTCTCCATCACAATGCGAAATGGCTTGGTTTTCACAATTTCGCT
The DNA here is from genome assembly GCF_008368845.1 of Bacillus sp. BB51/4. Lineage (NCBI taxonomy): Bacteria > Bacillati > Bacillota > Bacilli > Caryophanales > Bacillaceae > Bacillus > Bacillus sp. BB51/4. Next base: position 509,668 of record NZ_QOSC01000009.1, read on the forward strand.
CGTGGATTGATGAAGATGATTCTTTCTGATATTTGATAACCTTCTATGTAGTTGTCGTATCTCTTTCTCGATTTTTATAATGTTGCTTGTTTTGACAAAACGGTTTCCCTCCTTATTCATTTCATATTTACGAGAAACTTGACGTTGCAACCTACGAAGGCGTTTCTCTGCCTGTCTTACCATTTTTGTTTTGTTGATATTGTTCTTCCTCTGCCCATCAGAACAATATGCTAATTCTTTGATTCCAATATCTATTCCTAACGAAACAGCCGTTAACTTCTCTTTTGTAAACTCCTGTTCAATACCGACAGACAAATACCAATACTTACCGTCAAAGCTAATGCGTGGATTAGAGTACTTAACCCCTACAGGTAACTTTTCGGATGTTTTTACCCAACCAACTTTCTCAATCAAAACTTGTTTTTCTTTTACTTTTAACTTGACATTATCATTGTAAAAAGAGAGGTTTGCTTTCCTTCTGCTTTTGAATCGTGGTTTATCAGCCAGTCCCTTGAAAAATCGCTTATATGCTTCACAAGCATCTTTAATCGCTTGTTTGGCTATATTATTTGAAACATCGTACAACCAAGCATATTCTTCAGTCTGCTTTAATACAGTTAATTCTTTCCGTAAAAAACCGTCTGATATGAACTTTCCGCCATTCTTGTAATTCTCTTCTTGCTTCGCCAGTGTCCAATTATAAGCCCATCTTGCCGTACCAACAGATTTCCAAAGTTGCAATTCTTGTTCTTTATTCGGCTTGATTCTCACTTTCTTCGCAAGCATCATTTTCCAGCAACCCCTTAACCATCTTCTTAGCTTATTTCCCCTTGAAGATGGCAATTAGTTTGTTCTATCCTACCTGCCTTTTTTGCAAAATCACCAATTGAATATACTTTCATATTTTTCATCCCATGAAACTACTTTACCCCGGCGACAATTTTTCATCTACAAATATTTTATCACTAATTATATATTTTTGTAGATATACACTAACTGTTTCTTCCCTTCTTTCACTTCTGCTACCTTGCATACATTTAATCATAATACAGTGAAATCAAAAATAAAATAAAAACAGTGAATCTTTTACTGAAAGGAGCAAGCATATGATTCAAATTGTAACTGTTCGTAGCGGTGATAGCGTATATAGCTTGGCATCAAAGTATGGATCAACACCTGATGAAATAGTAAAGGACAATGGACTAAATCCAGCTGAAACACTCGTTGTAGGTCAGGCACTAATCGTTAATACGAAAGGGAATAATTATTATGTACAGCCTGGCGATAGCCTATATCGAATCTCTCAAACATATAACGTACCTCTCGCTAGTTTAGCTAAGGTTAATAACTTATCTTTAAAATCTATTCTCCATGTCGGACAACAATTATACGTACCAAAAGGTACAAAACGAGCTGTAGAATCCATCGCTTATTTACAGCCTTCCACTATACCGATTAAAGAGAGTTTAGTTAATGCTACACGTGCCATCAATCCATTCTTAACATACTTAGCTTATTTTAGTTTTGAGGCAAAAAGAGATGGCACATTAAAAGAACCTACTGAAACAGCTAAAATCGCTAATATTGCAACGCAAGGTAAAACAATCCCTATGCTCGTTATTACAAATATTGAAAATGGTAATTTCAGTGCCGATCTAACATCGGTTATTTTACGCGACGCAACGATTCAAAACAAATTTATTACTAACATTTTGCAAACAGCTGAGAAATATGGCATGCGAGACATTCATTTCGATTTCGAGAGTGTAGCACCTGAAGACCGCGAAGCGTATAATCGTTTTTTACGAAATGTAAAAACACGCTTACCTAGCGGGTACACATTGAGCACAACTCTCGTACCGAAAACAAGTTCAAATCAAAAGGGAAAATTTTTCGAAGCTCACGATTATAAAGCGCAAGGGCAGATTGTTGATTTCGTCGTCATTATGACATATGACTGGGGATGGCAGGGCGGGCCACCGATGGCGATTTCTCCTATCGGTCCGGTGAAAGAAGTACTTCAATATGCAAAATCTCAAATGCCTCCCCAAAAAATTATGATGGGGCAAAATTTATACGGGTTTGATTGGAAGCTTCCATTTAAACAAGGAAATCCACCCGCAAAAGCAATTAGCTCTGTCGCAGCTGTTGCACTAGCTCGTAAATATAATGTTCCTATTCGTTATGATTTCACAGCCCAAGCTCCTCATTTTAATTATTTTGATGAAAATGGTGTTCAACACGAAGTTTGGTTTGAAGATTCACGGTCTGTTCAAAGCAAATTCAATTTAATGAAAGAACAAGGTATAGGCGGTATTAGTTACTGGAAGATTGGCTTACCATTCCCGCAAAATTGGCGTTTACTCGTTGAAAATTTTACGATTACGAAAAAGGGCTGACATAAGTCAGCCCTTTTTGACTATTAAAAATCCGTCACAAAAAGAAGAATGACAACATTCTCCCTTTTTTAACCGTTATCAACAATCGGTTGTTTGCCTGTTTGGTCTTGCATTTGCTTTCCTTTATTGCCACCAGCTTTTTTTGATTGTGTTCCAATATGATTCGGTGCAAAGTCTTTTGAATTCTTTTTCGGATTACCCATTACTATCGCCTCCTTAACACTAGTATCGTACTAGTGTTAAGAATTATTCAGCTTGCTTAAAAAGTTGCATTTCATAACGTTTTTCAATACGCTCTTCAATGCGATCGATTGCATCACGATCACTTAATAATTGTTGTTTATTTTCTTTCACAAGTTCGTCAAATGATTTACGGCGACTTCTTCTCATGCTGTTCACCCTCTCTCCTTCGCATTCTTACTATACATAGTATGAGCAAATGAAAAACTCTTTAATCAGATTTGCAAGAAAATTTTATGTTTTAGTACTCCTAAAAAAACTCCGTGTACAACTTCTTGTACACGGAGTTTTTTATACCATTATATTTAAATATTTTTTTAGCTTTTCATCTGCATTCATTTCACTTTGTTTATACTCACTTAGCGCTTGCAGTACGAAATCATACTGTCCTAAAATATAACTTTCTAATTTCAGGACATCCTCTAAGCTATTAAGCATAATTCTCGTATTACCAACTTCACTTTTTAACGCGGGTTCACAATTTAAACTCGTACATATTTCTTTCACATCATCTTCTAATATCTCTGTTAATACATATTTCTTTCTCCCTCTTACTTTTATTCTCATAACTGGGTAAAAAGCTTTTATGTCTACATAGCTTCCTACATTCATACAACGAATCCATTCGATATCACGTTTATTTCGTACAAGTATCTTTTTTACTGCTTCATATACTGCTGTTTCATCAAGTACTTCCGTATTCGATTTCCTGTTTGTTTCTTCTTCAATAGATGCACATTTTTGATAAACAACTGCACACGTAATACAATCATCAAATGCATTATGAGAACTTAAACGAATTCCAAGCATTCGCTTTAACGTTTCAAGTTTATGATTTGGCGCGTGCTTCATATATTTCTTTGCTAAAAACACAGTATCAATCACTTTATTTTTAGGTTCCGGTAACCCAAGCATATTTACATTACTTTTCAAAAAGCGCATATCAAAAGATGCATTATGAGCGACAATTACATTTGTATGTAAAAATGCTAAAAATAAAGGTAATACTTCTTCAATCGTCGGTGCATCTGAAACACGGTAATTTGTAATACCTGTTAAACTCGTTATTCGGTCCGGAATTGAACGCTCTGGATTCACATAGGAAACAAATTGATCTACTAGTTCATGATTACGATATTTCACTGCTGCGACTTGAATAATTTTATCATTATAAGGGTTAAATCCTGTTGTTTCAAAATCAATTACAACATAATCTAACGGTAAGGATATATTCCCCACTCCAAACACTCCTTTACCTCTAAACGTTTATATTTCTTTTATCATAACATGCTGCTATCACTACGTGAAAAAGAAAAGGCAGAAATGGTAACTCTCCACCTCTACCTTTTCACCATTATTTTAATTTAGCAACCCTTTTCTCCATCTCTTTTTGCGTCATCGGTCCAATAAACTTATCTTGAATGACACCTTTCGTATCTATAAAATACGAAGTTGGGATCGTAATTACTTTATACGCTGTTGTCACATCAATGTTCTTGTCCAATAAAATAGGAAAAGTAATTCCTTTTTCCTTAGCAAAATTGCTTACCTTTTCTACTCCCCCGCCCTTTTCTGAAGGCGTATAATTTATTGCTAAAATTTCTACGTTTTCTTTATGTTCTTTATAGAAAGCTTCCATATCAGGCATTTCTTGCTGGCAAGGTCCACACCACGTTGCCCAAAAGTTTAAAATTACTTTCTTTCCTTTTAAATCCGATAACTTTACATTCGTTCCATCTAACTTCGTTAATGCAAAGTCTGGTGCACTCTTCCCTATTTCAATACCATTACTTGCAATCATCTCTTTCATAGCAGCTTCACTTTTTTCTTGCTCCCCTTGTACCGCCTGGTCTTTTTTACCAAACTGTTCATAAGCTGCATATCCCGCTAAACAAAGTAACACTACAATAATCGTAAGCTTCCGCCACATTTTATATCACCCTAACGTATTTATCTTCTTATTAACCTAATTACCCAAATACTATATACCTTATTTTAGCTTATACGGACAAGCTTGGAAATATTCACAGTCAAAATAATTAGAATATTCTTATTTAAAGTGCAATTTTTTCCTTTTTATCATATAATTAGAAAAACAAATGAAGTGCCGCTTATCTTCTTATCGACCCATTCACCTTTTTACTTTCTTATATAATCTTTAACAAAAGGGGGATCGTTTATGAATTCATTCGAAAAAATAACATTATATATTCTTAGTTTTCTTTTATACCCAATCGGTATTATTACATGGATCATTTCACTCTTTAGTAAAGATCTTGAAAAAAAGAAAATAGGGCGTATTTGTCTCTACGTCTCTCTAATCTCATTCGTCCTTTTTGTAATCCTCGGAATTGCCACTTTCCTTATGACCGCTACTTTTAACGTTGATCTGAATCACTCGGAATCTATCGAGTATCAAATAGATGACGCTGAATAAAGATAAGAGCGGTACTCTTATCTTTATTCACATCACTTGCAAAACGAATGACTATTTATTAATTTTTCAGGACTTCCACATGCAACAATACTTCCTTCTCTCATTATGACAACACGATCTGCTAGTATCGCTTTCTCTACATCATGTGTTGCCACAATTCGTGTTACATCTCTTCCTAATCCTTCTATCATATTCCAAACAGTTTCTTGATTGCTCGAATCTAATCCCGCAGTCGGTTCATCTAAAATAATAAGATTCGGATTTGAAACAATGGCACGTAATAATGCAAGACGTTTCCTTTCCCCTCCCGAAAACTCTTCTCCGCTTTTATGTAGTACAGTTTCAATCCCTTCTGATAAATCTCTAATAATCGATTTCACATTTACAAGTTCAATATTTTTTTCTAATTGATTTTCTAAATACTCTTCTCCGAAATGCACATTCTCTTTTACTGTGGTCCGAAAGAAACGAGGTTCTTGCCACACTGTAGCCATACGAGCCTCATTACCATAATAAACAATGCTACCGTTAGATGGTTTATACAAACCTGTCATTAATTTTAAAATCGTCGTCTTTCCTGCACCACTTTCTCCCACAATCATAACGAGTTCACCAGGATTAATTTGCAAATCAATGTTTTTTATCCTACATTTCTCTTCATCACTCTCCTGAAATGAAACATTCGTTACCGTCATCCCCATCGCTCTTTCTACATGACTATTTGCCACTCGTTTATCTAAAAAGAAGAAAACTCTACTTGCCGAAGCAACTGCAACTTGTGTCATCATTAATAAATCTCCCACATAGCGGACAGGGAAAAAGAGCATCTCTATTGTAGCTAACACTGCAACAAGTGAACCAACTTCCATTTCGCCCTGCATTATTTTTTGCGCACCTATAATGAGAACAACGATATATGCTCCTGTTTCAATCACTGTTCCAACTACTCCAATGCAATGTTGCATCATCGTCTTCTTTACTTCTGCTTTATAAGATTTTACTGTCACTCCTTTAAATAAGCCAATTGCCCAGCTCTCTTTTTGCAAACTACGTAAATCTTGTGCTCCTTTTACAAACTGTGACACCATCTCTACAACACTTGATTGATTCTTTTGAGCAATGCTTGCAATGTTTCTTACCTTTTTTCCCGCCAACATCGGAACCGTTGCACTTAAAAATAAAAACGGAGTTACCCACAATATGAACTGCATATCTATATGTTGTAGTGCTATGAGTGCACCAATAAATTGGGCAATAGCGTGTATATATTCTATTAATATGGATCCATATAATCTGACCCAGTTCGGAATATCAGACACGACTAATGTCTCTAACTCTCCTCCCTTAATCTTCTCACTCTCTTCAAACGGTAATGAGAAGAAATGACGCAATACCTCTATACGCTTCTCTCGTAATATTTGCTGACTCGCTTTTGAACTTACATAATCAAATGAAAGATTGTTCACCCACATCAACAAGCGGCTAGCTGCAAACAAAGTAATGTAAAGATACGCCTCCTTTAACTCTCGTTGAATAAGGTTATCTACAATTAATCCCATGAATAGTGGACGAGATAAATTTAAAATAGCAGCAAAGCATCCACTACATACAGCTGCTATTACTAATAATTTTTCTTTCTGTAACGGTAACAATATTCTTTTATATTCTTTCATGATGTTCCCTCCATTTTTATAGTAAAAAGAAAGGGATGAAACCAAATGGTTTCATCCCTTTCCATAAAATAAGGAAGCTAACAGTTGTTAGCTTCCTTATCGTTCATTTCAATTATTTAGTTCGACACTTTTGACTCTTCGATTTTCTCACGAAGAACCATTTGTAGGATACCACCGTGACGGTAGTAGTCAATTTCAACTTCACTATCGAAACGAGCTACTACTTCAAATTGTTTTTCGTTGCCATCTGCATCAGTTGCAACTACTTTTACAAGATCACGTGGTCTAACTGTTTTGTCAATTTGAATTTCAAATGACTCGTTACCAACAAGGCCTAACGTTTCAGCGCTATCGCCATCTTTAAATTGAAGTGGTAATACACCCATTAATACTAGGTTACTACGGTGAATACGTTCGAAGCTTTCTGCGATTACTGCTTTAATACCTAATAAGTTTGTACCTTTCGCAGCCCAGTCACGAGAACTTCCCATACCGTAATCTTTACCAGCAACAACTAGAAGACCTGTGCCATCTTCTTTATATTTCATAGCAGCATCATAGATTGATGTTACTTCACCAGTTGGCCAATATGTTGTGTATCCGCCTTCTGTTCCTGGTGCGATTTGGTTTTTAATACGGATGTTCGCGAATGTACCACGCATCATAACTTCGTGGTTACCACGACGAGAACCGTAAGAGTTAAAGTCAACAGGTTGTACGCCGTTTTCTAATAAGTAGCGTCCTGCTGGTGTATGCTTACCAATTGAACCTGCTGGTGAAATATGGTCTGTCGTTACAGAGTCTCCAAATTTACCAACTATGCGTAAATCTGATAACGTTTCAACTTCACCTGGCTCTTTAGATAATCCTTCAAAGAACGGTGGGTTTTGAATATAAGTTGAATCATTATCCCAAGTATATAAAGCTTCATTTGAAGTTTGGATTTCATTCCAGCGCTCATTGCTGTTAAATACTTGTGCATATTCTTTCTTGAACAGTTCAGATGTAACAACGTTTTGAACTACATCTTCAATTTCTTTAGCTGATGGCCAAATGTCCTTGAAGTAAACAGCATTGCCATTTGCATCTTTACCGATTGCATCATTTTTCAGGTCAATATCAACAGTACCTGCAAGTGCATATGCCACAACAAGTGGTGGTGATGCTAAGTAGTTTGCTTTTACAAGTGGATGAATACGACCTTCAAAGTTACGGTTACCAGATAAAACAGATGTTACTAATAAATCGTTTGCTGCGATTGCTTCTTCTAATTCCTCTGCTAACGGACCAGAGTTACCGATACAAGTCGTACAACCGTAACCAACTGTTTGGAAACCTAATTGATCTAAATATGTCGTTAAACCTGATTTATCTAAGTACTCAGTAACAACTTTAGATCCTGGTGCTAATGATGTTTTTACGTACTCAGGTACTACAAGCCCTTTTTCAATTGCTTTCTTCGCAACTAAACCTGCCCCAATTAATACGTATGGGTTTGATGTATTTGTACAGCTTGTAATTGCAGCGATTGCAATTGCACCTGTTTTCATCGTTACTTCTTTATCTTCTAATGTAACCTTCACTTCTTTATCGAACTCTTGCTCATTAAATCCAAGTCCTTGTGTTCCAACTGGTGCTACAACAGCTTTATGGAACGCATCTTTCATATCTGAAAGTGGAATTAAATCTTGTGGGCGTTTCGGTCCAGAAAGGTTAGATTCGATTGTATTTAAATCAATTTCAACAAGATCAGTGTAAATTGGATCTTTGCTGTCTGCTGTATAGAATAAACCATTTGCTTTACAGTATTCTTCAACAATGCGAATTTGCTCTTCATCTCTACCTGTTAAACGTAAGTATTCTAATGAAATATCGTCAATTGGGAAGAATCCACAAGTTGCACCGTATTCTGGTGCCATGTTTGAAATTGTTGCACGGTCAGCTAAAGGCATGCTCTTTAGTCCATTACCGAAGAACTCAACGAATTTACCAACTACACCTTTTTGACGTAATACTTGTGTTACTTTTAATGCAACGTCAGTTGCTGTAGTACCACTTGGAAGTGTACCAGTTAATTTCACACCGATTACTTCAGGTACTGGGAAGTATGAAGGCTGTCCAAGCATTCCTGCTTCCGCTTCAATACCACCAACGCCCCATCCAAGAACGCCGATACCGTTAATCATTGTTGTATGTGAGTCTGTTCCAACTAATGAATCTGGGTATGCAACTAAGTCACCTTCAGCATTTTTCACAGCATGAACAACTGGTGCTAAATATTCAAGGTTTACTTGGTGTACAATACCTGTAGCTGGTGGCACTGCGCGATAGTTATCAAATGATTTTTGTGCCCAGCTTAAAAATTTATAACGTTCTTCATTACGTTTAAACTCTAAGTCCATGTTGAATGCAAGCGCGTCTGCCGTACCCGCTCTATCAACCTGTACAGAGTGATCAATTACAAGGTCTACAGTAATTTCTGGATTAATTTTATCAGGATCCCCGCCCATATCTGCCATTGCTTTACGAAGCGAAGCCAAATCTACAACAGCTGGAACACCAGTGAAATCTTGTAAAATTACACGAGATGGTTTAAATGGAACATCGATATCTTGCACATCTTTCGTTCCCCATTTCGCTAAATTTGTAACATGTTCTTCTGTAATTACACGTCCGTCTACTTGACGAAGTACTGATTCAAGTAAAACTTTCACGGAATATGGTAATTGAGATACGTTGCCAACCCCTGTATTTTCAAGCGCTTTCAAATCATAATAATGATACGTTTTTCCATCTACTTCAAAAGTTGCACGTGATTGAAATGGATTATGTTTGACCATTATGTTTCCCCCCTGTTAAACGTGGCTAAGTTGTCTGAATATAAAATGTAGACAAACTTTTCAATACCTTACGATAATATCTTATTACAACTTTCTAAATAAGTAAATAATAAGAAACTTATAGATTATCATAAGTTTTCTTTATGTTTCTAAATTTGAATAGTGTTCACGCTCCTTATGAATACTATTACCATAAAGTAAAGTGCTCTATTAGTGCTTTACTTACAGTTCATACATACTATGAACTGCTCATCATTCAACATACAAAAAATATTATAGAGGTGAAATAAAATGGGTAAAAGAAAAGCAAATCATACTATTTCAGGAATGAATGCAGCATCTGCACAAGGACAAGCAACTGGTTACAATGAAGAATTTGCAAACGAACCTTTAACTCCAGCAGAGCGACAAAATAATAAAAAACGTAAAAAGAACCAGTAACGAAAAATCCCAAAAGGCATATTTTCCTTTTGGGATTTTTTCTAATGTTTATAACGTAGTAATTCCGAAACCGTTACAAATCGATATCCTTGTTTTTTCAGCTCAGGTAAAATTTTTGCTAGCGCTGCTACTGTTTGACTACGATCATTTCCTCCATCATGTAATAATACAATATCTCCACTTTTAGCATTTTTCACTACATGATTTACAATGGATTCAACCCCTGGATTCGCCCAATCACGTGGATCTTGATGCCACGACCATAGAACAGTTTGATAACCAGCTTCTTTCGCTGTTTTAAATACAGCATCGTTAATATATCCGCCAGGCGGACGGAATAGTAAAGGTTCTTTCACCCATTTTTTAAAAAATTTCTTTCCATCTAAAATATCATTTTCTAATTTTTCATCTGATGAATTACTCGCATACAAATGGTTCATCGTATGATTTCCAATTTCATGTCCCTCTTTTAACACTTGTTTCACTAAATATGGATTACGCTGAACTCGAAATCCAATCATAAAAAAAGTCGCTTCTGCTTTATATTGACGTAATAAATGTAAAATTTGTGTTGTATAAGTCGGATCTGGTCCATCATCAAATGTAATGGCAATAATCTTTTCATTATTAGGTACTTCCCATGTTACATAGCCAGTTGGTTCTAGCTCTTTTCTGAGCAACATTTTCGCTTCCACTTTTTCCACTTGAAATATATGTACTGCGCATAATAAAGAAAAAACCACTAAAAAAATTTTCTGTTTTAGCATAATGTTCATTAAAGTAGGAGGTTGTCGAATACACAACAACCTCATTTACTTTTCTAATTGATCTACATTTCGCATAATGTTTTGGAGATTATTTTCGTATTGCTCAAGTTGTGGACGTTGTGTTTCTGAAGCTACTTCTAACGCATTTTGAATCTGTTCATACGCTTCCTGAACCTCTTGGCGTAATTCTTTTAGATCATGACCGTAGTTTGGATCATTTTTCACAATGTTGTTAAATACATGTTCTGCTTGTGTAACTCCTTGCTGCGCTGCTTGAAAAGCTTGTTGTTTATCTTTATGATATGGCATTATATAATCCCCTTTCCATAATAGTTAGTCCCATTTATCTTTACCTTTTTTTCTAAAAACATTCTCGTATAAATTTGCAAACTTCTCTCATTCTAAAGAGAAAGAGGAGGTGTCACATACAATGGGAAAAAACAATCGTGAAGCGAAAGAAAAAAAGGGACAACCTGAACCATTAAGCGGATCTCATAAAGTAAAAAACCGTAACCATTCACGCCAAAAAAATCATGCACATCATGATATGTAAAACAAAAGGCTCACACTAGCTACCTTTGCCACATACAATGTTTATATTTTTATATTTTTCCATTTATTCTTCACCCCTACTTCATTCATGCATAACATAGTATGAATTGAGATTTTACGGAGGGTGTCTTACATGGGCAAGAAAAAGAAGGATTGTCTTTTTCATGTTGATGGTTTCGAAGAATGGATGGATCAATTTTGTTCTGATTCTTGTAGTAACTTTAGTTTCCCAAATCAAATTCATATTGATCTTTGCGAAACTGAACAAGAGTACATTTTGGAAACAGATGTACCAAATGTATCCGAACAAAATGTAGTTATTAAAAAGATGGAGACAGGCCTAAATATTTGCATACTTCATAATAATAGTTCTTTGCAACGGATCATTCCTTTACCCGCTACTATTATTTATAAGAAGATGCTAGCCTGCTTAGAGAATGGATATTTAGCCATTCATATTTCCAAAAATGAAGTTGCTAATAAACATGAAAAAAAAGTTCTTTTTCAAATTGAGAATTAAAATAAAGTAAAGCTTTAATCAATGGGAGTTTTACTGCCCGCAAATAGCGGGATAAAGTGAAACTTTAATCAGTGGGGGCTTCATCCCCCACTGATTATTAGTTGAACCAATCGGGCTTTTACGGGCAGTTGATCCCCCACCTAACTTCTTTGCTTTCGCTGAATTTTTAGGTGGGGGTTCTTACTGCCCGTTAATGCGGGATAAATACAAAAATAAGCCCCAGTCATCTGCTGGGGCTTATTTTATTTCGCATGTAATTCTAAATTACAATTTCTATCATATCTTTTTTTCAATAAACCTTTTGTAACTACAAGTACAGGAAATGCTACAGTTGAAAATATAGCTAGTGCTGAAAATACTACAAACCCATTTTGATACCCGTAGTAATCGAGAAGCACTCCCCCAAACCATGGACCAATTACTGCTCCAATCCCTGAAAATCCCATTGCTCCAAAATATGTTCCTTTTAAATGTGAAACAGCTATATCATCAATAAATACATCTGTCATGGAAAACATTAAAACTTCTCCAATTGTAAAAATAATTGTGCAGACAGCAGCACCTAGCGTAGATTCTACTATTCCAAATCCAAACAATCCTCCGCTCACAAATAAAGTTCCCACCATAATCGATGTTAACGGTGTATACTTTTTACATATTTGAATAACAGGGTATTGAATTACGACTACAACAATCGCATTTAAAGCTAATATATACGAAAACAATGTCACTCCATCCTGAAATATATGTGCATTTGCAAAATATTGAGATACTGTTGTCGTTAAGTGTGAAAAGCCACAATTACTCAAAATAATACCGACTAAAGCAACTAAAAATACGACATCCTTTCGCAATATACGAACTACATTTAACATTGTGACAGGCTTTTCTGTATTCACTTTCTTTTTTTCAATTGGATACTTTTTAAATTGGAACGCTAATATAGCTGTATATAGAATGTATACTCCAGCTGCTACTAAAAAAGGAATTGTAGATTTTGCACTTCCAATCTGTAACCCGACAAGTGGGCCAATCGCTACTCCAACATTTATTGCACCGTAACGCAAATTATATACGAGTAAACGATACTCTGGTTTCGTTAAATCTGATAATAATGCTCTTGACGTCGGCTCAAAAAAAGATCGGCATAATCCATTTAAAGCATTTAATAAAAAGAAACTTAAAACATGATTTGCAAATGAAAAACCTATAAATACAAACACCCAAACGATCATGGACCATATTATAATCATGTTTCGGCCGAATCGATCCGATAAATTCCCTCCGATAAAACTAGCAAACACTCCAACAAGTGCACTCGTTCCGATAATAGCACCCGTCATTCCAGCCGATACGCCTTTAACAGTCGTTAAATAAATTGCTAAAAAAGGAATACTCATTGACGTGGCGAACCTCGCAAATAAAGTACCTATTATAATTGTCATTCCAAGCGGATGAATCTGTTGTAACTTCCCCTTCATCTCTAACCTACTCTCCCTTTTCCTACAAAAAAAAGAAAGCAAAGGATCTGCTTTCTTTTCCCTTTTTATACTTGAGATGTTTGTACCCGAGCTGTTCTCGTTATGTCCATATCAATTCCATATGTAAACTGTAATTCCTTACAAACATCTTTAATTAAAATCACGACATTATACGTTTCATTAAATTGTAAAACTATGCTTTCTACTTCTTCGTATGTATACTTATATTCTCCTGTAATGACACTTTTTAAATCAAAGCATTCATTTATACAAAGTTGTACAAGCAGCTGGTCATATTTCTCTATTACATCTTCTTTCTTCCACAGTAACTCTTTTACATATAACCGATCAAACTTTACACTTTCTCGATTACAATCCGTTAAAATCCGGGTCATTTCATTTAATTCTCGATACAATTCAGAAATATTTTTGCTTAAACTAAGAAGTTTATTTACGCCGTTTTCATATAACATATTCATTCCACCCCCGCATTTTCTTTTTCTTATTATAGCAAGAAAATTCTAAAAATAGTTTCTTTCTTCTGAAATATTAGGAAACTAATTTCAATTGCTTTACAATGAAACTAGTGAACGCGAAAGGGGAAAGAAAATTGGAGCAAAAATTATATTACACTGACGCTTATAAGCAAGACTTTACTACAAAAGTTATAAAGCAAGATTATGATAAAGACGGTAACTTATACGTCGTTTTAAACGAGACCGCATTTTATCCGACAGGTGGCGGACAACCGCATGATACTGGCACATTAAATGATATCGATGTAATCAATGTAGAAGAGGTACATGGAGAAATTCTTCACTTCATTGTAGAAAAATTACATACAGAAGAAGTAGAAGGTAAAATCAATTGGGAGCGCCGTTTTGATCATATGCAGCAACATGCGGCTCAGCACATTTTATCTGCTGCTTTTTGGGACCATTTTAACATACCTACGATTGGATTCCATCTCGGAAAAGAAACGGTAACAATTGATTTAGAAACAGAAAATCTTCATGCGGAAACGGTTGAAAAAGCAGTACACATTGCAAACAAAATTGTATTTGAAAACCATCCAATCCGCCCCCTGTGGATGAACTTAGAAGAAGCAAAAGCATTACCCCTTCGTAAAGAACCGACTTTATCAGAAAATATACGTGTTGTAATTATCGAAAATTACGACTACAACGGCTGTGGCGGAACGCATCCGAAACGTACAGGTGAAGTAGGGCCTATACAAGTGCTTAGCTGGGAACGCAATAAAGGTGGCATACGATTAACGTTTATCGCTGGCTGGCGCACACTAAAGTTAATGGGGCATCAGCAACAAATTATAAAGGATGTTTCTAAACAATTAAACAGTAGCGAGAGTGATATTCCAGAAAAAGTAGCACAACTTCTTACTTCTCAAAAAGAAAATGAAAAAGCAATACAAACAATGAATGAAAAATTATTATTTGCAGAGGCAAATGAACTACTTCAACAGCCTACGGAAATACATGCCGGCATACTTATTTCTAAAGTATTTACAAATCGTTCTATGCAAGAAATCGCAAAGCTTTCTGCCATTATTACAGAACAACAAGAGCATGCCATTACATATTTCGTTATTGAAAATGAGGACAAACTACAATGCATCCTCGCTTGTGGAAAAACAGTCACGCTCGATATGAATGCTCTTTTAAAAGAGGCACTTCCTACAATTGAGGGAAAAGGTGGCGGAAATAAAAAGAGTGCGCGCGGCGGCGGAAAAGCGCTTATGACTGGGGACAAGTTTTTAAATCAGCTTGTTTCTTCTTTACAGTCGGCAGTATAAAACATGTTTATGAAGGATAGCTAACTGCTATCCTTCAACTATATTT
The DNA here is from genome assembly GCF_008368845.1 of Bacillus sp. BB51/4. Taxonomy (NCBI): domain Bacteria; kingdom Bacillati; phylum Bacillota; class Bacilli; order Caryophanales; family Bacillaceae; genus Bacillus; species Bacillus sp. BB51/4. The sequence continues at coordinate 524,877 of NZ_QOSC01000009.1, forward strand.
ACAAGCCTATATTTTGTTTCAAGCCTTGATAACTCCCTGCACTTGCAAAACCTTCACTTATAAGAGTTATAAAAGTTTCCGAAAAACCATATTGACTTAAATCTTTAATCGGTACCATTTGCACATCTTGAATTGGATTATGATCAAACTCATTAGAAGGTAGCGTAATTTCACCTTCAATCCTTTCAAGCAGAAACGTAATATGTAATAAAGATGGACTAGCATCTGGTTTATCACAAACATAGAGTAGCTTCTTAATTTTAACTTCTAATCCTGTTTCTTCTCTCATTTCTCGAATCATCGCTTCTTCTAACGTTTCACCATTCTCTACCCTTCCCCCAGGTAAAGACCAATTACGATTAGCAACTTTTTGCTTTACTAGCAATACTCTTTCATCTTCAATTAAAATTCCCGTAACACGAACTTGCATTACACTTTCCATATGTAATCTCCTCTTCCCGTTATATTTACAAATTAATCCTTCCACAAAAAGAACATATGTTTTATAATTAAAGAAAATTATGGAAGAAAGAAGTTGTTACATCTATGCGTCCACCTTTAACAAAGTCTATATCACTTGAAGATTTCCAAAACTTTTATTGGTTAAAAGCAGAACTCCAAACATTTTGTCGTGAGCATAGTTTGCCAGCTAGTGGCTCTAAGATTGAAATAACCGAGCGTATCTCACATTATTTACATACTGGTAAAATATTAAAAAACAGCTCTCGTCAAAAGGTGAGTAAAGCTTCCCTCTCTTATAAAGAACTTTCTCTTCAAACAATTATTACTAACAATCACCGCTGCAGCGAAGAAGTTCGTGCTTTTTTCAAAGAAAAAATCGGAACAAACTTCCGCTTTACAGTAGCTCTTCAAAAGTTTTTTAAAGAGAATGTCGGAAAAACATATGAAGACGCGCTAACGTTTTGGTATGAAGAAAACGAACGAAAAAAAGATCCTACATACAAAACAACTATTAGCGCGCAGTTTGAATACAATCGTTTCACTCGCGATTTTTTCGAAGATCCAAATAATAAAGGAAAATCAAAAGCTGATGCTATCGCTGCTTGGAATGAAATCAAAGCAAAGCCTGGTAGTAATGCTTATGTTCCTCAAAAAGTAGAAAACTAGTTCCTTGCTAGTCTTCTACTTTCTCAAATATTAGCGCAAGCCCTATTCCACCACCAATTCCTAACGTCGCAATTCCATACTTCATATGCTCTCTTTTCGCTTGATAAAACAAACGTGTCACAAGCATAGCTCCAGATGCACCGTACGGATGACCGAGCGCAATTGCACCACCATTTACATTTAATTTTTCGAAAGGAATTTGTAACTCCTTTGCACAAGCAACAACCTTTGAAGCAAATGCTTCATTTATTTCAAAATAATCAATGTCCTCTACTTTCATATTCATTTCGTTTAATAATTTGTTCACCGCAAATATCGGACCCGTCCCGGGAAGATTTGGATCCACTCCAACTACAGCACTACGAACGAAACGAAGAACAGGCTTGTATCCTAATTTTCGGGCTTGCCCCTCTTCCATTACAAGAACGGCACATGCCCCATCATTTACACCGCACGAATTGCCTGCCGTTACTGTACCATTTTGTAAAAATGCAGGCTTTGTTCTTTTAATCATTCTTTCATACTTCATTTCTCGTTTTATAGCTTCGTCTAAGGATCCATTAAACGAAAATATTTCATCTTGTAAATATCCATTTTCTAATGCTTGCAGTGTCCGTTTATAACTAAGACAAGCATACTCGTCCTGCATTTCTCGCGTTATATTATAACGCTCTGCAACATATTCAGCCGCTACTCCCATATTAGGATCTCCAATTGTTTCTGGTGAAAATCGCGCTCTATTTTGAAAAGGTGATGTACTTGTACTCTCTACTCCTCCTGCAATATAACAATTACCTGCCCCGCCTTGAATGAAATGACACGCGGTGCGAATCGCTTCCAATCCGGCACCACATTGCCGGTCAATCGTTACACCAGGAATATGATAGCCAAGTCCTGCTTCTAAAGCAGATAATCTCGCAACATTCCCTCCCGGCCCAACAACATTCCCTAATATAACATCGTCTATTTCTCTCTCAATTCCTTTACTTAAAAACGTAAGAAGCGGCGTTACTAATTGCTGAACTTCATAATCTTTAAACATCCCATTCTTCTTACCAATAGGTGTCCTTTTTGCTTCTACAATAACCGCTCTATTCATATATCTTCTCCCGGTGTTTAATCATATTTTTTGCTGCAATACGAGCGATTTTCCCGCTATCTGTATACGGTATTTCATCTACAAAATGCCATTCTTTCGGTATTTTAAACGAGGATAATCGTTGTAAGCAAAAACTTTTTAATTGTTGCCTCGTAGCACTTCCTTTTACGATGGCGACAGGTTTTTCACCCCAGTAACTATCTTTCACACCAATTACAACTATTTCATCAACAGCTGGGTGTTCATGTAATACACTTTCTATTTCTTCTGGAAAAATATTAATTCCTCCAAATAAAATCATGTTCTTCTCTCTACCCACTATGTATATAAAGCCTTCTTCATCTTCATAACCTACATCTCGCACTGTCATCCAGCCATCCGTAGTCAACTCTGGAACTAAAACCTTATCCAATATGTAGCCCATAAAAAACTGATCACTTTTCACATAAACAGTTCCTATCTCGCCTTTCTGTACTCCTTCTCCTGCTTCGTTACGTATTCGAACTTGCACATTGTGACAAGGTTTTCCTACTGAATTTGGCCTTCTATCGCTCTCTTCATCAACAAGTGCTGTTACAAAACTTAGTTCCGATGCACCGTAAAATTCATATTTTTGCGCATAAGGAAATATACTCTTTATTTTTTCTTTCGCTTCAGCTTCCCATTTCGCTCCTGACGAAATAATTTTCATCCCATTTTCTATTACTCTCTTTTCTTTATATAAAGATTCTAGCATTGTCGGAACTGTATACATGACCGAAATATTTTCTGTTTCTAACTTTTCCAGTACTTGATCTGGAATAAACTTTCTCATAATATGCACCGTTTGCCCTACATATAATGCACTTATTGCGCCGTATAAAAAAAGAGAATGAACGAGCGTCCCAGCTATGAAAATAGAATCTTCTTTTTTCATATGAAAGTCATGTATATTGCAATCAAAACTATGAACCCACGATTGTTGTGCACGTAAAAATGCTTTTGCCTTTCCAGTCGATCCTGATGTAAATCCCATATAAAACGGAGCATGTTGTACATCTTTTACAGGGGCATATGCAGGCAGAGAGTTCTCTATCATTCTTTTCCACTCATCAATTTCAATTACTCTTCCTTCTTTATCCGGTAAATCCTTTACCTTATATCGCTCTGTCACAATCATAGCCGGATTACTGATCGCAATTCTTTCTTTGAGCTCATTCTGTTTCCACTTTATATCTAACGGCACACAAACCCATCCGGCCATAGCAGCACCAGCAAATAGTTGTAAAAACTCCATACTATTTTCTAATACAATTGCTATCGTTTTATTCTGCGATTCTTTTTCATTCAACCAGTTTGCTACTTTACATACTGACTCAAACCATTCTTTAAATGTTAATACTCGATCATTTTCCTTTATTGCTATTTTATTTGTTTGTAAAGAGGCATACTTTTTATATTTTTTTGTAATCCCCATTTGAGACGTCCTTTCTTTACAAAATAATAAAAAGAAACACGCAATGAACGTGTTTCTTCTCTTTCTTATCCCGCATTTGTATATTTCCCACTCTTGAGAGCAGGCGTAATAATATGTTTCAATGAACGATGTAATTTCGTTACAAGAATTGCTGATATAATCGCTTTTATGCAATCACCTGGTAAAAATACGGCACTTACTTTCATCGTCTGCCATATAGAAACATCCATAAAGAAAGCTTGTACAATAATACCAAATACATAAACTACGAAAATACCACCAATTATATTAATACATAATACCTTTATTATAGAAACTTCACGTAAACGCTCAATTAAATAACCAATGACAAACGCTCCAACGATATAACCAAGTAAATATCCTGCACTTGGCCCAACAAATACGCCTGGACCACCGCGTCCACCAGCAAGTAATGGTGCTCCAACTCCAACTATAAGTAAGAAAATAAGCTGACTTAACGCACCAAGACGTGATCCTAACAATCCACCAGCAAGCATAACACCGAGTGATTGTAATGTAATCGGAACTGGTGTAATAGCAAGAGCAATTGGGGGTATTAATCCTAACACTCCCATAATAGAACTAAATAAAGCGACGAAAACTAAGTTTTTTGTATTCATATTTGCTTCTCCTATTTGTAAACTTAAAATGATTTTTAGGTAACATATTATAGGAGTTATATTATCTTTCTATTTAGTCTTTGTCAACTTATTTCAAATATAGGTTTACAAATATTTTTTCAATTATTTCTCTTTATGCAAATGCTCAAGTTCTTTCCGAAGCGCCTGTTTTAAAAACTTCCCAACAGATGTTTTCGGAATTTCCTGCATAAATACAATATCGTCTGGTAACCACCACTTCGCAAACTGTGGTTTTAAAAATTCATATAGTTCTTCTTTTGTAACAGTGCTATTTGCCTTTTGTACAACGCAGGCAACCGGACGCTCTTGCCATTGCGGGTGTGGAACTGCAACAACGGCCGCTTCAAATATAGCATCATGTGCCATTAAAGCATTTTCAAGGTCAACAGAGGAAATCCACTCGCCTCCGCTTTTAATAACATCTTTCGTACGATCAACAATCTTTACGCAGCCTTCCTCATCGACTGTGACAACATCTCCTGTATATAACCAACCATCACGAAAACCTTCGACCGTACGCTCATCGTTATAATAGCTTTCAGCGATCCATGGCGCTCGTAAACATAATTCTCCCATCTCCGTACCATCCCACTTCACTTCACCATTTGTACCGACTACTTTCATCTCTACACCAGGGACAAGATATCCTTGTTTTGATCGGATTTCTAATTGCTCTTCATACGATAATTCTGTTTCATAACTTTTTAAGCGTGCCAATGTTACTACTGGACTTGTTTCAGTCATACCGTATGCATGCACGAAAGGAACATTATATTTTTGTTCAAATGCTTTAATAATACTTTTCGGTGCAGCTGCACCTCCACATACTATTCGACTCATACTAGATAAATCATAACTATTATTTTCTAACTCTTGTAAAACACCGAGCCAAATTGTCGGCACACCCGCAGCTATCGTTACTTTTTCAGATTGAATCATTTCTAATAAAATTTTCGGAGTAAACATCGGCCCCGGAAGAACTTGTTTTGCCCCAAACCAAGTAGCAGCAAAAGGAAGTCCCCAAGCGTTCACATGAAACATTGGCACAATCGCCATTGCTGCATCACTTTCCGATAAAGCTGTCGTATCCGCTAACCCGAGTGCCATACAGTGCAACACCGTACTACGATGCGTATATACAACACCTTTTGGGTTTCCTGTAGTCGCTGACGTATAACACATACCAGCAGGTGTATTTTCATCAATATCTTTTACAAATTGGAAAGTTGGATCGCCTTCTTCTAATAGCTTTTCATAATGATATACAGGTTCTAGCGTAGTATTGGGAAGTTCATCTTTATCAGTCATAATAATGTAGGCTTGTACAGTTGATAATTGTGATTGAATATTTTCAACAAGTGGTACGAGATCTTCATCTATAAGTAGAATTCGATCTTCTGCGTGCTGAATAATATATGAAATATGTTGAGGAGATAAACGAATATTAATTGTGTGTAACACGGAAGCAATACCAGGAATAGCAAAATACGCTTCCACATGTCGATGATGATTCCACGCTAACGTTCCTATACGCTCGCCTTCTTTAATTCCTAATTTTTTTAGCGCACTTGAAAGTCTTCTCGTCCTTTCACCTAACTGCTTATACGTTAACGTCGTAACTGTATCATGTGTCCGTGAAACAATTTCTTTCTTCGAAAACAGTTTCTCTGCTCTTTCCATCATAGAACTAATTGTTAGCGGTACATTCATCATCATATTGGTTACATCCCCCTTTAAAACGTTTTCATTTTTTGTTTATTATAACAGACTTCTACAAATGATTACGACATTTTTCTGTATTTTCTGAATTATTTCTTTGGAAATAATTCAGAAAATACTAAGAGAAAATATATTAAAATTCCTTCTTACGATATATAAATACCGAAATGAAATAAGAGAAGATATATATGATAACGCCAAATATTGTATATAGAATTGAAACGTATACAGATGAATTTAAATTTGATATTGGAAATTGTTCTATTAGATATCCAATTACACCTTGTAATCCAAAATAAGTAACAAGTCCCCCACATGCGCCTCCAATTGTAATAGCATCAGATTTTTCTGCTCCAAAAACATAGAGAAGCGGATAAGCTATTGCTCCGGCATTAAGAATGATGAACGTCCCTAAAGAAACACTCTTAAATATACCATCATCAATTGGTGTATCTGAAACTAAACCATGTACATAAAATATGCCATACGATAATAAAGTACCAATAATTACAACTAAAAAATAGAAAAGATAGTGACTTTGTACAATATTATTTCTAGTAACCGGTAAAGTAAGTACATATTTTTCATACCCCGACTTACTCTCATATTTAATAACTTCAAGTGCAGGAATCGCAGCAAATAAGATAATGAACGTAGCAATTAAACGGTACATTGAAGCATTACCAAAATAAAAAACAAATCCCGCTCCTAATATCGCTATTCCCATGAACATAAAGAAAGTTCGATACACTAGATAAAAGTTTGTCAATAATAAACCTTTCATTTATTTTTCACTCCTCGTTAATAAAACACTTATTTCTTCTATCGAAATGGTTCTATGAGCAATCCCACTTGGTAATTTATGCACATCTGATACAAGTACATTGAAATAAGAACCATTATTCCTTTGCACCACAACTATATCTTTGTTGATTAAAGTTAGTTGTTCCTCATTAACATCTACAATGGCATAATTGTCCAAAACCTTATCCTTTTCTTCATTCAATAAAATTTCTCCATCTTTTATAACGATAAGGTGGCTAGCGATTTTTTCTACATCACTCATAATATGAGAAGAAAGTAATATACCACCATTACTTTTACTCACAAAATTTTTTAATTCCTCTAACACCTCCTCCCTAGACGAAGGATCAAGACCTCCTGTCGCTTCATCTAGAATTAATAATTTTGCATTATGCGACAATGCAACAACTATAGATAGTTTCATCGACATTCCACGGGAAAATCTACCTACTTTTTCATTAGTAGGTAAAGAGAAAGAATGAACTAATCGGTAAAAATTTTCTCTCTCCCAAGATTCAAACATCTTTTCAAAAACCTTATTTAGTTGTTTTATTGTAAGATGAGCCGGTAGATTCATAGCATCAAATACGACTCCAATCTTCCCCTTATTCTTGGCATCTTTATTTATATTTTCTTCACCAAATATTTTTACTGTACCGCTATCTTTAAAAATTAATTCTAGTACTGTTTTAAATGTTGTTGATTTACCTGCCCCATTGTCACCAATGAATCCAACAATTGCCCCTGATGGCACATTGAATGTAACATCTTTTAAAACAACTTTGCTTCCAAATGATTTACTTAAATTTTTAATTTCTAGAATGTTTGACATCATTTCACTCCCATCTTAACTTTTAATAAAATTGATTTTCTCCTATTAAAAATTATCCACTTTATCTCTCACTTTCTTTTTTAGTTTAAAAATAATACGATTGCTATATTCTTTATTTTCTACTAAAATTCGATACATCTCCCACACTCCTACAACACGAACAAAAAGATAGACTCCAATCGCAATAAGTACAACACAGTACGGATAATACTGCACTAATTCTCCTGAAGTGATATGCTTTTTCTCAAACAAAAACGGGATTGCGCCTGCGGCTATAAAACAAAATCCAACAATCATCACTGCCGCATACTTCTTCTTAATAGTCGCATATCTTTTTGTCAATTCTTTTAGAAAGTTTTGATCAAATAATAGTTCTTGCTTTGTCAATACATTGTATCGACTCTCTTCTATCGTTACAGGTACCATCATCGCTCCAATTCCAAGGACAGCAATGATAATAACAAGAAATGTCGACATTGTTGCACTTTCCTTAAATAGTAAATACGGTATTGTCGATAAAATGAGCAAGCTAAATCCTAACGCGATATATTTAGAAATTTTTTGTCCATACACTATATACCCTTCTGCCATTTCCTTACTTACGTAATAGCCATCCACATTTTCATTACTTTGCCCAGCTGTTTCTTTTAATAAATAGTCGAGTGATACTTCAAATACATTTCCAATCATTATTAACTTTTCAGTTTCAGGAAAACCTTGACCATTTTCCCATTTACTAACCGCTTGCCTTGTCGTGTTTAATTTCTCAGCTAACGCTTCTTGAGAAAGGCCCTTTTCCTTTCTTAATTTAAAAAGCTTTTCACCAAATCCCATATGTGTGCCCCCCTTTGTTTTCTTAACTAAATTGTATATAAACATTGCCCTTATCTCTATCTTTCTGCGGTTGCACTTTGTCAACTTACGGTTGCGATTGTGTTATTTAGCGGTTTTGTATACGATTTAGCTATTTTTCTTCTAAGATTATGGCGTTACTAAACCACCCTCTCCTAATAACCAATTATAACAATTAAAGGTAATTGTTGTTATAAAAAACTAAAAACTCCCTTATTTATTTAAAGGAGTTTTTAATATGAAATATTCCAAGAGGGGCTGTTTCTCCTTCCTCCTATTCTCTCACAATTTCTTCTATATATTTTTATGTGTCATATAACGAACTATGTACAGTATATGTTTTCATCTCTTTATCTGAGGCATACTCATATATATGTAAAATATTACTCTTATTAACTTCCCTAATAAAACCACTGCTCAAGAATCATAACGGCTTCTGCTTAAACTTTTCGTAATGTCGCACTTTTAATAAAAGGATATTCCCGCAATCTGTACAAATATAAGCATCTACTGGTGAAGATGTGAACATCGTCTCCTTTTTCCGTATTTGTGCATAACCGACAAACTCACCTTCTCCTATATTTTGAGAACCACAATTAGAGCATGTCTGCACGTCTTTCTGTTTCATGAGAGCACCACCTTTAATCTGTTTCTACTCCCTTCGACAGTCCACTTCCATTTCCCTTCCAAAAAACCTCTTATTCTCTTACATTTCAACAGGAATCTCCAAACAAACATCGTATATGTACTATGAAATATATTTATTGACGGGGGAATCTCATGAGTACAATTATGACAATCAATACCGCACAAGAAATTGAAAACGCAGAAATACATATGCTTTCTTCTAGATTAGCACTACTACAAGCAATGGACGGAAATCCAATGCAAGTACAAATAAAAAAGTTCGAGAGTGCCACTGCCTTTTCATCAAAAGTAATTGCTGGTCCTGCTTTTAACACAGTCAAAGGCGTTACCTTTATAAATACAGATGAGATAGATGCGATTATCTCTTATTATCAATCACTACAAATTCCTTGCCGTTTTGAAATTACACCAGCACAAGGTACAGCTGAATTATTTCAATACTTATCTGAAAAAGGATTTTACCAATCTAGCTTCCATACCGCTTTATATAGTAAACCAAAAGAAGATCCATCTCTTCTTCCTTCTAACATTTCAGTACGCAAACTAAAAGAAAATGAGTTTGATATTTTTGCTGACATATATGTACGTGGTTTTAACATGCCATCCTTTACAAAAGATGGCGTGCGCCAAAATAACGAAATTCTTTATAATAAACCAGGATGGCATTTTTTCATAGCTGAAATTCAAAACACTCCTGCTAGTATAGGAGTTCTCTTTATAAATAATGGTGTTGCTTCATTAGCTGCTTCTGCTACTTTGCCAGAATTTCAGCTTAAAGGCTGTCATACTGCATTAATTCAAAAAAGAATTGAGACAGCTATTGAATCCAATTGTCATTTAATAGTTGGGCAAGCAAGGTTTGGTAGCAGCAGTCAAAATAATATGGAACGTGCCCATATGAAAATTGCTTATACAAAATCCATATGGACTGCAAAAGACATGTAATTTACATTCTTTCTCCTTCCATTACAATCTTATACATTCTATGACAATTCCTTTTCTACCCTATTAATCATTTGAATATTCAAACTAAATTTGTTACGCTATTACTAGATACATCATTCAACTTGCAATATGAAAAGAGAATTCTAATCAAACTACAAGGAGGAGAAATGTATGACTAAACATGATCATGGTTTAAAAGAAAAAGTAGAAGGTGCCATTGATAAAGTAAAAGGCGAAGTAAAGGAAGTTGTTGGGAAAGTAACTGACAATAAAAAATTACAAGCTGAAGGAAAATGGGATAAAGTAAAAGGCACTGCTAAAGATACAGTTGGTAATGTAAAAGAAAAAGTCCATGAATATCAAGAACACAAGAAAGAAAAATAAAAAAGAGCCCATCGGCTCTTTTTTATTTCCCTTCACTCTTCTCTAACACATACAAATCTTCTTCAATATTAGATAGTTTCTCTGTTACAAGCTTTCTAGCATCTCCAATTGCTTGATTGTATGCAAATGGTCCTACTAATTTAATCATTTCTTCTATTAATCGCTCTGCTTGGAAACGTCCAATTTCATCTAAATCTTCTTCAACGAAAAATTGCTGAATTTGTGCCACAAGCTCTTCTTTTTTATCATTTGGTATTTTTATATTCATCATCATTTGTTACTCCTCTATATTTAAGTTAGTCCGTTTCTTAACTCTACCATAGAAAAACGATTTCCAGGACAACTTTTTGTAACGCCTTCTAGCTCCCTATGACCGAGTATATTTTCTTTCTTTATAGCAAACTGCTTCATAAACATTTTACATAAAGAATACAATGCATTCATTTGTGCAGAAGTTGGATCATATTTATCAAAATTACCCGTCATACATATTCCAATTGTATCTCTATTATTTTCTTTCGCATGTGCTCCAATATGTAAACCTCGCCCTTCAACTACAGTTCCATCTTCTTCAATAAAATAATTGTAACCGATCCCGCTCCACCCTCTTACTTTTTGATGAAATTCATGTGTTTTATACACATCCCATCCATCTTCGGATGTATGGTGGATAATCAGTTTATTAACTTTCTCTAAAGGAACTAATTCATCTTGAAATGTTAAATTAATACATTTAATTTCCATTCGAACATCCTCCCCTTACAAATCAATGATCATAATTGTTTTATCATCTGGTCTTATTCTCTTTTCCCCTTCTAGCTGTTCAATAATTGCTACATATTCACTTATACTATTCTTTCTTATATATGCAACAGTTTGTTCAAGTGGCCAATCTGGGTGGTATACTCCGTCTGAACAAATAAAAATCCCGCTCACTTCATCTATATGTAGTTCACCATGTTGTAAATAATGTATCGCTTCTTTCATTCCATTTGCAACGGAATATCCGCCCTGCATATTTGCAAGATAACGATTGTATTTTAACTGTTCTTGCACATCTTGAAAAACATGTTCTTCTGGTACAGATAACCCTTTTTTACGATCTTCTTCTCTCTTCTTTTTTGCTCGTTTACTAATTCCTTCAACCGTGTCTTGCGTTAATACTTGCATCGTTCCATTTTGAAGTATTGCAACAATCATACAGTCTCCTAACTGTGCGTATTCAATTTTCTCACCATTTATTTGAACTGCCGCAATACATGTACACCACAAATGCTCTTTCTTTCTCGTGTCTACTTCATATTCTAACATTTTGCTTTGCAATGCTTCATTTGCTTTTGCAACGGCAACTTGTAAACTATGAGTTTCTCGTAATGAAGTAAAATAACTTGCAAATAAATGTGAAGCGATGTATGCTCCATTATGTCCCTTTTCATCACGAAACGGGACGAGCGGTGTTGCACCATCACATACACCATACATCTTTTTTTCTTCATTACAAAAATAAGAATCCTCACATTCTTGCTTCAACGGGCTTTTCTGTTGATACGTTTTTATCCTCATATCTGTATCCCCTTTCAAATGATAAAATACTCGAATTTTTTTGATTAATCTAATTTTCCGAAATAAACTGTTTTTACCCAAAACTTTCAATATCATATATAATCTTGAAATAATATGAATTTTTTAGTGAAGGACGGGAAAGAGATGGTCAGATTTCTTGGTGTTATTATCGGTTCTATTATTATTGCGATTGCATTTAATCTTTTCCTTATCCCCCACAAAATATTAAGTAGTGGAATTGGCGGAATTGCTATTATTTTAGGGATTGTAACTCCTGTAAACACGGGTATTATTAACTTTGTATTAAACTTACCTATCCTTATTTTAGGATACATAGGTCTTGGAAAAAAAGTAATTTTTAACACTGTTATCTCTGTTATTGTATTATCTGTTGCATTATACTATGTTCCAGTGAAAGTCGTAGCAACAGACCCACTTTTATCATCTATCTTTGGTGGTGTCATTGCCGGAGCTGGTATCGGTCTTGTTTTTAACTGTAATGGCTCAACTGGTGGATTTGATATTATCGGTATGTTGTTATCTCGCAAAAGAGACATTAAACTTGGCGGATTCCTTATTGTTTTAAATGCAGTTGTTGTAATAATTGCAGGATTCTTCTTCACTTGGGATGTTGCTCTTACAAGCTTACTTTCCATTTATGTAACTGGTAAAGTCATCGATGCTATTCATACGAAACATCGAAAGGTTACACTTATGATTGTAACAAATGAAGCAGAAAAAATGAAAAAACAACTTCTTTCAACTGTTGTACGTGGAATTACATTACTTGATGGCGAAGGTGCTTATTCCAGCGAAAAAAAACGTGTACTTATGACCGTCGTTTCTCGTGAAGAATTAGCAAGTATGAAATTAACAATTTCCGAAATTGACCCTCATGCATTCGTTAACATTACCGAAACGGTTGAAGTATTAGGATTGTTTCGAAAAGGTTAAAAAACTAGGTGGATTTCCACCTAGTTTTTATTTTCCATAAATTCAATTCGATTTCCGAACGGATCTGACACATAAAATCTAATTACATCTGGCCGTGCATGATCATCTATTACTTCAATACCTTGCTTTATTAACTCTTGTTTAAATTCATCAATTTTTAAAACATAAAAAGCTGGATGCGCCTTTTTAGCTGGATTGAAGTTTTTCTCAACTCCGATATGAATCTCTTGATTTCCACACTTAAACCAGCACCCACCACGCTTCTTTAATTCCTCTGGCTTCGGTATTTCCTCCATACCAATTTTATTACCGTAAAACTCTCGTGCTTCTTCTTCACACCCTACAGGCGCAGCTACTTGCACATGATCGATACCTTGAATATAATTTCTCATTTTCTCTCCCCCTCTTCTACCCTAATGTTATAAAGAAAACCTACTCCTGTAACTTACAAAAGATTTATAAAACAATATAAGCTCCCCTTATTACGACCTTACACTCACTTTTCCAAAATAAAGAAAACAAAATTTATTATATAACTTCCATTTTTTATAGAAATACACATTACATCTATATTATAGTTATGGATAGACAAATCTTTTTAGATGCTATTTGTACGGAGGAACTATTATGAGTCGTAAAAAATATTCATCAACTCAAAGAAAACGTCATCCGAACATTTCTAGACGTTTGCGAAACCATATACAAGATCGTTCATTAACAGAAATGTACGCATCTCTGTTCGAACACAATCCTGATAGTATTATTTCATTAAATTTAGAGGGAGTTATTCTACATATAAATCCTTCTGCCGAAAGAATATTAGGTTACAATTCTTTAGAATTAGAACAGAAAAATATTACCTCTATTTTAGAAGCTCATATTTCTGAGCAAGTATTACAAAATATAAAGAATACTGAAGCGGATAATCAACAAGAGTATATTTTATCTATTTATCATAAAAATGGATTCTTATTAGACGTCGTGACAAAACTAGTTCCTATTTTTGTCCAAAATCGTCTAACTGGCGTATATACTATTATGAAGCCTCTTGAAAAATCAGAAAGAATTGAGAATATGCTAAAAGAAAGTGAGAAGAGGTTACGTACATTAGTGAACTCGATGCCTGCGTTTGTTATATTTAAGGATCATGAGGGGCGCTGGCTTGAGGCAAATGACTACGCACTTTCTTGTTTCAATTTCCATCATGTACCTTACCATGGGAAAAAAGATAGTGAACTCATTCAATATAACGAAGCGTACCGAGAGGCTTTTTTACATTGTGAAGAAGTCGACGAACTAGCATGGCAACAAAGACAAATTCTTCATGGCGAGGAATTTATTATTCATAGAGATGATTTTGACCTAATCTTAAGTATATCGAAAGTTCCACTTTATCATCCTGACGGCTCGCGAAAAGGTCTTATCGTAATGGGAAGAGACGTTACCGAGCTAAAAGAAACGGAAAAGTTATTACGAAAATCAGAAAAACTCGCAGTAGTCGGACAACTGACAGCTGGAATCGCCCATGAAATTCGAAATCCACTCACTTCTCTAAAAGGTTTTCTAACATTGCTACTCCCTGAAATAAATGAAGAGCAAAAATGGTATATCGATGTTATGTTAAGTGAGATTTCACAAATGGAATCTATCACAAGTCAATTTATGGCGATGTCTAAACCACAAGTATTATCAATCAAAACTTGTAACATACAAGCTTTAATTGAAGAGGTAGTCACATTTATTTTACCAACTGCTATTATGCATAGCGTTCATATCATTATGGATCATTTTGATTACGCACATGATATTCAATGTGACGGTAACCAATTAAAACAAGTTTTTATAAACATATTAAAAAATGCGATAGAAGCAATGCCAAATGGCGGAAATATTTTCATCCAAACAAAACCATTAGAGGATACTTTCATCTTAATACGTATTATCGATGAAGGTTGCGGTATCCCAGAAGATCGTATCTCTCGTTTAGGCGAACCATTTTATAGTTTAAAAGAAAAGGGAACAGGACTAGGATTAATGATGTGTTACAAAATAATTGAAGAACATCATGGTAAATTACACATTTCAAGCGAGTTAGATAAAGGTACGATCGTTGATATTCAACTTCCGCTTTCTTCATCTCATCTTGCAATTCAGTCGTAAAAAAAGAAGCATTTGCTAATTGTTAGCGGATGCTTCTTTTTTTACTTTTATAATACTGTATTGACATACCATTCTTTTGCTTTTTCTACTTCACCCATCGTTAATTGATGTCCTCTATTTTCCCAATGCATTGTAACAGTAGCATTTGCATTCTCTAATAGTACCTTCAATTCCTCTGACTCCGCTGAGGAACAAATCGGGTCATTTGTCCCAGCAGCGATAAATACGGATTTCCCTGCTAAATTAGGCAATTGTGTTCCTCTTCTAGGTACCATTGGGTGATGAAGGACAGCACCTTTTAATGCATTTTCGTAATGGAATAATAAGCTTGCAGCAATGTTTGCTCCATTTGAATAACCGATAGCTACAATATTATTTCTATCAAATTCATATGTTTTTGCAGCTTCATCTAAAAACTCATTTAATTCCTTCGTACGGAAAATCAAATCCTCTTCATCAAAAATACCTTCTGCTAATCGGCGGAAGAAACGTGGCATGCCTTGTTCTAATACATTTCCCCTAACACTTAATACAGATGCTTCTGGATCAATTATTTCTGCAAGTGGTAATAAATCTAATTCATTACCTCCTGTACCATGAAGTAATAACAACACTGGTTTTGACGTATCTTTTCCTTTTTGAAAAACATGTTTCATCATAATCCTTTTCCCCTTTCAATCACTTTAATCTAAATTTCTCACTTCAAATGGTAAAAGTGTTTGTTCAATTTGTTTTCTATGTGGTTCATATTGCTCTGGTAACTTTAATTCCTCACCCATCGTCTCTAACGATTCGTCATGAGCGAAACCAGGAGGGTCTGTTGCAATTTCAAATAAAATTTCCCCATGTTCTCTAAAATAAATTGCGTTAAAATAATTTCGATCTTGTACAGGAGTTACGTGGTATCCAAAACGAGACACATGCTCTTTCCAGTCGAGTTGATCATCATCGTTAGTCGCTCTCCAAGCAATATGGTGGACTGTACCAACACCCATTTGGCCACGCCCGATTGTCGATAGCCTCAAGTCAATAATATTCCCAATATCAGCAGAAGAACGGAATCGAACGAATTCACCTTCTTCTCCAAGTTTCTCAAGACCCATAACATGCTCTAACAATTCAGCTGTTTTTTGAGGTTGTGCAGATAAAAGAACAGCACCGCCAAATCCTTTAATTGCTACTTCTGGCGTAACTTCTCCAAAAGTCCAATTATTTAATTCGCCTTCTTCTCTTTCTACTAATTCTATATGCAAACCATGTGGATCATCAAATTCTAAATACTGCTCTTCAAATCGAGTCATTTTTGTATACGAAATATCGAATTTTTCTAATCTATTTTCCCAAAACTCCATTGCGCCCTTTGGTACAACATAAGACGTAATGCCTACTTGACCGTCACCAATAATTCCTTCACGAGCACCTGCCCATGGGAAAAACGTAATAATTGTTCCAGGCTTTCCTCCTTCATTACCAAAATAAAGATGGTACGTGCCTGGATCATCAAAATTCACTGTTTGTTTCACTAAACGTAAACCTAACACACCAGCATAAAAATCTACATTTTCTTGTGGGTGTCCTACGATTGCTGTCATGTGATGAATTCCCATTGTTTTCTTTTCCATTTTCTCCGCCCCTTTTTATTTCATTTTAAAAACTTTTATACATTAAAATTCATTATTCATTTTGTCCATACTGCAAAGTAAAATCCATCGTTATGATTTTATCTTCAATTCGAGATATAAGTTGTGAAATTACGCATTATTTTCTATATCACTGAATTAATCTCGAATTCGAGATAATTTCCAAAAAATATTTACTCCATCTGAAATCTTTATTCAGAAATAAATTATCTTGAACTCAAGAATTATTATAAGTTACTTACTTTTAGTTGTCAATAAGCACTTATTTTCATTTTAAATCAAAAGAGAGTAAATGCTAGTTAGCATTTACTCTCTTCGCTAATTATTTCGTTTCCTCTTCCAACACTGCTTCCATCTCATTAAATTCACGATGAATTGCTTTCACTGGTTCTTTCGTCAATAAACTTAGAACTATAACAGCTAATAAACTACAGAAGAATCCAGGTACCATTTCATACATAGTCGCTTTTAAACTTGGAATTTGTACCCAAGTAATAACAACTACTGCACCTACAATCATACCAGCAAGAACGCCCCATTTGTTCGTTCTCTTCCAATATAAACTTAATAAAATGGCGGGTCCGAATGCTGAACCAAATCCTGCCCAAGCATAACCGACAAGTGTTAAAATTGTATCACTTGGATGATACGCTAAAACAACTGCGATCATAGCTACTACTAATACTGACAGTCTACCGATAAATACAAGTTCTTTATCACTTGCGTTACGACGGAAAAATGTTTTATAGAAATCTTCCGTTACAGCACTTGAAATAACGAGTAATTGCGAGGAAATACTACTCATAATCGAAGCCAAAATAGCTGACAGTAAAAATCCAGTAATATACGGATGGAATAAAATGTTTGAGAATGTTACAAAGACCATTTCTGGGTCTTGTAATTTCTCATTATTTTTAGCGTAATAAGCAATACCAATTAGACCAGTAAGCATTGCACCTATAATTGAAATCGTCATCCAACCGATACCGATTCTACGAGAAGTTTTTAAATCTTTAACAGAGGTAATTGCCATAAAGCGAACAATAATATGCGGTTGACCAAAATACCCAAGACCCCATGCTAAAAATGAAATAATACCAAGAATTGTAGTACCTTTAAACATATCTAAATGCGATGCATCAACTTGCTTAATCGTATTGAATGTTTCTGTTACACCACCGACATCTGTAAAAGCTACAATTGGCACTAACACAAGAGCAATAAACATAATACAACCTTGCACAAAGTCGGTCCAACTTACTGCTAAAAAGCCACCGAATAATGTATAAGCAACAACGACACCGACAGTTACAAATAAACCAATTTTATAATCAAGATTAAAAGAATTCTCAAACAAACGTCCACCTGAAACTAAACCAGCTGACGCATAAAATGTGAAAAATACTAAAATGACGATAGCGGAGACAAAACGAAGTATTTTCGTACGATCTTTAAACCGATTTTCTAAAAAATCTGGAATCGTAATTGAATCATTTGCCACTTCTGTATACGTTCGCAAACGCGGGGCAAGAATTAAATAGTTTGCATAAGCACCTATTAATAAACCTATCGCAATCCATACACTTGATAATCCTGTTGCATACATCGCACCAGGTAATCCCATTAGCATCCAACCACTCATGTCAGAAGCACCAGCTGATAAAGCTGTAACTGCTGGACCGAGTCCCCTTCCGCCTAACATATAATCTGATAAATCGGATGTCTTCTTATAAGACCAATAACCGATATACAACATACCTGCCATATAAATAGCAAGCGAAACCATAATCTCGATCTTCACCAAATCTCTCCCTTAGTTACATAAGCCATTCAAAATTTCGAAAAATGACTTTTTCTATTTTCTTGTTTTCGCTTATGGTTCCCTACCTTAACAAACATTTTTTGTCCTTTCAAGTGAACAAGCCCTTTTCACTACATGTGAAAACCTTTATAAACGCCTTTATCCCAGTGGATTACCCCGGTTTTAAAATAAATTAAAGTAAAAATATTCAAAAAATAAAATGCCATTTTTTCACACCTTATTTTCATTCACTTATCAGACAAATTTCAAAAGAAAAAAGCCATACGAATGTATGACTTTTAATCTATTAAACATAGCTTATCTTCTATTTACTAGTAGGAAACAATTCCGAAAGAGAAACTACTCTCCCCATCTCATCTTTAAACACAATATGCTCTCTCGTTAAATGACGCGGACTCTTTACTCCCGCTGCTGCCGCAAGTGAGAACAAACTATATCTCATACTAACAACATAATTCATTACTCGCCATTTCTTCTCATACGGATCTAGCGCTTTTTGATAGTGCGGATTCGTCGTGGCAACTCCAGATGGACATTGTCCGGAATTACATTGAAGTGCCATTATACAGCCACTTGCCATCATAAATCCACGGGCTGAATTTACAGCATCTGCACCAATGGCTAAAGCAATTGCCACTTTATCTGGTGTAATTAATTTCCCTGAGGCAAACACTTTGAATTTGTCCCGAACACCATAATGATTCGCTGTATCAATACATGTCAATAACGCTGGAATAAGCGGCATCCCCATACTATCTGCCATCGATTTATACGTTGCACCTGATCCACCTTCTGAACCATCAACTGTAATGAAATCTGGATAAATGTTTAACTCTTTCATCGATTTGAATAAATCTTCCAATGGCTCCTGCTGTCCAATTACAATCTTCATCCCGACTGGTTTACCGCCGTTTTCTTGCAAACGTTGAATAAAATAAAGTGTATCTGCTGCATTCTTTAAAAATGGAAATCGATTCGGTGAATTAATCGTTTCTCCTTTTCGCACATTCCGAACAGAAGCAATTTTCTCATTTACTTTTTGTCCCTCTAGATGACCACCACGTATTTTCGCACCTTGCCCAAATTTCAATTCGAATGCTTTAATATTGCTTTCTTTTGCTTTCTCCATAAATTTCTCCATTGAAAAATTACCATCCTCATCACGGTACCCAAATAAACCCGGACCAATTTGCGCAACGATATTCGCACCTGTATGTAAATGTTCTGGAATAACGCCACCTTCGCCAGTATTAATCCACGATCCGCCAGCCATCTTCGCACCAAACCCGCTCGCTAAAATATAATTTTCGCCAATCGCACCGTAAGAAGTCGCAGATGCCCCAAACATGCCATGTAGTTTCCACGGATATTTGCGGTTTTCACCGACGATAATTGCATCGTCTTCTTCATATAACCAAAGATTCGTTGTATCCGCTGTCAATTTTTCTCTTCGTGAAAATAACCCTTCTTTATGAATCACATACTTTTTCCCTTCACGTTCTTGCGTTTCATTCACACTTAATTCATCTGTTAATATTGGAAATAATGTATTAGCAATATAATATCCAGATGCATCAAAATCTCGTTTTGATCCAAAACCGAGTATTTCTGAACGGTATTTTGCTAGAAACATTACACTTTGAAAATCATAACGTGAAAAGGGCTTTCCATCCGTATCATGATCAAACCAATATTGCCTAAATTCCGGTCCTATCTTTTCAAGTAAATAACGCATCCTTCCTAAGTATGGATGTAACTTTAATATAGAATGATGCGTCCGTTTTTTTATAAAAAATGTAATAATAAAAAAAATGATTAATAGTAACATCAATAAGAGCAATATACTAATAATAACGAGTAGCGTTTCACTCATACCGCTTCCTCCTATGAAAATCCATAATAAAAGGAGAACACCTGATGTGTTCTCCTTTTATCTTTATTCAAATTAATGTAGCAAGATGCTCTTTCGCATCATATTCAACTAAACTTTCAGCATTTTTAATTCGATGAACAAAATCTGGATTAGCTATTAAAGGTCTTCCGAATGCCACTACATCAATTGTTCCTTCTTGCAACGCTTCTTCAGCCTCTTTCGGATTTAAATTCCCTACTCCTACAATCGTACCCTCCCAATATTTTCTTACTAATTGATGAAAATTCTTTCCGTCAGCAATAACTGCCGTATAATTCATCGTTGAAGGGTGAATCATCGTTAATCCAACTTCGTTGAACATATTTACAAACATTTCAATTGCAAACTCAGGGTTTTCCCACATATAAGTTGGATTATCACCTTTGAAAGCAGAGAAACGAAGAAGTGTTTTATCAGCCCCAACAGCTTCTATTACAGCCTCCGTTACTTCTTTCATAAACGTTAGCCTTTGCTTTAAATCTCCGCCGTATTTATCAGTACGCTTATTTGCGAACTCATAAGTAAATTGATCGATTAAATATCCGTGTGCACCGTGTATTTCTACTCCATCAAATCCAGCTTCGATCGCGTTTTTCGCAGCTTGTGCGTATTGACCAATCACCTCTTGTATTTCTTCCAACGTCATTGCTTCTGGCGTGTCGAACGGTTTACGAAAACGCGGAACATTTCCCTCTGCAGCGATAGCAGACGGTGCTTGCGGCATTTGCCCACCAATTATCTCGTGATGACTCATACGGCCAACATGCCATATTTGAGCAATAATCGTTCCACCTTCTTTATGTACTGCCTCTGTAACAGGCTTCCACGAATCGATTTGTTCTTGTGTATAAATCCCCGGTACTCCTGGATTTCCTTTTGCTCTTGGGCTAATGACGATTCCCTCTGTAATAATTAAGCCAACTCCATCAGCTGCACGTTTTCTATAGTACTCGACTACATCAGTACCAACGATTCCTGTTTCATGATTCGCGAAACATCTCGTCATCGGTGCCATTGCTATGCGATTACGAAGAGACCAAGATCCAATTTGAATCGAGTCAAATAACTTCGTTTCTTCAATATTTTCAAAAGAACCCCAATCATTTATATTTGTTCCTTCATAAATACTTGCTGCTTTATTATTTGAACTTGTCATTTTTCTTCCCCCTAAAAAATTCTTACTATAATCGCATCATACTTACTTTTAGATAGTAACGTCAATTTATACGCTCTTATGTAGAAACATTCGTATAATAAAACGAACCGTTTTATTACTATAAGGGTTCTAGAATTCAAATCTCTACTGTCTATTCTTATATTCAGTAAGTGGATGAGGAAAATACTTGTTAAATGGATGTTTTCTTTTCTTCTAGTTTTATTACTATAGAATATATTGGTAATTGTTTTTCAAACTATTTACTAAAAAAACGATTTCCATTGTACTATATTCAAACTTACAGTAACGAGGCTTCAATCATTCATTTTGATTAAGCCGATTATCGTAATGGGGTAACATTTGTTTGCTTTCTCTTCATAACTAACATAAAAAAAGCCGTGCAAAAGCACGTTTTTTTTCCATATACGCACATCCGTCTCACCATTTATATCCTTTCGTGATCGATTTCTTAGTCCACATCGCCTAGTCTCCATCTCTGTCATTGCTCTAAAGAAGATAGGGAACAAATTCGTTTCCAATATGCAAACAACAAGCATTACGATAATAATTGCATATCTAACACGTTGTTTTTTCTATTTATCCGTTCCTAATCCCCATGAAAAAAAGAGCTGTCACATAGTCGAATTATCGACTATATGACACTCCTTTTTAGTTGACCGTATATGGCTAAAAATTCATTTATCTCTTTAATATAAAGAATATAAACAATTATTATCTCTTCACATATAAAAAATTACTTAGCAGTAGAAGTGAGAATGGTTCAGTATTCTTCTAAAAATAATAACTTATAAACCTAAAACAATGAAAGCCCTACCTCTCTTTCATCCTTACGGCTCCTCGTCCGTGCCAGTGTGAATCAGGATTGCAAAAATCAAGTAACTATTCTATCCAAGTGTTTAATTAAACTTCGAATATTCGTAAAGAACTTAAAAAATAAAAATGGATTTGATTGTAGTAATAACAAAAGAGGTTAATGCTCTAAAAGTGGTTTGAAAGAATTGAATGTCTTTGAAATGATTAATTCTCTATAATTATGTTCCCAAAAAATTCAAAACCTTTTTTGGGATCTAATACATTATTTGTAATGAATCTTAACAAAAGCTTTTTATTTGACTTTCTGTGATACCTTCAATTAATCCCAGTTCACTAATCAAAAATTCGTGTGCGTTATCTAACATTTTCTTTTCGCTTGCATTAAGTGCTTTTTCTTTCTGCATACGTAATAAATCACGTACAACTTCAGCACCTTCTTGTATTTTACCCGTCTTTATTTTATCAGTGTTCAATTTATACCTTTGTTTCCACGTAAGTAATCTATCAGATTCTCCATGTTGAAAAATATCCAATATGTGTGCTATTGCCGTTATATCCGTGACTGGTCGTATATTTGAGCTCAATATTCTCCCTGCCGGAATCATTACTTCCATATTACTACCCGACATTTTTATAACATAATATTGTTGTTTTTCTCCTGTGATTTCCTTCTCTTCTATGGCTTTAATTATACCTGCTCCCTGCATTGGATAAACTATGTTATCGCCAATTTGAAACAAATAATCCACCTCCATATATGGTAACCTTCTCAATCTTAACACACAATCAATTTTTTAGCAAAATTTTAATTTTATCATAAAATTATTTTTAATGTCAATCCTTTCGAACTAAGAAAATAATTTCGTAAAATATCATTAAAAACCCGCAATCTTATTAACTTTTCCACACATATATACATTCTAATTTCACCTTCTCTTTTTACATAAAAACACATTACTACATATAAGTAGTAATGTGTTTTTCATACGGAATCGTTAAACATTCCCTATTAATTTCACGCCTATATACTAACCTGCTTACGGACTGTCTCTCTCGCTAAAAGAAAACTCATAATCACTTGCGCAGCTACTCGACTCGTCATATCTCTGAAATCAAGGGTTGGATCAATTTCTACTATATCCATCGCTTGAACGAGCGGTTCTTTACCAAGAAATTCAATCGCATCAAGTAAAGTCGTACTATCCATACCGCCAGGACCAATTGCTGGACAACCTGGTGCAAATGCTTGATCTAGTACATCCATATCAAGAGAAATGTAAATAGAAGTCACGCCTTGCTTTCTTAATACTTCAATACTTTCTGTGATAATATCTTTGATTTGTCGCTCTCGTACATCTTTCATTGTATATACTGTCACGCCATGTTCTTTTGCATATTCATGGTACGCTCGTGCATTTGAAAAATTACGAATTCCGATTTGAACGAGTTGTTTTCCTGTAATTACATCATTTTCCAGTAGACTACGGAACGGTGTACCATTTGATGGGCCACCATCATCTAAATTACGTAAATCATGATGGGCATCAAATTGAATAATACCGACCTTCCCTTTACTATTTGCAAATCCTGTTATACTCGGAAAGCTAATCGAGTGATCCCCGCCAAGAACGATTGGTATCATGTTTGGATTTACTTTCGTTACATGACCAACTGTTTTCGCAATTCGCTTATGACTTTCTTTTATATCCGTCACATGCATCGTAATATCGCCGCAATCATATAAGACACTTTCTTTCATATCATGTTCTTCTGTAATTGCGTACGTGCTATATGCATCTAACATTGCACGAATTGTTTTTGGTGCAAAACTTGCTCCTGAATGACTAATAGATGGTTTAGAAAGGGGTGCTCCAATTAAGGCAGCACCGAATATTTCCAAGCCTTCCTCCCAATCTTTAATCATCTCACTCCATTTCGTCACTTCACGATCGATAAACTTTGCATTTTTCTTTAAATAGTGGCCGTGCTCCACGATTGTTCACCTCTTGTATATGCGATATTACCATTCTTCCATACTGTATTTACATGACTTACGCCGTAATGATACGGTACGTAAGCATAATTGTAAGCATCCCATAGAACTAAATCTGCCTTGCGACCAACTCTAATTTTTCCAGCTACATCACCACGATTAATTGCGTAAGAAGAGTTAACTGTTACTGCATTCCAAACTTCTTCTGGTGTCATTTTCAGCTTGAGCATTGCAATGCTCATAATAAGCTGAATGTTCTCAGTTGGACAACTACCTGGGTTAAAGTCTGTAGCCAAAGCAACTGCAACACCTTCATCAATCATTTTACGTCCACGAGCAAAGCTTTCTTTATTTAAATAGAAAGTTGTTCCTGGTAATAAAGTCGCTACTGTATTAGAGTTTGCAAGCATTTCAATTCCTTTATCAGAAGCGCCAACTAAATGGTCCGCTGATGCCGCACCAATTTCAGCCGCTGCTTCCGTGCCACCAAGAGGGTCAATTTCATCTGCATGAATTTTCACATCAAACCCAAGCTCTTTCGCTTTTAATAAAAACTCTTTTGACTCTTCAACAGAGAACACACCTGTTTCACAGAAAATATCAACGAATTCAGCTAATTGCTTCTCTTTCATTTCTGGTAGTAGGTCTAACATCCATTGTAAAAATTCTTTCGATCTACCTTTATACTCTTTCGGAACTGCATGAGCACCTAAAAATGTGGAAACTAAATCAATCGAGTGCTCTTTTTGTAATTGTGCAGTTGCCTCTAATTGTTTCCATTCCGTCTCATCATCTAATCCGTAACCACTCTTCGCTTCTACAGTTGTAACTCCGAAAGATAGCATACGGTCTAAATGGAATTTCGCTTTTTGAACAAGTTCTTCTTTCGACGCCTTTTTCGTTGCATTTACAGTTGAAAGAATACCTCCGCCTTTTTCTAAAATTTCTAAGTACGGAACTCCTTGTAATTTTAGTGCGATTTCATTTTCACGAGATCCACCAAATACAAGGTGAGTATGCGGATCAACAAGACCAGGAGAAACCATTTTCCCGCCGCAATCAATAACTTCTTTCGCTTGTAATCCTTTAGCTTCTTCCACTGTTCCAACGAAAGTAATTACGCCGTTTTCAATTCCAACCACACCATTTTCGATAACAGGAAGCGTGTTCATCGCTTCCCGTCTTAACAAGCCATCTTCTTGATCCATTGTTAGTAATTGACCGATATTTATTAGTAAAGTGTCCAGCATGTTTTCTCCTCCTTATTTCATCATCGGAATGTTAACGCCTTTTTCTTTCGCAGTTTCTACAGCTAAGTCATATCCTGCATCAACGTGACGAACAACACCCATACCAGGGTCAGAAGTTAATACGCGCTCAATACGTTTTGCTGCTGCTTCTGTTCCATCTGCAACGATAACCATTCCAGCGTGAAGTGAATAACCCATACCAACGCCACCACCGTGGTGAACAGATACCCAGCTTGCACCGTTTACACTATTAATTAATGCATTTAAAATTGGCCAGTCTGCTACTGCATCACTACCGTCTTTCATCGCTTCTGTTTCACGATTTGGAGATGCTACTGATCCGCAATCTAAATGGTCACGACCGATAACGATTGGTGCTGATAATTCACCATTTGCCACCATTTCATTAATAATGCGACCAAATTTCGCGCGCTCACCGTAACCTAACCAACAAATACGAGATGGAAGACCTTGGAACTCAACTTGCTGACGAGCCATACGAATCCAGTTACATAAATGCTCATTATCCGCAAACTCACGTAATATTACTTCGTCTGTTTTATAAATATCTTCTGGATCACCAGAAAGTGCTACCCAGCGGAATGGTCCTTTTCCTTCGCAGAATAATGGACGGATAAATGCTGGAACGAATCCTGGGAAATCGAATGCATTTTTCAAACCTTCATCGAAAGCAACTTGGCGAATATTATTTCCATAATCAAATGTAATTGCGCCTTTTTCTTGCATAGCAAGCATTGCTTCTACATGTTTTGTCATGCTTTCTTTTGATAATTGTACGTAACGTTCTGGATCTTCTTCACGAAGTTTCGCTGCTTCTTCTAATGTGAAACCTACTGGAATATAACCGTTTAATGGATCATGAGCAGATGTTTGATCCGTAACTAAATCTGGCGTAATATTGCGCTTCACTAGTTCTGGTAAAATCTCTGCCGCATTTCCTAATAAACCAATTGAAATTGGTTCTTTCTTCTCTTTATACTCGTTCGCAACCGTTAATGCTTCTTCTAATGATTCTGTATACATATCACAGTATCTCTTTTCAATACGACGATCGATGCTGCGCTTATCAACATCAATAGCAATGACAACACCGCCGTTCATCGTTACAGCAAGAGGTTGTGCACCACCCATACCACCTAAGCCAGCAGTAAGTGTTAATGTACCTTTTAATGAACCATCGAAATGTTGACGTGCCGCTTCGCCAAACGTTTCATATGTTCCTTGTAAAATACCTTGTGTTCCAATATAAATCCAGCTACCTGCGGTCATTTGTCCGTACATCATAAGACCTTTTTTCTCTAGTTCACGGAAGTGATCCCAGTTCGCCCATTTTGGTACTAAGTTTGAGTTCGCTAAAAGAACGCGAGGTGCATCTTCATGCGATTTAAAGATTGCAACTGGTTTTCCTGATTGAACAAGTAATGTTTCATCGCTTTCTAACGTTTTTAATGAATCTACAATCGCATGGTAGCTTTCCCAGTTACGAGCTGCACGGCCAATTCCGCCATATACAACTAATTCTTCTGGTTTTTCAGCAACTTCAGGATCTAAATTGTTCATTAACATACGAAGTGCAGCTTCTTGAACCCACCCTTTCGTTTGTAATTCAGTACCTCTTGGTGCGCGAATTGTTTGTTTAACTTTTTCCATTTCAATCTCTCCCTTTTCTCATTTTATAGTGCCGCGTTTACATCTAATCTTTCTTTTATCGAATAATTCGTTTTTAACCAGTGCGTAATATTTTCAATATCCGTTGAGAATATGCGATCATTTGTAATAGAAGGTACTTGTTGACGGCCTTGATGGTAGAAGCTCTTCGTCACTGTACTCATGTTTTCAATACCGCGATATTCTGCTGCTTGCATCGCACAAATCATCTCAATTGAAAGAACACGTCTTACATTTTGAATAATTTGATGTGCATGGCGTGAAGCGATTGTTCCCATACTTACGTGATCTTCTTGGTTAGCTGATGACGGGATTGAATCAACACTCGCTGGATGTGCTAACGTTTTATTTTCAGAAACAAGTGACGCTGCAGCGTATTGCATAATCATTGCACCAGACTGAAGTCCTGGTTCTGGACTTAAAAATGGAGGTAAATCATTTAATTGCGGATTTACTAAACGCTCGATACGACGCTCTGAAATATTTGCAAGTTCCGCCATTCCTACTTTTAAGAAGTCCATCGCAAACGCAATCGGTTGACCATGGAAATTCCCACCCGAAATTACTTTTTCTCCGCCATCAAAGATTAGCGGATTATCTGTTGCTGCATTCATTTCAATTTCTAATTTTTCTTTCACATAATTTAAAACTTGCCAAGAAGCACCGTGTACTTGCGGGATACAACGAAGTGAATATGCATCCTGCACTCGTAGTTCTCCTTGTTTTGTTGTTAATTTACTATCATGAAGGATGTCACGAATTCTGCTCGCTACTTCCACTTGCTCTTTATAACCACGTGCTTTATGAACATTTTCATCAAATGCATCAATAATGCCTTGTAATCCTTCAATTGTCATCGAAGCAATGAATTCAGCTTGATACGCCATTGCTTCTGCTTCTATATAAGAAAGAACTCCTTGCGCTGTCATCGCCTGCGTACCATTGATTAATGCAAGCCCTTCTTTCGCTTCAAGTTCAATCGGTTCAAGCCCTTCTTCTGTAAGAGCAACCATCGCATGAACGCGTTTCCCCTTATAGAACACTTCACCTTCGCCTAATAATACAAGCGCAAGATGAGATAAAGGTGCTAAATCGCCACTCGCACCAAGTGACCCTTGTTGCGGAACGACCGGGTGAATTTTACGATTTACAAACTCAAGAAGCATATTTACAACAAGTGGTCTAACACCAGATACTCCTTTAAGCATCGTGTTCGCTCGTAAAATTAACATACCGCGTGATACTTCTTCAGGGAATGGATCACCTATACCGCATGCATGTGACTGAATTAAATTGTGTTGAAGTGCCTTTACATCATCTTTTTGAATAAGCACATCACTGAACTTTCCAAATCCAGTTGTAATACCGTAAACGACTTTTCCGTCCTCTACAATTTTCTCAACAACTTCGCGGCACTCCGCCACCTTTTGCATACTATTTGGACAAGCTGTTACACCTTCCCCTTCAAGTAACAACCTCTTCATTTCTTCAATTGTCAATGTGTGTCCTGTTAACGTAATCATTCTTTTTCCTCCTTAAAAAGGCAAAAGGGGACCTTATCTTTTTAAGACAGACTTCTGTCCTAAAAAAGTAAGGCCCCCTTCTAACTAATAGACTATGGGCAAATCATATGTGATTAATTCCTAAACCAATCGCCTCATGCTCAGATCCTTTTACAGGTGCACCAATCGTTCCATATAATGCAACAGCAACCCATTCGCCTTCTTTTTTTCCGTCGTATGGTCTACCGCGCACAATCGCAAAGCGAAGTCCTACTGTACGAAGAACGTCTGCTAACTGAATTTGACCTCTCGTCACTCCGTACAAAGCTTCCATAATTGCATGATAAAGTGCATGTGTTTCTCTGTAAACATCTGTTTCAATAACTTGGGTGCTCTTAGCCGCTGTTTCCATTGCTGCTACAACTTTTTGCGAATTCATCGAACCCACTTTCCCCGTACAATACTTCCAACCTTTTGGAATAGATAATACAGGGCTTTCATTCTCATCCGCAAGTGCCAACAACATGGCCATACGACCAATTCGATGTGTTCCTTGAAGAAGCATGTGACTCTCTCATTTCTTTTAATTATTTGAATATTTCTTAATTTAAGAATATATGAAAACGGTTAAATCGTCAATAGTTTAAACTCACATTCGAACAATTTTTTCATCCCCTCCATTTGTGTACACAAATTATTTACACGAATTTTTCAGGCGTGCTATAGTCTCACTAACAGATGCAAAGGGGCGATATTTCAGTGACGAAGCGAAAAGATATTCATTTTCGAATTGAAGAAAAATTACTTGAAAGGTTTGAATCTGCACTCCATTACGAAGGTTTAAAGAAAACCGACGTATTAACACACGCGATTCAGCAATTTTGCACGAAGGTGGAATGTGAAAAAATGAATGATGTAAAACGCCAATATAACGTAAGCAACCATTTACAAACACGTATCGATACGCATAAACATTACGAAGAAAAACAAGTAAATTTAGATGAACTCGTCATGGAACATTTACAATTTCAAGGAGAAGAAAAAATATTAGAGGTTGGGTGTGCTAATGGAAATTTTCTTTCCCTTTTACAAACTAACGGTCATAAAGGCGAACTAACCGGTTTTGATCAATCAAAAACGATGCTTTCTGAAGCTGCAATAAAGAATAGCATAATTGAATGGAAACTAGGTGATGCTGGTAAACTTCCTTTTGAAGCTAATCGCTATGACTGGGTCATCGCAAGACATATGTTATATCACATGAAAGATGTCGAAAAAACAGTTCAAGGATTCCATAAAGTAATGCGTCCCGGAGGCTCACTTTTAGCTACAACAAATTCTGACGTTACATTACCTCATATAGTTGAAATGTGTAACCGCATGTTAGACGCATTTGATTTACCGAAAACAACATCATCAGTCACTCCATTTTGTTTAGAAAATGGTAAAGAGATATTACAGTCTGTTTTTCCAACTGTTGAAGAAACAGTTATTCATAATGCTCTCGTTTTTCATCATGCTACTCCGATTGTAAGCTATATTTCTAGCATGTTTCCATCGCTAAATATACCTGATAGTACATATCTTCACGCCGAAATGAAGGAATGGCTAAAAAAAGAAGTAGAAAATGAATTGTCACTTCATAACGGTATATGGCGCGACCCGAAAACGTTAGCCATTTATCGATGTCAAAAAGAAAAAAGCTATCCAATGCTAGCTTTTATACATTCTCATGTAAAAGTTTGTCCATCATCATATTGCCCTTTCCGCCATAAAAATTTATACTATGTTCGTTCGCTACTCCAAAATAAGTAGCAACTGCTATTCCGAATGGTACGAAAGCATGTCCTTGTGCAGTAATAATATTTGAGTGTTGTACAACTTCTTTATATACAAAATTTTCTACTGGAAAACAATCTAACTTTTGATAATCTATAGTCGCTGTATAAGAAATCCCTTTAAATAAACCTGCTCTTGCTAACGCATACGGTCCAGCACAAATCGCAGCTACTAATTTTTCTTTTTCAGAAAATTGGCGAATGACTGAAAAGAGAATATCTGCGTCTTTCATATGTACTTCGTCTCCCCCTGGAATGATAATCCCCTCATATTCATCTACACGCACTTCACTTAATTCTATATGCGGTTGTACTTGCAAGCCTGTTTCACTTATAATCAACCCTTTTGTTAAGCCCGCAGTAATGATTTCATATTTCTTTTTCAGTAATGCTGTTGCTACTGTAATTTCAAACTCCGCAAATGTTGGGTATACGAATAATAATATTTTTTTCATAGTCCTTTCTCCTTTAACCAGCCCATAAAATATGCTTCTAACTCATCCACTGTTAATGTATTCGTGTCCACATAAGTTACAGGAAATTGTTTATACCATTCTTTTTCAGTTTCTACTAATTTAAATTGTTCTTCGAATGTACTTCGATTTCTTGCCCCGTCATTATTTTTTCTATCATATAAATTTTCTTTCGAAACATCTAAATAAAAAATTGCATCCGAACGGCATTCTCTTAATTTATATAATTCATCTTTCAATTCAATTTCTATATCCCACTTTTCCCCTATAATCGTTGGATAAAAAATTGTATAAAACTCAATATCTTCTGGTCCACGATCAAAAATCACGACTGAATCTTTCACATTTTGAAACTCCTTTATTTTTGCTTCCATAAACATTTTTTGATTTATGATAAACCCTTCTTTTGAATTCATATCCAAATTTAATTGTTTTCGCTTTTTTACAATTGGATATGGATTTTCATATATAACTGAAAGCCCACATCTCTCTAACCTTTTAGCCAATGTTGTTTTTCCGCTTGCCATCG
The DNA here is from genome assembly GCF_008368845.1 of Bacillus sp. BB51/4. Classification (NCBI taxonomy): domain Bacteria; kingdom Bacillati; phylum Bacillota; class Bacilli; order Caryophanales; family Bacillaceae; genus Bacillus; species Bacillus sp. BB51/4. The sequence goes on from NZ_QOSC01000009.1 coordinate 556,721, forward strand.
ATCCTTGGAGTGAAATTACATATGCCATTCCTCTCATTCCCTTGCATTTTAGTATATCTATAATATACAGAATTTTAAAAACCATCAACAGAATATATATCATCTTGTTTCTTATTCTTATCTAACTTATAATAAAAATAGAGATTATGACGGACGCATCAATAATGTAAGCTTGGAAATCCAAGCTTACATTATTTTTTGCTTTCCCTTTTCTAATAAAAAGAGTATACTAGTTTAGAACGTATGTTCTTAATGATTACATACAGTAAGGAGATAGAACAATGGTATACGACACAAAAGCAATTTCTTGGAATGAGTCTTTAAAAAAACTTCAACGCCGCTATACAAACAAACAAGTTGATCGAAAAGAATTTGAAGATATTGAACTGATGGAATTCTTCCGCGATAACGACTACATTTCTTTACCTACACATATAAGCGGCTTATCAACAGTACGTTTTACTTCTTACTCTATTTTCACAACTAAAGATAAAGATCGTAAAGTTGGCACATTAATCATTGAATATGTAGAAGATGATAATAATAATTTATGTGTTGAACAACTATACTTTGTTTAAATGATAACGCTTGGTCAAAATGACCAAGCGTTCTTGCTTTCTATGAATCTCACTGTTTATAATATGAATAAAAGAAAACCGCAATCATTAAGGGGGGATAAGCTTGCTCGAAGGATGGTTCAGTTGGTTCATAGTGCTATGGACTGTTATTTTATTAGGACTTATGTCTATCGGTGGATACTTTATGTTCAGAAAATTCCTAAAACGATTACCTAAAGAAGATGGTATGTCCATTTTAGATTGGGAAGAGCACTATATTAATAAAACTAGACATTTATGGGATGAAGAACAAAAACAATTGTTAGAAGAGCTCGTAAGTCCTGTTCCAGAACTATTTCGCGATGTCGCTAAATCAAAAATTGCTGGCAAAATTGGAGAACTGGCATTACAAGAAAAAGCCTCTCAAATTACACAAGATTTAATTATTAAAGGATATATTATTGCTACACCGAAGCGTGATCATAAATTTTTAGTAAAAAAACTACAAGAAAAAGAGATTGATTATTCTAACTATAAATCTTTACTCGCAAAGTAACTTCACATTATTTTCAATAAAAAGGACAGCGCCTTTGACGCTGTCCTTTTTATTTTATACATATAACGTTTTCAAGTTAGCTTCATATCTTTTTCATTATAAAAACCATCTTCTTTTTCCATTTCCTTCTGTAATTTCGTAAAGGAACGGTACATAGCAATTCTCCATGACACAATCATCGCGAACGCCAGTAAGAAGAACATGCCACTAAGTTGTCCTAAATCAAGAGATTGACTTAAGTATGTTTTAAAAACAATCCGCACGACAAGTAATCCAATTAATATAAAAACAAATGCTTTTGAACGCTTCAAATAAATCTCTTGTCCTCTAATTTCAAATTTAGATGTTTTAATAAGAAAAATAGAGAAAAACAAACCGACGCCAATTGCTTCTAACATTTCTGCTGGAGTTAATCGAAATTCTGGAAAAACAAACATCAATGCTCCCGTACTCATAAAAAATGGTGGAAGTATAATTTTTTTCAATGTTGCCGGTTTCTTAGCTGCTTTTAAACGAATAAACATCGCACCAACAGCCATACAAACAGCAACGATACTGGATAAAACAACTATGTTCATATTTTCTCATCCTTTTTTGTGGCTATATGCAAAATATACTTTCATTATATGCTTTTCCGTTAGTATTTCCAACATTTTCACAGAATAATACTAAAAACCGGTAAAACCACCAAATAAACTTGAGAAATATACGATAATTTTCGTCATCCAGTTGAAATATAGGAAGATACCCATGACAATCATAACGTATCCTCCAATCTTCATGAATTTCATACTATTTCTTTTAATCCAAGACATTTTCGTAATAAAGAATGATAGTACGAAAAATGGGATAGCAAACCCAAGTATGTATGCTATCATATAAATCATTGCTGATTCTGGATTTGTTGCTGCTAATCCAATGACAGACACTAAAATAGGTCCAGTACAAGGCGTCCACCCTGCAGCAAAGGCCAACCCAATTAGAACGGATCCCAAATAGCCACTCGGACGATTTTTAAACGTAAATTTACGGTCTTGCATTAAAAACTTTGGCTTAAACACACCGACAATAATAAGACCGAACACGATGATAAATATACCACCTAACTGTCTAATTAAATCTTTATAATTTGTAAAGATGCCTCCAATAAAACTTGTACCAAATCCAATTGCAATAAATATAATTGAAAATCCAAGTAAGAAAAACGCTGTATGTATCATACTTCTTTTGCGAAGCATTGCATTTTCTTCTTTCAACTCAGAAACCGACATACCTGTTATGTACGATAAAAATGCCGGATAAAGCGGTAAGCAACATGGGGAAATAAATGATAAAAATCCAGCGCCAAACGCTAAAAAAATACTAATATCTTGCATGATTCCACTCCTCTCCTTACATATTGTAGCAAAAACACATAAAAATACTATGAACAATTCGTGAACTCACTTTAACAACGTGATAATAAGAAAAACTACCCTTACAAACAGTTTCTAATAAAACGTTTTTATTCCCTTCTATTATATAGAACAATATCAATTGGACTATGAAACTTCTCTAATTGTTATTAACATAACAAAGGTAATATAGTTTCTCAAATGATTAGCACACTATAATGGACTACCCTTCTATCTCCCTAAAAAATATTTTTTTCAAATGCTGTCTTTATACAATACGAAGCTGATTTTACAATACTTTTATTATTACTAATTTCAAGATTATGCATAAATATCATACTTTTATTATTATTCTATAAAATGTCACACTTTTCTTTTATTTGACCCTTTATTTTTAATTTTGTATACTTCCCTCTAGTTATATATGTCCGTTAGGAACAATTTCATATAGATGGGAGGAATTTTTCATGCTTCGTTATTCTCTTTTAGTTTTATTAGGAGCGTGTAGTTATGGGATTTTAGCTATTTTCGTTAAACTTGCCTATGCAGAAGGATTTTCACTTGGAGAGGTAATTGGCAGCCAATATTTGTTCGGTTGGATTATTTTGCTTGCTATTACTCTTCTATTTTCTAGACATCGTGTTCCATTAAAACAAGCGTTAATTTTATTCGTGGCAGGTACATCTGCAAGTTTTACTGGAATTTTTTATTATGCTTCATTAAAAACTGTACCAGCATCTATTGCAATTATACTTTTATTCCAATTCGTTTGGGTCGGAATTATTATTGAAGCAGTCACAACAAAAACATTACCTTCAAGAGAAAAGGTTATTTCCGTTATTTTCTTACTTGCAGGTACATTTTTATCAAGTGGTTTACTAGAGAAATCAGCAGGTGATTTCGATATGACTGGAATCATACTAGGTTTATTATCTGCTGTTACATTCGCAACATACATTTTCGTGAGCGGAAAAGTTGCTGTTGAAGTGCCTTCATTACCGCGCGGTGTTCTCTTAATGACTGGCGCTTTAACTTTAGTAATGATCGTATTCCCACCAACATTTATTTTTAGCGGTGCAATTTCTGAAGGACTTTGGAAATACGGTTTAGGATTAGGAACATTTAGTATCGTTATTCCTTCTATCGCCTTTACAATCGGTATTCCAAAGATCGGTTCTGGCTTAGCGACTATTCTTGGTGCAGCAGAACTACCGGTTACAACAATTATGTCTGTATTCGTTTTAAAAGAAGCGGTGCTATCTTCACAATGGATCGGTGTATCACTTATTTTAATCGGTATTGCAATCCCGCAAATTGCCTATGCAATGCGTGGACGTTATCGTAAACATCATACACACAAAAAATTGGCAGCATAAAACAAGAGAGGATTTTCATTTGAGAATCCTCTCTTTTCTTATTGTATAATTAATGTAAATACATTAATTAAGAAAGAAGGCATTATACGTGGCAGCAAATCTAGAGCAATTAACTGAGATGCTAATTTCTATTCGTCGAAATTTACATGAGCATCCAGAATTATCATACGAAGAATTTGAAACGACGAAGACTATAAAAAATTGGTTAGAAAAGAAAAACATTACGATTATAAATTCTAGTTTAGAAACAGGCGTTATTGCTGAAATTTCAGGGAATAATAGCGGACCAATTATAGCACTCCGCGCTGATATTGATGCCCTTCCTATTCAAGAAGAAACAAATTTACCGTATGCTTCAAAAATTCCCGGTAAAATGCATGCTTGTGGGCATGATTTTCATACAGCTGCTATTATAGGTGCCGCTTATTTATTAAAAGAAAAAGAATCTTCTCTTGGTGGAACTGTACGCTTTATATTCCAGCCAGCTGAAGAAAGTAGCAATGGTGCTTGCAAAGTAATTGAAGCCGGGCATTTACATGGCGTGCAAGCTATTTTCGGTATGCATAATAAACCCGATTTACCAGTAGGTACAATCGGTATTAAAGATGGTCCACTGATGGCCGGGGTCGATCGATTTGAAATTGAAATTCACGGAGTTGGTACACATGCAGCTGTACCAGATGCTGGGGTAGACCCTATTGTCGCGTCCTCTCAAATCGTGATGGCGCTCCAAACAATTGTAAGCCGAAATATAAGCTCTTCACATAATGCCGTCGTCAGTGTCACAAACATCCATTCAGGAAATACGTGGAACGTAATTCCTGAAAAAGCAACGCTGGAAGGAACTGTACGTACATTCCAAACTGAAACACGTGAAAAGATTCCCGCACTAATGAAACGTATTATTCAAGGGGTTTCTGATGCATTAGGTGTAAAAACAGAATTTCGTTTTTATGCAGGTCCTCCTGCTGTTCATAACGATACATCTTTAACAAACTTATCCTCTCAAGTTGCTGAAAAAATGAATTTAAATATCATCTCTCCTACCCCGTCAATGGCCGGAGAAGATTTTTCTTTTTATCAACAAGAAATACCTGGTTCATTCGTTTTTATGGGAACGAGTGGTACACATGAATGGCATCATCCAGCTTTTACAGTAGATGAGCAAGCATTACCTATCAGTGCAGAATACTTCGCTTTGTTAGCTGAAAAAGCACTTAAACAATTTGCATAAAAAAAGGAGCCGTTAGAAATACTTAACGGCTCCTTTTTTTATGTTAAATCACGTTTTAAAAATACTATATAGGAAATGCTTAAAAATACAAATAAATATAGTAATAACATACATGAAGCAAACGGGAATGTTACTCCATCAATAAAACTTCCATTCTTTGAAATACTGTATAAATCTGTGTTTGCTGGCAATAAATATTTCGCCCAATCATATCTAGTCGCTGCTAATAATGCAATGTTTCCTGATAAAGCAAGAAATAGTGAAATACCAATCGCGCCTCCACTAGATCTTGTTAATACAGAAATCATAAATGCAAACGCTGCGTACACAATCGTCGGCAACCACGATAAAATATAATACTTACTAGCTTCCACAAAAATATTTTGTTTTATAATATTTCCATCTTGGAAAATAAGCTCGCTCCATGCAGGCTGTTGGAATTTATAAATAACAAGTCCACATAAAGTGGAGAAAATCATATTAAATATAAACAATAACGCTGCAAATATCACAATTGCTAAAAATTTAGCTGTCAAAATTTTAAATCGACTCGCTGGTCGTATCGTTAAAAATTTATATGTTCCCCAGCTATATTCATTCGCAAAAATTGTACTTGCATACACGAGGATAAATGGGAGCAATATTGGAAATACGATAAAACCTGTATCTCTCATGAAAGAAAGCGGAGAACTGCTTGCCGGTGCTGTATCTGTATCTAAATGCTTCATCTTAAGCTGATATTCCTTTACAAGCTCGTCCCCAGATCGTTCTGCTAATATAGATTCTTTTTTCATACCTAGCTTTTTCTCTATTTCTACAGTTCGTTCTGTATAATCGGCTTTCCATCCTTTTGTTTCCGGTTCTAAATACTTTACCGTAACCCACCCTAATCCAATTATTAATACTGCAATAACTGCAAAGGGAATAATCGTTCGCTTTCGCTTAAATATTTTATACAGTTCGTTATACACTAAATTAAACAATATCTTTTCCCCCTGTTAATTCTAAAAATTGCTCTTCTAACGTTTTTCTTTCTTCATATACACGATACACTTGAATATTTTTCTCAAGCAATATACGAATAACATTTGGGATTTCTTCATCTTTTACATGAATAAGTAGATCATTACCTTTTATTAAAACATCTTGGTCTAACATTTCTGCTGCTTTATTCGCATCATCTACACGTATACGGATTGTCTCCATCTCTTCTCTTTGATTATGCTGAATATTTTGCGTCGCCACATATTCTCCATGCTGAATAATGATAACTCTATCACACATTAATTCAACTTCTGAAAGTAAGTGACTAGATACAAGTACCGCTTTTCCTTGTTCATGTGCAATTTTCTTTATGTACATTCTCATTTCATGTATTCCACTAGGATCTAATCCATTCGTTGGTTCATCTAATATCAATACATCTGGATCGTGAATAAGCGCTTGAGCAATTCCTAAACGTTGTCTCATGCCGAGTGAATATGCTTTTACTTTTCGGTCAATTACTTGTCCCATCCCTAACAATTTCACTACTTCATCGATACGTTCTTCCGTCACGTTACCATTCATTCGTCCGAAATATGTTAAATTTTCATAGCCGCTCAAAAAAGGATAAAATTCCGGTGTCTCAATTACTGCTCCAATTTTCGCAGCAGTACTTTCAAATTGCTGTTTTACAGATTGACCGTCAATCCAAACTTCACCCTCTGTCATACGAATCATGCCGACCATCATTCTCATTAAAGTCGTTTTTCCAGCACCATTTGGTCCGAGCAAGCCAACTACTTCACCCTTTTTAACTTCGAAACTAATATTTTCTACAAGTGTCTTTGAACCGATTCGCTTCGTTAACCGCTCAACCTTTACAATTGATTGTTCATTTGTCATACTATACAACCTTTCCTTCCCATTCTTTGTCAGGTCTTTACACTGTAACATGATTATTTTTATGTGTAAAATAAGAAAAGGCATGATTTCTCATGCCTTTTCCTTGAATTAAAACGAATTTTCATCTTGTAAACTTTGAACAAATCGAAAACATTGCATCATCGATAATAGGACGATCACAATCATAATTATACTAACAACTACTATTGCATATACTGTAATCGGTGCACTATTTATCCCTTGTATTCCTGCTATTTTCATAAAGATAATCGTAAATAATTTCAAAAATAACATCCCATTCACTAATCCAAAAACAAACGCTGCCCCATAAATAAATAATTGCTCCTGACATAATAAACATAGTACGTCATTTCTCTTCCTACTCTCTGCTACATAAGATTTAATTTCCTCTTTCCTCACTTGCAGAAGAGAAAACGTTATTTTATATGTAGTAAAAATACAAATAAAAATGAATACAATAAACAGCATGTAAAAGCTCATTTGAAATAAAAGTGTAGTCTCTAATTTCCCAATCGCTCCTTCATTAAATTGGAGCGATATCATAAAAAATAAAATCATAGTACTCATAGCAACCCACATGAATTGCTTCATCCTTTTGGCAGCAAATGTTCTTATATTTTTTCTCACTAACTGACATAAAGACATATGTTCTTCCCCTACCTTACTTCATACCATACTCATTCTATACTACTAGTGTATAAAAATATGACATTTTAAACATCGCACTACAATCTGAATTTGTTCTAAGTCTTTAGTCCTAGAAAATAAAATAGAAAATAAATCATATTAAGAATATATTTGTAAAAAGGAGGGGGTTGCATGCGCATAAAATTACTATCAATCTTATTTTTATTATTTCTCACAAGTTGTAGCTCACTTAAAAACAATGAGATCGCCATTGTTGAGCCATACAAATTAACAGAAGAGCAATCTTCTATTTTACAAATGACTCCTTTTCAAGAAGGAGACAGCATGTTTTATAACGTTACCCTAAAAAATAAAAAAGATGAAATACATGCTACAATTGATTATTATCAAAATGGTAAAAAAACAAACGTAATTGCGAATATAGCTACCTCCCATTTTCAAAAAAAGAAAGTAAAGCTTTCTTTTTTACCACCTCAATCCCAACTCGATAAAGATGTACAAGTGCAAAAACATTGGTATGTTAATATTGAAGGTAGTTCCATGCTCGCTCCTGAAGAAGCACCTCCAATCATAAATAGCTCTACCTCTACTACTCTTCAATCTGCTATAAACTTAACATACAATCAAAAGACGACTTTAGCAGCTATAATAAAAACGAATAAAGAAACCGTAAGAATTCCAATGCTTGAGGAAAAAACTGCTATTGACCAACTATTACAAGAAAACGAACATGTTTATCTCTTTAGTATAGAACTAAAAAAAGAACACTAAAGCGGAAATGCATGCATTTCCGCTTTAGTGTTTAACGAGGTGTACTTTTTAACAAATTAATTAATCTCATCCTCAACTTCTATTCTTTTCTTCTCTCTTGCAATTTTCAAAAACTCTAAAAGTTCTGGATTAGTATTCATTTTTTTGTACGCTACTGACATTTCTGCAACAAAATTCGAATCACATAACTCTTTATATACGACTTCGGTTTTATACAATTTATTCGCCGATACAGGTATTACCGTAATTCCGATTCCTGCCGCTACAAGTCCCATAACTGTTTGATATTCCGTTGCTTCTTGTACAATGTGTGGACTAAATCCTACGTCGCGGCAAAGTGATAAAATTGTATCGTATAACGCTGGCCATACCGGTCTCGTAATAAATACGAACGGTTCGTCTCTTAAATCTTCAATATGTATTTCATCCTTTTCAGCAAGTGGATGTGCCTTCGGTAAACATAACGTACAAGAAAGTTTTTGAATTGGTTCTAACTCTAGTAATTGCGTTGGAATTGGCGGACGCAAAAAGCCAATATCAATACGGTTATCGTGAAGTGCATGCACCTGATCCGGTGTTGACAGTTCATGTAATGCAACAGACACTCTCGGAAATTTCTTTCTATACTCCCTTACGATAGATGGTAAAATATCATATATCGCCGCACCTACAAAACCAATTGAAAGTGAGCCCACTTCTCCCCTTTGGGCACTTTGTGCAACTTCTACTGCTTTATCAATTTGTTCGAACGCTTTTTTTACTTCTTTTAAAAACATTTCTCCAGCTTCTGTTAATTCAACTTTTCTCTTCGTTCTTGAAAATAACATAACTCCCATTTCTTTTTCTAATTGCTGAATTTGTTGACTAAGCGGTGGTTGTGTCATTTGTAAACGAGCAGCTGCTCGTCCAAAGTGTAACTCCTCTGCCACTACAACAAAATATTGCAAATGCCGTAATTCCATTTTGGACACCCTTTTCACTTTCAATTAATACATCTAATATATTAATAACATATAATTTATATATTAGACAAATTTTTCGAATGAACGTATAGTAGAAATTGTTAATTCTTTTTTACAATTTTTATGTAAAAAAAGAAAGAGGTGGGTACTGTATGAAATGGTGGAAATTAAGCGGACAAATTTTATTATTATTTTGTTTCGCTTGGACAGGTGAATGGATTGCAAAACAGGCACACCTCCCAGTTCCAGGAAGTATAATCGGTATTTTTTTATTGTTAATTTCATTAAAATTTAACCTAGTGAAAAAAGAGTGGATACAGGACGGAGCAGACTTTTTATTAAAAGAACTTATTTTATTTTTCATTCCTTCTGCAGTCGCTGTCATACGCTACAAAGATACACTATCACAATATGGAATCGATCTCATTTTAATTATTATGATTAGTACACTTTGTGTCACTCTCGCTACAGGACTCCTAACAGAATTGCTACTAAAGCGGAAAGGATCAACACAATGATCGGCTTTCTTTGTTTACTATTAACACTATTCACATATTGGATATCGAAGAAAATGTATCAACGCTGGAATTGGAGCTTACTTTCTCCTCTTCTCGTCTGCCCTATTATTTTAATTGCTTTATTACTCGGACTAGACACACCTTATGAAACATATGAAACAGGTGGTCAATGGTTAACAGAATTATTAAAGCCTGCAACAGTTGCTTTCGCATGGCCAATCTATAAATACTTTGATTTACTCAAGAAACATGGAATAGCTATTTTACTTAATGTCATTGTCGGTTCATTTTTATCAGTTATTACTTCAGCACTACTAGCTAATTATTTTCAAATTGATTCATCGTTAGAACATAGTTTAGCGCCTCATATTGTAACGACACCAATTGCAATGGCCATTTCAGAAATGATCGGTGGTATGTCACAATTAACAGCTGTATTTGTTGTTTTAACTGCGTTAACAGGAGCATTGCTCGGACCTGCTCTCATACGTATATGCCGTATTAAAACAGCGCTCGCAAAAGGCATTATGTTAGGCACTAGCGCAAATGGAACCGGTACATCAAAAGCATTCGAAATCGGCCCTGTAGAAGGAACCATTGCAAGTTTATCTATGCTTTTAACAGCAGGAGCTAGTTTAGTTATCGTTCCGCTTTTCTTGTCGTGGATACATTGAAAAAGCAAGTGTTTAAACACTCGCTTTTTTATTTATATATTTATTTAAAACCTCATAATCCTCCGGGAAAGATAGCGTTAATTCCTTCATTTCATCTATCCTCTTCCAAGCAATTTCATGTATTAACTCATCAGGATCTTGGATTTTCATACTACCGCCTATTTTTTTAACGACATAATAATGAACGTATACAGGAACCCCGTATGTAATACCCTCTTTTTCGTATATTTTATTTACAACTTCCACATTGTAACCTGTTTCTTCCCAAACTTCTCGAATACAACATTCTTCTAGTGTCTCTCCCTTTTCAAGCCCTCCACTTGGAACAGACCACCTTTTTTCTTCACCCTTTTGCCCTTGCAACACCATTAAAACTTCATTTTTTTCATTTATACATACTGCTGCACAACCTATCCATCTTTCCATATACATTCCTCCCCCCTACAAAAATTCACCTTCTTTATCATTTTCTCCTTGAAAAAAGAGGAAAAAAGTAAACTAATGACGAAAAGTCACATTAACTTCATAGACAATCCCTTCTTAGAAATTAAAAACGGAAGGATGAAAATATGATTTCTAAATATGTTGTGGAATGTGTCTTTTGTGAAGAAAATCGAAAACCACGCCAAGCTATCGTAACAGTTCCCGCCACTACTCAGCTACTAGCCATTGAAAAATTGCGTGCGGAATGTAAACGTCGTTTCGGAAAAGCTTTATTATTGCAAACAGAAATTAAAGAAGAAATAGTTTTTGAACAAAAAGAAAGCTAACCATAAATTGGTCAGCTTTCTTATCCGATCATATTTTCACATGAAGATTAGGGGCATCCTCTTTAAGGATCGGGATTTTCCCATTATGTACGTTCCATAATGGTCATCGAACAATATATTTCTATGCAATTAATTATTGAATAGAATAGGGCAAAACTTGTTCGCATTTTTAGAAAAGGGATAGGGATATAATTCAAGTAGTACTTCGAATACTCGAACTTTACACTCATTATATTAAAGCAAATCCTTTTATATGGGAAATATGAATTACTTACATAATTCATTCGTAAAACATATTAGTTTGCTATATTATTTTCATTCCATCAATAACATACATCCAGCTACAACTGGTGTCATAATCATTGAAAGCTTCAAAAGCATACGTGGTGCATAATTTGTAAACTTCGCCCCGATATACGCTCCTAACATCGTGCCAATTAATACTTGCAATAACAGTATATAATCTAGGTAGCCTTCTGAACTATATCCTAGCCCACCTCCAATCGCAATCGGCAATATGACAAGCATTGTTGTTCCTACAGATTGCTGGATTGTTAATCCTAATAGAACCATTAATCCAAGTTGAATAAATGGTGCAGAACCAATCCCAAATGAACCAGCCATCATTCCAGTGACTAATCCGAGACATATACATTTCATTATATTTTCTTTCGAAAAATCTTTAATTTCTGTTAAAAGTAGTTCTTCCCTATTTTGAAACTTAATTAATTTAACAAACATAAAAATTGCAGATAAAAATAACATCCCAGCTGTAAACCAATGAAGAAGATGCGGTGGTATAAGTGAACCAAGCTTTGCACCAATATAAGAACCAAGTGCTCCACATCCACCAACAATCCCGCCTATAGTAACTACAACATTTCCTTCACGATAATGACTTATAACCCCAGATAATGTCGTAAATGCCATAGCAGTTAAAGACGTTGCAAGCGCAACATGAATAGGAATGCGGAATACTAAAGTGAGTATTGCGATAATAAAACCAGCTCCCCCTGCTCCAACAAATCCTAATAAAACTCCCATTACTAACATCGTTATAATAATTGCCACAGACTTTCCCTCCAGTAAAGCAATTATCCATCATATTCTTCCTTGCATACAAATAAAAAGCATCCTAGATGGATGCTTTTTATTTCAATAATATGTACTTAATCTTGATTAATCAAAATAACTGCAGGACCAGCGACTACTACTCCAGCTACTTCTATCTTTTCAAATTCTTTTACTGTAATAGATATAACTCCTTCTCTTTCCATTAATTCTTTACTCAGGACATCAGTCGGGATTGCTTTCACCGTCTTACCTCCTTTTCATTTATACAATATGATACAGTGAAACTTTAATCAGTTGCGATTTGGTCCATTCCGCACTGATTATAATCGGGCTGCTCGTTTATGCACGATAAAAACAACCCAATGCATCCATATATATGCATCACCTCCGCTTTCATTCCTTATTCCACTCAAAATCCTTCTCTCCCTTCCGTAACATATTGAAAAATAAAAAAGAAGCTATAACATATAGCTTCTCTCTAAATTTATTTAATCTCTTAGTATCTCATATTTCATAACTCTACCATTTCTATCAAATTGTAAAACAAGCTGTTCACTATCTATTGAAATAAAGCCACGTTCATTTCCAAGATAGTACGAAGTGGTAATCCCTTCTTCTCCATTTCTCGTTTCAGTAGGTGCTCCTAATAATTTTGTAATTTCTTCATTTGATTTCCCTGTTAATTTATATTTTTGCATTAGATCATCTACCATATGTACCCGTTTCTCTTCAGCATGTAACCACCGATTTTGATTAAACTTAGAAGTGTATGTATTCATACTTAATTGCGCAGTGCACACTATTAACGGAATGAGTGCTACTATTAATACTCCCGACATTTGCTTCTTTTCTTCATTACGATTTTTAGAAACATATAAGATAGATTTTTGAATCATGATTAATAAAGCAAATGGCATGATTACTACAAAAATACTCTTTACACTTAATAACGTATGAGTTATATCGATAATGTAAATAAACGCAAGATACATTAGTATATACAAACAAACATAAACATACAAAATACCCCTTAATATAGCACGCAGAAAGCCCACCTCTTTTTAATTCATTTTATAATTCATCCGATTAATGATTTCTCGAAGTTTTTCTAACTCTTGATCTGTATATATTACTTTCCCTGTTAAGATCTCATTTCTAAAGAACATTACAATTTGCTCTCTATCTTTTAATCTCGGCGTTTTTTCTTCAGACAGATCTAGCACTTCTTTCCCACTCTCATTATAAAAATATACAATCGGTTTTACGTTTTCCTTTACAATATCAACTTGTATTTCTTTCAAACAATTGTATAGAATATGGGATAGTTTCTTCGCTCTATATACTGGATTCCCTTCATTTTTTACTTGTATCGTTAATGAATCTTCACCTGTAATATATTCAAACGTCTCTTCTTTCTCTACTTCTTGTTGATACTTGCCAATTTCATCAATCATAAATGAATATATACTAGCATTTTCTTTCGTTAAGCCATGAATTAATTTCCCTGTCCATTCTTTCGTCTCAAGTACATACATACCCGTTTTACTTAAGACAAGATGATGAATGCGAAAATCATTTCCTCCGTGCTGACTTTTAATAAAAACATTCGGCATAATATGAAATTCATTGTCTAGTATTATGCCTTGTTCTACGAATCCACGCTTCATATAATGTAATGTTTCGTGTGTATTCACTTCAGCTCCATTTTTCGTATACTCTCGCAAATTTGCAATTAACTTTTGAAACATGTGTATTTCGTTACTATGTTTTTCTTGTATTTCACTTCGTTCTTTACTATGTTGCATAGCTAATTGATTTTTCATCATACGCATATTTTCAAGTTCTCTAGCTGCACTTATTTGTAAATCATTGTATTTCTTCTGTTCCATATTTTTCAATGTATTTTGTTGTTCTTTATGCTCTGTAACCGTAGCTGCAATTTCAGTTTCATACGTTTCAATTGCTTGTTTCTTTTCAAATTCTACTTGCTGACTCTCTGATTCTAGCTGTTTATTTTTATAGAACAGCACGAATACTACAGCTAATAATAATAAAATCACACCTATTAGCACATAATCCATATCTTTACTCCTTTATTCCATTTTCATTTATTTTTATAAACATCCATTATATTATACTATGCTTTCAATATACACTTTGTAAAAATTACATATTTTTATGAAGAGAGACTTTAATAAGCGATTTTTCTCATTCCCCACTGATTGTTTCAGGTTGCCCGCAAATAGCAGAATAAAAGGAATCTCAGGCGAGATACCTTTTACGTGCATTTTATTGTACACCATACTGAATATAACTTGAATCATAGTATATCCAGCCATTTCCACCTAAACCAAGCCAGAGCCATCTTGCTTACACCATACTCTATAAGCCTCACCGCGATGTAACTGTCTTATAACATTTCCATTTAATGATGGAGCATCCCGCAGATTCACATTATCACCAGTAATAGTCGCCACATAATGTTTATACTGAATGTAACTTGGATCATAGTATATCCATTCGTTTCCACCTAAAGCAAGCCAACCATCTTGTTCACTCAAAACTTCATACGATTCTCCTCTATTTAGCTGGCGAATTACACTAGATTGTAAAGATGGTCCACTCCGTAAATTTACATTATCGCCTTTAATTACAGCAACGCCGTAGACTGCAGTAGCAGTACTAGGTGGAGAAACATTTCCACCACCATTTGTTCCATTTCCTTGCAAAGCTTCTAATGAAACCGCTGCTGATACGTCACAATTTCCTACTACACCTGAAATTTTACCAGAATCTGTGTATTGCCATGCTGTCCACTCTGTCCAACCACCAGCATCAGCAGGCGGCGTACTAGAGTATTTAGAAATCCAAAGTGGAATATCACTTAACCCGTTAATTCCAAACTCATTAATATACCAAACTCCTGTATATAACATGACATCTTTTCCAGTAGCCTGTTTCACATAATTTATGAAACTCCTTGCCCAATTAGATATAGCAGTACCAGTTAAATTACTATTACTCGGATCTATCGGTGATTCTAAATCTAGAACTGGCATTAAGTCTGTCTGATTGCTTTGTAATATGTTCACAAAATGTTTCGCTTCTGAAATTGCATCATTTAGTTCTGGATGCGCAAAATGGTATGCACCGATTAATACATTCGCATTTCGCGCTGCTTGTACATTTTGAACCAAAGTAGGATCAAGATTATTCACACCTTCTGTCGCTTTTGCATACGCCGCTGAAATACCGGATCCTTTCAATGCATTCTAATCAATATTCCCTTCCCAATGAGATACATCGATAAACGTAATATTTGTACTAGATCTATCTTGCATATAAAAGCTCCTATCAGTTTTTTTCATTTCGTATACATACAATATGTACAACTTTATTAAAGGGTCACGACGTTTATACTATAGACATAGAGAGCAAACATATTTTATAAACAAAATAAAAAAGCCTTGTAATTACAAGGCTTTTTGTAAACTTCCTTTATTTTGTAGTAAATACATATTATAATACAATCCTTGTTCACTCAGTAATTCTTGATGTGTACCTCTTTCTACTATTTCTCCATCATGCATAACAAAGATTTGATCCGCATCTTGAATTGTAGATAACCTGTGCGCAATGGCTATCGTCGTTCTCCCTTTTCTCATTTGCTGTAATGCTGTTTGGATCGCATCTTCAGTTTCTGTATCAATATTAGCTGTTGCTTCATCTAATACTAATACTTTGGGATTCGTTGCTATCGTTCTAGCAAAAGCAATTAATTGGCGTTGACCGCTAGAAAATGCAGCTCCTCTTTCTACTACTTCTGTTTCATACTGCTCTGGTAATTTTTCAATAAACGTATTGGCTTGCACAAATTGTGCCGCTTCTTTTACTTCTTCATCCGTAATTTCTTCATTGTACATACGAATATTTTGTTTTACATTTCCCGCAAATAAAAATGCATCTTGCAATACGAGTCCTATTTTCTTTCTAATTTCTCGTTCTTCAAATTTCTCTAAATCCACACCATCTATTACAATCTTTCCTGACTTAATATTATAAAATCGCATTAACAAATTCATAATGGTACTTTTTCCGCTACCAGTGTGTCCAACGAAAGCAACCGTTTGCCCTTGTTTCACGTGAAAAGATACATTTTTTAAAACATCACGTTTTCCATCATACGAAAAAGTAACATTTTTAAATTCAATTTCTCCATTAACAACTTGAGGATTTCCATCCCCTTTTTGAACTGGCGCTAAATCTTTTTCATCCATTAAATGAAATACACGTGATGATGAAACAAGTGCCTGTTGGAAAAATGATAATTTCATCATCATCTCGTTTACAGGCTGGAAGAAACGATGTATATAGTTAACAAACGCATATAGAACTCCTACTTCAACAGGACTCTTCAAAGCATCAATTCCGAATAAACCAAGTACTAACGCAATAGCTACAATATGAACTAAATCAGTTGCTGGGCGTAAAAGTAACGCGTCTAACTTTAACGTCCGTCTCCCTGCACTATAATGTTTATTATTCACTTCTTCAAACTCTTTTCGCATACGCTTTTCTTGTCTGAACACTTGAACAATATTCATTCCTTGAATAGACTCATTTAACTTTGCATTTAACACGCTCAATTGATTACGTACTTCTAAATAAAAAGCTGCACTTTTCCGGCGATATAGCACCATAATTGCAAACATGATCGGAATTAATACGAGAGAAAATAGAGCTAGTTTTACATTTAATAAAAACATTGCTACTAAAATACCTATTAAAAAGACTACATTTTTGACAAATGTGGATAATACACTGACATAAAAATCTTTAATTGCTTCCGTATCATTCGTTATTCGCGATACGAGCGTACCAATCGGCGTACGATCAAAGAAACTTAATGACAACTTTTGAACATGATCATATACTTCAACACGCATATCTTGAACAATTTTAAAAGCGATATTTTGAAAATACAATAAGTCTAAATAAGTAAATAATACTTTTAATAAGTGAGCAATAAGATACACTACAAATAGAGTAACAAGTGCTGATTGATCAAAGTTACGTGGTACTAAATGTTCATCAAGAAATTGTTTAATTAAAAAAGGACCCATCATTTCAGTTACAGTTGCACCAACTAAAAAGATAAATGCTAAAGATAGCAACCCTTTATACGGCTTCATATAAGAAAGCAATCTACTTAAATCACTCTGCTTCTTCTCAGTCATCATACGCCTCCTTTCTCAACTAATGCTTCTAACTGCTGGCTCTCATACATCTCTTTATACCAACCGTTTTCTTCCATTAATTGCTCATGTGTACCTCGTTGCACAATTCTACCTTCATCCACAACAAGTATAAGATTAGCATGTTGAATTGCACTTAAACGATGAGCAGTAATAATCGTTGTTTTCCCTGATCTTTCCCTCTTTAATGCATTTAAAATCGTTTCTTCTGTTTTTGCATCTACCGCTGATAAACAATCATCTAAAATTAATATTTCCGCATTCGTTAATAACGCACGTGCAATAGAAATTCTCTGTTTTTGGCCTCCAGATAACGAAACGCCTCTTTCTCCTACTATTGTTTCATACCCTTCTGAAAATTGGAGGATATCATCATGAATACAAGCAATCTCTGCAGCGCGGGTAATTTCATTATATGTAGCATCCGCCTTTCCGAAGGCAATATTCTCTCCAATACTCGCCGAAAATAAAAAATGATCTTGCGGCACGTATGAAATGGCAGAACGGACACCGTAAAGTGTTACATCGCGAATATCCCGCTCCCCAACTTTTAATTCACCATTAAAATGGTCATACTCACGAATTAGACATTTTAATAAAGTCGTTTTCCCGGCACCTGTACGTCCGACAACTCCTAGTGTTTCACCCTTCTTTAAATCAAAGTGAACATCTATTAGCTGTAACAATTCATTTTTCTTATATGAAAATGAATCAACCGCAAATGTAACATCACCGCTCGCTATTGTATGCACAGCATCTTCTCTATTTACTACATCTGATTTTTGAGAGAGAATTTTTTCTACACGGTCATACGAAGCACGCCCACGCTCCATAATATTAAACAACCACCCAAAGGCTAACATTGGCCAAACGAGGGTACCTAAATACGTTGTAAATGTAACGAGATCACCTACAGTTAATTCCCCTCTCACAACTAATACTGACCCGTAACATACTGCAATTAAAAAAGAAAATCCAACGATAAGTGAGATTGTCGGATCAAACAACGAATCAATACGTGCGACTAACATATTTTTATGTACAACATCTTCTGACTTTTTTCGGAATGCTTGTAAATCTTCTTTCTCTTGTCCAATTGATCGAATTACCTTCATCCCACTCATACTCTCTTGCACTTTATCATTGATTTCCGAAAACGATTGCTGCGCTTTATGAAACCTTTTATGTAATAACGTTCCATAATAGTTTGTCGAAATCGCTACAATCGGCATTGGAATTAAGCTTAACAATGTTAACTTCCAACTAATTGTAAAACCCATCGCTACGAGTACACATCCCCCAACTGCTAATGAGTCAACCAATGTTAAAACGCCCGATCCAGCAGTTTGTTGAATCGCCTGAATATCATTAGTCGCATGCGCCATCAAATCACCCGTACGACGTGATTGATAAAAAGATGGACTCATCTTCGTAAAATGTTCGTATAAATTCTTCCGTAATTGACGAGCTAGTTTTAACGAAGATCCAAAAATCATAATACGCCATAAATAACGTAATATGTACATAGTAATCCCTACAACTACTAACAAAATAACCCACTTCAACAACTTTTCAGATGTTAATGTTCCATTATTAATTTCATCTACTACAATACCTAGTACTTTCGGGGCTACAAGTTCAAGAAGCGCGACACCAAATAACATAATAATTCCGATTATGTACGCTCGTTTTTCTTGTTTAAAAAACCAAGCTAAATTAATAAATACTTTCATTTTTATCCTCCTCCCTTAAAATGAGCGATGTTTTCAGTTTACCAAAAATACAGAATTTTTAAAAGCTTTAAACACTTCAAAAGTCCAATAGGAAAGGGCACTCTTATCGAGTGCCCTTTAGCGCTTATTTTGTTTGTTGCTTGCTCATCGCGCTCATCATTTGATTGATTTTCTTTTGGGAAGGTTTTTGTCCCATTTGCATCATCATCATTTTTAACATTTGTTCATTAATTGGTGGATTTTTTTCTAAGTAGTTCATCATGTATTTGCGGGCAATGAAAAATCCTAACGCCACGCCTGCTACTAGTGCTACTACGCCCACTAGAATACCTAACCAAATTGGCATATATTTTCCTCCTTCATGTTGTCTACCTTACAGTGTACTAAAACCTTTTCAATAAGACAAGATACAATTCGACATTTTTTACACATATGTTCGTACTTGTTTTAGAGGATTCAGCCATCCGTACTTTGTATTTTCATAATCCATTGCTAAAAATGTTAATTCACACTTCCTTAGTACTTCAAAGAAAGTCGTTTCCATAGAAACGTTTCCAGAGGTATTCATGCGAATGTAGTGCGGTTTCACCATTATTTCGCCGTATTCCGCTCCTGTATAAAGTGTATGTGTATGATGTGTTCGATCATATTTACCAAGAACGCGCAAAGCTTGTTCTAATTTATGGTGAATTTTCATTACTTGTAATGGCATCGTTATATACATCATTTGTTTATATAACACTTTTTTCTCCGAAAGGGACCCAGATTCTGAAAATCGAGCAAATAAATCAAAAAACAAATATTCACGACCAAAGTAAGCTTTCGCAATATCCTCTTGAATTAAATACAATTCATACGTTTTCATCTTTCGCCTCCCAATCTGGACAACCTTTTCCCTTCATTATATAGAAGAAATTTTGCAATGATTGTCTGACTGCGGAGAGATAAAAAACTTTTTCTGTCGAAAAAACTCATTTACATAGAAAAACCTCTCCATGCCGGAGAGATTTTTCTAAAATCATTAAAGCATTTCTTTTACTTTACGAACAACGTTCTCTACAGTAAATCCATACTCTTCCATAATCTTCTCACCAGGAGCAGAAGCACCGAATGTATCGATACCTAACACATCTCCGTCAAGACCTACGTAACGGTGCCATCCGAATGTAGCACCCATTTCGATTGCGAAACGTTTTGTTACTGCTTTTGGTAATACAGATTCTTTGTACTCAGCAGTTTGAGCTTCAAAGCGATCCATAGATGGCATGCTGACAACAGCTGCGTCAACGCCGTCTACTGCTAGCGCTTTTTGTGCTTCAACAGCTAGACTTACTTCAGATCCAGTTGCAAGTAAGATTACATCAGCTGTTTCTTTCTTGCTTGCAGAAACTACATATGCACCTTTTGCTACTTTTTCATACGTATCGTCTTTTGCACCTTCTAATGTTGGAAGGTCTTGACGAGTTAATACTAAAGCAGTTGGTTTGTTTGTAGATTCTAGAGCTAGTCTCCAAGCTGCAACAGATTCGTTACCGTCAGCTGGACGAATAACAGATACATTTGGCATTGCACGTAGCGCTGCTAATTGCTCGACTGGCTCATGTGTTGGACCATCTTCACCAACAGCGATACTGTCGTGTGTGAATACATACGTTACTGGCAATTGCATTAATGCTGCAAGACGAATTGCTGGACGTAAGTAGTCAGAGAATACGAAGAACGTACCACCGTAAGTTTTTAAACCGCCATGTAGTGCAATACCGTTCATTGCTGCACCCATTGCGAACTCACGTACACCGTACCAAATGTTTTTTCCGCTGTAATCATCTCTTGTAAAGTCTTTTTCGTTATTCATGTATGTTTTGTTAGAACCAGCAAGGTCAGCAGATCCACCGAAGAATGATGGTACAGACTCTGCAATTGCATTAATTACAGCACCTGAAGAATTACGAGTTGCTGCTTTTGATCCTAATTCATAAGTTGGTAAGTTTTGCTCCCAACCTTCTGGAAGAAGACCATTCATTGCCGCTTGTAATTCGTTTGCTAATTCTGGGTATGCTTGTGCATATTCACCTAGCATAGTGTTCCAGGCTGCTTGCGCAGTTTCACCAACATCTTGTACAGTTTTACGGAAGTTGTCATATACTTCTTCTGCTACATGGAAGTCTTGTTCAGCAGTCCAAGCATATGCTTCTTTCGTTAATTTTGTTTCGTCTACACCAAGTGGAGAACCATGTGAAGCTGATTTTCCTGATTTGTTTGGAGAACCGAAACCAATTGTCGTTCTTACTTCAATTAGCGTTGGGCGTTTTTCGTCAGCTTTCGCTTCTTCGATTGCTTTCGCGATAGCTTCAATATCGTTTCCATCCTCAACACGGATTACTTGCCATCCGTATGCTTTGTAACGATCTTCTACACTTTCAGAGAATGAACGATTTAAATCGCCATCTAATGAAATATCGTTTGAATCATAAAGCACAACAAGACGACCTAATTGTAAATGAGCAGCTAATGAAGATGCTTCAGCAGAAACGCCTTCCATTAAATCTCCATCACCACAAATAGCGTATGTATGATGATCTACTACATTATACGCATCACGGTTATATTTAGCCGCTAAATGTCTTTCAGCCATTGCCATACCTACAGCAGTTGCAATACCTTGTCCAAGTGGACCAGTAGTTGCGTCTACACCTGCTGTATGACCGTACTCAGGATGTCCTGGAGTTTTGCTTCCCCATTGACGGAAGTTCTTTAAGTCATCCATTGTTAGATCATAACCAGATAGGTGAAGTAGGCTGTATAGTAACATTGAACCATGACCTGCAGATAATACGAAACGATCACGGTTAAACCACGTTGGGTTATTTGGATTGTGTTTCATAAATTGAGTCCATAATGTATAAGCCATTGGTGCTGCACCCATTGGCATTCCTGGGTGACCAGAGTTTGCTTTTTCAATCGCATCGATGGATAATGTGCGAATCGTGTTGATAGAAAGTTGTTCGATTGAATGTGACATGCTATTCTTCCCTTCGCTTATATTAGTAAACGTTTTATACATTTATATGATAGCTTCCCACGCAAGATTATACAACATGTATCGACAAATATGTTGATATTTTTTTGGTTTTTCATAAAAAAATCAGTGATTTCGGGAATGTATGGGTATTCAATATGACATACTTTTTCATTATTTTTATTTTAAAAAGAAAGGGAATTATCTGTATATTTATTCATCATTTTCAAATTCCATAATGCAAAATATATCCTTCCCCATTTTTCACTCTGCAAAGCAAACGAATAAAAGAATTTAAATCTTGGCATAATTTATCTCGATCAAATACGTATCTTTCATATTCTCCATCAGTATTATTATCATTTTCCCATTGAAACTGCCCTGTCAGTTCGATTGTTTCTGGCGCTAGAGAAAGCATATTAACTAGCGAACAAAATAACTGTTCTGCTATCACTGCCCCTTGCTGTTCTATTTTCGTAATACCATAATAGTGAATTCCAAATCCTTCTGCTCTTTTCGCTGGATAATAGGTCGGAATCAAATGGGTAAAATCTAATAGATATACGATTAGCTCATCACTTAATACAACACACTCATCTATCGTTGCCTTTTCTTTATATAGAAAACAAAGTTCAATCCAATCTATACCTATAAAATCCAACCCTTTTTCTTCATTCGAAACAAATACAAACTCGTGCTGTAAAGCCAAATTATCCCCCCTATTGCTCACATTTATTATTCTTATTATATAAAAAAGCACCTTTTATAGGTGCTTAAAATAAATTATACAATTTTCTTCCGTATCGAACTTGAAATAAAATCAATGATAATTACCATTAAAATAATACCCAATAAAATAATCCCCACACGAGACCAATTGCGTGAACTCAGTGCAAAAATTAGAGGCGTACCAATCCCACCTGCTCCAATAACACCTAAAATAGCAGCGGATCGTACATTAATTTCGAACCTGTATAACGTATACGATAGAAAATCCGGTAATACTTGTGGCAATACTGCATACCAAAGTATTTGAAAGCGATTCGCACCTGTAGCTATTAACGCTTCCGTCGGTCCTTTATCTATATTTTCAATTCCTTCTGAATATAATTTCCCTAACATTCCGATAGAGTGTAATCCTAAAGCTAGAACTCCGGCAAAGGAACCTGGTCCAACAGCTTTTATAAATAAAAGAGCCATAACTAATTCAGGAAATGTACGAACAAAACTAAGTACAAATTTCCCAGTTCCTGCCGTTAATTTTCCACTGCTCATATTCGTTGCCGCCCAAAAAGCGAATGGAACAGATAAAAAGGCAGAAATAAATGTACCTAATATCGCAATTGCCAACGTATCAATTAAGCCATGTAATAAATCTTCACCATCTGGCAAAGATACATACGACCAATCTGGATTCAATACACCTGTCATAATTGCTTTTGTAATTTCTCCTGCCGTATCCTTTATTCCCTCTAGCGGGACTCCTGAAAAAGCCCATACATAAACAAATGCAAGTGCTATAAAAATAAACCAGCGATACACACTCGGTTTCTTCGGTTTTGGTACAATTATCGTCGTTTTACTCATTATAATTTCTCCCGCAACAATGTACTTACATAATCAATTAACAATACAACAACAAGAGTATAAATAATAATAGATGCAGTTTGTTGATATTGTAAAAATCCAAGTGTACGGTCATAATACAACCCAATACCACCCGCTCCTACTAAACCTAAAACAGCTGCTGCACGTACGTTCACCTCAAATGTATAAAGAACATAGGAGACAAAATGTGCTTTCACTTGCGGAATTACCCCATACACAATCCATTGCACTTTATTTGCTCCTACTGCTGTCATCGCCTCTAATGGACCTGGATCAATCGATTCCATTGACTCATACAACAATTTCGCCACGAGCCCAATTGAGAAAAAAGTAAGAGCTAAAATACCTGGAAGTGGTCCTATTCCAAAAATAGCTACGAAAATTGCCGCTAATAATAAATCTGGTATCGTTCGGATAAAATTTAAAACCAATCGAGCTGGACCGTACAAAAATGTACTAGTAAACACATTACTTGCCGCAAATAGTGCCAGTGGAATAGCTAAAATCGCTCCTAAAGTCGTCCCAATAATCGCCATACGTATTGTATCTAACATCGCTGTTGTAATAACTTGAAAATAACTCCAATCAGGCGGCACCATCTCTTTTAACAAATCAATCATATTAGGAAAACCAACTACTAGTTTTGAAAATGATGCGTCGACCTGTACACTACTTCCCCACAACAGTAAAATGACTAGAATAGCCGTTAACATATGTTTCAACTTACTCGGCGGCTTCGGTATCGATTTTGAATATATCGTCGCGTCATTCATTTAACTGCCACCTCTAATAATTCACTTTTCTGCGCTACGTCTCCATAAATTTCAGCAAATTTTTCATCCGTTGCCTCTTCTACTGAACCATCAAAAACAATTTCGCCTGCATGTAATCCAATAATGCGTGTCGCATATTGCCTAGCTAAATCAATAGAATGTAAGTTTACAATTGTTGTAATCCCAAAATCTTCATTAATTTTTTTCAAATCATCTAATACTTGCTTTGTTGTTAGCGGATCTAACGACGCAACAGGTTCATCTGCCAATATGATTTTTGCTTCTTGCGCCAACGCTCTAGCAATCGATACACGTTGCTGTTGTCCTCCTGATAATTCATCAGCTCGCGCATATGCTTTTTCTAAAATATTCACCCTTTTTAACGATTGAAAGGCAAGCTCCAAATCTTCTTTTGGAAATAGACCTAACGTTGTACGAAAAGTCGAATGGTATCCAACACGCCCAGCTAATACATTCTTCAAAACCGTTGATCGTTTTACAAGGTTAAAACTTTGAAAAATCATACCAATATCCCGGCGCATGCGTCGTAATTCTTTTCCTTTCGCAGCAGTAATAGACTCACCTTCAATCAAGATTTCTCCTTCTGTAATCTCATGAAGGCGATTTACCGATCTAAGAAGTGTAGACTTTCCAGCCCCCGACAGCCCTACCATTACAACAAACTCACCTTTTTGAATGTTCAAGTTTATATTATTCAATCCTTTTGTACCATTCGGATACATTTTGGAAACATTTCGAAATTCTATCACACATCTTACCTACCTTCTATGTATTCAAAATGGCAAACTAACTGGAAACATATGCCTTCCAGTTAGCTGCCATTTCCATATGTATTATTGCGTTTTTACTTTCTTTCCATATTCACGAACGATATCAAATTTACTATCATCAGATTTAACATATCCTTCATGTGAATATACTTCTTTAATGATTTTGTGACCTTCCTCATTCTTTCCTATTTCAATGAAAGCGTCCTGTAATTTCTTACTCCACTCTGCATTTAAATCAGAACGTACCGAAATCGTATCATTTGGAATTTTTTCCGTAAATTTCACTATTTTCGTTTGATCGAATATATTCGGATAATCTTTTTTCACAATATTACGAGCATCTTGGAATACAACAGATGCATCTACATCACCATTTAAAAGAGCAATCAGCGACTGATCGTGACCTTTTAATGTAACAGGTTTCACATCCTTTAGTGGATCAATTCCCTCTTTTAACAATACAGCCGCAGGCCATACATACCCCGCTGATGACGTTACATCTTGATAACCAATTTTTTTACCTTTTAAATCTTTTACACTGTTAATATTTGAATTTTTCTTAACTACAAACTCAGATTTATAAAAGTCTACTAAATCCTTTGTAGGAGCTCCCGTTTCATCATCTACTCCAAAACGTTGTGCTTGTAAAATTACGTTTGCAGCCTTTTTCTCATGCGCTAGCACATACGCTGTTGGAGGTAAAAACCCTACATCTACTTGCTTAGACGCCATCGCTTCTACAATTGTATTGTAATTCGTTGAAATGCTAACTTTTACCGGAATATTTAATTTATCACTTAATAACTTTTCCAATGGTTTTGCCTTTGCCTCTAACGTATCTGCATTTTGAGAAGGAACAAATTGAACATTTAAAGTCTTCGGTACATAACCTTTTTTCGTATCTTCAGTTTTACTTGCACTTGATTCTTTCGTTCCACAACCACTTAATAATCCCGCCGCTAGTACAACTGTCGTACTCATTGCAAAAACTTTTTTCAACATATTAATGCCTCCAATTTTGTTGTTATAAAATTGCCTTCCGTAAACATGAAGAAATATATCACACATTTTCACGTACAATTGCTTATTTACAGAATCTTTACACATTCTATACATTCTCATTAAAATTCTCTTCATATATTTGATATGCTTAATTAGTAGATAACAATAGAAAAGGTGAATGATATTGAATCCAAATCAAATTGTAACTTTAAACATTTTATTAACAAGTGATATACATGGCACTGTTTATCCAATTCACTACCAAGATAACTCCCAAGCTGAAATTGGTTTAGCCAAAATTTCTACTCTTATAAAAAAAGAACGTTCCCAAAATAGAAACGTTCTTTTAATTGATAACGGTGACTTCATACAAGGAACACCCTTCACTTATCATTACGCTACATACGAAGAAGATAAGAAAAATCCAATGTCTTTATTAGCGAACTATTTACGTTATGATGCTGCAGTTATTGGGAATCATGAATTTAATTATGGAATGGACATATTAAATAATGCTATTTCTACTGCAAACTTTCCGTATCTATCAGCAAATATTTTAGATAAAAACAGAAAAGAACCTTATTTCGGGAAACCATATATAATAAAACATATTGAATCAAATATAAAAATTGCTATTTTAGGGATGACAACGCATTACATTCCCAATTGGGAACAACCCCATCACATTCAAGATTTACAATTTGAAGATGCATTAGAAACAACAAAAAGATGGGTTTCTTACATTCGCGAACACGAGAAACCAGATTTATTAGTCGTAGCCTACCATGGGGGATTTGAACGCGATTTACAAACTGGGGTACCGACTGAAGTTTTAACAGGTGAAAACCAAGGATATGCAATGTGCCATGAAATTGAAGGTATAGACATTTTACTAACAGGCCACCAACACCGGGAAATCGCTCACACCGTAATGAATGGTGTAACAATTTTACAGATTGGATGCAATGGACACTCCGTTGGAAAAGTAACAGTAACATTCGAAAAAACAGAAAAAAAATGGAAAAAAAAAGAGAGTTATTCACAATTATTGCCCGTACAAGGAATTGAGGCTGACCAAGATATTCTTTCCTTGGTTGCCGATTATGAAGAAAAAACACAAAATTGGCTCGATCAACCTATTGGAGTAATCTATGGGGACATGCAAATTTCAGATGCTATGCAAACTCGTTTGCAAGACCATCCTTTTATTGAATTCATAAATAAAATACAGATGGATATAGCTAATGTTTCCATTTCTTGTACAAGCTTATTCCATAATACATCTCCAGGTTTCCCTAATCGCGTAACAATGCGTGACATCGTTTCTAATTATATTTATCCAAATACATTAAAAGTAATTAGAATAACTGGAGCGGATATAAAAGATGCCCTTGAACTCTCTGCTTCTTATTTCATATTAAAAGCAAATGGAACTATCATCGTAAACCCTACCTACATAGAACCAAAGCCGCAACACTATAATTACGATATGTGGGAAGGAATTTCGTACGTATTAAACATTTCCAAACCAATTGGCGAGAGAGTAGAATCCTTACAGTATAAAGGCGCTCCACTTCATATGAATGAAGAATATGACGTCGTTATGAATAATTATCGCGCAAGTGGCGGAGGGAACTTCTTTATGTTTCAAAATAAGCCCGTAATAAAAGACATACCAACAGATATGTCTGAACTTATCGCTAACTATATATTGAAGCACAAAAATATAGAAGCAACAGTCAATAACAACTGGAAAGTTATTAAATAACGGATATAATAAATAAAAAAGATGGGCTTCGCCCATCTTTTAGTTTAATTTTGCATTATCTTGCTTTTTTAAAGCTTTTAATTTCGCCGGTGTAACATCAGTACCTTCTTCGTTAACAACTTTAATTCCTTTAAGTTCGTTTAACATATTTTGACGAAATCCTTTTAAATATTGTTCACGTAGCGATTGGCGCTCACGTTGTTCTTCTTCAGTTAAGCCTTCAGCTTTTGCTTTTTTCGCTAAGAAGTTAATGCGTTCAATGAGTTCGTGACTTTGCATCTCGAATCCCCCTTTTACTCAAAACTGATTATTATCATACAATAGTTAGTCCTCTTTATCAAGCAATTGCTTTGTATATTCTACATATCTTCGATGTACAGTTGCTTTTGAAACATCATGACCAAAACCACGAAGTGTTGCTGCAATTTCTTCAAAAGTTAATTCATTCCGGCGTAAACGTACAATTTCCTCAATTGGCACTTCTTTCTTCTCTCGTCCTACGCTTAAATGACGATTCTTCAAATTATTTTCTGGACGATAACCTTTTTCTACTGCACGTTGCATACCACGTTTAATTTTTAAATTGTGGATCTTTCTTTGATACTCTTCAACAATCCCAATTATATCTAGTACCATCGAATCAGAGTCAGAGAGTTCTAATTCTCCATTATGCGTATGCGTATATACTTTTATTCCCTCTTTATGTAAACAGTGCATTAATGCAATCTTTGCATTCCCTCTACCAAGGCGCGTTTCATCTTGTATGAGAAGTACATCAACTTGTTCATCGCGAATTGTATCTAGCACTTCTAATATGCCATCACGTTCAATTGTATAACCACTAGCCTGCTCCTCAATCACCTTTACAACATTCATTTGATAGCGCTCAGCTAAATGCAATAATTCATCTTTTTGACGCAATAATGATGTTTCCTGTTCTTCTTTTGTTGTGCTCACACGCGCATAAATAATTGCATTCATTTTGAACCCTTCTTTCTCACTATATTTTCCTTATAGTGTATCATAAATTCGTCTTTCGTTCGAACTTATGTTTGTAGAATGTTTTTTCGCATGTTATACTTATTAATAAGAAAAATGAAAGAAAACGAGGTGTTAGAAAACATGGAAAAGTTAACGAAACGCCAGCAAGACATTCTCGACTTTATTAAGCTAAAAGTACAAGAAAAAGGATATCCACCTTCCGTACGTGAAATCGGTCAAGCAGTCGGCCTCGCTTCTAGTTCTACAGTGCACGGACATTTATCACGACTAGAAGAAAAAGGATATATTCGACGCGATCCAACAAAACCACGAGCAATTGAAATTTTAGGTGACAACCGAATGGATACAGAGACACAATCTGTTATTCAAGTTCCAATTGTCGGAAAAGTTACTGCTGGATTACCGATTACAGCAGTTGAAAGTGTAGAAGATCACTTCCCACTTCCAGCTAGCATTGTTGCTGGAGCAGACCAAGTATTTATGTTACGTATTTCCGGAGATAGTATGATTGAAGCTGGTATTTTCGATGGGGATTTAGTTGTTGTTCGCCAACAACAGTCTGCATACAACGGTGAAATTGTAGTCGCTTTAACAGAAGATAACGAAGCAACTGTTAAACGTTTCTATAAAGAAAAAGACCATTTCCGTCTACAACCGGAAAACTCTTCATTAGAACCTATCATTTTAAAACAAGTATCAGTTATCGGAAAAGTAATTGGCGTATATCGTGATTTACATTAAGAATAATAAAAGAAGATAATTACCTTATTTATATACGGTAATTATCTTCTTTTTTGTATTTTGATAGATTTTCATACATTCTATTTCTTATGAACGAGTTTCAATCGTCACATCGCCAGCAGCTGTTTTACCACTAATCTTTTTACTACCATTGCCAATTGTTACATTTTTATTTTCTTCATTAAAAATCATTACTTCGCCAGCAGCGCTTTGCCCCGTTATAACTGCATCTTGTGGTTTTTCCAATAAAGTTATATCTACATCACCAGCAGTTGAACTTGCCTCTACGTCATATTTAGGATCATGATCCATAATATGCACTTCCCCACTAGCCGACTTCGCTGTTACTTTCCCTATTACTTTTTTAAAGTTCACCTCACCAGCTTTTGTAGATCCCTCCACACTCTTAGCTGTGACATGTTTCAAATCTACTTCTCCAGCCATTGTTCCAACACTTACATGATCACTTTTCACATCACTTATTTCTATTTGTCCAGCGGATGAATTTACTTTTATCTCTTGGTAAGAACGTTCAGGCACGAGGAGAGTTATTGTAGACGTTTGAAATCTAAAATCGTAAAAAGAAAAATCAAATGAAGCACCTTTTTCTCTTTCCCCAATAATTTTTAATGTGTCACCATCTTCGTCAATACGAACCTCGTGTTTACGTACATCTCCTGATTGCTTTACATAAAAAGAAGAGTCGGGAGATTTTTGGACAACAATATCCCCAGCATCTAACTTAACTTCTATATTTTTTAGTGTTTCGTTTTTAATTACGTCTTCTTTATTTCCTTCTTCTGCAGTTTGCACTGCTTTTTCATATGTTTGTGAAATCCCTATTACTCCAATAATGATACAAGCGATAGCTACTAACAATATTTTCTTCATCATCTACTCCCCTTTTATCATTTTGAAGTTCCATATTACATAACGTACGCATAACTTTTTAAACCACTTCGTACTATAATAAGCGATAATACATAACAACAAACCTACTCCAACAAACGTTATACTAACGAATACATCCAACCATATAAAAGTACCCATAAATACTTTTCCAATAACGAAAAATGGTGTCACTACACTAGCAATTCCACCGAGCCAGAAGGAAAATATAAAAGCAATAATTGCAACTAACGGGCCTAACACAATAATAAAATTAAACAAACTAAGTCCAATCGCTGCCATAACAGCCCTTGTTATATTCGAAGTAGATGGGTCCTTTTTCATTTCATCAAAGCGATACAAAGCAAGTAAGTCTTTGGCAATTACTTTCGGAGAGCCAAGGCCTTTTATTATTTCCGATTCAGTTTTCCCCTCTTCTTTCCCAAACTGAAAATGCTCTTCATAATCAAATAAAATATCTTTCCTCTCTTCTTCCGGTAACTTTCTAAGATGACTTGATAATTCTTTAAGAAACTGTTCTTTACTCATCCCATTCCACCCCTTCAATAATTTCTTGTACGCCTTTTGCAAAATCACGCCACTCTGTTACTAACAAATTCAGTTGCGTTTCCCCTTGCTCAGTTAGTTGATAATATTTACGAGGCGGCCCCTCCGTAGATTCTTTCAAATACGTTTGAAAATACCCTTCTTTCGTTAAACGACGTAATAAAGGATACACTGACCCTTCCGATATTAAAAATTTATTTGAGATTTGCTGTACAAGTTCATAACCGTAACAATCTTTACGTTTCACAAGTGCCAAAACACACAGTTCTAACACACCTTTTTTAAACTGAACGTTCAAGGTCAATCCCCCTTTCTCATTTCAGTACTGTTCAATACACGGTACCTGTCATATCCATAATATACCACTTAGTATTATTCATTGCAAGGTACTCATTTATATTTACTCCCTAAATGTAGAAAACGTACAAATAAAAGCCTGAATAATGTCCTGTTATAACTGGCCATCACTCAGGCTTTTATTCGATTCGAACTGTATGAATACAAAAATTCATTCACTCTTTCCTCTCTAAGAACCAACTTCCATTTGTGACCTTAACAAATTTCGAAATACACCTTTTCTCTCTTTAGCCAATTGATTAAATTCACCTTTTTGAACAATTTCACCTTTTCCTAAAACAATAACTTGATCTGCATTACGGATCGTAGATAAACGATGCGCAATAACAACAATAATCATCGTTCCTTTCAATCTTTCTATTGCTGATTGGATTTTCACCTCATTTTCAGTATCTAATGCGCTCGTAGCTTCATCTAATACTAAAATGGATGGTTGTCTTAAAATAGCTCGAGCTAGTACAAGTCGTTGACGTTCACCACCTGAAAGTCTCACTCCACGATCTCCAATGAGAGTATCAAGCCCTTTTGGAAGCATTCGTACAAATTCAGCTGCCGCCGCAAAATCTAATGCAGTCCAAATTTGTTCTTCACTCGAATTCGGCTCAATCATCAATAAATTTTCTCTTATGCTTGCATTAAATAAAAAAGGATCTTGTGGCACATAACTAACAGCCCGTCTCAATGACAGTAAATTTTCACTTGTAAAAGGAGTTCCATCTATTAACACTTGACCTTTTTCTGGTTGAATCAACCCCATTAAAACATCGATTAATGTACTCTTCCCAGCTCCCGAATGTCCCACAATGGCCGTCATACTATTGATTGGTATTTGTACATTAATATTTTGAAGCGCATACAAAGGCTCCTTCTTATTATACCGAAAATAAATATCCTTACATTCAATACCCTGTTCTATACAAATCGGCTTTATATGTTTTTGCTGTATATCCTGCATTTCAATCGCTTCAATACATTCCCCTTGTAATTCCCATAATGACTTAAAAGCAGGAATGCTTGCCGCAAGCTGTTCTAAATTAGACTGAATTGTCATGAATCTTGGCCATAGTCTCGAAAAGATGAGAATGATTAATAGTAATTGGGTGGGCTGAGCTTTCAATATACTTACTGATAATAATATAAAAAATGCAATTAAAATAGCCATTGAAACTTTATAAAACAATTGAGAGTTCGATCTTATTCTCATATACTCCATTTGTTCGTTACTCATCTTTCCTGTTATAGTTTGTAACCATTCTAAACGTGATGCTTCCAAAGTATTACTCTTTATATCTTTAATTCCATTAAAATGATCTGTTATACCAGAAAGATAGCCTTGTGCCAATTTTGAGGTCTTACCGCCTAGTATTCGTGCTTTTTTTATAAAAACACGAGAAGCTACCAAGAATAATAAGCCAAAGCCCAAAACAAATATCGTTATTTTGGGAGATAATAAAAACGCAATCCCCACCTGTATGAATGTAAACAGAATAGCAGCTAACAATTGTAAAATTAAATTAACCCCATAACTTACGCGAGCTAATTCTGTAGTTAATATATTTATTAGATTTGTTTTCCTTTTCTCTAAAAAAAAACTCCACTTCGCTTTTAGAATCATACTATATGTTTCTATTCTTAATTCTCTTACAAAAACTTGTTGTGTTCTCGCATCCCTTAAGGTTATGTTTCTTTGTAGTAGATTTTGACCTAACACTATTAGTATATATATACCTAAAATAGAAATTAGACTTGTCGTTTTAGGAAAATCCTGCAAAAACCTATAGACAGGTGCAATAAAAGTAGACTCCTCGCCTATATTAATTACTCCAGTCATACTTATCATAGGAATTAATAAAATAATCCCTATCCCTTCAAGTAAACTTATTAAAACCATACCAAATAAATTCACATACAGTATTTTTCCCGCTGAAGAGTATAATTTTTTCATAAAATATATAATATGATTCATCGATGTCCCCCCTATAACAAAGCAAGCTTCTTTGTTTTCCTCCAAAGACATAAAAACGGACGTAAAGGAAAATATAAAAAATGAAGGAATTTTGGCAACGGTAATGTTTTTGCATCAATTGGATAAGGGTAAAGCTGGCTCAAAATAAATATAATTTTTTGTTGATTAGACATCAGTGAAAATAAATGTCTACTATGATAGGAAAGTACTTCTTCAGGAACAGGTTCTGAATGTAAATTTATCATTTTCTTGAAATAAAATAGCGCTTCTTGTGCTAACTGCTTCGAATGTTTCTTAGCTACTAATTCCGTCATGCTTTCATTTAGCTGTACACCTAGCAATTGTGACGCCAAAATTAATGCTTGTCCCCCTAAATGAAGCACTTGATATTTTCTCATTAATTTATGAATCTCATTCCAGTTAAGATCCTGACCGACAATTTTTTTTATATCTACTAACCAACGTAACCTGGACCAACCATGTCTAGCACCATGAGATACAAGAAATAAAAACAAGTCTTCTTTTCCTAACATATATACCGAATTACTCGTAAGTGTACTTTTTCTCTTTCGCTTCCAAAGCTCTTCAAACCCAGGTTCCTTACCCGGTCCGGGATTTAACCTCCAATGGATTTCAAGTTTGATCCGCCTTGTTGGATGGAAAAATGTTATATGGTGATGCCTCCATTTCCAATCACTTAATATCGTTTGAATATAATCATCTTTTACATACCCCTGCTCCCAAAGTAGCCCTTCTACTTTTTCTAAATTTTGCATCGGAATAAGAACATCCAAATCACAGGATGTTCTTAAAGAAATATCTCCATATAAATCCTGAGACAGTACAGGTCCTTTTAGAAAAATCATACGAATCTCATTTTCACTACATAGTTTATTTATTCGTTCCATTTCAGCACTTAAATAAAGCATTTGAAATGTATTTTTTTTATATTTTCTATTCAAGGTTTGTACAATATGCGAAGGAATTAGTTCTTCATCCACCTGTTTAAGTTTTTGATATATCACCGGATAAACGCGATGATGCACAGCTTGCTTAAGAAAAACCTCCCAATCAATATCTATGAACCATTCACTACTATAAGTTTGCATTGTCTCATCATCTTGTAACTTCAAAATTGTAAAAAGCAGTTTCAATTCCTTAGACATGAACTCTACATTAAGACCAAAATCTTTCTCCATTTTATTCTCCTTTAATAGTGTCCTCACTTAGCCTCTTTGCAAATGATCCAACGACAGTAAATTTCTCCATTCCTTCTGATCCAGTAATATAAAAAGAACCGCTCCGTAACCATGCATGCGCAATTAATTCACCATGACTATCCTTAGCAGTTCCTAAATAAAGAGTACTCTCAATGTGACGTTTTTCGAGCATTTTCATCCCAGCTATAGCTTTAACAAGGCACTGACTTTCCCAAAAAGTATAACGACTCATAATAGAAATAGCTTCAGACACCTTCTTTAGTGTATCTCCGTGTGGCTCAATTTGAGCAACTAATGTTTCATTCATATACTCCCCTAAAGAAGGTGCAACTTTGGAGAAGGTAATACTTTTTAATACACGCGCCCACCCTAAAAAAATAAAAGCCTCTAATAATAAAAGCTTTGTGTCCATGTTCAGTGATAAAAATACCCTTAACCTCTTCACAATATTCATGAATCCCATCCTAACAGTTCTCTTGACATTACGAATCTATCTATTAGATTAACCTTTTATTTGAATTAAACCTTCTTGAAATAAACAATCTAAAAAGGAAAGAACTTGCTCTTCGCAATCACTCCGTTCAATGTTGTACTTTGACAACAATGTACTAACAAGTTCAGTAACCATAATTGGAGTTTTTATTAGTTCCCAAATTTCCCCCCCTGTTTGTCCCAAATTATAATATTTCCCTTTTTGAACATTTAGCATCACTTTTTCCCCATCCATATCACTCACAATATTCTCTTCACTTTGCACAATCTGAGACTTTAGAGAAATTCTCTCTGTATACATCATCTATTACTCCTCCTTGTATAGTTTTTAATATAATTGATACAAGTTCATGCGCTGTAAACCTATTATTGGGACGTTTCAAATGAAACATATCTACTTTGTTTATCACGCTTGTAGAAGTAGTAAAATGCCACTCTGTTAATTTTAATTGCGCAATTAAAAACTTACGAAACGTGTGCAAAAATAATGTACGCAGTCGTTCAAGTCCTTCGATTCGAATCAATTCAACATTCTCATCCTCTGTTTTCGTTAACTCAATAATACCTGCAAGAGGTAATGGTTCAGAGAAAAAATGAGATTGTACAGGAACAGCATACTTTGTTTCTCGTTCAAACAACGGATTATAACTTGCCGTTCCCATTCCAAAAGCATTCAAACTTTCCGCCCATAATTTTTGTTGCGGATAAGATGGAATCACAATTGGAGTCTTATCTGACGAAACTGTCACAGCAATTACATCATCACTCAAAATTTTGTATCCTTTACTTAAAAAAGCCGATGCAAGAGTTGATTTACCTGCTCCTGAATCACCTACAAAGGCATAAACTTTCCCATCAATATTTATTGCACTACCATGTAATGGTAAAATCCCTCTTTGAATTAGCAAGGCACCCATACAAGTTCCAAGTATATAAAGACGAATCTTATCTTCACAAGCTTCTTTCATTGGTGAAACAACTATTTGCTTTCCTTCTTGTATAGAAAATATAGCTGTATCAGGAATACGAATCATAACTACGTTTTTATCAACTACAAAATTTTGTTCTGTGTTAGTAAATTCACTCCATTTCTGAAATAAATCAGCAGTTCGTATTATTACTTCTATCGTTTCTTCTTGTTCATTAATTCTAGGTAATTCTGGAAATTGAATTTCACTCAACACCCTTAACCCAAAAACTTTATACATATTTTTTTTTGTAGTTTTAATCAACTCTCTCACTCCAAATAATTATCAGCGTTGTTTTACAAATACCCCTTATACTTCTAATGTATAAGGGGATAGGAAACATAAGATCTAATTGCTACTCGATGAATTAACTATAGTGCACTACTTCATCAACATCTGGTTGAACAGCATCCGGTGTTTTAAGTCCCGGTCCAGCCATTGTCATATTAATATCAAGTACTTCCAGTGTAGGAATTGTCCAATCTTTTTTCATTATGTCACCTCCCTTCAAATAATTTTCTTCATAAATCGATATACTATTAAACTACGCATTAAAATTCGAAAATCTAAATCAAATGCATATTCTGGATGGGGTTCTTCTTTAATCTTAGAAATCGCAGTTCTAATAACCTCTATATCCAAGAATTCTGAAATTATAGGATCCTTACTAAGCTGCTCAAGCTCTTCAATAAATCCACTCCATTGATGCGTCATACGATAAACACCATCAGAACCTTGAACACCTCGAGTAAGTTGATTTAACCTTACTTTATCAGGCAAATAATTTTTGGTTGCTCTTCGAATTAGTGCCCGATCTACACCATTTTGAACGTATTGTTCTTCTGGAACAGCTAAACAAAATTTAACAACCCGTAAATCATTCGTTGGATCTCGATCCCATAAAGAATAGCGCAAAGATAATTTAGATCCGTATGTACCAGTTATATTCCAATAATATAACTGGTCAAATTGCCTTTTTTTTATTTCATATACATCTGTTATAGAGGTTCCTGTTATATCAACATCATGCTCTAGAAGCTTATCGAACACATTCATTCTATTTGCAAATTCTGGATTAATAAATCTTGGGAAAACGATTTGATTTTTCGATGAAGATATTCGATTCAAAAACGGAAATGCCTTTTTTTTCACTACTGAAAATACTCGCGATTTCTTTACACCAATATTTTTACTATACGAATATAACTCTTGCAAAAAGCGACGCAAATTCATCTTTTTCAAAAGCATAGCTTGATAGTCCACAGCCGATCCCCATGACACCGTCCAGTTTCCTCTCTGTCCATTTAAGAGTACTCCAATCCCCTGTAACCGGGCCTCCTCATAGATTCCCCTAAGCCAAAAAGTATTCTCGAAGAATTTGTATGGCATCTCTAGAATTTCAAGCCAATCATCTATTTCTGATAGAGGACTTCTTCCTTCAAAATCTAAATAATGTTCCTTAATATTTCCTACATGCTGTACAGTTGATTGAATAAAAGGTCGTTCATCAGCTATTCTACTTCTATGCGTCCAATCTACAAACCCCTTTACCGGGACATAACTATATGTATGTAGACGTTTATTTGCTGCACTTAAATCTCGTGCAGCAAAGCTAACTACAGAACCCGAGTCAAGTCCTCCACTCAAATGAGCCCCTACTTGATGATGAGTGCGTAAACGTGATCTTATCGCATTTTGATACACTTCCAAAAACGCTTCTTCATACTCTTCGTTCGATTTGAGTTGAAGCCTTTCTCCAATAATTGGTGTATGGTATCTCAATAACT
The DNA here is from genome assembly GCF_008368845.1 of Bacillus sp. BB51/4. Classification (NCBI taxonomy): domain Bacteria; kingdom Bacillati; phylum Bacillota; class Bacilli; order Caryophanales; family Bacillaceae; genus Bacillus; species Bacillus sp. BB51/4. Next base: position 595,100 of record NZ_QOSC01000009.1, read on the forward strand.
TCACTTTCCCATTTTTTACAATAACAGCATGGGAAGGTGGAATTTGCTCAACAGTTTTATATACCGTTGAAGAAGGATCTACTGATTCAAAATTCACAGGTATTGCTAAAAATTCAGCAAGCCACTGTTCATTCAATTTTCTCTCAGCTTCTGGTAGAGAAAATAGTGGATTTATAATAGAGCAAAAAGCAAACCTTTCCTCACTACGATAAAAATAAAGAGTTCGGCTTCCCGAAAAATCCCTAGCACCAAAAAGCATTTGTTTTTTCTCATCCCAAATCATAAAAGCAAAATCGCCCACCAAATATTTCGGTGCTGCTTCTCCCCATTTCTGATAAGATAATAAAATCAATTCACTGTCTGTCATGTTTTTTCTATCTACATAATCTACTTGTAATTTTTCAAACAACTCATAACGATTATCAATAATAGCATCTGCGGTAATTGCCAGTTGTTTTTCATAATTATAGAATGGTAATTGTTCACCAACTGACTCGGGTGTAATCCATTGTGCGTGACACCCTAGAAAAGCATTTTCTTTGTGCCATATTTGAATATCATTAGCAGGATACTTTTGTAAACCACTCATTAATCGTGTTCCATGTTCAATTGATACAGGTTCATTATTAAAGTGAATAATGCCAGTTATAGCGCTCATTTTTCCCCTCCCTCCTATACAACAAGTTACTGCAAATATTTTGTTTTATTTATTTCATGAACCTTTCTCTTTCCAGTTATATTCTTTTTAAAGAACAATAATACACATTTCAATTCCGCACTCTAATTCACTTATAAATCAAGGTATATTTATGTTTAAATTATCATTACGTCCCCTTCTCGTCAATAACCAATGTTAATATAATCCATATTCAAGGAGTTATATTCTTAATAATGAACTTCGATTCACTTGTTTTTCTGTAAATTTTTGCTTGCTATATAATATTTACTATAGATTGAATAACTCTACGTTGATCCTCATCTGTCATATTGGATCCAGAAGGAAGACAAATCCCATTTTCAAATAATTTTTTAGATACATCATTATCTTTCTGATGAGAATAATACTTATATTCTTTAAAGAGCGGCTGCATATGTAGTGGCTTCCAAGTAGGACGCGCTTCAATATTCTCTTCAGCTAAAGTTGTTACTATTTTTTCAATAGAGATGCCAGATTCCTTTTCATCCATCATCATAGTTGTAAGCCAACGGTTCGAACGAGTATTTTCTAATTCTGGCATAAAACAAAATCCCGGTATATGAGATAACTCTTCATAATATTGCTTAAATATACGCCTTCTAGAGCTCACTCTATCTTCTAACACTTCTAATTGCCCTCTCCCAATACCAGCTAATATATTACTCATTCTATAATTGTAACCTACTTGACTATGCTGATAATGAGATGCTAAATCTCTTGCTTGAGTCGCTAAAAATCTCGCCTGTTCTAACGCTTCCACATCATCAGAAACTAGCATTCCACCGCCCGAAGTTGTAATAATTTTATTTCCGTTAAATGAATAAATCCCAAACCTCCCGAATGTACCACTTGCCTTTCCTTTATATGTAGAGCCTAGAGATTCTGCTGCATCCTCAATTATAGGGACATCATAGTGATTACAAAGCGAAAGAATTTCATCTAATTTTGCACTCTGACCATATAAATGAACAAGAATGACAGCCTTAGGTAATTCTCCTGCTTTATCAGCAGTATGCAACGCAAGTGCTAGAGCTTGCGGTGACATATTCCATGTTTCTGGTTCTGAGTCAATAAATACCGGTTCAGCTCCCAAATAAACAATCGGATTCGCACTCGCTACAAAAGTGAAACTTGAACAAAATACTGTATCTCCCTTTTGAACGTCTAATAATCGCAAAGCTAGATGAATGGCAGCAGTACCTGAACTAACCGCAGCCCCACCTTTAACTCCTACAAAAGAAGCAAGCTCTCTTTCAAATTCATCTACATTTGGACCAAGAGGTGCAATCCAATTTGAGTCAAAGGCATCTTTTATATATTTTTGTTCATTTCCGCTCATGTGTGGAGAGGAAAGATAGATTTTCTCCTTATTTTTTATCATCATTCTTCATCTCCTCTCAATTTACTACATTAATAACTTTGGCTGGAATACCAGCAGCAGTACAATTAGATGGAAAATCATTTATGACAACAGAACCAGCTCCAACAATCGACCACTTACCAATTTGAACACCTGGAATTATAGTAGCTGATGCTCCTATATGTGCCCCCTCTGCTATAGTGACAGAACCTGTAAGTGTAGCATGTGGTGAAATATGAACAAAATCATCAATTATATTATCATGTTCTATTATTGAGCCCGTATTTATTATAGTATGGTTACCGATGAAAGTATCCGCATTAACAACCACATTTGGCATAATTACCGTTCCGTTTCCTATATAAGCATTTGAACTTATAATGGCTGTTTTATGAATTAAAGTAGCATATATGCTACTTTGTTGATTTAATATTTCTGCAATTTCCCTTCTTATTTTATTATTTCCTATAGCAATAACGAGCTTTACATCATTAAAATTATTGATAATTTCCCTTGCATCTGCAATTGTTCCAAAATAAAGATTATCTACAATATTTATACCTGTATACAAATCATCTAAATAACCGACTATTTCATATCCTTCATTTGATAAGATTATATCCCTCACAACCTTGCTATGCCCACCACATCCTATTATTAAAATTTTCATTTTCCCTCCCCCTTTATTTCTATTTTCCCTCCAGTAAATCGCTCCATTGTCACATGCCCTACATGGTTTATTCCCTCTGTTTTAAATACTTTTAATATTGTAAGTACAATTATTTTCAAGTCTAATAAAAAAGAGCGATTCTCCACATACCATACATCCAATTCAAATTTTTCTTCCCAGGTAATCAAATTCCTACCATTTATTTGTGCCCATCCCGTAATTCCCGGTTTTACATTATGCCTTTTAGCCTGTTTACTAGAATATAGGGGTAAGTATTCCATCAATAATGGTCGTGGACCTACTAAACTTAAATCACCCCTTACAACATTCATAAGTTGGGGTAACTCATCTAAACTATATTTTCTAAGAATTTCTCCAAAAGTAGTCAATCTATTTTGATCTGGAAGTAATTCCCCATCGCTATCCTTCTTATCTAGCATAGTTCTAAACTTATAAACATTAAACGATTTTCCATGCAGTCCTGGACGCTGTTGTTTAAACAGTACAGGTGATCCTAATTTCATCCTAACTAAAATTGCTACAACAAGAATAGGAAGCAAACATACAAATAATAACAATAAAGAAATACATACATCAAAAATTCTTTTCATGTACTATCCTCCTTACTTATTTACGTTTAATACTCCTAACACGAAGGACCATTTAGAACTTTATATGCAATGAAACAAAACAAGGGGCAACTACAGTTAGTTACCCCTTGTTTTGTTTCATTACGTCATCTTTCATTAATTCTATCTCATCAAATAGTTTAAACATAGCTAGCCTATGTGAATATTCCCATACGGTATCACTACTTATTTACAAAGGACCTGTTACTCCATTAGTTCCTATAACTTTACATGTACGGATCAAAGACGCCATTAATATAATTATCCTTTTTTATATGTTCATCCCTTAACTTTATAACTACTGTCTCCACAATATTATCTTTAAAAATCAAAGTGATTGAGGATGAAATCTGATTTGCATTCACGCCTATCATACTTTTATTTGACCTAAATATATTATTTTCTATTAACATAAACTCACTCGTAAATGTTTCATTCCAAAAATTCATTATACTGTCTGTCGATTCCGAATTAAGGTATTCAAATGCATTATTACTAAATTCTATTCTTCCCCCAATGTCCCATAAAAAAAATGCTGAGCCCCATCTTCCCCCTCTAAAATTACTATTTTTCACTTTTAGCATCGATATCCTTTGAGAAGACTCAACAGTAAAAAGATTATAGGCATCCCAACTAAATGAACATCCATTAAATTCATATTCTGCTTGAGGAGTTTTTGTAACAAATGATATTGTACCGCTGTTCTCAAATTTACATCCCGTATATACTCCTGGCGGTAAATTCGTAATGATTCCTTGCGGGTGTTTCGTATCTATAAAAGAAATATTATTTAATCTCCATCCATTTTTCATACCAGGTGATACGCCTGTCAAACTTGTACCCTCTACAGCCCCTCCTTTAATAACACAATTTGATATAGTTTGCGGTTCTGCTGAAAAACCAATTATTGAACCTAACTGTGAAAAAGAATGAAATAAATCTCGATCACTAAAAAATTCACATTGGTTGACTTGAATACAATATGCTTTATCTCTTCCCATTAACAATGCGCTATTATGGAAAATACAGTTACCAATAAGCGCTTCCTTATCTCCTTGATCTATCGTGACTCGAGTAGCATACATTTGATTATTCGTAAAAGTTACTTCTCCGCTTAAAACACAACTTACTTCCCTTAAGTGATTATTGTTTATAATCACTTTCTCTACATTTTCACCTACTACTAATGAATTATTAGCTAATTTATTTTGAATGATATTAATATATCTACCACCGACTACAACAACGTTATATCCCTGATTATCATATATGTTATTACGCTCAATGTTTATATATTGATTTAATCGATATCCATCTTCAATATCTATTGCTCCCTGAGGTGCTGTACCTTTCATTTTGTAAATTTCACAATCTCTAATATAAATTTGTTTCGCTCCAGATACACTTACCCCAAGCCTTCTACAATCATGTATTTTACATTTTTCAATAAATACATTTCGGGGAAATTCCGGAATTCTAACAGTTATTTTACAACCGTTTTCTGTAGGTATTGTACCTTGATGAAGAACTATTTTTGCATAATCTGCTTCTTTTGGAACACTCACTTCTTCAAAAAACTTTACTCTATTCGCAGCCGTTACAAAAGTATTATCAGCTTTATAAAATAACACATCATATAATTCTGTATATATTTCTGAACCAATTCCACCATAGCCATCTCCATACAAACCGAAATATCCCCATTTTATAATGCTACTATGATGTAAATCTATTTTTAAATTGGATCTAATTTTATTATCATCTACTATTAGGGAACCATTGACATCACTAATCCCCCCCATTTCAAATGTACCGGCAAAATCATATTCTCCAATTTGTCCCCATGTACTTTCCATTGCTATCCCATCGCCAGTACAATTTAAAATTTCTATATTATCTATTGAAATATAATTCAAATTACTCCCCTCAGCAGGAGTGGTATTTCCTACTTCAATCCCATATCCCCATTCATGAGTATGAGGAATCGTTGTATAATCGTGTGTATCTTTATCTCCTTCAACCCTTCCATTGGTAACCCGAGAAAATTTTTGATTTCTTTGATATCGTACGATTGCATATTTAACTAATCCATTACTTCTTATTTTTAAAGTTGATCCACCTAAATTTAAAGTCATAAAGCTTTGTGGCTCAATTGGTGTATTTTCATCAATTAAATATGTCCCCATGGGTAAAACAACTTCTATAAATCCTTGTTGAGATGCCCATGATAATGCATTATTAATCCCTTTAGAAGTATTATCCGCGTCCGTTCCATCATTTTTAACATTCCATCTCTCTAACTCAAGAAAATACGTGCCCGAAACCACATTAGCAGATTCTGTTTCTCCAATCAGTGATTTTCTAGACTTAGAACTTCCAAATGTATTGCTTTTAAGTTTACTTACTAACCTCTCAAATTTATTCTCCGTTGATACTTTTACATTCCCTTTTTTCGTCCCAATAAATAACTCACAAGTATCTATACAAAAACAAAATTCTCCCTCGCTTAACACAGGCAGATTCCCTTTCAAAACACATGTCACTTGAAATTTTGCCATGATTTATATATAACCTCCAACTAAGATAGAAGTTGAATTTTGACAGAAAATTCAAACTCCTATCAGTGCATGGGGACAAATATTTTATATTATGCTTACATACGTATCCCTTTAATAGAATACTATGCATTATATAAATACTATGTTAGGGCTAATGATTCACGTTTTCTAATTAAAATCAAGTTTCATTTCATACTAACAGGCTTCAACAACAATATACTTCCTTAATAATTCAAACCAATATAATGTCCATACTTTTTATACCTAAATAACGTTTCGTTTCTTTTTAATTTGTAAAAACATCATACTAAAGATATTCCTTATATATTGAAATTCTGTGCTTTTATAAAAAATTAAAACGTATATTACATTTGGTACTAATAAGCAAATCAAACCTTTTTCGACTAACGAAATAAAGGTACTACCTTCTATAAAATAATTACATATACTTGTAGTAATGAAACCTGTTACGATAGTTAAAAACATATAAAATACATATGTTATAAAATACTTCCAAACTGATTTCTTAAAAAGATTTTTATATACAATATAAGGCTGAATCCAAAATACAGTAGCAATTGTACTAATCGCCGTTCCTATGAATATACCTACCAACCCAAACATGTTAGCTAATAGAATAGATAAACTTAAATTGATTATCGCTTCAACTAATGGAATATACTTATCTTGTACAAATAATCCCGCTTTATTTTTAAAAATAGCTATCGCGGTTCGCATCCCTGTTAAATAAAAGTTAATGAGTATCACTACAAAAACTATGTTATTTAATAAATACTTCTTATCAAGCCACCACCCTATAAATGGCTCTAACAGATTAAATAAAAATATGGTACAAAAAGAAAAGATCCAAAAATTCACTAAATAAGTCACTTTAAATATTGCATAATTTTTGTCATTATTCTCAGTTGCAATTAGATTTCCTACACTTGCTTCAATTCCATTTAATATAGGATTTACTACAGCTGCTAATTGATTTATTATCATTGTATAGTTCGAATATATCCCAACCATAGCAAGACCTACAAAAGATGAAATCAGTATATTATCCGTTCCAAATACAATATATCCTCCAATATTATGCAAAAACATCGCCTTTACATTTATAATTAATTTTTCTTTCGTATCATTATCTATAGAATACTTCTTTTTTGTCTTTATATAAGGATAGTTCTTATTCACACTCCTACCGTTTACGACATTTTGAATTACATATATACTCAACTCTATAATTAAATACAATATATAATTTTTTGTGTACATTAGTATAAATATTTTAAATATTGTAGTTACCACTTGGAATAAGAGATCCACCCTAGCCAATATGTATCCTCTTTGATCAGCTTGTATTAAAGACCTCTTATGAGCATTTAAATAGGTAACTACATTTTTCACCACGAATATCGAATAGATTATCGCAATATTCGATATAGACGCCCCGTCTTCCATTAAATAACTTAAAAAGGGATATATCATAGCACTTATTACTAAAATAATGATTGCTAAAATCTGATAAATTTTTTTATATAATTGAACAAGAGCTATAATTTTATACTGATTATTTTCTGCTAATGGTTTATACAAATTGTATACTATACTCGCTCCTATACCAGCTTCAATTAACACTAACATAGATAAAACATTAATTAACAAGCCATCTATCCCTAAATACTCTATTCCTAAACTATCCAAAAAAACCTTCCTAGATATAAATCCCAGAATAACAATAACCATTTGAGAAAATATACTTATTGATATATTCTTGATTGAATGCATCGTTCGCATGATTAATCCCCTTCATAAGTTAAACTAAACTATCGAGAGATGAATATTCAGATTATATTATTCTGGACGATCCTCATCCCCTTTTTGCAAAATTATTAATTAAAAATTTATACAATAATGGATGTAACTTGGTCGCCAATAATAAAAACTTTACACTTTTCCCATACTCTTTTAAACGCATTGTTTTATAAAAATAACGATTCAATATACCAATAACCTTATAATATTTACTCTTATGCTCATTAAGTCTTCCACTTAATGATATTAAATTTAATACTACCATCGAACAATTTCCTAGTTTTAATATAACTAAGTTATATAACTCCTTATAATATCGCTCCATAAATTTACACATTTCATCATAAATTAAGACTGAGTCAATTTTAATCTCTTTTACAGCCTGATCCATCATACTATTATCACGCTTTATATAATGATATTTAGGTTCTCCTATGAAACATACTTTGTTACACTTATGAATAACTTTATATGTAAATGCTGTATCTTCATATGACATACCTACTGGAAATTTAATACCCTCTAATAACTGTCTTTTGAAAAGTTTAGTCCAAACAACTTCATCATACAAATCCCCTTCTAGCATCGCTCTCATCGCGCTATATCTATCATGAATAACGAACGGTTGGCTGCTTGAAATTACCGTTTTATCATTGTAATGAATTTCACTACTACAAATAGCTATATCACACTCCTGTTCTACACACATACTATATAACAATTCATACATATCCACTTCTATCCAATCATCACTATCAACAAATCCTATATAATCTCCCTGCGCTATTTCTAATCCAGCATTTCTTGCAGAAGATAATCCACCATTTTCCTTATGGATTACTTTAATTCGGCTATCTTGAGTCGCATACCCATCACAAATCTCACCACAACTATCAGGAGATCCATCATCAATAAGTATCAGCTCAAACTCTTTGAACGTTTGCTTTAATATAGAATCAATACATTTATGAATATACTGCTCAACTTTATAAACTGGAACAATAATACTAATTTTAGGATTCATAATTGCACCCTTTCATTTGCAATTAACTTAGAAAACTATTTACCTTTTCTAAGTTGTTAAATTCCTCTTCTAACAAATTAGTCTTGACCTCTTCACGCACTCTTTGTTGATCTAAAAGATATTTTATCTTGTTATATAGACTTTCCTCATTACATTCAGCAACAAAACCATTATATCCATCTTTTATTTGCTCATATGCTCCTGTAAAATTAGTCGTTACAATAGGTCTTTTTAAGCATTTCGCCTCAGCTAACGTGAGGCAATACCCTTCATGCCTAGAGGTTTGAACATATATATCTGATTGATTTACATATGGATACGGATTTATTGCTGATCCTAATAATAGAAAATCCTGTTTCAAATTATACTTACATATTAATGTCTCATAATACTCTCTATCCTCCCCTTCTCCGATACAGTACCATCGTACTTCGTATCCCTCCTTACGTAGCATTGATAAAACTTTAATTGCAAGGTCTTGACCTTTTTCTTTTGAAAGTCTACCTACTGTTACTATCTTTATACCTTTATATCCATTATCAAACTCTACTTTTTCTTTCGCCATTTCATTTATTAAATCTGGAAGTACAATATTTAAAAAGACACTTGTCTTACTTTCTACTTTAGGAAATTTCTCTATTAAATGTTTTTGTGCTTCTTTAGAAACTACATATATATTATCCAACTGATCATATAATTTCTCATATAATTTTGTATTAATTTGATGTTGAAAAACATCGAAATGTATCCAAGAAATTTTCTTTTCTGAAGCTACTCTATTAACTATATAATAATCAATTATGTCAGTAGGTCCTTGATATGCTATTGCAATATCATATTTATTCTTATTGTGTGGAATGTCTTTAAAAATCTCTTTATAGAAAATATATCTATCCTTTAATTTTTTTGATACCACATAAGTGAGTAAAAAGTTTAAACCCTTAATATATCTTGTATTTTCGAAATACTCATTAATCGTTTTCTTTGGTGGTTGCATAATTTTAGGTTTTATATTTTCAAACCAAGTAACTTCTTCTATCTTTACCCAGCTTGGTAATTGTTTTAAAAATCCCCCTCGCTTCTCCAACATCAATACTGTGACATCATACTTTTCTTTTGGTATCACAGATAACAAAGAAAGAAGTGATTTTTCTACACCACCTATATTCATACTACTTACCATAAATAGCACTCTCTTCATACCTGTCTCCTTCTACCACCTAAAAGTTTTATAACAAAATAAAAAAACACCCTCTCAAAGATGTTTTCACAACAAACATAATTTATAATAATGAACCGTCCATATTTCTGTAATACGATAATAATACCTTCTAAAACAAGTTACACATTAGAATTTGCTATTTTATATAACTTTTTTAACTCTTCTCTCGTATCTACCACTTCCTTTTCTATATTTTTTCTCAACCGTCCTTCTAGCGATTTATCACTTAATATTTGTACAATAGAATCATACATTTGCTGCTCGTCAAATTGAACGATTAATCCATTGTGGTTATCGATTATCTGTTCACTTGCCCCTGTAAAATTTGTACTAATAATTGGATTATTAAAACATCTGGCTTCTGCAAGTGTTATACAGTATCCCTCATGTCGAGACGGTTGTACATATATATCACATTGTTTCATAAATGGATAGGGATTCGAAACTGCTCCTAAAAATATATAATCACCTTGAACATCGTAATTTTTCACAAGCTTTTCATACATTCCTCTTTCCTTTCCATCTCCTATACAATACCATTTAACATTGTAGCCAGCTTCTTTCAGCTTAGCTAACACAGATATTGTTAAATCCTGTCCCTTCTCTATACTCAATCTACCAACAGTAAGGATTCTTACTCCCTCAAAATCATCTACAAACCCAATTCCTTCATTTGCCATCTTACATATCATTTCAGGTGAAATAATATTAAAAAAAGTTTCTGTCTTATTTATCAATTCTGGGACAGTTTGAGTAAGTTTCATCTTTCCTAAATCTGAAACTACAAAAACATGTTGAAACTTTTTATATACTTTGTTAACAAAATACTTATTAAAATATATTTTTTCAATATCGAAATGGACCCATTGAACCTTTCGTCTAGCCTCGATTTTATTTGCCACAAAGTAACTAATAAAATCCATGGGTCCAGCATAAGCTATAGCAATATCATAATTTCTATAAACATCTTCATAATTTTGTAAACAATATTTTAAAATAACGCTCCGTTCTTTCATAATCTTAGAGATTACGTACAACACTGCCAGTTGCAACGCTTTTGTAATTTTTCGTTGTTTTATAAGATCCGCTATAACTAATCGTGATGGTCTATTTAATATATATTGCATTTCTTCATAATCCTTTACATATTCAATACGAACCTCCTTTGGAATAAAATTTAAAAAATCTCCTTTTTTCTCTAACATTAAAATTGTCACTTCATATTTGTCTTTTGGGATTTCTGCTACCATATTTAATAGGGCCTTCTCTGTACCACCTATATTCATATTTATAACCATAAAGAGTATTTTCTTTTTCATAGTTCCCCCTATTCTTTCTCTTTATAAAATCCTTTAATTGAAAGAAGCATATATCTTCTCAATTTCCTCTTCAGTTCCAACCTGCTCTTTCTTTAAATTTTCACACAACCGTTTTTTTAGCAAACCGTTTTCTATAATTTCTTTCACCCCTTCATATATTGCTTCCGAATCCATCTTCACTATTACACCATTCTGTCTATGTTTGATTTGATTATGAACTGTTATAAAATCGGTTACTACTATAGGCTTTTGAAATATTCTAGCCTCTGCTATTGCCAAGCCATATCCTTCATACCTAGAGGGTTGTACATATATATCACTTTGTTTTATAAAGGGATAGGGATTCTTGTATGTACCTAATAATATAAAAGTATCGTGTAAATTATATTTACTTATCCTATCCTCGAGTTCACTTTGAAGATTTCCTTCTCCAATTACATACCACTTAAATCTATACCCTTTTTGCTTTAACTTATAACAAGCTTCTATGGCCAATTCATATCCTTTTTCATACACTAACCTACCAATCGTTAATATTCGTAATCCCTCAAACTGATCACTAAATCCTTTACTCTCATTTGCCATCGATTTAATTAACGTCGGCGATATAATATCATAGACAACCTGAATTTTCGACTTTATTTTAGGAATTTCTTGAATCAATACTTCCTTACAAACATCGGACACAGCTACTATTTCATTAAATTCCTCATAATATTTCAAATCAAAATCTTTATTATATGCAGCTAACCTATAATCAGTATTCACCCAGGCAATTTTTTTGCATGCGTAAACCTTATTTGCCACAAAATATGTTGGCATTCCTTGACTATAAGCTATGGCAACATCATATTCCATCTTTAAACTATCCATCCCTCTAGACACCCATCTCCAAACTACTTGAGCTGCATGTAATTTTTTATTTATGTATGGATTTCTAAGAGATATAGAAGCCCCAACTCTAAGAAATAACTCTTTAAAGTATTTATGTTTAATTAAATAATTAAATTTCTCAGCCTGTCTTTTAATAATTTTCGGTACTTCTAAAACGTTTACCTGTTTTGGTAGTAATGGTAAATACAATCCACTAGCAGAAAACATTAACAAATCGACTTCATATTTCGTATAATCAAATAAAGAAAGTAAAGAAACCAAACTTTTTTCAGCTCCTCCACTTTGTAGCGAATCTATAACGAATAAAATTTTTTTCTTCATAACTATCACTACCCTAAAGTGTTTTTATTGAGCTCAAAATATTAAAAATCATTTACTAAATTTCCCTTTATGAAAATAATGCATATAATTTATTAATTTCATTACGATTTCCATACTCACCTTTAAGAGTATTTTCTACCAGCGCTTCCCTTAATTCTTTATCTTCAATAAGCCTCTTAATCCCATTAACTAACCCGTTTATCCCCATCTCAGTTATTAATCCATCAATTCCATCCTGTACCTGACTTTTAGCAGTTGAAAAATTAGTAATAAGTACTGGCTTTCCGATTATTTGTGCTTCCCGAACTGTTACAGCTTTCCCCTCATATCTTGATGGCTGCACATATATATCACATGCTTTTATATATGGATAGGGATTTGTCTTTTTGCCCAATAAAAAAAATTGTTTTTCCAGATTAAGTTCAGCTAATAACTTTCTAAGTTCAACTTCTTGTACTCCATACCCAACTACATACCATTCAATATCATATCCCTCATCTAACAACTTTCTTAAGGCATGCATAGCAATGTCTATTCCTTTTGCATATGATAACCGTCCTACAGTAACAAGCTTTATTTTTCCTGGTTTCATCTGTAATTCTTTCATAACATCTCCCTTGTCTGCTTGCTCACGTACGAACTCAGGAGATAATATATTTTCTATAATTTCAACATTCTTATTTACATTTGGTAAAATACTAAGAAATGAATCTCGACATCCTTCTGAAACTGCTACGATGTTATCCATTTTTCTCCACATTTTATACTCCATGTTTGCATTCAGATTTATATTTGAATAATCTGTATGAATCCAACCAATCTTTCGTTTCGCTCGAACTTTATCCCCAACAAAATAATGGGGCCATAAAAAACTAATTGCTACATCATACTCCTCTTCCAGTTTCGGTATAAAGGGTAAAGTTATTCTCCACCCATATTGAATAACGAAATATCCAACCTCTGCACTTTTCACATATCTCCCATGCACATCTCCTAAAATTTTCCCAAAAGTCCTTGCCACTCCAATTTTAATTTGCCCTTCTTGCAATATTTGCTTAATTGATTTTCTAAAAGTAGTATATTGTTTTACTTCCCTTAACAAATTAGGCAGTTTAGGTAATAAAAAAAGAAACTCTCCCTCATGTTTAAATAACATTAAATCTACATCATATTTGCTATAATCGATTGTATTCAACAAACCAATTAAACTTCTTTCTACCCCACCAATTGCCATATCAAATGATGTAATGAGAATTTTTTTCTTTTTCATTTCTTACTCCCTCAGCCGATTTATTTTACTAGTTTTCTTCTTATGAAAATAATTACATTTAACTATGATTCCCTATACTCTAATCCATATAATAATAGCCACTCTTGAATATTACTCTTTATATCAAAACCTAGCTTCGAGATTGTATCAGTTATTATTTCTGTATTTAATTTTTCTTTTTCCAAAACCTTTTGAATTTCTGCAGACCATATTTTAAGATTTTCATCCAAGCTAACAAATGATACTATCCCTAATCCCATATCAACATTTTTAGTTATTGTATTTGCCACTACACACGGAATACCTGCACACTGTGCTTCTAATGCAACAATTCCAAATCCCTCAAAAAGTGACGGAAAAAGAAAAACATCAAACATCCTTATAATTCTTGGAATATCTTTTCTTACTCCTAAAAATCTAACTTTTTCATAGATACCTAGTCTTTTGGATTCTAGCTCAATAGACTTCTGTAACGGACCATCTCCTACTAAAACAAGCATAAAATTAGGATCATATTTTAATACCTCATTGAAAACTTTCAATATAAATATATGATTTTTAGATTCAGAAAAACGCCCAATATGACCAATCACTTTCTGTTCAACTGGTATATTGAATTCATTCCTTATTTTATTATCATCCTGCATATTTACATTAATAAATTGATTAATATCTATTGCGTTTTTCATTATCTTTACCTTTGAATTATCAATGTTTTTTTGAAATAAAAAACGTGCAGATTCTACACTGCACGCACAATAATTTGTTCCTGCATAAGTAATAACTGTTCGTAAAAAACTCAATAAAACTTTCCCTTTTACCCCCGATCCCATCGGCCAATTATTACTATGTGAATGACAAATCCTTATTTTTATACCAGCTATTTTAGCAGCAATAGCCACAATCCCCCCCTGATAATCAGTATGTGCATGAGCCGCCACATATTGATTATCAGACATTACCTTAACAAGCTCTTTAATGTATGAAAGAGGGCCTAGCTGTCCTAAGCTAGATATTCGGTGTATTTTCCCACCTAACGCAATGATTTCCTTATCATAATCACTTTCTTCACTTTTATGGGAAACAAAATCAAATTGCACCATTTCTCTATCTATATTCCTATATACATTCATTAATAAGGTCTCAGCGCCACCTCGGTCCATCGCACTAACGATATGTAACACTCTTTTTGGTCGTTCTTGTTTAAACATTGAAAATTACTCCCATCTAAGAACGATTTTCAAATATATATTTTATCCCCAAAAACTACTCTTATAAACTATTCCTAAAGTAATAATATGTTCAAATACAAAGTAAACAAAATAACATAATATTACTGCATAGTAAATTAACTTTTGATCCTTTTCTATAAATAACTTTATAACCCACGATATCAATATCAAGTGATATAGCCCAAAATATATGGAAAATCTTGCAAAAATCCAATTTTGAGTTGAAATAATCATAAAAACTAGACCTAACAATGCCATATTTACGATATAATCACTTTCCGGAAAAATCTCTCTTAATTTATGTCTCCCAATATAAGCTAGAATGAGCGGTATTGCATCCACAGCAACCCGAAGAATATTAGCTCCTCCTTCTTGAAAATCCTTATAGTGACCATATTGTGTATCCCCTATAGTTGCAAAGAAAATTTCTGCAAACTGATTAAACCCTATTACTATAAGTACCGCAACAAAGAGTAGTATAAATGATATTGTCGACCATGCTTTTCTTCGGACTACAAAATAAATAGGAATTAATACAAGGGCGCTTTGATGAAAAGTAGAAGCAAATAGGACAATCAAAAAATATCTCTTCCAATTCCCATCTAAAATATATTTTGTAGCAGTAAAAATAATCGCTGCAGTTAAATACTGTCTTACTCCATTCATTGACACTAAATACATGCCGGATGCGATATACACATATAAACTTAATTCAATCATTCTTGAATATTTATATAGAACTGCTACTATTAATATATTTGTTAATAGAGCTGTTATCAAAATCAAAACTTGCGGATCATTCGTATATACTTTTAAAATCATTTGTAAAATACTAAATCCAACGTCCTTACTACTTTGAATATAATCCCAATTAAAATCAGTAACTGTAAAAGCATGCATATAAAAATACGTATCACCAATATTATTTCTAAAACCAGATACTAGTACAAGAGAGGTCGTCGCCATTAAAATCAAGAGTCGATTCGGTTTTAACATCACATTTTCTGAAGTTACTGGCATCGCAAAATACCGTGCAAAAAACGCTAGTACGAACACTATAAAGAAATTCATCCAAAGTATAGTCATTATTCTTCCCTCTTATCAATCCTAATTAAATTTCTATATATTTACTTTCATTCTTGTTTTCAATGTAATGTAACTATATAGAATAATCCCAAATGGCACTGCACAAAGGGTAAGCACTTTGCATGGTGACTCTTTTATAAATTTTTTATTCTCCGCAATAATGCTACTTGATACATAATGTACAGCTTGTCTATATTTAAACAATCTATTTGCAAATGGTAGCTTCATCAGTTCCTTACGATAAAAAGCAAAACCTTTTGGATTTTTACAATACTGACTTAGCATATTCATCGACGAACCATCAGGCATATATTCAACATAACAAAGTGCTTCGTTCATGAGTAACATCTCATATTTCTGATCCAACATATAGTATTTATATGCCAAACCTACATACTTTTCATTTTTAAAAACCGGATAAGGATACTTCCTAGTGAGTTCTGTTCGATATACTAATTTCTTATCTCCAGTTACACCATGTTTATTGTAAAGATTAAAAAGTGTAGAACGGTTAAGATTTAATGGTAGCTTTGAACCAATTACTGTCCCATCTTTATATAAATCAAGAGCAATAATTCCACTTACTTGGTCACTTCCATTTTCATCCCAAAATGAAATAATTTTCTCTACGGCGTCACTAGGCATTGAGTCATCTGAATCAATACATACATTAAGTTCTGTATCAATCATCTCGTAAGCTGCATTATGAGCACCATGCATCCCTTGATTTACTTGCCAGTAATACCGTATGCTTATGCAATCTTCAGAAATCCAAGATTGCACTAACTCCTTTGTATAATCATCAGACCCATCATCTATAATTAACCATATAAAATCTTTACACGTTTGCTGCTTCAAACTTTCATAACACCCCTGAAGACAATATGCTCGATTATATGTAGGGGTAAAAATCGTTAGCCTTTTCAATATGCTCACCTCGATACTGCTACATAAAATTTTTGGATAAACCTTGTAATATTTTTTATATCGTATCCTTTTTCAGCTAATACATTTTGTTCCACACTTCGCGATACCTGCTTGTTCGCTATATTTTGTAATGGACCTACCCAATTTCTTATTTCTAACAATGAACACTGTTCAACTAAATTCAACCCCAAATCCACATCTTGTGTAATAGTGTCCGATATAATACATGGCAAACCCGCCCCTTGTGCTTCAATAAGAGTAACTGGTAAACCTTCATAAATAGATGGAAATATAAATGTATCAAATGCTTGTAATAAACGATTAATATCACTACGTATTCCTAAAAATTTAACTTTATCTGTTAGATTCAGTTTCTCTACTTTTTTCTTCATTTCTAATCGAAGCGGCCCATCTCCAACTAATAGAAGAATAGAGTTCGGCCTGTATTCTATTAATTGAGCAAAAATATCAATTAAAAAAGTATGATTTTTTGGATGCGCAAATCTTCCCACGTGTCCAATCACAAAAACATCCCCATGAAGGTTGAGTTCTTTTCTTACCTGCGCTCTAATGTCTGGATTAAATGTAAATTCATCACATTCAATTCCATTTTTTAATATTTTTGTTGCACTTTCTCTATTAGCAAACAACCATTGCGCTGCAGCTACTGAACACGCTAAAAAATGTGTAGCACACGACGTAATAAATGCTCCTGCATACCATTTATATATTTTTGCTATAGCCCCACCCTCACTGCTTGTACTATGACTATGCGCAATCCTAACTGGCACCCTTGCTTTTTTTGCTGAACGAAGGACAAATCCGCTCATTTTATCCATATGTGAATGAATGATTTTATATTGTGGATGAGAGTTAAAGAAGGTATTGAGAGCCTTTATATAACCTCTATGACCAACATCTGTAACGTATGGAATTCTATGAACTTCCCCGCCCAACTTTACTATCTCTTCATCAAATACTCCCTCTTTACAAGTTAAAAAATCAAATTGTACTTTTGAGCGGTCTATATTACGATACAAATTCATAATTAAAGTTTCGGCTCCGCCTCTATTCATATTTACGACTACATGTAATACTCTTAATGGAGTGCCCAATTTAAATCCTCCATTTCATCCATATAACTTGTATAAATTTCTTTTTTCTCTTTCAATACTTCATTGACTGAATATTCATTCGCAATAATAGTACGTCCATACTGTCCAAACTGCGCTTGTAATTTAGTATTTTTAGAAATAGTATTGATTCTTTCAGCCATCGTCTTTATGTCATCGCGTTCTATAGTCCAACCATTTTTATTATTAATAATTAACTCCCTGTGCCCTCGGTTACTTGTAGCTACAACCGGAAGTCCACAAGCCATGGCTTCCATAATATTAACTGGCAAACCTTCCCTGTAACTGGATGCAACAGCTAGATCACACATCAGTAGCAAATGGGCTATATCATTTCTATAACCAAGAAAGTGCACCATACTACTCACACCTAGTTGCGTCGCTATTTTTTTGCACTCTTCCATTAACGGACCTTCTCCAGCAAGCAAAAGCTTTACATGTGGCATTTCATTTTTCAATTGTGCTAATACATGGATTAAAAAGCTTTGATTTTTATTCTTATTAAATTCAGCAGCATAAAACATTAAAAAATCTTTAGACTTATAACCATTTTTATGTCTTATTTTCTCCTTTTCACTTTCAGTAACAGGAACATATCGTTCTATATCTACCCCTACACCATGAACGAGTTTAATATCTTTAGCTTGAAAACGATGTTTAACCGCTAAATTGTAATCTTCTTGATTAATTGTTATGAGACAATCTGTAGTAGTAGCTAAACTTCTTTCGATTGGATAGTATAAAAGCCAATTTATAAACGGCGATCCTTTACAAAAGTGAAATCCATGCGCCGTATATATTACCTTTGTCCCTTCCCGCCGTGCTTTCCGGGCAGCTATTCGAGCAATTACACCTCCCATAGGCGTATGACAATGAATGATTTTATATTTATTTTGGTGAATAATTGATTTTAGTTTTTTATATGCATGAAGGTTTTGTATGCTAAGAGGAGATCTTTGAATAGGAATATTATATTTTTGAGTTACGTACGGAAGGTGCATATTCCCATTCGCTGCAACATGTACTTCCCAACCTTGGTCTGCAAACCATTTCAAATACGGTAAATGAAATGCTTTAAAATGATAATCCACAGTTGCACAAAACAGAACTTTTTTAGACACCATCCCACGCACCCGTCTTATTATAAATTTTTGCCTTTAACCTGATACTGGTATTAATAGCTTTAAAGTTTTACGCTGATTCACTAAATTTAACAATCGCTTTCTTAATTCTAATTCACTTAATACCGAATATTCAGAAATCAATTTTTCTATCTCATCTATACGAACATTCATTTCTTGCCCTACATAAATTCTCGGGTGGACTTGCTTTTCATTCATTTCATCTTCTTTTAGTAATTCTTCAAACAATTTCTCTCCAGGGCGTATACCCGTAAATTCTATTCCTATTTCATCCACAGAGTTTCCTGATAATCGAATGAGGTTTTTAGCAAGATCCACTATTTTTACTGGTTCTCCCATATCCAGTACAAAAATTTCTCCACCTTTTGCTAACGCACCGGCTTGTACTACCAGTCTAGATGCCTCCGGAATAGTCATAAAATAACGAACCATATCTGGGTGAGTAACTGTAACTGGCCCCCCTTTTTGAATCTGCTTCTTAAATAACGGGATAACACTCCCTCTACTTCCTAAGACATTTCCAAATCGTACAGTAACAAACTTTGTATGACTTATTTTATCTTTATGTTGTATTACCATCTCAGCTAATTTCTTTGTCGCCCCCATAACACTCGTTGGGTTCACTGCTTTATCCGACGAAATCATAACAAACGTTCCTACTCCATGTGTTTTTGCCGCCTCTGCTATATTCATAGTCCCAATCAAATTATTTTTAACTGCCTCTTCAGGATTGTTTTCCATTAATGGTACATGTTTATGTGCAGCAGCATGATATACAACATGAGGAAGATGTTTATTCATGATTAAATGCATCTTCTTTTCATCTTGAATATCTGCGATTTCTGGAATAAACACGCCTTTTTTATCATTATGTTTTTCATTTAATTCCATTTCTATTGAATATATACTGTTTTCTCCGTGCCCTAATAAAATCAATTTTTTCGGCTTAAATTTCGCAACTTGTCTACAAATTTCTGAACCTATTGATCCACCTGCACCAGTAACTAAAATGACTTTATCCGTTATATAATCTGAAATGATATCCACATCTAACTCTACAGGATCACGCCCTAATAAATCTTCTACTTGAACATCTCTGAATTCATTCACTGAAACTTTACCTGTTACTAAGTCTTCTAACATTGGAAGAATTTGCGTTTTTACATTTGTTTTTAAACAATCTTTTAAAATATTATTTCTATCTTTCTTGTTTAGCGAAGGAATTGCTAAAATTATCATTTCAATATTCAGTTTTTTGATAACGTAATCAATTTGGTTCGTACCACCAATTACCGGAATCCCCCAAATATCAAGATTATGTTTTTTGACATTATCATCAATAAACGCGACTGGCATTAATTCCGTAGCACTATTCTTCAACAACTGTCTTGCAACCATTGTCCCAGCGGATCCCGCACCAACAATTAACGTTCTTTTCTTATCTCCTTTTTTTACATAATAAATATCTCTGTACATTCTCCAAATAAAGCGAGAACCACCTATTAATAAAATATGAATCATCCAAGTAACAACTAACAATCGAAAATACATTTTCCCCATGACTAGTTGCTGCACAACCGCTGTAGTAAGTATAGAAAATGTAACAACCTTGCATATAATTAGCAATTCTCCTATACTTGCATATTCCAATGCCTTTTTATACAACTTATAAATAAAAGCAAACAAATGATGACTAACTAATAAAGTGATAGAGCTAATAACTGATGATAAAGTGATAACACTGAAGCTAGCATTTACAAAAAAATAACTAAAAAAAATAGCAGTTAATACTATCAGTGAATCCATTAAAAGCAATAACGATATCCTCCGGCGATACGTCATATAACTTCCTCCTTTAATCAATTCCTTACTTAACTCTTTCAAACTTAAAGTTTCTAACTATATTCTCTTTATTAAAAACACATAGTTAGAAACTTTAATAAAACATGGGCATCTAACCCTCCCTCACATTACACTTTTGACGACTGGCATCTAAGGTTGTTTTCACAACCCACAGCATAATCGAGTGCCTCCATTGATAGCGGTCAGGAGACATCACCACATCACGATTTTATTTTCTTCTTTATAACGAACAATTCCACTTGTGAAAGTTTAATTTAAAAATAGCTTTTATACTTTCCCATTCAAAATCGCACCCAACATTCTACTTTTCGTAAAACTTAGTGCCCTTTTCGTTTCAAGTGCGTCTTCGTTCACAGTGCGATTATATCGGATCACCAAAAGTACTCCTTCACACTTATCAGCTAATACGCTCGTATCTGTTACTTCTAATACAGGGGAAGAGTCAAATAATATGATGTCATACCGTTCCATCGCCTTTTGAATCAACATATCCATTTCCTCTGAACTAAGTACTTCTGACGGATTGAATGGTACTGGACCGCTAGTTAATACATCCAGACTCTCCATCCTTGTTTTTTTTACAGCACCTACCAAATTTGTTTTTCCGTTCAATATGTCAGTTAATCCAATTGTATTTTCTACTTCTAACATTTCATGAATCGTTGGTGTTCGTAAATTCGCATCTATTACCAATACTTTTTCACCTTTTTGTGCTATTGAGACTGCTAAATTTACTGTAATCGTTGATTTCCCTTCACCGTACCTCGGAGAAGTAATCACTATCGTCCTGATTTTATGCATAGACGAAGATAATTGAATGTTTGTTCGAAGCGAACGATACTGCTCCGAAATTTTCGATCTTGGGGCGGTATACGCAACTATACTCTCTCCTTTAACTTTATTTGTTTTCCGTCTATTTTTGTATGCCACTCCGTTCCCTCCCCCAATAACACTGTATTTTTCCCACTAAATTTATCTTTCATATTCTTCTTATTCATTTTAGAAATTCCACCCAAAACAGGGATATCTAACAATTGTTCAATTCGTCGTTCTGATTGGATTCTCTCATCCAATGAATCCAATAAAAAAATAAAACCGATACTGAGCACCATACCTAGCGTGAATGCGATTAGTATCGTCTTAAAGTGATTTATATTTATAGGCATAGAATTTTTTTGAACTGGATCCTCTGGTAATATACTTACATTATTAAAATTCAGTATATTTGCTACTTCTTGCTTATAAACAGCCGCTGTAGTATTTGCAATTTTATGTGCAAGCACAGGATCCATATCCACTACATTTATCCTCATAATTTGAGAGCCTTGTACACTTTCTGTACTTATTTGTCCACTTAATGCACCTGCTGATCTGTTTATATTCAATTCAGCAGCTACTTTTTCTAATATTACAGGCTCATTTACCATTGCTTTCAATGTATTCATCGTTTCGGCATTAGCTTGAACAATTACCCTTGCCGAAGAAGCATACAAAGGCGTTTTCATATACATACTATACAGGACTCCTCCTACCGTTGTGAGAGTCGTAAACAATAGTAGTATCCACACCCTTTTCCGCATTAAAGTGAATAGATTTTTCAAATTTATTTCCTTATTCATTACTTCTCCCCCTCATTTAATACCAATGAGATTTCAGTTGAGCATTCCATAAAAAAAACAAAAATAAGATTATTATTTTTATTTTTCGAATATACAAAACTTCCTAATTACTGTCATTTTAGTTCTTTATATAGAACGAGTCAATATAATTTATTTTTGTTTAATCACTTCTTAATTCCAGCTCAAAAATTACGACAATATTCTTCATAATTCACTGTAGATAAATGACGAAAACACCCTATTACTGCAGTATCAGGGTGTTTTTCTTTGTATTAAAACGGATTGTAGCAAGGCTTTTTAAAACTTTTAAATCGGTCGTATATTATAACTCACTTTTTCAATTGAAATTCATTTCACATTGGTATTAGCAAATACATTTTTGAATTTGTTTGCCCCTTTATATCCCCTCCTATAAAAATGTTTTGTAAATAAAAAACCCTCAACACATTATGTGTCAAGGGTTTAAGCCTCTTAGTATAGAGACATATATTGATCACGTTCCCATTGGTGAACTTGCGTTCTAAAGATGTCCCACTCAATCTCTTTCGCTTCGATGAAGTGCTCAAGTAAATGGTCACCTAGTGCACCACATACTACTTCATTCGATTGCAATGTAATTAATGCTTGCGCTAATGTTGCTGGTAAGTCAACGATGCCTGCTTCTTCGCGCTCTTCTTTTGTCATTACATAGATGTTACGGTCTACTGCAGCTGGTGGAGTTAATTTGTTTTTAATTCCATCAAGACCTGCTGCTAATAATGTAGCCATTACTAAATATGGGTTTGCAGCTGGGTCAACACTACGTACTTCTACGCGTGTACTAATTCCACGAGATGCAGGGATACGTACTAACGGGCTACGATTTTGTGCAGACCATGCTACGTAACAAGGAGCTTCGTATCCAGGTACTAAACGCTTGTAAGAGTTTACAGTTGGGTTTGCTACCGCTGTAAATGCTGGTGCGTGTTTTAAAATACCTGCGATGAAGTGACGAGCATCATCACTTAATTGTAAGTCACCGTTTTGATCGAAAAATACGTTCTCACCATTTTTGAATAGTGATAAGTTACAGTGCATACCTGAACCGTTCACACCATATAATGGTTTTGGCATAAATGTTGCATGTAAACCGTGTTTACGAGCAATTGTTTTTACAACAAGTTTGAATGTTTGAATGTCATCACATGAACGAATTGCATTTGCATATTTAAAGTCAATTTCATGTTGCCCTGGAGCAACCTCATGGTGAGACGCTTCGATTTCAAAGCCCATTTCTTCAAGTTCAAGAACGATATCACGACGACAGTTTTCCCCTAGATCCATCGGCGCAAGGTCGAAGTATCCACCGTTATCGTTTAATTCTAATGTTGGATTTCCTTTTTCATCTACTTTAAATAGGAAGAATTCTGGCTCTGGTCCAAGATTGAAATCTGAGAATCCTAATGCTTCCATTTCTTTTAATACACGCTTTAAGTTGTTACGTGGATCGCCATCAAATGGAGTGCCATCTGCATTGTAAATATCACAGATTAATCGAGCTACTTTGCCTTTTTCAGCTGTCCAAGGGAAAATTACCCAAGTATCTAAATCCGGGAATAAGTACATATCAGATTCTTCAATACGTACGAAACCTTCAATAGAAGATCCATCAAACATCATTTTGTTATCAAGAGCTTTTGTTAATTGGCTCACTGGAATTTCTACGTTTTTAATTACTCCTAAAAGGTCCGTAAATTGTAAGCGGATATACTTTACATTCTCTTCTTTCGCCAAACGGAAAATATCTTCTCTTGTGTACCTAGCCATTATAAATTCCTCCTTAGTCCCTCTAAACACCTTCAGAATCAGTTATCTTTAGTGAAAAAACCTTGAAATGTCACCTTGTCGCAATGAAGTCCGATTGAATCTACCTGTATGTTGTAGTTCATCTCGAAGTATTTTGCGAAGCTCGGTTTTTGAAATTTCTTTCGTTTCCTCTTTTACTTTCACTGTTTCTGTTTGATTTACTTTCATTAGTAACACTTGTTTAATACCAGCCATATTCAAGCCTTGATCTAATAAATCTTTAATCTCTAACAACTTATCTACATCGTTAAATGAAAATAATCTACGATTCCCCTTTGTACGGGTTGGAGAAACAAGATTATGCTCTTCATAGTAGCGAATTTGACGTGCAGATAATTGTGTTAAATCCATAACAATACCAATAGGAAACAGCGGGGCAGAACGTCTATCTTCTTTCATTGTTTCAGTTCCTCCTTCGCCTTAACTGCTTCTCATTTTATACCATGTTATGTTTAGTGTCAATAGATGTTAGCTTTTCTTACATGATTTTTTTATAAATTTTTTCATTCTTTTTTCTAATGAAATTAATCATTACTTTCATTAGAAAAAAGCTGTCGAAATCGACAGCTTCCCCTTAAGAAATTGTTAATAATTCTTTTTCAATTAACGCATCAATTGCAGAACAAATCGCAATCTTCACATGTGAATAAGTTAACCCACCTTGCACGTAAGCAACATAAGGCGGACGAATTGGACCATCAGCTGACAATTCAATACTTGCACCTTGAATAAACGTTCCCGCAGCCATAATTACATCATCTTCATAACCCGGCATATAGTTCGCATATGGAGTGAAGTGAGAATTAATTGGAGATGCATATTGAATCGCTTGGCAGAATGCAATCATACGATCTTTATCATCAAATTGAACAGACTGAATTAAATCTGTTCTTGGTGCATTCCATGCTGGTGATGTATTCATTCCTAACTTCTCTAAAAATGCAGCTGTAAAAATCGCACCTTTTAGCGCTTGTCCCGCTACATGCGGCGCTAAGAAGAAACCTTGATACATTTCTTGCAGACTGTATAAAGATGCCCCTGCTTCCGCACCGATTCCCGGAGATGTTAAACGATATGCACACGCTTCAACATACTGTTCTTTACCAACAATGTAACCACCAGTTTTAACAATTCCACCACCAGGGTTTTTAATAAGCGAACCTGCCATTAAATCTGCACCAACATGACATGGCTCTTGCTCTTCAATAAACTCACCATAACAGTTATCTACAAACACAACAACATCAGGTTTAATTTCTTTAACGAATGCTATCATCTCTTTAATTTGAGAAATAGTAAACGATGGACGAGTAGCATAACCTTTTGAGCGCTGAATCCCAATCATCTTCGTATTACTATGAATTGCAGCCGCAACAGCTCCAAAATCAACAAGCCCCTCTTCAGTAAGTGGAACTGCATTATAACCAATATTATATTCTTTAAATGAACCTACACCTTTTCCGCGTACACCAACGATTTCTTCTAACGTATCATACGGTTTGCCAGTGATATACAATAACTCATCTCCCGGACGTAAAATACCGAATAACGCTGTAGAAATAGCATGAGTACCTGAAATAATTTGCGGACGAACAAGACCAGCTTCCGCTCCAAATACATCCGCATACACTTTTTCTAACGTATCACGGCCAATATCATCATAACCGTAACCTGTCGTCGGGATAAAATGCGAATCACTAATTTTATGTTTACGAAAACTTTCTAACACACGAAACTGATTGCTTTCAATTACTTCATCCGCGCGTTTATGTACTTCTGTAATCTGGCTCTCTACTTCTTTTACGATTGGAGCAATTTTTTCTCCATTTTTCAAACGATCAAACATTTTTATTTTCTCCTTCTTCCACTAAAAATCTCTTTAATTGCACATTAAGCGATGAATGAGCAAAAATATACCCTACGCAATCATATACAAATTTTTCTTCCAGAAACTCCATCTTTGTTAATAGCGTTTCCGTCTTTAATAGCGTTAACAGCTTACCTTCACTCGGTGGAATTTCCACTTGATAACGATTCATTTCTTCCTTCATTTTCGTTTCTATCGCTTCTTTTATATGTAATAAATCACTTTGTTCAAAGGCACTAGTCATTAAGAAGTCACTTTTCGGAAACGGAATAAAGTTTTGATGTAATTCATCTTTTTTATTATATAACGTAATAATAGGAATATGACTAATTTCAAGTTCTGACAATAATCGTTTTACTGTTTTCTCATGCCCTACATAATTAGGATCCGCTGAATCAACTACATGTAAAATAACATCCGCTTCACCAGCTTCTTCTAATGTCGAACGAAAAGCAGCAATTAATGACGTAGGTAAATCTTGTATAAAACCCACCGTATCAGTTAGTAATACTGTATAACCTGAAGGTAAGGGCATCTTCCTTGTCGTCGGGTCTAGCGTTGCAAACAACAAGTTTCCTTCAAACGTATCTGCTTCCGTCAATCTATTAAACAGTGTAGATTTTCCAGCATTCGTATACCCTATTAATGAAACTTGAAATACTTTATTATCTTTTCTTCTCTCACGATATCTTTTTCGATGCTCCACAACACCCGCAAGTTGTTTCTTTATTTCATCAACGCGTGATCGAATATGACGACGATCCGTCTCAAGTTTCGTCTCACCCGGCCCTCTCGTTCCAATACCGCCACCAAGACGTGATAAAGACAATCCTTGCCCCATAAGACGCGGCATTGTATATTGCAACTGAGCTAATTCTACTTGAAGCTTACCTTCCCTCGACTTCGCACGTTGCGCAAAAATATCTAATATTAGTTGCGTTCGATCAATTACCCTCGCATCTAATACTGAGGATAAATTCCGAATTTGACTCGGCGTTAATTCGTTATTAAATACGATAACATCCGGTTCTAATTCTTCCGTTAACATTGTAAGCTCTTCTAATTTACCTTTACCTATATAAGTCGCCGGATGAAACTTCGGTCGTTTTTGCGTTGTAGACACTAATAATTCTGCTCGTGCAGTCTTCGCTAGCGATGCAAGCTCTTTCATGGAATGCATAAACTTTTCATCATCATCTTGTGGCAATTGACAGCCTACTAATATGACTTTTTCTTTTTCTTCCATCAAATATGTTCACTCATCCTTTTCGAAATTTAAACCTTCTAATATAATAGCAGAGGAAGCACATTTCATCTAGTTAGCGGGGGAGAAAATTCATGGCATGGGAGATTTTTAGCATCATAGGCACAATCGCTTTCGCACTAAGCGGAGCCATTGTTGCAATGGAAGAGGATTATGATATTTTCGGAGTGTATATTTTAGGAATGGCAACCGCATTTGGGGGAGGTGCCCTTCGTAATTTATTAATCGGTTATCCGATTGTCGCGTTTTGGCAACAAGACATGTTATTCCAAATCGCACTACTATCAATGACGATTATTTTTCTTTTTCCTAATAAATTAATTAGACACTGGAAAAAGTGGGAAAATATCACTGATGCTATCGGCTTATCAGCATTCGCCGTACAAGGAGCATTATACGCTCAAAAATTAAATTTACCAATTAGCGCTACAATCGTAGCAGCTGTTTTAACTGGTATTGGCGGTGGTATCATCCGCGATCTTTTAGCCCGCAGAAAACCTCTCGTCCTTCGAGCTGAAGTATATGCCTTTTGGACGATTCTAGCAGGTTTCTTAATCGGTGCTCAAATTATTGTTAGCGATTGGGCTCTATATACCTTATTCATTTTAATTGTTTGCTTCCGCATGGTTTCTATTCATTACAAATGGCATTTACCGCATAGACGTATCGATACAAAAGAGCGTTCAGTGCATAAATAGCAATCCAACCTCTTTACAGATCGTAAAGAGGTTTTTCTTTTCTAACGAGTTTTTCTTTACATAATGTTTATACTAATCCTCAAAGCGAGGTGAACACAAATGACAAACCACGTTAATAAAGGTGCTCAAAAAAGCTCAGTAGGTCAAATTGGACACGATTCTAATTCTGCACACGAAAAAAGCGCTAAAATGGAACGCTTCCATAAATCTTATCAAGAAAAAGCAAAAAAAGAGTAGCAGCACTTATACAAAAAACAGACGCACAGTTTACGTACTGTGCGTCTCCTCTTCAAGCATCAAATCACAACTTGATATCCCAATTAAATCATATTTATCATAAGTATCCTCTTGCAACAACCGCATAGCCTGTGTACGAATCGATTTTTCAACAATATTCCGTACATATCTTCCATTACTAAACGATGTAATTTGCGATGAGTACTTTACAGCATGTAAATGATCTCTAAATTTCCATTCAGCCTCTTTCGATAACTGGTATTCACGTTCTTCATACATCCTCTTCCCAATTTCCAACAGTTGATTCACTGAGTAATCAGAAAATTCTATTATAAACGGAAAACGTGATTGCAGTCCTGGATTTAATGAAAGAAAGTGATTCATCTCTCTTGAATAACCGGCTAAAATCAATACAAAACCGTGTTGTTTATCTTCCATATGTTTTACGAGCGTATCAATTGCTTCTTTCCCAAAATCTTTTTCTCCCCCTCGGGCTAATGAATACGCCTCATCAATAAACAAAATACCTCCCATTGCTTTTTTTATTAAATCTCTTGTTTTCTGAGCTGTATGACCGATGTACTCTCCTACAAGATCAGCTCGTTCAGCTTCAACTAAGTGCCCTTTTGATAGAATATTCATCTCAAACAACAATTTCCCTATCATTCTAGCAACAGTTGTCTTCCCTGTACCTGGATTCCCTTTAAACAACATATGGAGTACTTGCTTCTCAGATTTCAACCCTATTTCTTGTCTTTTTTTATTCACATAAATCCAAGCATATATTTCTTTTATTATCTTTTTTATATCATCCATCCCAACAAGCTTTCCCATCTCTTCTTCAATTCTTTGCAACATCTCATGTTTCGTAGTAGTTTCACTTGAAATCACTGTTTTATTTTCTGCGGCCGGTAAAGAAATTTTCTTTCGATGATTTAACACAATGTTAATTTGATTATTATTTTTCTTTCGCATCGATTGTTCCATACAATCACCTCATTTTATCCCGCATGAACAGGCAGTAAGACTCCCACCTCAAAATTCAGCAAATGCTAGGAAGTTAGCCGGGAGATAACTGTCCGTAAATGCCCGATTGGTTCAACTAATAATCAGAGGGATGAACAAAATCCCCACTGATTAAAGTTTCACTTTATCCACTCACCAAATATTATTATTCCGGTCTCCCTTGCAAATGATTATTTTCAGAAAAGTTTGCTATAATATAAGAAATAATGAAGGTGGTGGGACTATGGAGACAACGGAATTCCATGATACAATACAAGCCTTTTCTATTTTTTTATTGAATAAAGGCCGAAAACCTTCAACCATTAAACGTTATGTTTATGACATTGAAGATTTCGGACATTGGT
This sequence comes from Bacillus sp. BB51/4, assembly GCF_008368845.1. Lineage (NCBI taxonomy): Bacteria > Bacillati > Bacillota > Bacilli > Caryophanales > Bacillaceae > Bacillus > Bacillus sp. BB51/4. The sequence goes on from NZ_QOSC01000009.1 coordinate 625,168, forward strand.
TAGAAAAAAACAAAAAGCTCCCTTCCAGTAATATATGGGCTACACTTTGTACAAAAGACTACGAAGATTACTTTTCCGACCTAAAAAAGAATCGACATTACTCAGAGAAAACGATGCACCGTGTATTTATTGTATTAAATAGAATGCATCATTTTCTAAACATCCCTAACCCATTAAAGAACATGGAAATTTCTATTCAACCAGACCGCACACTTCGTAACGAAGATTTCATTTCATCTGATGAAGAAAAAAGATTGAAACATATAATCACTTCATTAGAAGGACTTTCAGAAAAACAACGTCCTGTGCGCCCTTTATTAATGGATCGTAATGTTGCTATTTTAAACTTATTAATCGACTATGGATTATCCTTACAGGAACTTACAGCGTTAACTATGCATCACGTTCACTTTGAAACTAACACATTTTCTATCCCAGCAACCGCAGGGGTAGAAAGAACAATTACATTAACTAACGAAGACAAAAAACAACTATATACTTATTACAAAAGCATCCCTGAACCCGTTCGTCCAAAATACCATAGTCATGACCCATTATTTATCGCATTTGATTTTAATCGCGGAACATACAGATGGGTATACGAAAATGATGCACCGAAGGGATTAACAGAAATCGCTATCCAAAAAATGATTCGCCTTGAAGTATCTAGAGCTAATTTACGCAAAGGAATCTCAGGACAACACTTTCGTAACACCTATATTTTAAACTTAATAAAAAAAGAAACTCCGGAGTCAGAAATTATAAAACTAGCTGGATTCAAATCAAAAGTTTCACTAAAACGATATTATCAATACGCAGAAAATAGAAAAAACGCCTTATCATGAGGCGTTTTTTCTATTTTTTCTTTAAACAAACGATTTTACTATGACCATTTAACTAATTTTTGCATCTACTATGATGAGTTTCATTCACATTCTCATGAGAAAGGAGAGATTTAATGTCTCGTTATGACGACAGTCAAAACAAATTCTCCAAACCATGCTTTCCAAGTAGCGCTGGACGAATCCCAAATACCCCATCGATCCCAATTACTAAAGCACAACTTAGAACATTTCGCGCAATCATTATCGATTTAACAAAAATAATCCCAAAACTTTTTGCAAATCCATCTCCCCAAAATATTGAAGATCTAATTGATACATTGAACCTACTAAGTAAATTTATTTGTTCACTAGAAGCTACTTCCTCCCTGAAAGCGCAAGGATTAGCTATTATTAAAAACTTAATAACTATATTAAAAAATCCAACTTTCGTAGCAAGTGCTGTATTTGTTGAACTCCAAATTTTAATTAATTATTTACTTTACATCACAAAGTTATTCCGAATCGATCATTGTACACTCCAAGAACTCCTTAAATTAATTGCAGAGTTACAAACTACTCTAGTTAATTCAGCTTCGTTCGGCACAGGTCCTACTGGGCCTACTGGACCTCGAGGTAACACAGGCGCTACTGGTGCCACTGGGCCTCAAGGTAACACGGGCGCTACCGGTGCTACTGGACCTCAAGGTAACACGGGCTCTACTGGTGCCACTGGACCTCAAGGTAACACGGGCGCTACCGGTGCTACTGGGCCTCAAGG